>SCEJ01000034.1 GCA_004102785.1 Muribaculaceae bacterium Isolate-013 (NCI)
TTTTGTCCTTAGCTTCCTTTCGATTCTCCTCACGGTAGACACCGTTGCCTCGGACTATGTGCTTCCCGCTATCGGGGCGCGCTCGGGACTTTCACCCGTTAGATTATGCCCATGTCGGGCGAACGACCAATCGGGGCATGCAGCCGGGTGTCGGCTGCATGCCCCGAAAGCATATAGATGATGTGAAAATCTCCGTGTTTACTTCACAACGACCTTGAACATCCGGCCGCCGGCAGCAATCCGGCTCCGGCCGGAATCGAGCGATGCCACAGCCAGCGACAATTCCTCTGCCGACGCGGGCCTGACGCCCTTGCCGGAACAGCCGCAGACTGCTCCGGCAAGTCCGATGCCGCACAGCACGATAATCATTAAATTGCGCAAACTTGTAAATCCGGTCATGAGAAATCCAATAAGAAACATAAACGCACCGCAATATCAGGCAAAGCGGTCACTCCCCGATCATTTTCAGGAATGTATCTTCATCGACGAGGGGGATGCCGAGCGAGGTCGCCTTGTCGCGCTTCGACGGGCCCATGTTGTCGCCGGCGAGCACAAAGTCGGTTTTCTTCGATATGGAGCCTACATTCTTCCCTCCGTTGCGCTCAATTAGTTCCTTGTACTCATCGCGCGAATGGCGGGTGAATGTGCCCGAAATCACCACCGACTTCCCGGCCAGCAGGTCGGTCTGCCGCGCATCGTCGGCCACAACGGCCTCCATCTGCAACCCGGCGGCGCGCAAACGTTCGACGATGGAGCGGTTTGCCGGATTTGCGAAATATTCGATTACAGAGTCGGCTATGCGCGGACCTATATCCTTTGTGGCGGCAAGCTCGGCGGCAGATGCCTGCATCAGCAGGTCGATGGAGGGGAATGCCCGGGTGATTTTCTTTGCCACGGTATCCCCCACGAAAGGAATCGACAGGGCATAGACCACGCGATCGAACGGCACCGTTTTCGATGCCTCAAGCGAATCGAGCACCTTACGGGCCGAGCGCTCGCCGAAGCCCGGCAGACGCATCATATCGGCCATAGTGAGGTCATAGAGGTCGGCGATATTGCGCACCAGTCCGGCATTCATGAAGAGCTGGGCGGTCTCCTCGCCCACACCGTCGATGTTCATCATTTTTCGCCCCACGAAATGCTCCACGCGCCCGGCAATCTGCGGCGGGCAGCCGAATTTGTCGGGACACTGCCATGCGGCTTCCCCCTCCACACGCACCAGCGGCGCGCCGCAGGCGGGGCAATGGCTCACAAACTCCACCGGGAGCGCTCCCGGCCGGCGTCCGCTTTGGTCGACTCCGGTGATTTTTGGGATAATCTCTCCCCCTTTCTCCACATAGAGCATATCCCCTTCGTGAATGTCGAGGCTGCGGATTATATCCTCGTTGTGGAGCGAAGCCCGCTTCACAACGGTTCCCGACAACAACACCGGCTCGAGGTTCGCCACCGGGGTGACGATGCCCATGCGCCCTACCTCGAACGATACGAACCGCAGCTTTGTCAGCGCCCTTTCGGCCGCGAACTTATAGGCTATGGCCCATCGCGGCGACTTGGCGGTGAAACCCAGGTTGAGCTGCTGGCGGAGGGAATTGACCTTGAACACCAGCCCGTCGGTGGCAACAGGGAGCTCCTTGCGCCGCACATCCCAGTGTGAGATAAAACTGTCGACCTCCTCGAGCGAATGGAGCCGGGTCATTATATCCGACACCTTGAAGCCCCAGCGGCGGGCGGCCATCATGTTGTCGAAATGGTTGTCGGCAGGGAGCTCCGGCCCTATGAGGTAATAAAAATAGGCATCCAGCCCGCGGCGTGCCACCTCGCGGGTGTCGAGTGTCTTGAGAGTGCCGGCGGCGGCATTGCGCGGGTTGGCAAAGA
Organism: Muribaculaceae bacterium Isolate-013 (NCI); assembly: GCA_004102785.1. Taxonomy (GTDB): domain Bacteria; phylum Bacteroidota; class Bacteroidia; order Bacteroidales; family Muribaculaceae; genus UBA7173. Next base: position 1,876 of record SCEJ01000034.1, read on the forward strand.
GCGGCTCCTCGTTGAACTCGCGCTCGCGGTTGAGGCGCTCGAACTCCTTCCAGGGCATCAGAATCTCGCCTCGTATCTCAAAGAAACGCGGCCAGCCTTCGCCCTGGAGCTGAAGAGGTATCGATTTGATGGTCTTAACATTGGCCGTAACCACATCGCCCCGTACGCCGTCGCCGCGCGTCACGGCCCGCACAAGGCGTCCGTCCTCATAGATGAGCGATATCGATGTGCCGTCGAATTTCATTTCGCCCACAACATCAAACTCTTCGCCGCCAAGCCCCTGGCTCACACGGCCGAACCATTCATCGACCTCCCCGATAGAGTATGTGTTGGAGAGCGACAGCATCGGGTGTATATGCTCTGCCGACTCGAACCCCTGCACAAGGTCGGACCCCACGCGCTGCGTAGGCGAAAGGGGGTCGGCAAATTCCGGATGCTCTTTCTCCAGCGCCTCAAGCTCTTTGAGGAGCATATCGAAATCGCGGTCGGAAATCTCCGGAGCGTTGAGCACGTAATAGTTATGGTTGTGGCGGTTAATCTCCCTGCGGAGCTCCTCGATGCGTTCGGCGGCGGTCATTGGGTCAGAATTCTTCGGTGTGGTTGTAGCGTAGATGATTAAGAGCACGGAGCACATTGCAGAGTGTGGCGCTCCAGTAGGATCGGAAATCGTCGGTCATGGCGCTTACCGCCAGGGCCATTGTCTCGTCGGTGGCCTCGCTTGCCGTGTGCAGGAAATTGAACACCACCTGAAATATATCGGCCAACCCCTCCGAAACAGAGGCCGCCACAGGGGTGTCGGAGTACTTCATATCCTCCTCGAACACCTCCAGATATACATCGTCGGGGCCGAGCAGGGCCTCAACACTGCGGCGCACCGACTCGTAATAATCCTCGTCGAGCGCTTCGGCAAGATATGCCTCCTCCGGCTCCGTAACAGAGTCGGGACGCAGGTCGGTGGCCGATATATAGATGCGCGGCAGCAGGCGCAGCATACTGTCGACGAAACAGTCGCGCTCAGCTTCGCGCGCCGACTCCATGGCAATCCGGAATTCATTACACAATCCTATGAACGCCACTGTGTTGGGTCTTAACGAACTCATAATTTTCTGTATAAATTATGTTGCATAATATATCTATATACCTCCGGAGCCACCATATTGTTCACCGGCTCGCCGGCGGCCACGGCGCGGCGCACCATCGTTGACGACACCGGCAGCAGCGGCGCTCCGGGCAGAGTGTCGGCTCCGGTCACCGGGGGAGCGTCGGCTCCGCGGCGGTAGACTATCGGCGCGTAAAGGCGCGCCAGCTCGTCGGCATCGCGCCAGGAGGGGAAAATCTCCCAGTTATCCTGCCCTATGATGAGGCGGAAGCGAGTGTCGGGATACAGCTCCGCGAGGCGCCGCATGGTGTCGATGGTATAGGACGGACGTGGCATCGAAAGCTCCACATCGCAGGCTTTCAGACACTCATACCCGTCTACTGCGAGACGGAGCATGGCCCAGCGGTCGGCATCAGGGGCAAGCTCCGCGGGGTTATGCTTGAGCGGATTGAGCGGGGAGAGCACCATCCATACCTCATCGGCCATACCCGCCTCCACTACCGCTGAGGCCAGGGCGGTATGCCCCAGATGCGGCGGGTTGAACGAGCCGCCGAAAATCCCTACCGTGGTCACCGTGCCAGGAAGTCGCCGATGATTTTCTCCACCTGAGCGATAGCGCGGGGGAGCTCGTCGTTGGTCACCACATAGTCGAAGCGGTCGCGGAAACCGAGCTCATACTCGGCGCGGCCCACACGCTCCTCTATGGCCTCGGGCGAATCGCTGCCGCGCTGGTTGAGACGGCGGCGCAGCTCGTCGACCGACGGCGGCTCGATGAAGATGCTCACGGCATCGTCGCCGAACTGCTCGCGTACATTTACGCCGCCATGCACATCGATGTCGAGTATCACGTTGTGGCCGCTCTCCACGCGGTTCTGTATCTCGGAGCGCAGAGTGCCATAGTAGCGGCCGGGGTAAACCTGCTCGTATTCCACAAAAGCATTCTGGGCTATGAGGTCATGAAACTCCTGGTCGGAAAGGAAGTGATAGTTCACCCCGTTGACCTCGCCGGCACGCGGCTTGCGGTTTGTGGCCGATACGGAGAATTCCATCGGGAGCTCCCCGCGGTCCATTATATCGCCTATAATCGTTGATTTGCCGCAACCCGAGGGGGCGGAGATTATTATAAGTTTCCCTTTTTTCATCGTTTATATCAGGTTTGTAGGTTACATGGCATTGAGCACCTGCTCCTTGATCTGTTCGAGCTCGTCCTTCATCTTCACAACGAGAATCTGCATCTCGGCGTGGTTGCTCTTCGAGCCGAGGGTATTGATTTCGCGCCCCATTTCCTGCGAGATGAACCCGAGCTTCTTGCCCTGGCCGGGAGCGCCGTCAAGGGTTTCCAGGAAGTAACGCAGGTGCTGGGCCAGACGCTGCTTTTCTTCGTTGACATCGAGCTTCTCGATGTAGAAAATCATCTCCTGCTCCAGGCGTCCCTTGTCGTACTGCACCTGAGGTATAGACTTCAGCCCCTCCTCGATGCGCGCGTAGATTTTCGCCACGCGTTCGCTCTCGTAGCGGGGCACTTCGGCCAGCAGTTCCGTGATACGGGCTATGCGGCAGCGGAAAAAGTCGTCGAGTTTTTTCCCTTCCACGGCACGGTATTCCATCAGTTGCTCCACGGCGCGGCTCACACCGTCGAGAATGGCGGCGCGCTCATCATCGGAAAGCTCGGCCACGGCCTCCCCTTTTACGGTGTCGGAGAAACGCAGCAGCACCGAATACCAGTCGGACGGCTCGGGTATGCCAAGACGCTCCGAGGCTGCCATAATCTGAGCCTTATAGGCCGCCATCGCCTCCACGTTGAGCTGCACGGCGCCCTCGTTGCCGATATTCTCCACATACATCGTAAGCTCGGCCTTGCCGCGCTCAAGGCGTCGGGCGGCGATGGCCCGCATATCCGACTCTATGGAGCGATAGCCCGCCGGCACACGCATCGTCAAATCCAACTGTTTGGAGTTAAGCGACTTTACCTCAAATGTAAATTTCTTGTTATTGAATTCGACAACGGCGCTGCCGAAACCTGTCATTGATAATACCATGGTAAGTAACTCTATAACGTCACGCCGCAACAGTTCACGGCGATTCCAACGGCAAAGTTAACAAAATTTCATAAATACGCCCCAATATCCCATCAAAAATTCACGCGGCATTCCACAACTCTTTCCTAAAAAAATTTGCTCTATCGAAATTTATTCTTAACTTTGGCATCGTCTCCGAGGAGTTATCATGACTTTTACAGGATAACGCTGTCAACAGGAAAAACACGAGCCAAATTCAATTTTTGTCACATATTTAATACCGTATCAATGAAAAGAAGCAACACACTCTTCGGAGCGCTAATGCTCGCAACGGTGCTCTCGGCATCACATGCCACCGAGCCGATGGTGTCATACACCCCTACCGAGACCGAAGCGGCCCTTTTCACTGTGGCTGACAACAATCACGACAACGTGACATGGGGTTTCCACAATGAAACGAAGACCAACAAGCAGACGGTGTTCTACTCAAACGTGGCCAAGAACGATGACGCGTCGTCCGAACGGCCTTATGACGACTGGCTGTTCATGCCGGCCATCGACTTCTCGGACGCAAATGCGCTGTACGAACTGAAATTCGATGCGGCCCGCAGCACATTTTCAAGCTACTACGGGCTTGACGAGGTTTTTGAAGTGAGACTCGGAAACGCTCCAAACGCCCAGGCCATGACCGAACTGATCATCGGCGACACACATATCACCAAGGAAAACAACAAGGACGGCAAACTCAAGCCCTTCTCGCAGATGTTTTCTGTGCCCGGTGCGGGCCAGTATTACATCGGCTTCCATATAATATCGTCGAATGACAAGTCTCTGGGCATTTACCTGGCCAATATCTCAGTGACCAAGCAGCAGGCCACTGTCGATGCACCGGCCAGCGTGACAAACATAGCCGCCACACCTGGGCGTAACGGTGAACTGACCGCCTCGCTGGTATTCTACATGCCTGACAAGGATGTAAAAGGCAATGACCTGCCGGCCGATGTTGTGGTGCGCGCCGTGGCCTCATCGGGGGTCGACACCAAGGAAACCACCGGTGCTCCGGGCGCCACATGCATGATAGCAGACCTCGCCACAGTACAAGGTGTCAACGAAATAACCATGACCACGTTCATAGATGAAAACTGCGGCCAGTCGGCTACAGTACAGGTCTACACCGGCGTGAGCATACCGGGGGCTGTGACAAATACCCGGTGCAAAGCCTCCGACGACAACATGACTCTACGATTCGAGTGGGATCCGCCCACACGCACAGCCGACGGCCTTGGATTCGTATCGCCCACCGGCAACACTTACATAATCTATGAGGAACTCATGAACAATATCATGGGTATGGACACCTACTACTGGAACGAAATCGGGCCGCTCCCCACGGATCAGACCTTCTACGAGACGGCAATGCCCGACGACGGCATCCAGCGCCGTGTCAAAATCGGTGTGGTATGCAAAAACGCCGCCGGTGTGAACAACCAGGTAGTCACCCCCATCGCAGGTCTGGGAGGGCGCCCGTACACACTTCCGATGATTGAGGACTTCACCGGCTGCTCGTCAACAGAGTTCAACTATAACCCGATAACCAATTGGGATATCAATACCGACTACACAGGCCAGACCTGGACTGTCAACGACCCTGCGATCATTGACCAGAAATATAATATCGGCCATAAGCCGGCGCTTATTTTCAGCAACCATGTGGGCACACGCACCCGCGTGTCAGTGCCTAAATTCTCTACCAAGGGCACCACAGCCCCCACGGCGAAACTGATGATATACATGGGCGAGGTGACACCCGACCTGGCGCTGTACGCCCAGACACTCGAAAAAGACTGGTTCAAGGTCAGCGACATAACAATTGACCGCACCGCAGAGAAATACACTCTTGTAGACATACCTCTGGGCGACGACTGCGCCGACCAGCCCTGGGTACTTCTCTCATTCGACGGATATTTCGACCCTGAGGACTACCAGATCGGCTTCATCTCGGAATACACTGTCATCAACTCGCTCGAAACCGACCTGGGTGTATATTCACTGACCGGCGAATCGCCTGTTATCGGTCAGCCCGAGTGTTTTTCCGCTACCGTCTACAATCCCGGGCGCAACGACGCCTCAATCACCGCCGCCACATTTGAAATCGAGCAGGACGGCAGGATCATAGCATCGGGAAATGCCACACTCCCGGTGGCCCCCGTGGAGCCGCTCAGCACGTACGACTTCTTGTGGGATTTCACCCCTGAGCCGCAGATGCTCGGTCAGGCTACCCTGAATTTCAGAATCGATGTGGAAGGCGACGGCGACCAGACCAACAACCTCATGTCACTTCCCATCGTTATAAAAAGCGGCGGTAAAGTAATGGTGCACGACCTTGCAGCTACGGAAACGCCATCAGGCGTGGTTCTGACATGGAATGAACCGGCAGCCAACCTCCTTACGGAAGGTTTCGAGAACGAGCCTCCGTTTGAACGCACCGATATGATTGCCGGCTTCACCGTTATCGACGGCGACAAATACCAGACATGGAATTTCGGCGAAAAAGACCCTATGGGTGGCGCACCACGCTCATGGACCGTGTGGGACGGTCCCACCATGAAACAGCGCTACGGCGAAGCCTACCTGCCTTTCGGCGGCGACCGCTACCTGATGGCCAACTGCCCGGGCGATGAGCTTGATATCCCCCCGGTGGCCGACGACTGGCTAATATCGCCCGAAATCAACGGACTGTCGTACATCACTTTCCAGGCACGCCCGGTGAGCGACCTCTATGGCGACGAGACCCTCGACGTAATGTATTCCACAACTACAGCCGACCGCGAATCGTTCCAGCTTCTCGAACGGATGAAAGTATCGGTAAGCCTGACCGAAACACCTTCGGGAACAATGATCGCCTACAAACGGATGACCTCGGAACTGCCAGCCGACGCCCGCTACTTCGCATTGAGGTATGCATCGCACGATGTGTTCGGCATAATGCTCGATGACCTGGAATATGCCCCCGCATCGGCCGACAAAGGGATAAACGGATATAACATCTACCGCGACGGCAATCTCATAGCCGAGAATGCCCCCGCCGGAGGCAGCTTCACCGATACCGACGTTACCAACGGCACACCGCATACATATACGGTATTCCCGCTGACTTCAGGCGACAACGGCGCCATGTCCAATCAGGCACATATCAACGGCGGATCGGCTATCGAGGCCGCCGGCATATCGGAGCCAGTCTCTGTAAAGGCGATTGACGGATACATCCGCATCGAAACTGACAGGGAAACCGCCATCAAGGTTATCGGAGCCACCGGCGCCGTTGTGGCAACAGCCTCCGTGAACGGCACGACTGATATACCCGCCGCAGCCGGCATCTACATCGTGACAACCCCGGCATCCGTCCACAAAGTAGCGGTGAGATAACACTTCCCTTCCTGAACCCACCGTATCCGCCCCGCGATCTGTATGCATTCTTTCAGATCGCGGGGCGGATTCTGCTATATAAGACGCAAGAGCACACCTTATAAATCGCTCCTGACAGATATGTTTCCGGCTAAAAACCACTGCCGGCGCCTGTGGATTGTGAAAATTTTCAAGTGAAGATTGCTGTAAAACGGGAAGAAAGTGTTAAATTTGTAGGATATTTGTCCCAAGGAATACAAACAACCGAGATGATTGATTTTACCCCTATAAGCCGTCCGTTTATGAGGCGCGTCTTCATTGAAGAGAGACGCGCCCAGGAGCAGTGTGCCCTCTCGCAGCAGCGGCTGCTGGGCAAGCTGCTGAGCCAGGGGGAGAAAACCGCCTGGGGCGCTGCCCACGGTTTCGGCTCGGTGAAAGGCGCGGCAGGCTTCAGTCGCCAGCCGCTGACGGCATACCCCGACATCCGCCCCTGGGTGGAGCGTATGCTCGGCGGTGAGAGCGGTGTGCTGTGGCCCGGAGTATGCCGCCGTTTCGCGCAGTCGTCGGGCACCTCCGACGGCAAGAGCAAGTTCGTGCCCGTCACCCCGCAGGCCCTCAACCACGGCCATTACGCCGGAGCGGCCTACTCGCTGGCGTCATATCTGGAGCACTACCCCGATTCGCACGTGTTCGGCGGCAAAAACTTCATTCTCGGCGGCAGCTTCGCCAACGAGATTCCCGGACTGAAAACCGGAGTGAAAGTGGGCGACCTCTCGGCCACGCTGATTGACCGTATCAATCCGCTGGTCAACCTCTTCCGCATCCCCTCGAAAAAGACAGCCCTCATGGAGGACTGGACCACGAAGCTGCCGCGGCTGGTGGAGGCCTCGCGCCGGGCCGACGTACGCTCCATCTCGGGAGTGCCGTCGTGGTTTCTCACCGTAATAAAAGAGGTGATAAAAGCCTCGGGAGCCTCGACCATCCACGACGTATGGCCTCACCTGGAAGTATTCTTCCACGGCGGCATAGCATTCGGACCCTATCGCGGACAGTACGCCCGCCTGACCGACCCCGCAAAGATGCGGTACTGGGAGAATTACAACGCCTCGGAAGGTTTCTTCGGTGTGCAGCACTCCCCCGGCGAGGCTCCGATGGAGCTGCTGATGAACACCGGCACCTACTATGAGCTCATCCCGGAAAGCGAATGGAGCGAACCCAGGCCGCAAGCCATCCCATGCTGGGAGGCCGAATGCGGCAAAATCTACGAACTTGTAATCACCTCGTCGAACGGCCTGTGGCGATACCGCCTGGGCGATACCGTGCAGGTTCACTCCACCTCACCGCTGACAGTTACCATCGCCGGACGCACACGCCACTTCATCAATGCTTTCGGCGAGGAGGTGATGGTCTACAACACCGACGCCGCCCTGGCCGAAGCCTGCCGTCAGACAGGAGCCGAAGCCCTCAACTACACCGCCGCCCCGGTATATGCCGCCGACGGCACCCGCGGACGCCACCAGTGGCTGATCGAGTTCGCCCGGGCGCCGCGCGACATAGAGGAGTTCGCCACAATACTCGACAGCGAGCTTCAGCGCCGCAACTCCGACTACCAGGCCAAGCGCGCCGGAGGCATATTCCTCGACCGCGCCGAAGTGATTCCCGCCGGAGCCGGCCTCTTCGACCGATGGCTGGCCTCTACCGGCAAACTTGGCGGCCAGCGCAAAGTGCCCCGTCTGTGCAACGACCGCTCGTTTATCGACCCGATGCTCCGTATGCGGTAAACCATCCGCCAAACCGAAAGTCTAACCACTGACCAATCTGAATATATCGCATAATGAAACTACGAAATATCGCAGCCGCAGCGCTGATGGCAGCAGCCTTACAGACATATGCCCAGGCTCCGAAATACATATTCTACATAATCGGCGACGGCATGGGGATGGGCCACATCACCAACGCACAGGTCTATAACCGCGCAGTGATGCACAACGACCGGCCGCTGACCATGATGCAGTTTCCAGTGGCATCGTTCGCCACCACCCACTCGGCATCATCCGACGTAACCGACTCGGCAGCGGCAGGCACAGCACTCGCCACCGGCCACAAGACAAAGAACAGCATGCTCGGCATGAACCCCGACACCGTGGCCGTGACATCGATTGCAAAAACCCTCTTCGACAACGGCTACGGCATCGGTCTGATAACAACCGTGGCCATTGACGACGCCACCCCGGGTGCATTCTACGCCCATGTGCCCAACCGTGGCGACTACACTGCCATAGGGCGCCAGCTCGCCGCTTCAGGCTACCAGTTCGCTGCCGGCGCCGGCCTGCGCGGCACCACCGACAAAGCCGGCAACGACACCGGGCTTTTCGACGACTTCGCCCGCAACGGCATGAAAATATCCTACGGCATGGAGAACCTCGACACCATATCGCCGCGCGTGCTCCTGCTCAGCACCGACACCGAGCGCCCCTGGAACGTAGGCTACACAATCGACTCCATACCCGGCGCGCTGAACCTCCCCGGAATGACAGCCGCCGGAATACGCCACATGCAGCGCACCTGCCCGGAGCGCTTCTTCATGATGATCGAAGGGGGCAACATTGACCACGCCGGCCACGCCAACGACGGCGGCACCGCCATAATCGAGACCATCAACTTCGATCAGGCCATAGACCTGGCCCACGAATTCTACCTCGCCCACCCCGACGAGACCCTGATTGTGATTACCGCCGACCACGAGACCGGCGGCATGTCGACAGGCAACAACACCACCGGCTACTCCGCGCCACTGGAAGCGCTCACCGGCCAGAAAGTGTCAAAAGAATCCTTCTCCGACTACTGCAAAGGGATACTCCGCTCACGCATGGTCTACAAATGGCCCGACATGAAAGAATATCTCGCCGAAAATCTCGGATTCTGGAACACCGTGGCCGTGACCGACGAACAGGAGAAAGAAATCGAGGAGATGTTTGACCGCACTTTCGAGCAGCGCAACTCCGCTCCCGACGAAGAAACGCTCTACGCCAACTTCAACGCTTTCTCGTCGCTGATATTCCGCATCCTCAACGACAACGCCGGAGTGGGATGGACCTCGACCAAGCACACCGGCGTGGTGGTGCCCGTATTCGCAATCGGCGTGGGCGCCGAGAAATTCGCCGCCATGCGCGACAATACCGCTATCCCCCGCACCATCATGGAGATAGCCGAAATAGATATGGAATAATCGGCCACAATCCACTCCTGAGGCCGAACATTGCCACATACTCCTTGTTATATATAGGAGACAATCGTACATCGAATTTTAAACAACGTCTAACAACATTACCGCAAAAAGATTCTGTTTTGAAAAAGATAGCACTTATCCTCATCGCCGTAATCGGCGGTTTCTTCGGCGCACAGGCCAAAGTAGACTACAACGCCATGGAAGTGGAAATGCGAATGAACCCCGACCGCTACCGCCAGCTAATGGAGCGTTTCGAGAACGCCGATACCACACTCACCAACGACGAGCTCTCATTCCTCTACTACGGCGCCGCACTCACACCGGCCTACGCCCCCGATGCTAAATACTCCGACATCACCAGGGCCCTTGAAGAGAAAAACTACGAGCAGGCCTACGTGCTTGCCGACAAAGCCCTCCAGCAGGACCCAATGTCGCTCGAGCTCAACATTCTCGCACTCGAGGCCTCTGAAAAAGGAGCCGACGACGCAGCCCACCATCTGCGCACCGCACGCCTCGGTTTCCGATGCGACATGATAGCCAACACCATCCTCGAAAGCGGCCGCGGCACAAACGTCCACTCCCCTTTCGTTGTCACCTCCGAGGCCGATATGCTGCGCATCATGCGCAACGTGCTCGGCGTGAGCCACCTCATTGACCGCGCCACGGTAGGGCCGATCGATGCCCTGAAATTCAACCTACCGGGCAACGACCGCATGCACATACTCTATTTCGACAACACGCGCCAGGCGCAGTTCGAGAAAAACGGCAAATAACATCTCACTATCTCAAAACCGTCAGATAACGTCAGACCGCAGGGGCGCTCCACGGTGCGTCCGCAAAAGCTGAAATTCAGACCTATGCGCGGAAGCTGAACGTAGCGTCCCTGTATCGGCAAATCTGTCACCCACAAATACTCTCTACACGATTGTCACCAAAAGAAAAATGGACCGAAATTGAGCACCTTCCCGAATGGGACGAGGAATTTTACGAGGTCTACACAGCCAAGAAGCACGGCAAATGGGTCATGCTCAAGACCCTCAGGCCGGAGTTCCGCGACAACCCAGACTTCCGCGCCATGATGGAGCGGGAGTTTGACGTGCGTTATAACCTCTGCCATCCGAACATCGTGATGATCAACGACTTCGAGGAAGTGCCGGGACTCGGCATGTGCATCATCACCGACGACGTCTACGGCACATCGCTGCGAAAGGCCATCGACGAAGGCAAGCTCACTGAGGAAATGGTACGCAAACTGTCGGTCAGCCTCCTCGACGCCATCGCATACATACAGCAAAACCACATCGTGCATCATCCCATACGCCCCGAGACCGTGATATTCACCCAGGATATCAACAACATGAAAATCATCGACGTGGGATTCGACCAGCACGAACAGCTATCACCCGCTGACATCACCGAGGACCTCGAAAGCTACGGCCGCATACTCCAGGAGGCCCTTGACGCCTCAGGGTGCCAGTCGCAGCGGTTGCGGGCCGTGGCTCAGAAATGCATGAATCCACGCCCGGGCTCACGCTACCGCGACACCGAGACGGTGCGCAACGCCCTGGAAGGACGCTCCGAAAAGCGCCTTTTCATCATCATCATAGCATTCCTTGCCGTGATGGTGGCCATTCTTGGCTGGTTCTGCTGGCGCCAGCCGGTTCTTTAACACCTAAACATCACATCTCCATATAATAATGGTAGAAATACGCCCCATATCCACCTCTAAAAGCGACCTCAAGAAATATGTGCAGTTCGGCACTGACCTATACAAGGATTCACCCTACTACGTGCCGCCACTGATGTTTGACGACATCAACACCCTCACACCCGCGAGAAACCCGGCGTTCGACTTCTGCTCGGCGCAGTCGTTCATGGCCTACCGCGACGGCCGCCCCGTGGGGCGTATCACCGGCATAATAAACAACCAGGTCAACGAGCGCACCGGCCAGAAATCGATGCGTTTCGGATTCCTTGACTTTATTGACGACGATGAGGTGTCGGAGGCACTCTTCAAAGCCGCGTCCGAATGGGGGCGCCGCCAGGGGATGGACTCAATGGTAGGCCCCCTTGGATTCACCGACATGGACCACGAAGGGATGCTCACTTTCGGCTTCGACGAAGTGGGCACCATGGCCACCATCTACAACTACCCCTACTATCCCGAACATATGCGCCGCCTGGGATTCACCCCCGAGGCCGAATGGAAGGAATTCTACATCAAGGTGCCCGAACGCATCCCAGAAAAATACCAGCGCATCGCCGACCTTGTGCAGCGCCGCTTCAACCTCAAGGTGAAGAAATACACCTCGCGCAAGAAAATAAAGGAGGACTACGGCGTGGCTCTCTTCGAGCTAATCAACGAGGCCTACGACCAACTCTACGGATACAGCCCACTGACGCCTAAACAGATACAATACTACATCGACATGTATCTCGGCATCATCAACCTCGAACTGGTCACACTCATCACCGATGCCGACGACCGGCTCATAGGAATCGGCATCTCCATACAGTCTTTCTCCGAAGCCCTCCAGAAAAGCCGCGGGCGCCTCTACCCCACCGGATGGTGGCACCTGCTGAAGGCACTGCGCGGCAAATCCAAAGCCGTTGACCTGCTGCTCATCGCCGTCAAGCCCGAATACCAGAACAAAGGGGTGAACGCCCTGCTCTTCGCCGACCTCATCCCCTACTACAACAAAAACGGCTTCGAGCACGCCGAGACCAACCCCGAGCTGGCCGACAATACCAAGGTGCAGAACCAGTGGGAACACTTCGATTACCGCCAGCACCGCCGCCGCTGCACATGGCGCAAATCCATATGACACTCCGATGAAAGCCGCCGATGAAGTATGGCTGCCACCGCGCTTCGAGGCCGGACGCCTCGAAGCCGGATGCGACGAAGCCGGGCGAGGATGCCTGGCCGGCCCGGTATATGCCGCCGCAGTGATTCTGCCGCCCGACTTCCGCCACCCCTGGCTCAACGACTCAAAGAAACTAACCGAGGCGCGTCGCCTTGAGCTGCGCGAAATCATCAGGGAGCAGTCGCTGGCCTGGGCCGTAGCCTCATGCTCGGAGCAGGAGATTGATGAAATCAACATTCTCAACGCCTCGATTCTGGCCATGCACCGCGCCCTCGACGCCCTTAGCGTGCGCCCCGAAAGCGTAATAGTCGACGGCAACCGGTTCAAGCCCTACGGCTCCCTGCCCTGGCGCACCTTCGTCAAGGGGGACGGACGTTTCGCCAACATCGCCGCAGCCTCTATTCTGGCGAAGACCTGCCGCGATGACCACATGACCGCTCTCGCCGCCGAACACCCCGCCTACGGATGGGACGTGAACAAAGGCTACCCCACCAAAGCCCACCGCGCCGCAATCGCGGCGCATGGCGCCACACCGCACCACCGCACCACCTTCCGGCTGCTCGACCCTCAGCTAACCCTTTTCTGACATGGCCGAGCACAACCAAACCGGAGCCTGGGGCGAGAAAGCCGTGGCCGACTACCTTACTGCACGCGGATGGGCGATACGCCACTGCAACTGGCGCACAGGCCACCTCGAAATCGACATCGTTGCCTCACGCGGCGACGAAATCGCATTTGTAGAGGTAAAAACGCGCGGCACCGACTTCAACGACCCGCTCCAGGCCATAACCCGGCGCAAAATGACCCTGCTTGGACGAGCCGCCTCGGCCTACATGCAGCAGTTCGACCTGCCGCTGCGCCCCCGCTTCGACGTGGCCGCCGTCACCGGCACAGAGGCCGCACCCGCAATCGACTATTACGACGACGCCTTCTTCCCTCCTATGAAAACCTACTGACCCGTGCCACATGAAATTTACAGCCCGGCATACTGCTGCGGAGCGATGTGCCAGGCTGCAAAGCTTTGCGCGACAGCCAAGTGATTTTATCTTACGGCTACTTTGACAGAGTGGCCCGAAGCTACGGCTATGTAAATACCAGCGGGGAGGGACAGCGTGCGGTTGTCGCCTGCGACAAGTCGGGCAATGGCCACACTGCGCCCCGATGCATCGTACACATTGATATCCACATCCTCAACGGCCTCAAACTCAATCAGCCCCTCGCCGGCCAACGCCTTGAATACGCCGGTGGCCTCTGCCGGAACTTCAGCCACTCCCGCAGAAAAATCCATCTCCTCGATATCAAAGTGCCCCCAGTAATGATGCGCGGCATATAGCTCCATGCACTTTTGGGGCACATACAACTTGATAGCCTTGAGGTCGGCAAGATTCATTATCCCCTTGTAGGGATTCTTGAACGGGAAAATCCACGGCTCCTCCCCGCTTGAAGGGTCATATGGCTCCTGTTCGCACATGACACGGCTGTCAAATGGTCCACCCAAGGAAGGCACCCTTGACGAATTGCATAAGATACGCTTTACCGAAGTATTATAGAACGCCGCGTAATCAATCCCGAATGTGTATTGAGTGTCTTCGCAATCCTCAATCCAGATTTCTTCAAAATCGTTGTAGGAAAAAGCCCTGTAATTGATTGAAATCGCACCCGGTGTCCGTGGGAACTTGAGCACCTTGAGCGAACCATCAAGATATGAAAATGCATCTTCATTAACAAACTTCAAGCCACGGAACTCGAGTTCATCGATAGCAGTGTACATCATGGCACCTTCTTCGATAATCCTGAATTTTTCAGGGAACACAATCTTGCGTATTTTACTGCCGATAAAAGTATTGCTGTATATCCTCTCGAGACCTGCCGGCAGTTTCACGTCAACCAATTTCGGACAGCAACCAAAGCCTCCTAAACTCTTCAGCGTGGAAGGAAGCTCCAGTTTCTCGAGATTCGGACATTCATTGCACTCTATACCATAGAGGTGTTCAATCGGAGCATCGATTATCAGTTCTTTTAAGTTCGGGCAATACGAAAACACGTTATAATCACACCCAGCGACTTTATATACAACCCCATCATACTCAACCTCGGACAACACCCGCAATGTTTCCCCTTCGGCAAAGAGGATAGAGAGGATTGTCAATAAAAGCAGGAGTAGAGATCTTTTCATATTGCGATGAATTTATAAAAACTAAAAAAATGCAAAACATTTAATCAAAACAGCGAACAAATGATTCAACAGCAAAGATACAACCAGCAAAATGCCAAATCAAATTAATTCCATTAAATAATGTTAAAAATTATTATTTCTGTCGATTTTGAGAATCGAGCTTATGCACCGTAGTCACAATAAAAATATCGTGCATGTAATTTGTGCGGCAATGGGGCTATCTCGAAAAAAAAGCGTAACTTTGCAGCCGGAAAACGAGAAGCATAACAACAACAGTTTCCATATATCACATTTTAGGTAAAAAAGTAACATGGACTTTATTTACGACCTTTTCTGGCCGGGAAACACGAATCTGGCAAGCACACTGGTGCTGCTGTCGTTTGTGATTGCCGCCGGTATCTATCTCGGAAAGCTCAAAATAGGCGGAATCTCACTGGGCGTGACTTTCGTGCTGTTTGTGGGCATCCTCATGGGCCATTTCGGCTACACCGTGCAGGCCGACGTTCTTAAATTCGTGCGCGAGTTCGGCCTTATCCTGTTTATCTTCGCCATCGGCCTCCAGGTAGGTCCGGCGTTCTTCTCCTCATTCAAGGAGGGTGGCATCAGGCTCAACATGCTCGCCGTGCTCGGCATATTGCTCAACGTGGGCATAGTGCTGGCCATCTACTTCATCGACGGCGAGACTTCGATCGACGCCCTGGTAGGCGTGATGTCGGGCGCGGTGACCAACACACCCGGTCTGGCCGCCGCCCAGCAGGCAGCCTCGTCGCCCGAGGCCGTCAATACCATGTCAATGGGCTACGCCGCGGCATATCCCCTTGGCGTGCTCGGCATTATCTCGGCCATGCTTCTCATCAAGGTCATTTTCCACATCCGTACCGAAAATGAAATCAAGGCTATCGAATCGGAGCTCGAGGACTCCGGTTCAAAGCCCTATCTCACCTCAATCGAGGTTACCAACCCCCTTATCAACGGCAAGACTCTGCTTCAGCTCCACGACATTATCCACTGCGAGTTCGTGGTGTCGCGTATACTCCAGGCCGACGGATCCACAATCATCCCCAAATCATCCACCCAGGTGCGTGTGGGCGACAAACTCTACGTGTGCATGACCCCCACCGACCTCCAGAGTTTCGAGAGCGTACTCGGCCCGTCGATTGAGATGAACGATGACGACTGGGATCAGGCCGCGCCGGAGAATGTGGTGTCGCGCCGCGTGGTTGTCACCCGTTCGGAATACGATGGTGTATCGCTCGGCACACTCCGCCTCCACAAGGGCTACAACGTGAACTGCACCCGTGTGAACCGTGCCGGCGTCGACCTGCTGGCCACCCCCGGCCTGCGCCTGCAGATGGGCGACCGACTCACCATCGTAGGCGACCTCAACGACATCGACCGTCTCTCGTCGAAACTCGGCAATTCCATGAAGCGCCTCAACCAGCCCAACCTCATCACAATCTTCGTGGGTATTCTCTTCGGTATCTTCGTCGGTTCGATCAACGTAGGCTTCGGCATGAAACTCGGCCTCGCCGGCGGCCCGCTGGTAGTAGCCATCCTTCTGAGCCGCTTCGGCTACCGCTTCAAGCTGGTGACCTACACCTCATCGTCAGCCTCACTGATGCTCCGCGAGCTGGGCATATGCATGTTCCTCGCCGCCGTAGGCATCGGCGCAGGCGCCAACTTCGCCGAGACGGTATTCAACGAAACCGGCATGTGGTGGGTGATATGGGGCTTCATCATCACATTTGTGCCCCTGGTAATCACCGGCTCGATAGCCCGCGGCGTCTACAAAATCAACTACCTCACCATCATGGGTATGATGTCGGGCGGCTACACCGATCCCCCCGCCCTGGCCTATGCCAACAACTCCACCGGGCAGGACGCTCCGGCCGTGGCCTACTCCACAGTCTACCCCCTCACGATGTTCCTGCGGGTGGTGGCGGCACAGGCTCTGATTCTCTGCTTCATGTAACGGTCCTTCAATAACAATAAAAACCGGCGGCGGCTTCAGAAAACAGAAGCCGCCGCCGGTTTTATGCAAACACCGCGACACGGAGGTCAGAAAGAGAACTGGAGCTGGGTCTGGATTCGCGAGTCATGCCCCGAGCCGAGGGTATAGGTGCCTCGCGAACCGTAAAGATACTCTATGCCCCAGGTCAGGAATGAGTTGAACTTATAGAAACAGTTCACCGCCAGGTATGTGGCGTAACGGTAGTTGGCATCGCCGGCACTGAATGTCTCATGCCCGTTGGCATCGGCAACCTTGGTATCGTCGACATAAGCGTAATCGCCCACATTCCATATACGGGTATATGAACCGACTACATTGAACTGCAGTTTTTTGGTTGCGTTGTAGGAGGCGCCGAACACAAGGCCCATCATGGGATTGGCCTCCATCACTCCCGGTTTGTCGTCCCTCGGCGTAAACGACAGCGGACGCCCTGCGAGGTCCTGGATATAGTTGGCTATACCTTTGCCATAGATTGCCTGATAGTTGAACACCAGCGGCTTCCAGAAAGAGAAGTTGCCGGAGAGCTGCACGCCGTAGCCCCACAGATTGCGGCGCTTCTGCTGCACCATATCCTGATAGGCGAAGTTACGGAGGATACCCGACAGGCGCACACGGTTGTCGCCCTTGCCATACTCCACCCAAAGCGGGATGTCGGGCACGAAATGGTCAACCGACGCATCGACCTGCTTGCCGAAGAACTCACGGTAGTCCTTGCCGAGATAGTGGCCGGACGACGATGAGAACGAAGGCATCTCCAGCCCGACAGCAAAACGGAAACCGGAGAAAGAGGGCGACCGGTAAGCAATCTGGTATGAGGTGGTGGCCACATCGCCGCAGGGTCCCTGCGGGTCGATTGTAGGAGGCTGCACCGCATCGGCGTCCTGAAGGAGAGTCTCGGCCTGCCCCACCGTAAAGCCGCGGTAGGTGACAAAGGCCCGCTTAAGCTTTATCTGCGAGCTGACGCAGTTTGTGCCCAGTTTCATATATCCGGTCACCTGGTTGGAGGTACCGCCGAAAAACACCATTGAGAAATCAAGATAGCTGTCGAGCGCACTGATAAAAAAATCACCCTTATGGCCGGTCAGCGCCGGCACCGGAATCTCTCCGGTAACGAACGACGCTCCGGCATCCTCCTGGTTGTAAAGATTGTTGCCTATATCGAATCCGAAAACCGGTCGGATCTTGCCGCCGATTGACATCACAAACTTGTTGTCGGCAGTCTTGATTGCAAACGCCGGATTCGAGGCGGCATTCTCGTCGTTGGAACGGGCCTGCCTTATCAGCTCACGAAGCGGCTCGTCAGTCTTCACAAGCTCCACAGTGCCGAACCGGTAGAGCACCCCGTCATCCTCATCCTCGACAGTGCGCGAAAACTCCTCCACAGTCTCCGTCTGGTCGGCCTGCGCATGGAGCCACGCGGCTGTTATAACGCACAAGGCCATGGCAACAGGCCTCATAAAGTTCATAGTCATAGGTAAAAACTTAAAAAAGTTGTAAAAATCATTTTTAGAATAAAATGCTTTTTACAACTTTTTAGTTCACCTTTGAAAAGTTAAAACCCTACGGCGTTTTCTTCATCATACGCAGCCACTTGCGGTAGCCAAGCAGTGCGATTACTGTGTATATGCCATACAGCAACGGATAGAAAACCAGCCCCTTGTATATATACAGCCCGACACAGACAGCATCGACCGCGAACCACACCAGCCACTGTTCGGCCCATTTGCGGGCAAGCATCCACGTGCCCACGATTGAAAGGGCAGTGGTGAATGCGTCGGCATACGGCACAGTAGAATCAGTAAACTCTATCAGAAGCCATGCCAGGAGAGCCCACAGCAGCATCGATGCCGCCAAGGCCACACACACGCCCCATCCGGGCGCATGCGTCACCGCAAGCGGCTCTTTCTTCTTACGGCCGCCGCCCGAGGTCCAACGGACATAACCGTAGACCGCCATAATAAGATAATAGATATTTATTCCGAAGTCGGCATACAGCCCCTTTGAGAAATAAATCCACATAGATATGGCCGGCATCACAACCGATGCGAGCCACACGCGGCTGTCGGCATGGTACTCCCACCACAGATACAGGATTCCGACGCCGAAACCCAGTATCTCCAGTCCGTGACCTTGTATAAATTCAATGATTCCGGTCATTGTCAGAACGATAGCGTTACGGTTCCCATCACATGCACGGGAGCCTGCGCGGCATATCCGGCTCCGCGGTAGATTACCTTCTCGCCGTTGTCGGCCACATAATAGCCGGCATATGAATATCCGTTGTTGAAATAATCCTCGTTGAAAAGGTTATAGACCGAAAATCCCGCCCGCAGGTTCTTTATGCCGTGAAGATTGCGGAAATCATAGGCCAGATGCAGGTCGGTGGTGAAATAGGGGTCGAGGGCACACTCGTCGGAGCTGGAGTTATCCATATACTGCTTGCCGACATACTGGCTTTTCAGCGAGGCCGAGAAGCCGCGGAAGCGGAAATTGAACGAATTGTTGAAAATAAAACCGGGCGAGAATGAAATCGGAGTGTCGCCGTGGCTGATGGCGATGGCGGGAGTGTCCCACCCGTCGAGATAGAGATATTCGGTGAAATCCTTTATGCGGTTGCGCGACAGAGTGGCGTTGACCTCCCAGTCGAACCAGCCTGCGGGGCGCAGGGCACCCTGCAGCTCCACACCCATGCGGTAGGAGGAGGGCACATTCACACTCAGCGGGTTGCCGGTGTCGGAGAGCTGGCCGGTGAGCACAAGCTGGTCCATATAGTCCATATAATACAGGTTCACGCCCAGCGAGAAAAGGGGGCGGTTGAAGGCATATCCGAGCTCATAGTCAAAGAGACGCTCGGCCTGGGGGGCGTGCGAGCGGTCGCCGTCGGTGAAGTTGTCGCGGGTAGGCTCCTTGTGGGCCACGCTCCATGATGCGAAAGCGCGGTGATCGCCCCTGATGAAGTTCACCCCGACCTTGGGATTGAAGAAATCCCAGCGGCGGTCGACGTCGAGCACCTGCGGCGCGCCGGTAGTGTAGTCGAAGTTATCCGACGACCCGTCGATTGTATAATGTATGTGGCGGTACTGAAGGTCAGCGAACGCCGAGAGCTCCTGCATTATGTCATAGTTGGCGCGCAGATACACGTTTGAGTCGAACTTGCGGCCGACATTGTCGTAATAAGGCTGCAGCGGGTCAATCGGCCCCACATAGTTGCGCACCCACGCCACCTGGCCGAAATGGTGGCCGCGGAACTGGTTGACCGCACCGCCGAGCGTCACATCCCAACGGTCGCGCGAATAGTTGAGGTTCACAAGTCCGCCTCCGAAGCCGTTGTAATTGTATTTAAGTCTCACAAGGTCAGATTTCTTCACATATTCGCCATCGGCGGTGTAGAAGGGGGTGAGGCCGTATTCGACCAGCGTGCGGCCGGTCTTGTACTGATTGTAATAACCGCGGTCCTTGGTGTAATGGAGCGCGGCGTTCAGGCGGAAAAAGTCGCCCAGGCGCTGTGCCAGCAGCAGTTGAAAATGATGCTGGATGAAATTATCCTTCTGGTCGGCATAATAAGCCCGGTTCCCCTCCGAGTCGATGTATTCGCCACAGGGATTGTAGCGGCGTCCGAACTCCTCCATCTGCTCCTTCGAGGCATAGTCCCAGGCCATGTAGGTCTCTTCCTTTCCGCCGAAGGCCAGCAGCCGCAGGTGAGTATTGGTATTGCGGTATGCCGCCTGGCCGAAGTAGCTCCATAACTGCGAGGAGGCACGCTCTATATAGCCGTCAGAGCCCATATGCGATATTCGCGCGTCGAAACTCCAGTGACCGCCGAGGAGCCCGGAGCCCACCCGGAGTGTCTCGCGGTTGGTGTTGTACATGCCGTAGGCGCCAGAAAGCTCGGCATACTGTTCGGTCGAGGGAGCGTCGGTGGCCATGTTTATGCTGGCTCCGAAAGCGCCGGCTCCGTTGGTCGAGGTGCCTGCGCCGCGCTGTATCTGCACATCGCGCAGCGACGAGGCCAGGTCGGGCATGTTCACCCAGTATACGCGGTGACTCTCCGCGTCGTTTATAGGTATGCCGTTGGCGGTCACGTTGATGCGAGAGCCATCAGTTCCGCGCACGCGGATGGAGGTGTAGCCCATGCCGGCACCGGCATCAGATGTTGTTATCACCGAGGGAGTTGACTGGAGCAGGTCGGGAATATCGCGGCCGTCGTTGGCGGCGGTAAGTTCCTTTTTTGTCACATTGGTAAAGGCCACGGGAGTTTTTTCGGTGGCACGGTTTGACACTACCTCCACCTGCCGGAGGTTCACGCTCAGGGTATCGGCATCCTGGGCGAGGGAGGGCAAAGCCGCAACGCACCCGGCCAGGGTGGCGGCAGCCGCCGGAAGAAATCTTTTCTTCATCGCTTTTTCTCTACGCCGGTATTAACCGGATCAGGTTCAAAGGGTATAATCTCAGCCATGGCGCGCACGGCGCCAAGTGGGCACCCCTAAAATTATGATAATGATCTCAGCGGAACGGGCACCCGAGGCGCCGATTCCGCTGCAAAGTTACACATTTATTTTAAAGATACCCCTATATATTTTAAAGATACCCCCATAATCCCCGATAATTACCGAAAAAGATATTACCTTTGCAAACCAATGAACAACCGAAGATTTGACCGCACAGAGAGACTTGTAGGCCCCTCCGGCATGGAGAGGCTGCAGAATGCCAGGGTGATAGTTTTCGGCGTGGGCGGCGTGGGCTCATGGGCCGCGGAGGCGCTGGCGCGCACCGGCGTGGGGCATCTCACGCTTGTCGACGCCGACACCGTGGCCGAGACCAATGTCAACCGCCAGGCCGAAGCCACAGCCGCAACTGTGGGCGAAGTGAAAGTACAGGCCATGTCACGGCGTCTGCTTGAGATAAACCCCGACATATCACTCGAACTTGTCGACGGTCGATATACCGCCGACACCGCCGACGGCTTCGATCTCGACTCTTTCGACTTCATCATCGACGCCATCGACTCGCTGGCCGACAAGGCCCTGCTGCTGCTCAACGCCGCGGCCGCACGCCGGCCGGGGATAGCCTCGTCGATGGGAGCCGCCCTGCGCCTCGACGCCTCGAGAGTGGCCGTGGCTGAATTCTGGAAAGTCAAAGGATGCCCTCTGGCAGCCGCCCTGCGCAGCCGTTTCCGCCGAAGCGGCATGAAGCCGCGCCGCAAAATCAAATGTGTATACTCCGACGAGCCCGCGATGAAAAACCTCGGGGCCGACACCGCCCCCGACGGCACTATGACCTACGGCAAAGTGGCGGTGAACGGCTCTCTGTGCCATATCACCGCCACCTTCGGCATGAATCTTGCCGGACTGGCCATTGCGCACATTCTTCACTCCGCGACAACGGCCGCGGAATCAGAATCGGCGGAATCATAAAAGGTGAATGAAATCGGCGGCCACATCCGTGTCGCCCCAGAACTCGGCGATGGTGAGCCACACCAGGAGCAGAAGTATCAGGATACCCACACCGAAAAGCAACCACACCGAAGTCTTGTGCCGGCGACGGCGTTTCACATCATCGCGCACACCGCGCTCCGCGGCGTTATCCTGAAAACTGTCTCTGCGGTCTGTTTCTGTATATCTCTTTCCCATGATATAAGTAGTTGAAGTTTTATACATTTATAACACACGGCAGCCAATGATGTTTTTCTGATGTCGTGCGAACTTCGTAATTTTACACTCCCGATTAGAACCAAAGCACCGATATGGGACGAATCTTAGCCATCGACTTCGGTAAAAAGCGCTGTGGATTAGCCGTTACCGACCCCCTCAAAATCGCCGCCAACCCGCTGGAGACGGTGGAGACCCCGCAACTCGTGAACTACGTGACCGCCTACTGCTCACGCGAGGAGGTGGAGCGTATCGTTGTGGGAAAGCCCACGACGATGCAGGGGGAGTTGTCGGAATCGAACCGCTGGCTCCTCCCAGCCATCGGCCGCCTGCGCAAATTCCTGGCCGACAAAGGACTGACATGCGACATCGTATTCTCCGACGAGCGCTTCACCTCCGTGCTGGCCCACCGCGCCATGTTCGACGGCGGCCTGCGCCGAAAGGCCCGCGCCGACCGCGCCACCGTCGACCGCGTCTCCGCCGCCATCATCCTCAACGACTACCTCTCCTCAACCCAGCCCTGACCCGCCTCCTCACAACTGTCATGTGCAAAATTAGCGATTTGACTGAAGAGAGTATTTTTAGTGCCAAAAAAATAATACACGTCGCCCGTGATTGCGGAGGATTGGCCTGTTGTATTATTTAAAAATAAGTCGTATATTTGCAATATGAAAGTATCAGTCCCTCATATAGTTCAATATCAAGGATCTAAGCGAAAATTAGCGCCTCAGATTCTTCAGTACATCCCAAAAAAATTCAATCGATTGATTGAGCCATTCTCAGGTATGGCCGCTATTTCTATTGCTACTGCTTATCAACAAAGGACTAAAGAATTTATCATAAATGATATAAATCCTGACATTATCTCTGTTTTACAGTCTGCAACAGAAAGTCCTAACACCTTAATTGATGCATATACTGAAGTATGGCAAGAACAGTTCACATTTAATGGTGGTTCTGAAGCTCATTATTATAAGGTTCGAGATGATTTCAATAACGGCGAAAGAAAAGCCTCTTATATGTTATATCTTTTGGCACGTTGTGTCAAAGGGTCTGTACGCTATAATGCAGAGGGAGGGTTTAACCAATCCCCTGATAAAAGAAGAAACGGGACATCTCCACAAACCATGAGAAATAATATTTATGGCATTTCTTTACTACTAAATGGCAAAACTCGTTTTTATTCAAAAGATTTTCGGGAAATTTTAGAAATGGCTAAAACGGGGGATATTATATATATGGATCCTCCTTATCAGGGAGTTTCCAACGTCCGAGATCATCGTTATATCGCAGGGTTAAGTTATGAAGAATTTGTTTTGGCTATTGAAGAACTACGTAAAAAAAATATTGATTTCTTAATTAGCTACGACGGATCTCTTGGTGATAAAACTTATGGGGCAGACCTTCCTTCCGAATTTAATCTCATAAAGATTAACCTAAACGCTGGACTTTCAACTCAAGCACTTTATTTAGGAAAAAAAATTGAGACAATCGAGACTCTTTATGTTACTCCTAATCTACTGAAAAATATAAGATTGAATGAAGAAGTCTGTTATCAATCCGAACTTATATTTGTATAAATGCGATGGTAATTTCAGAAGGATTTAAAAAGAAACTCCTTTCAGTAACAGCAAAGCGACCTGCAACAATTATAGCTCATATATTAAAGAACGGCAGTATAACCTCAGAGGAGATTAAAGCAATTTATGGCTATAATCATCCTCCCAGAGCAGTTCGCGATGTGCGCGAACAAGGCATACCAATAGAAACTTTTCGTACAAAAGATTCTGACGGACGCTCCATTGCTGCTTATCGTTTTGGGAACTATGAGGAGTATAGGGATATGACATCTAAAAGTGCAGGAAGAACTGCGCTATCAAAAGCTCTTAAAAGGGCATTAATTGAAGAATACGGTGCAATATGCTTCATTTATCAAGAGCACATAGATCCTTCGCTTCTTCAAGTTGATCACAGAATACCATACGAAATAGCAGGCGAACAGGGAAAGGATACTAGTTTTTTCATGCTCCTCTGTCCTTCTGCAAATAGAGCTAAATCTTGGTCATGTGAGCATTGTCTCAACTGGGAAAGTAAGGACCCAGCTTTTTGTTTAGGATGCTTTTGGGCTTTCCCTGAAAATTATACACATATATCAGGCAACCAGGAGAGACGCATAATACTCAGCTTTACCGAGAATGAAGTAGAGGACTATAATAACTTAATAGAAAACATAGGCCATGATCAAGCCGAGGATTTCATTAAAGGTTTGATTAAGGATGCTTTATCTAAAGAAAAAGAGGATAACTGAGTTCAATTGAGGGGTTCTATTTGCTCACATATAGCTACATGTTGCCCCTACTCTCAACTGTCATGTGCAAAATTAGCGATTTGACTGAAGAGAGTATTTTTAGTGTCAAAAATTAGGACGGAATTAAGGTGCGCCGGCCGTGACTTTATTATGCGCAGTAAGCGGAAAATCGGAGATTTTTCGTAAATTTGCACGCTTAAACCACGAATGAAATGAAACTTCCGGTATATCTTTACGGCTGCCCCGTGCTGCGGGCCACAGCCGCCGACATAACCCCTCAGCGCGAAGGGCTTGAAAAACTTATCGCCGACATGTACGAAACCATGTACCACTCCGAGGGGGTGGGGCTGGCAGCTCCGCAGGTTGGCCTTTCGGAGCGCCTTGTGGTAATCGACGCCGATGTACTCGGCGAGGATTTCCCCGAATGCAAGGGGCGCAAAATGGTGCTCATAAATCCCGAAATCGAGATTCTCGACGGCGACCCGGTGTCGCGCAACGAAGGGTGCCTGAGCCTTCCCGGCATCTCCGAGGCCGTAAAGCGTGTGGAGCACATACGTCTGAGCTGGCTCGACGAGAATTTCCAGCCCCACAGCGAAGAGATGCAGGGTTTCCTCTCGCGCATAGTGCAGCATGAGGTCGACCACCTCTACGGCAAGATGTACATCGACCATATCTCGCCGCTGCGCAAGCAGTTTATCCGCGGCAAGCTCAACAATATCGTCGACGGCAAAATCCGCTGCGAATACCCCTGCCGCGTGGCACGCAAGCCCAAAGGACGCTGATTTCACCAACCATAACAACTCATAAACAGATGGCTGACGATAAAAAAATAATCTTCTCGATGGTGGGAGTATCCAAAATCTACCCGCCGCAGAAGCAGGTTCTCAAGAACATCTATCTCTCGTTCTTCTATGGCGCCAAAATCGGCATCATCGGTCTGAACGGCTCAGGTAAATCATCACTGCTGAAAATCATCGCCGGTATCGACAAGGACTACCAGGGCGAAGTGGTATTCTCGCCGGGTTACTCCGTGGGCTACCTCGAGCAGGAGCCGCATCTCGAACCGGGTAAAACCGTTATCGAAATTGTACGCGAGGGTGTCAAGCCGGTGATGGACCTCCTTGCCGAATTCGATGAGGTCAACGCCGCTTTCGCCGACCCCGACGTGCTGGAGGACCCCGACAAGATGGACCGCCTCATCCAGCGCCAGGCCGAGCTCCAGGACGCCCTCGACGCCGCCGACGCCTGGAACATCGACTCCAAACTCGAACGCGCCATGGACGCCCTCCAGTGCCCCCCCGACGACCAGGTGGTCGACACCCTCTCCGGCGGTGAGCGCCGCCGCGTGGCCCTCTGCCGCCTGCTGCTCCAGCAGCCTGACGTGCTGCTGCTCGACGAGCCCACCAACCACCTCGACGCAGAGTCGATCGACTGGCTCGAGCAACACCTCCAGCAGTACCCCGGCACCGTCATCGCCATCACCCACGACCGATACTTCCTCGACCATGTGGCCGGATGGATTCTCGAGCTCGACCGCGGCGAAGGGATTCCCTGGAAAGGAAACTACACCTCATGGCTCGACCAGAAGACAAAACGCATGGCCCAGGAGGAGAAACAGGCCTCCAAGCGCCGCAAGACCCTCGAACGCGAGCTTGAATGGGTGCGTATGGCACCCAAAGCCCGCCAGGCCAAAGGTAAAGCCCGCCTCTCATCCTACGACCGCCTGCTCAACCAGGACCAGAAGGAGCGCGAGGAGAAACTCGAGATTTTTATCCCCAACGGTCCACGCCTGGGCAACAAGGTTATCGAGGCCCACGGACTGAAGAAAGCCTTCGGCAAAAAGCTCCTCTTCGACAATCTGGAGTTCTCGCTTCCACCTAACGGCATCGTGGGCGTGATCGGCCCCAACGGCGCCGGCAAAACCACCCTCTTCCGTCTTATCATGGAGCAGGAGACCCCTGACGCCGGAAGCTTCGAGGTGGGCGAGACGGTAAAAATAGCCTATGTGGACCAGCGCCACCACGACCTTGTGCCCGACCACTCCGTATACCAGGTGATATCGCAGGGCACCGAGAGCTTCCGCATGGGTGGGCGCGACGTGAACGCCCGCGCCTACCTCTCGAAATTCAACTTCGCCGGGGCCGACCAGGAGAAGAAAATCGGCGTGCTCTCAGGCGGCGAACGCAACCGTCTGCATCTGGCCATGGCTCTGAAAGAGGAAGGCAACGTGCTGCTCCTTGACGAACCTACCAACGACATCGACGTGAACACACTCCGCGCCCTTGAGGAGGGTCTGGAGGATTTCGCCGGATGCGCCGTTGTGGTGAGCCACGACCGCTGGTTCCTCGACCGTATCTGCACCCACATCCTCTCCTTTGAAGGTGACGGCAAGGTGGTCTACTACGAAGGCTCCTACTCCGACTATGAAGCCTGGAAAAAGGCTCAGAACGGAGGCAAAGAGCCCCCGCGCCGCCGCTACCGCAAACTCATGGAGTGAGGCCGCGAGGCATCACCCCGCACCCAGCCCCGCCCGGGGCATAGCTGCCGCTGATGAAATCACTCTTTAAATGCATTATGACCGTGGTGGCCGCAACCCTGCTGTGGGGTTGCGGCACCACACGTCATGTGCCTGACGGCAGCCGCCTGCTCGACAAGGTCGACATCACCGTAGAGGACTCCTCCGGAGTGAAAACCGCCGAGCTATACAACTATCTCCGACAGACACCCAACCACAAGGTGCTCGGATTCGCCAAACTGCAGCTAGGAATATACAACCTCTCCGGCAACGACTCCACCTCCCGCTTCAACCGGTGGCTTCGCAAAATCGGGCAGCCGCCGGTGATTTTCGACAGCGAGCTAACCGACCAGAGCGCACGGCAGCTACGTCTGGCCCTGGTGAACAAAGGCTACGACCGCGCCGAAGTAGAGGTCGACACCATACCCTCGGGCAACAAGAAGATGCGTGTGCGCTACCGGCTCACCCCCGGCGAAGCATTCACCGTAAACCGCATATCCTACGAATTCGAGGACTCGGCGCTGCGGCGTCTGGTGATGGCCGATTCCGCACTGTTCCCCATAGCACCCGGCGACAACCTTGACCGCACCGTGCTCGACAACCAGCGCACATTCATCACCGAACGGCTGCGCAACCACGGCTACTACGCCTTCACTAAGGAGTATATATCATTCACAGCCGACACCACCGCAGGCTCACGCGGAGTTGACCTGCTGATGACCGTATCCGACCCGCGGCCTACCAATGCCGCACAGCCCGACTCCACCGCCGCCGGACCACAGCACCATACACGCTACATATTCCGCAACGTATATGTAGTGACCGACTTCAGCCCCGGCGACAATGCCGGAGCATATTCGTTCGAGGCCCGCGACACAACCACTTACAACGGCCTGCGAATACTCTACGGCAAAGACCGCTACCTGCGCCCGGGCACCATCAGCGAACAATGCTACGTGCTGCCGGGCCACCCCTACTCCACCGCAGCCATCGACCGCACATATGAGGCCATGAACCGCCTGGCCATACTGCGCTACGTAAATATCCTCACACGCCCCGCCGGCAGAGAGGGCGACAACGAGACCCTCGACGCCTTCATTCTCCTGAGCCGCACCAAAAAGCAGGGTGTGAGCGTAGAGCTCGAAGGCACCAACTCCGAAGGCGACCTCGGCGTAGGGGGAGGCCTCACCTACACCAACCGCAACCTCACACACCGCGGCGAAGTGCTCACCGCAAAGATCCGCGGGGCCTACGAAAGCCTTTCCGGCAACCTCGACGGGCTTATCAACGACCGCTACACGGAAGTGGCTGCCGAAGTAGGCATCACCTTCCCGAAATTCGAGGCACCATTCCTATCGCAGAAATTCAAGCGACGCATGCGCGCCTCCACCGAGTTCGCCGTTACCTTCATGCGCCAGGAGCGCCCCGAGTACACCCGCGTAATCGCCGGCGCAGCATGGAAATACAAATGGGCCGACAGGCTCAACATGACACGCCGAACGTTTGACCTTGTCGACATCAACCTCGTGAACCTGCCGCGCTCCACTGAGGATTTCATCAACAACATCGCGCCCGACAACCCTCTGCTGCGTTACAGCTACGAGGACCACCTCATAATGCGGATGGGATATACATGGTACCACACCAACCGGCGCCCGGCATCAACCGGCACCGAACGCCACCACCGGCAGGTCAACACCTACACCGTGCGCGCCTCGGGCGAAATCGCCGGCAACCTCCTCTACGCCATCTCGAAGCTCGCGAACATACGCAAAAGCGACGGTGTTTACAAAGTGCTCGGCATTCAGTATGCCCAGTATATAAAAGGAGAGATTGACTATACCATCAACCATGCCTTCACCTCACGCAACTCACTGTCGTTCCACGCCGGCTTCGGCATCGGCTACCCCTACGGCAACTCCAGAATGATTCCGTTCGAGAAACGTTTCTATGCCGGAGGAGCAAACGGTGTGCGCGGATGGAGTGTGCGCACCCTCGGCCCCGGCGCCTACGACGCACGCAACTCCGTAACCGACTTCATAAATCAGTGCGGCGACATATCGCTGATACTCAACCTCGAATACCGCAACAAACTCTTCTGGGTTTTCGAGGGGGCGGTATTCATCGACGCCGGCAACATATGGACCATACGCAGCTACCCCAACCAGCCGGGCGGACTTTTCCGCTTCCGCAACTTCGCCAAAGAGATTGCGGCCGCCTACGGCATCGGCCTGCGCATGGACTTCACATACTTTCTGCTCCGCTTCGACCTCGGTTTCAAAGCCCACAACCCGGCAATGAACCAGGAGCCATGGCCTATAATCCACCCCAACTGGCACCGCGACGCCACCTTCCACTTCTCAGTGGGCTATCCCTTCTGACCGGAGCCGAAACAGCGACGCCAAACACCTTGCGAAAATGAAAAAACTCGTTATATTCGACCTTGACGGCACTTTGCTCAACTCTATCGCCGACCTCGGCCATGCCGCCAACTATGCGCTCGAGCAGTGCGGCTACCCGACGCACCCCATCGCATCATACCCCAAATTCGTAGGTTCGGGCATCACACGCCTGCTTGAACGCGTGCTCCCCGAAAGCGCGCGAACCACCGACCGCGTTGAGGCGCTGCGCACATACTTCATGGAGCATTACAACGAGCATATGGCCGACGACACCACACCCTACCACGGCATCCCCGAGCTGCTTGACGCGCTCACCGCCAAAGGTATAAAAGTGGCCGTAGCCTCCAACAAATACCAGTCGGCAGTAGAGCGGCTTGTGGCGCATTACTTCCCCGCCATCCCATTCGCGGCAGTCGAAGGGCAGAAAGAGGGGATTCCGGTAAAGCCCGACCCCTCCATCGTATTCGAGATTCTCTCAAAGGTGCCTACACCCAAAGCCGACGTGCTCTACGTGGGCGACTCCGGCATCGACATGGAGACGGCGCGCCGCGCCTGCGTGGAGTCGGCCGGCGTCACCTGGGGCTTCCGCCCGGTCACCGAGCTGCGGCAGGCCTACGCCGACCACATCGTGGAGACCCCCTCCACCCTTCTCCGCCTCGCCGAATAACTACCCAGGGGTCAGCGAACCAGCACCTTGTGCGCCGTATCCCCACATTTCACAACATACATCCCGGCATCCATCTGACGCGAGATCACCGACGACGCGCCGACTGTAAATGTGGCCTTCAGTGCTCCCAGGCAGTCATATACGGTCACCTCCATCGGCATTATGGCTGTGTTGTCAACGGTGAGAACACCGTCGGCACCGGTCACACTCACCGCAGGTGTGTGGTGAGCCTCATCTTTCAGACCGGCTTCAAACGGGAACTCTTCCACGCTGAAATTGCCCCAATAAGGGTCGGCTTCATACATAGCGCCGCACCCCTCAGGCACGAAAAGCCGGATTTCGGCGAGATCAGCCAACGTAGGCCGCCGACCATCAGAACCGGTCATAAACGGGTAGGTATAAGGCGTGTATGCCCACTGGTAGTCATCATCATCCGGAGGGCAGTCAGGCCATGCCCCATATCCGAACGGCCAGAACGACCAAAGCACCGGCATAGTGCGGCAGTTCATGTATATCCGCTCAACGTCAGTGTCGGCGAAAGCCTCATAGTCAATTTTTATGGCAAGGCCGTCGCGGTTATCCTCAAACCAGATTTCCTCAAAATCGCACTTGCAAAAAGTCTCCAGCCCTATCCCCTTGACTGACGCCGGAAACTTTAAGACTTTCAACACATCTAGATTGCAGAACGCCTTGTATTCCACCATCTCCACATTGTCGAGAACCAGATTCTCAAGATGAAGCCTGTTGAAGCTCCTTGATATCGTCACAGTATTTTCGGGAGCAAGCATTACCGACGACACCGCACAATCATTTATCGCCCAATTGACTTTAGTCAATGCCGCTGGGAAATTGATTTGTTTAAGTCCCGGGCAATTCTCTATACCGCTTAAAAATTTCAGCGAATTCGGGAGAACAACAGTCTCCAGCACCGGGCAGTTTCCAATAGCCCCTGAAATTTCGGTCACACCCTCGGGCAGTGATAGAAATGTGAGATTTTCACATCCTGCGAATGCATTTGCAGCAATTGCCACAACCGGATAATCGGCAAATCCGTCATTAATGCTCCGGGGTATCTCAATCCGGCTATGGGAATACCCCTTGCCATCGGGGCACACCCCGACTCTCAGGCCCGTCGCCTGTCCCGTCTCGGGAATGTAGGTATAGGTAATCCCATCATGTTCCAGAGTCTTTGCCTGCGCTGCATGAAAGGCAACAGGCCCGAGTGCCGATATCAGAAACAAACACAATCCTTTCATGTTCAAGTATTCTATAATTGTAAATTGGTTATTAAGTATGTTTTATTAAAGAATTAATGCAATGAAATCCATTTTCAAACGTTATTGTCTTACATATACTTATCTCTCCAATTATGTCAAGACAAGCAACGAAGATAAATATAAGCGAGGAGCAACGAA
>SCEJ01000295.1 GCA_004102785.1 Muribaculaceae bacterium Isolate-013 (NCI)
CTCGTCGGCGCCACCACGCGCGCCGGCCTGCTGACCAATCCCTTGCGCGATCGTTTCGGCATTCCGGTCCGGCTCAACTTCTATACGATCGAGGAGCTCGAGAGCATCGTCACCCGCGGTGCGCGCGTGCTCAATGTCGGCATGAGCGCTGATGGCGCCAACGAGATCGCGCGCCGCGCCCGCGGCACGCCGCGCATCGCCGGCCGTCTGCTGCGGCGGGTGCGCGATTTCGCCTCGGCCGCCGATGCCGGCAAGATCGATCGCAAGATCGCCGACCATGCGCTCAGCGCGCTGGAAGTCGATGCCGCCGGCTTGGATGCCATGGACCGCCGCTACCTCACGACGATTGCAACGAACTATGGTGGCGGTCCGGTCGGCGTGGAGACGATGGCGGCCGC
>SCEJ01000296.1 GCA_004102785.1 Muribaculaceae bacterium Isolate-013 (NCI)
TGTCCGCATCGGCTTGCGCCTCGGAATGTGAACAACTCTACGAAGATGCAACAGAGGAAGTAGCCATTATCTTGCAGAAAGCCGACAATGGCAATTCAATTGGCAAGGTGCCATGCGGAAGAAACATTCACGAATCTGTAGGACACGCCTTTTGTATGACTGCACTCACAGCTGTCTGCGAAGCCACCTTCCATCAGGTGCTTTCGCAGGAAACAGATAACGCCCTCGTTACCTCCCTTCTTCCCTTCTTTTACAAAGACCTGGGAGGAAACTGGCTCTCATTCATCGAGGCGGCAAAGGCAATATCAGAATTGGCATTGGATGGCAGCTCACCAGCCTTGCATCAGGAAAGCGCAGCCATCAAGTCACAGTTTCAGTCACTCTGCCGACCGTTCCT
>SCEJ01000297.1 GCA_004102785.1 Muribaculaceae bacterium Isolate-013 (NCI)
TGCGGGTGGAGTCTGTTTCCGCGTGAGTTGCAGCGTTTCGGCGTATGGGGTTTGGTGTAATCGATGTTTTACGGAAGCCTTTTGGCGAGTGCTGTTTATGTATTGTTGCTCCTGATATGCTGTAAGAGGGTGATGATAAGTATGGTATTGGATATCTTGCCGAAGACTTTTGGTGCGACAGATCTCTATATGTATATGGCGCAGATGAGGAGTGTAGCTAAAGAGGCTTCCGCAGGACGCCGATTATGCGTAACCCCGTACGCCGCAGCGCAGCGAGGCGTGCGGGGTAAGGGCGATATCAAAAGAACGGCTTCCGTAGGACGCCGATTTACGACACTCTATTTAGCTTCAGTCGGCTCTTCATCGCCTAAAACAGAGGAAAACTCAGTAAAACCGG
>SCEJ01000035.1 GCA_004102785.1 Muribaculaceae bacterium Isolate-013 (NCI)
CAATGCCAAAATCAAGGCGTTCAGAACACAGTTCCGGGGAGTCGGAGACATCAAGTTCTTTATGTTCAGACTGGCCACACTATACTCTTGATACTCTCTCCCGCCCACCGGAAAAATCCGCTGACCCTTTACAAGTGTTTGGATTGTGGGATTCTCCCTCTTGAAAATGCAAATCCCGGAAGCCAGGCGGCTTCCGGGATTTGTCTGCTTTGTGGCGGGAGGAGGACTCGAACCTCCGACCTTTGGGTTATGAGCCCAACGAGCTACCACTGCTCCATCCCGCAGTATTTCTGTCGGTTTGACGTGTGCAAAGGTACACACTTTTTTCGGACTGGCAAATTTTTTTGAGGTAAAAATTGCGTTAAAAAATATTAACGCGCTGTTTTCTGCTGTGCCTGGCCTTATGCAAACCGTTGTGTTTGTGTATAAAAGAGGCAGTCGGGGTGTAAGCCGGGTTATGTGGCGCCTCGAAAGGAGACGCTGTCCGTCATTTATCTTCGCGCCGTGTTGCCACGGACGCTGACGTAGCTTCAGCTCCGCTGCAGTCTACCCCCCGGCAATGGACGAGCAGCCCTTAGATGCCGGTATACTTGACCTTGCAACCCATAAGACGTGCGGCGCGCCATCTCGCGGTGGCGCCCGGTGGGCTCTTACCCCACCTTTTCACCCTTGCTCTCCCCGCAGAAGGGGGAGGGCGGTTGTTTTCTGTCACGTTGTCTCTGCGGTCGCCCGCGGCTTTCCGTTAGAAAGTATGGTGCTCTGCGTTGCCCGGACTTTCCTCAGCCCCCGCCGGGCCTTGGCCCGTGAGGACCGCGACGGACCGCCCGGCTGCCTCTATATGGCTGCAAAGTTACGAATTTCTTGCCGAATATGAAATCACATGGTTGCTGATTGCAGGGAAATTCGTAAATTTGTAAGATAACTACTGTTCAAAAATGTTTTATACATCCATAAGTGAGATGGAGATACAGAGACTGTCGGCTAACGACCGTAAATATATATCAGGACTTTCGTCGGCGCGCAGACGCCGCGAGGAGTGTCTTTTTGTGGCGGAGGGTGGCAAATGCGTTGCGGAGCTCTCTCCGTTTTTCTCCTGCAAGTGGCTGGTGGCCACAGACGCGTGGCTGATGGAGCATGGCCGGGAACTGCCTGCCGGGATGCCGGTGTGGAAGGCAAGGGCCGATGAGCTGGAGCGTATGTCGCAGGTGCGGACTCCCCAGGGGGTGCTGGCGGTTTTTGCCATCCCTGACCAGGAGGCTGTGGCTCCGGTCGGTGACGAGCTTTACATCGCACTCGACCGCGTGCAGGACCCCGGTAATCTCGGCACAATCATAAGGCTTGCCGACTGGTTCGGCATCAGCCGCATATATGCTTCGTCCGACACTGTCGACGTGTTTAACTCAAAAGTCGTGCAGTCGACGATGGGGGGGCTGGCCCGTGTTGCCGTGCAGTATTGCGACCTGCCCAGGATGCTTGAGGAGGCTGTGGATGCCGGCATCGATGTATATGGCACATTTCTCGGCGGCGAGAATCTATATACGGCGCCGCTGACCCGTGGAGGCATAATAGTGATGGGCAACGAGGGGCAGGGGATTTCTCCGGAGGTGGAGGCATTGTGCGGCCACAGGCTCACTATCCCTCCGTTTCCGACCGGAGCATCCACTGTTGAATCGCTGAATGTGTCGGTGGCCACTGCTGTTGCGGTGGCGGAATTCCGCCGGCGTATTATAAGATAAGTAACTGTTATGGCAAAACTGAAAGAGAAGTCCATGTGGTTCTGCACTGAGTGTGGAGCCGGTTCGTCAAAATGGGAGGGGAAGTGCCCTTCGTGCGGCGCATGGAACACGATGGTCGAGGAGCGTGTCACGGCTCCTGCCTCCGGCTCGGGGAAGGCCTCGGCTCGGCGGCAGCTTGCCCCGGCAAGCACCCCGCGGCCGGTGTCGCAGATCGAGACGGTCGACGAACCCCGCATACAGATGCCCTCTGAAGAGCTCAACCGTGTGCTTGGCGGCGGCCTTGTGCCCGGCTCCATGGTGCTCGTGGGTGGCGAACCCGGCATCGGGAAGTCAACGCTGGTGCTCCAGAATATCCTTGCCATCCGATCGCGGCGTATATTATATGTGTCGGGCGAGGAGAGCGCCGTGCAGATACGTATGCGTGCCGACCGTATAGGGCGTGTGAGCGACAACTGCTATATCGTCACCGAAACATCGCTTGAGAATATCATGGGCCATATAAAGAAACTCTCTCCCGAGCTGCTTATTGTGGATTCGATACAGACGGTGGCCTCTGATGCAATAGAGTCGGCACCCGGCTCGGTGAGCCAGGTGCGCGAGTGTGCCGCCAGGCTGCTGCGGTATGCCAAGGAGTCGGGGGTGCCGGTGCTGCTGATCGGACATATCACCAAGGAAGGTTCGATTGCCGGCCCCAAGGTGCTGGAGCATATTGTCGACGCCGTGCTGCAGTTCGAGGGTGACCGCCAGTATATGTACCGCATCCTCAGGGCTATCAAAAACCGTTTCGGCAATACCTCCGAGCTGGGAATCTACGAGATGTGCCAGCGCGGGCTCCGGGAGGTCTCGAACCCCTCGGAGATGCTTATGTCGCAGCAGGACGGCGATGCCCTTTCAGGGTGTGCCGTCGGGGTGACTCTTGAGGGTGCCCGGCCGTTCCTGATCGAGACGCAGGCATTGGTGAGCACCGCGGCCTACGGCACACCGCAGCGGTCCGTCACCGGCTTTGACTCCAAACGCATGAACATGCTTCTGGCCGTGCTCGAGAAGAGGGTAGGGTTCAAGCTCGCCCAGAAGGATGTGTTTCTCAACATTGCCGGCGGAATGAAGGTGGCCGACCCCGCGCTTGATCTCGCGGTGATTGCCGCTATACTTTCAAGCAACGTCGATATGGTGGTGCCGCGGGGTGTATGCCTTGCCGGTGAAGTAGGGCTTAGCGGGGAGATCCGGCCGGTGACGCGTGCCGAGCAGCGCCTGCGCGAAGCCGAGAAACTCGGAATGGATACCATAATCCTGCCGCGCAACTCCCTGAAAGGAGTCGACCTCTCGCGCCTCTCCATAAAAGTGGTGGAAGTGTCGAAGGTCGAGGAGGCTTTCCGACATCTTTTCGCCTGACATTCAGCGGTTGTTTGTCTTTCCGCCACTTTTTTTGAAAAAACTTTGACGGGAAGTGCAACTTTTTGTAAATTTGGGCGTCAAACCTCATGAACAGCCGGTTTCACCACGGCATGTCGGTTCATCACACAGATATTTATCACCAACTATATTCCACACGGATATGAAAAAAATCTTTTCTAAGGTGTTGTTCCTGATGATAGGGATGTTCACCATCACCGTATCGGCCCAGGCCCAGGGTATGCCGCAGATGCCTTCCCTGCCTGCCGACACTATGGTGCGCCAGGGCGTGCTTCCCAACGGCCTCACCTATTACATCCGCCACAACGAGACCCCCAAGGGGCAGGCCGATTTCTACATCGCCCAGAAAGTAGGCTCCATCAACGAGGATGATTCCCAGCGCGGTCTGGCTCACTTCCTGGAGCACATGTGCTTCAACGGCACAGAGAACTTCAAGGGCAACGAGGTAGTGAACTGGCTCGAGACCAAGGGTGTGAAGTTCGGCTATAACCTTAACGCTTATACCGGATTTGACGAGACTGTCTACAATATCTCCAACGTGCCCGTCAACAACACGGCAGTCGAGGACTCCTGCCTCCTGATTCTTCACGACTGGGCTGACGGCCTGCTCCTGCTCCCCGAGGAAATCGACAAGGAGCGCGGTGTAATCCACGAGGAATGGCGTATGCGCAACGTAGGCACACAGCGCATAATGGAGAAGCAGCTTCCGGTAATCTACAAGGATTCAAAGTATGCGCACCGTATGCCTATCGGTCTGATGGAAATTGTTGACAACTTCCCCCCCGAAGTTCTCCGTGATTACTATGAGACCTGGTACCGTCCGGACCTTCAGGGTATCATCGTTGTGGGCGATATCGATGTCGACCGCATCGAAAACAAAATCAAGGAGCTTTTCTCCCCCATAAAGATGCCCGAGAACCCCAAGGCACGCGAATATGCCGAGGTGCCCGACACCGAAGGCACGATATATGCCATCGACGCCGACCCCGAGCAGTCGAACGCCCGCGCCACCATGTACTTCAAGAGCGATGTGCTCCCCCGCGAGTTGCGCAACACTCAGGTATACCTGATGACCGACTATATCACCGACATGATCACTGCCATGCTCAATGCTCGCCTTGACGAGCTGGGCGCAAGCGCCGACGCTCCCTATGCCGCCGCCGGTTCCTACTACGGCGGTTTCTGGGCTGCCAACACCAAGGACGCTCTTGCAATCGTGGCTCTCGGCAAGGACGGCAACATCACCCCCGCCCTCGCCGCCGTTTACCGCGAGCTTCTCCGCGCTATCCGTGGCGGTTTCACAGTGAGCGAGTACGACCGCGCACGCAACGAATACCTCTCGCGTATAGAGAAATTCTACAACAACCGCGAGAAAACTGAAAACGAGACTTACGTAAACAACTACGTGCGCAGCTTCATCGACGGTACTCCCATGATGGATATCGCCACCGAGTATGAGGCCCGTACGCAGATTGCAAACCAGATTCCCGTGGAGATGATCAACATGGCCGCACAGCAGCTTGTGACCCCCGACAACCGCGTGGTTTCCATCATGCTCCCCGAGAAGGACGGCATCACACTCCCCACCGAAGCCGAGGTGGCATCGGCTCTTGCTGCCGTTGACGCCGAGGATATCGCCGCTTTCGTTGATGAAGTGAAAGCCGAGCCCCTCATTCCGCAGCTCCCCGCTCCCGGTAAGGTTGTAAGCAAAGAGAATCTTGAGAAGTGGGGCGCCGAGAAGTGGACCCTCTCCAACGGCGCCACCGTGGTTGTAAAGAAAACCGACTTCAAGGCCGACGAAATAGTGATGGACGCCCAGGCCATGGGCGGCACCTCCGTTCTCCCTGATGAATACACTGCCACTCTGAAGTTCCTTCCCATGGCCATGTATCAGCACGGCCTCGGCGAATACACCTACAAGGATATGCAGAAATATCTCCAGGGCAAGCAGTGCTCGGTTGATTTCTCGTTCGACAACTATACCCGCGACATCTCCGGCCATACGACTCCCAAGGATCTCCCCACTATGATGGAACTCCTTTACATGGGATTCACCAACTTCAACATCACCGCCGACGAGTTTGCCGCCACTCAGAACATGATGACCGGTATCCTCCACAATCAGGAGAATACTCCCGACTATATCTTCGGCAAAGTCGCATCGCAGCAGCTTTACAACAATCCCCGCCGCGAACCCATCTCGGCCGCCGACATCACATCGGCTTCGCTTGACCAGACCCTTGACGTTATGCGCAAGATGACCGCCAATGCCGCCGACTACACCTTCTTCTTCGCAGGCTCAATCGACCTCGATACATTCCAGCCCCTGGTAGAGCAGTATATCGCGTCGCTCCCCGGCGATGCCGCCACTGCTCAGAAGGAAGCCGTGTTCCCCGAAGCCCTGGCTATCAAGGAGGGTGAGAAGATGTACTCCACCACAACTCCGATGCAGACTCCGCAGGTTTACGTGCTCGCTATGGAGTATGCCGACCTCCCCTTCACCGCCGAGGAGCGCGCCGCCGCAGTAGTGGCCGGCCAGGTTCTCAGCCAGCGTATCCTCGACAAGGTGCGTGAAGAGTGGGGCGCTTCCTACTCGCCCGGTGCCACCGCGTCGATGCAGCGTGTAGCCAACAAGTACAACTCGCAGGCTATCGCCCAGTTCCCCATGAAGCCCGAGATGAAGGAGCAGGTGCTCGAATATCTCGCCCAGGAATTCAAGAACATGGCTGAGAATGTGACTCCCGCCGAAGTAGGCAAGGTTACAGAGTTCATGGTAAAGATGGCCAAGGAAGGCAAGGAGCAGAACGATAGCTGGGTCAACGGTATGGCCGGCGAGGCTCTCAACGGCGTGGATACATTCCTCAACGCCGAAGAGATTTTCGGCAAGCTCACCCCCGCCGACGTGCAGAACTACATGAAGAAGCTCAACGACTCCAACACCTACCGTGTGATTCTCCTCGAACCCGCTGAATAACAATTTCTGATACAATAGTAGAAACAGCCGCTCCGGCAAGAGCGGCTGTTTCTTTTTATTTCTGACTGAATGTTTGGTGTTTTGCATAAAAATGGCTAAATTCGCGTAAAGTAATTTTAAACAACCTCTCACAATCTTGAGGATAATAATGAAATTGAAACATATTCTGGCAGCGGGAATGATTGCGCTGTCGTTTCCGGTGGTCGCCGCAGAGGGAAGTCTGTGCCTGCACGTGGGATTCACCGATGGCACTGCCGGGCATTTCGAGGTGGCCGACGACCTTTCCTGGCATGTTGAAGGCAACATATTGGCAATTGAATCGTCGAGCGAAACATCTTCTTACAGCTATGGTGTGGACGGGGTGGCTGATTTACGCTACATCATCTGCAACGAAAGTTCGATCTCTGATGTGAAGGGTATCGTGACCCGGTTAACCTCCGGCGGACTCTTCATAGAGGGCGCTCCGGCCGGCAGCCGCTGCCGTGTGGCGGATGCCGGAGGGCGTGTAGTGGCCGAGAGTATTTTCGATGACTCCACAACGGTGTCCGGTCTGCCTTCAGGCATATATATTGTGACGGTGAATAATCGTGAAACACTTAAAATCGTTGTGAAATGAAGAAGGTCTTGTTTGCCGTAACCGTGTCAGTCACGGCATTGTTCGGCTTCGCCGAGGTGCCCCAGGCTCATATCTACCGGAATGATGGAGGCTTCAACCGCCTTGAAGGCGCTGTGGGGGCTACACACAGCGATGACGGTGGAGCCAAAACGATTCATTTCAGCAGCAACGGAGAGTCGCTTTCAATTGAAGCAGGTGTGATAGACCGCATAGACCTGCGCACGGTAGCTGTGCCCCGCATACACATCAGCGTGCCCTCTGCCCCCGGTCTGCCGCAGATTGTGGAGAAGGAGGAATATCTTGACGCGGAGATAAGCATGGATGGTAACGGGTATGCAGACGATCTCGATTTGACCGGTGTCAGAGTCAAGGGGCGCGGCAACTCAACCTGGTGGTTCCCCAAAAAGCCGATGCGACTGAAGTTTGATAAAAAGATTTCCGTTGCCGGCATGACCGAGGCCAAGAGCTATGTGCTGCTTGCGAATTATATCGACCCGTCGCTGATGCGCAACACCATGGCTATGTGGATAGCACGTGAGTTGGGCATAGCATGGGCCAACCACATAGTGCCGTGCGAGGTTACATTCAACGGCAATGACCTGGGTGCTTTCATGCTCACTGAGAAAGTGGGAATAAACGGTGCAAGCGTCAATATCGAGGAGACAGAGGGGATACTGCTCGAGCTCAGCGATGAGTTTGACGAGAAATATAAGTTCTATTCGGCCACCTACAATCTGCCCGTGATGGTGAAAGACCCCGATTTCGATGAACTTGCCGCCGATGACCCC
This sequence comes from Muribaculaceae bacterium Isolate-013 (NCI), assembly GCA_004102785.1. GTDB lineage: Bacteria > Bacteroidota > Bacteroidia > Bacteroidales > Muribaculaceae > UBA7173. The sequence continues at coordinate 7,528 of SCEJ01000035.1, forward strand.
TCGTGGGGCACTCCCGAGGAGAATTTGGCCGCCTGGCAGGCCGAATTCGAGAGCGCTGAAAGGCTTGTGGCCGATGGCCGGGGCTTCGAGGCTTTCGACCTTGACAGTTTTGTGGACTATCTGCTGCTGTACAATATTGTGCTGAACAGCGAGATAGGTCACCCCAAAAGCCTTTATCTGCATAAAGTGCGAATCGGCGATGACTGCAAGTGGCAGTGTGGTCCGGTATGGGATTTCGATGCCTCTTTCAACCTTTCAGAACCGGCCGATGGGGGTAGTTTCCGCCCTCGCCCGGCCGTCAACGGTCTGTGGCTTAACGAGATGTTTGAAAAACTCACAAAAACACCAGGTTTCATGGAGCGATACAAAGAGCGGTTCGCAGAGTTTCAGACCGACATCTATCCCCGGATGCTTGAGTTCTTCGATGAATATGCCGAACTTGTGAGGCCGTCGGCTAAAGTAAACGGCCGGATCTGGCCTGCTGACAGTGATACCGGATGGTGCTTCGCCATAAACTCATTCAACCACGAAACACATGCCGGAGATTTGCGCAAATGGCTTGTGGAAAGGGTTGCGCATCTGGCCACTCTTGCCGCAAATAATCGCATACGGTGACGTCAGCGCCAGTAAAGCAGGATTCGGGAGAGTAACGACGGATTGCATGTCAGCCGCAGGGTCACCGGCAGCCGTGAAGGGGAGCTTAGGGTCAGGGCGGCGCCCAGCCCGTGGGTCACTATTGCTCCGCGCATATCGTAAAGGGCTATATGCATAGCTCCTGTTGCCATTGGGCGTGTGCGTGATATTTCGAGCGAGAGGTATATCACTCCCTCTTCGGCTTTGGTGCAGAATGGGTATTTCACCGTGACTCCGAGCGGTTCCTCCATCTCGGTGTCGGTTTCGATAATTGATGTTATGAACCGCGCTTTTTCGGCCATCGTGGCTATACGGCTCCAGGCGGGGTTCTCCAATTCTTCGTCACCATAATGGCATGAGTTAGCCGGCTTTTTCCCGGCGTTTTCATCAGAGGAGCCGGCTTTGAGGGGAGCAGCCTCCGGCTCTGTGCCGGGGTCGATGCCGGCGGCCTTGGCCGCCGAGCGGAACACATATTGAGCCAGTTCGGGCCGGAATCCTGTATGTGCCACGAATTTATCTATGAGCCTTTCGGTGGCGTCATCCCATATGCCGGATGCCACCATGCGGCGCAGGCTCCCGGAAGTCACGGCTTTTGACAGTACGGAGGCTATGGCTGGATAGCCATAGAGTGCTTCCGATACGCTGTTGTTGAGATGGAGGTCGTCCGACTCAAGCACTTCGATGCCCGACTCTGCCACTACTGATGCAAGTATGCCGTTTAAATCCATAAATACCATTTTTTGCAAAGGTATGCAAAAAAGAGCGCCCGGAATTACCACGCGCTCATTTTTTTTGACATATAAGCTGCTCCACCGAAAGCTTCTTCAGGTCGGCGGAGGAATGGATATCGGTCAGTTTCATAATTTATGCTGTTTATTTGTCAGTACAAAATTAACAATTAATCTGCCTGCAAAAGTGATTACAATCGCGGATTAATTTGCCATTTTTCGTGCTGCCAGGCAATAAAAGCAGCGCGACACCATCCGGGTATCGCGCTGAATAAGGGGGATTGACAACCTGTTACAATTACAATAGTTCGTCAGGCTTTGGCGCCTTTGAGTGAGCCTTTTGCGCCTTTGGTTCCGGCGCCGGTCATGGCGAAGATGTTGGATGAGAACGAGAATGTTTTCTGTGCGCGGCGGGTGTTGCGCTTGATAGCCAGGGCCACCAGACGGTCCATCAACTGGTCGAAGCGTATGCCGGAGCCTTCCCAGAGGTAGAACGACAGCGAGCCGGGGATGGTGTTGATTTCATTGACGTAGACCTGGCGGTCCTTGCGGTCGATCATCACGTCGACACGGCTCACACCGTGGCAGGAGAGTATGCGGAATGTCTCTGCCGCGAGTTTCTGTATTTTAAGTGTTTCCTCTTCGGGGAGGTCGGCGGGGAATTTCTTGGCCGAGGCCTGCATACCTTTGGTGCCTTTGTCGCCGCCGAGATATTTGGCGTCGTATGACAGGATTTCAGAGGATTTTATAGGCTCTTCGAGCACGGAGGTCTGGTGTTCGTCGGCATCGCCGAGCACGGAGCAGTTTATTTCCTGCATGTCTTCAATCATTTTTTCCACCAGAATACGCGAGGCATAGCGGGCTGCCTCCTCTACGGAGCGCTGTAACTCCTCGCGGTTGTGGGCACATGATATGCCGATCGACGAGCCCAGGTTGGCCGGCTTCACGATTACCGGGTAGCCCAGCGCGCTCTCTATGCCGGCAATCAGGTTTTCCTTGTCGGAAAACCACTGGCGGTCGGTGAACCAGCGGTAGTCAACCACCGGTATTCCCGATTCATGAAGAATCATCTTCATCGTGATTTTATCCATGCCGTTGGCCGACGAAAGGGTGTCGCATCCGGCATAGGGTATTCCGATGGAGTCAAGAATCCCCTCGAATGTGCCGTCCTCGCCGTTGGCTCCATGGAGCACCGGAATCACCACATCGATTTTCGCTGCCACATTTTTCTTGCCAAAAAAACCTTTGGGGCTGGAAAGGTAGAGGTTGTAGTCGCCGAATACGGGGCGCATGTAGACCTCCTCGCACTCTTTCAGCAGCGAGGGGATGTCGCGGTAGCGCCTGAGGTCAAGCAGGGGAGTGCCGGTGTACCATCGGCCTTCTTTTGAGATATATACCGGAATAACGTCGTATTTATCAGTGTTGAGGGCGTTTATAGCCTGGTTTGCGGAGATTACCGAGATTTCATGTTCGGTGGAGCGTCCGCCGAAGAAAACAGCTACTTGGGTTTTCACTTGAGTATGATGTGCTATTGTTGTAAGTGTATTGTCTTTATTTGAAAGTGTCGGGGAGGTCGTTTTCGTAGAGTACGGTGTCGCCCGGGCGCGCTATTGTCCGGAGCAGAGCCTGGGCTTCGTTGAAGGTGTCAACGGCGTGTATGTTTTCCTCCATTATGGGACCTTCGGCGAGTCCTGCCATAATGGCGTCGCGGTTGTAGCGCCCCACCACGATGGCCACATCGGCGCATCGGGCTGCATGGCGTCCGAACTCCTCGTTGGCTTCGGCCTGCCGCTGTCCCAGTTCGATCATTCCCGGGGTTATCACGATACGTTTTCCGGATTCCATCATGGCGAGCACGTCCAGGGCCATGCGCGAGCCATGGGGGTTGGAGTTGAAGGCGTCGTCGATGATTGTTACTCCGCCTGGAGTGCGTTTCATGTTGAGACGGTGCTCCACCTGCTCGATCTGCTCCACGGCGTAGCGTATTTTCTCTTTCGTCATGCCCAGGCGCAATGCCACGATAACGGCTGCCATGAGGTTGGAGATATTGCATTCGCCCACCAGATGTGTGCGCAGGGTGAGCGAGTCGCCTGATTTTTTGTCGGTGACAGTGAACTCTGTGCCGTCGGGGGTGTATTTTATGCCTGAAGCGGTGAAGTCGGCGCCGGCTGTGTCTGCAATGGCATAGCGCACGCACTCCACGTTGCATACCTCTCTGTCGGCAATTTTCGGGAAGTCGTTGTTGACCACGGCGAAGCCGTCGGCCGGCAGTGCGTCGACCAGCTCGAATTTTGTGTGCTGCACATTCTCCACCGTCTTGAACGACTCGAGATGCTGCTCGCCCACGGCCGTGACGATTCCGGCATGGGGGTGCACCAGGTCGCATATCTCTTTGATGTCGCCGATGTTCTTGGCTCCCATCTCGCAGATGAATACTTCGTCGTAGGGCCGCAGGTGTTCGCGTATGGTGCGTATTACCCCCATCGTCGTGTTATAGCTGCCGGGGGTCATGGTTGTGGCGAACTGTTCCTGGAGAATCCGGCAGAGGTAGTGTTTGGTGGAGGTCTTGCCGTAGCTTCCGGTGATGCCGATTATTTTAAGCGAGGGCATCGAGGCCAGGATGTCGGCCGCCTCGCGGTAGTATCTGTTGTTGATTGATTTCTCCACTGGTTTGAGCAGCCAGTTGGCCAGCAGGAGGAAGATGGGTGATATGATGGCTGTGGCAAGCAGTGAGATGCCGGCGGTGTGCGGTCCGGCAATAAGCCCGGCTGCCACGGCCGGAATCAGGGCGAGAACCCACATCACGGCGTAGATGCGCTTTGCACGCGGAGTCCACACAAGCGGCTTCTTGTACTTTTTGCGGGCCAGTGATATGAACTGGCACAGGAGTATCACCGAGGCCAGTATGGCGCCTGCCACGTAGGGCACATGGCGCACCATGAGTATAAACAGCGCCACGCAGCAGAAAATGCGCCCTATGTTTGTGCTTTCGCCCGATTTGTTGAACCAGGCGGTGTAGCGTTCGTTGCGGTAGGAATTCTGCTGGAGCATCATCAGGTCGCGTTTGTACCCTTGCCAGAGGTCAAGCGCGGCGGTTGCTGCCAGTGTGGCTGATGTGATATTCAGAAGTAGGTTCATCGTATGTTCAACTGTTCAGGAATGATGACAGCACGGCGGCAAACTGGCCGGGGTTGTCAAGGAAAGAATAGTGGCCGCACCCCGGGAAGCTCACGAGTCCGGAGTCGGGCAGAAGCCGGTTCATTTTTTTTGCATCGGCAAGCGGTGTGGCGGTGTCGTTCTCCCCCCATATCAGCAGGGTGGGGGCTTTGACCGAAGGTAGCAGGGGGGCGAGGTCTTCGTTGACCACTTTCGACATTATCGCGCGCATCTTGGGCGAAGCCTGGGCGTAGTCGCTTGAGCCGCGTTTCGCCCGCATGGCGTCAATGCGTTTCTGTGCCTTTTCCTTTCCGAGTACCACTTTTGCCAAAACTTTGGCGGCCTTGAATGAATACACCTTATAATAATAGGAGAGCGAGCGGCGCGGTTTTATCCCGGCGGCATCAATGAGCACTACCTTGGCCACCGGATTACGCGACGCATATACGATAGCTATCCGTCCGCCGAACGAATGTCCGGCCAGCACCGGGTTCTCGAGGCCCTGGCTTTTTGTGAATTCCTCTATCAGGCGGGTGTAATCTTCCACGCCCCATATGCCGGCAGGCTCGGGAGAGGCTCCGAATCCGGGGAAGTCAATATTATATACCTTGTGGTTTTTTGCGGCTGTGGCGGCAACAGACCTTACGGTAGTGTGGTCGCATCCCCATCCGTGCATCAGAATGAGCGGGCTGCCGCTCCCCGATACCTCTGCATGGAGCCGCATATCGCCTATAAGGTAATCCTTTTCTTCAATCATGATGCAAAATTAGGTATTCTTTGCGGGAGTGCCAAAAAATTGCTATTAATTAATGTGTGTGCCATGGGCTGGCCAAGGCTTTTGAAAGTTTGCTTCAGGTGGCTGATGTTTGTTACATGGGGGTGTCATGTGTTGTGTCGGTGTTACAGGGCGTAGGTTTGTGTTGTAACGGAATTGCGTGACGGAATTGCGTGAATCGGATGAAAAATATTTTTTATTTTGTGTTACGATGATGATGGCGGTTGCCGTTTTTGTAACATTTATGTATTGCTGAATATGCTGCTGTGCATTGTTTGATAGTAAATATTAACTAAAAAGAGGTGTTTTTAGCACTGTTTTTTTATAAGTAAACAACATTTGGGGGTGAACAATATCTGAATTTTGAAGTGCTTATTTTGTTCAATGTTTGAAAATCAGCGTTTTATGATTGATGCAACATTGGGTTACGTTGTTGGTTATATGTGTGTAACATGGCTGTAAAATATATACTCATTATATTTGGTTGAATATTAAATGTTTACAAGTTGGATGGAAAAATTTTCAAAAAAAGCGCAAAAAATCATCGAAAAAATTTGGTAAATAAAAAAGTTGTCGTAACTTTGCATCGAAGTCACAAATAAGTGACAAATTAATTACAAAAGACCACCTAAACAACTTCAACTATGAGTTCGAAAAACTTCCAGACCAAGCTTCTTGCCCTTCAGGGCAACCTTCTCAACTTCGCCTATCTTCTTACGTCAAACCGTGATGATGCCTACGACCTGCTCCAGGACACCACCCTCAAGGCCCTCGACAACGAGGAGAAGTACGTAGAGAACGTAAACTTCAAGGGCTGGGTGTTTACAATCATGCGCAACATCTTTATCAACAACTACCGTAAAGGTGTGCGCTCGGCAACCGTGATTGACCAGACCGAGGATCTCTATCACCTTAACCTCCCCCAGGAGTCGGGGCTTGACACTCCCGAAGGTTCAATCGCAGCCGGTGAAATCTCGGCCGCAATCAACTCATTCTCCGACGACTACCGTATCCCCTTTTCCATGCACGTTGCCGGTTACAAGTACAACGAAATCGCCGAGAAGATGAATCTCCCTCTCGGCACGGTGAAGAGCCGTATCTTCTTCGCGCGCCAGCGCCTGCAGAAGCTCCTCAAGGATTACCGTTGAGTCCTGCCGCGTCAGCGGCACATGTTGCCACGATTCAGGCAACACCAATTAATTTCGAACACATATACAACTCGTCAATCTTCTGTGCGCCGGTTTAGGCGACAGGCAGACTGAAACAGACAATGAAGGCAAATTTATAGCCAATAATGCTTTAAAATCTAATCTGTTACTTGAATTGCAAATATCTCTGAGGATTTAAGCCAATAGCTTCAGTTCGTAGAATAGAGCATGAAACACGACACTCCCGCCGTTCTTTCCGCCAGGAAAGAACGGCTTTTTTGTATTCAGTCAGCGTGGACGTGACAAAACCGCCGGTGAGCAGAAAAAATGTCAGTGGGCCAACATTACGGCACACCATTTGTTTCTATTTTAGAGCATAACGAAAAAATACAAGATTTACAATATATGAATTTCAACAGTTTCACTATCAAGTCGCAGGAGGCGATTCAGAAGGCTCTGGAGTTTACGCGTTCTGCCGGGCAGCAGCAGATCGAGCCTGTTCATCTGCTCAAGGCCATAATAACAGAGGGGGAGTCGCTGATAAAATTCATTTTCCAGAAAGTCGGCGCCAACCTGCCGCTGGCAGTGCAGCAACTCGACAGGGAGATTGCCTCCCTTCCGAAGGTTTCGGGCGGTGAGCCGTATCTTAGCCGCACGTCGAATGATGTGCTTCAGAAATCGCTTGACATTGCCAAAAAGATGGGCGACGAGTATGTCACCCTTGAGGCCATGCTCATGGCATTGTTCCAGGTCAGCTCGCCGGCCTCTACCATACTCAAGGATGCCGGCCTCAGCGAGAAAGAGCTCTCAGGAGCCATCGACGAGCTCCGCAAAGGCAAGAAAGCCACCGACCAAAGCGCCGAGGACACATATAACGCCCTGTCGAAATATGCCATAAACCTCAACGAACGTGCGCGCTCAGGCAAGCTCGACCCGGTAATCGGACGTGACGACGAGATTCGCCGTGTGCTCCAGATTCTTTCGCGGCGCACCAAAAACAACCCTATGCTTATCGGCGAACCGGGCACCGGCAAGACGGCCATAGCCGAGGGACTCGCGCAGCGTATAGTGCGTGGTGATGTGCCCGAAAACCTCCGCAGCAAGCAGATTTTCTCGCTCGACATGGGCGCTCTGGTGGCCGGAGCCAAATATAAAGGGGAGTTCGAGGAGCGCCTGAAAGCCATTGTCAACGAGGTGACTCAGAGCGACGGCGAGATTATCCTCTTCATTGATGAAATCCATACCCTCGTAGGTGCCGGAAAAGGGGAAGGCGCCATGGATGCCGCCAATATTCTCAAGCCGGCTCTCGCCCGCGGCGAGCTCCGCTCGATCGGCGCCACCACCCTTGACGAGTATCAGAAATACTTCGAGAAGGATAAGGCGCTCGAACGCCGCTTCCAGAAAGTGATGGTCAACGAACCCGACGAGGCTTCGGCCATCGCCATACTGCGAGGACTGAAAGAGCGCTATGAGAACCACCACAAGGTGCGCATCCGTGATGAGGCGATTATCGCGGCCGTGACGCTGTCGGAGCGTTATATCACCGACCGTTTCCTTCCCGACAAGGCCATTGACCTCGTTGACGAGGCCGCCTCGAAGCTGCGTCTCGAAATTGACTCTGTGCCGCAGGCTCTTGATGAAATCTCACGTATGATAGCCCAGAAGGAGATTGAGCGCGAGGCAATCAAGCGCGAGGGCGACAAGGAGAAGGTGCGCGAGATTGAGAAAGACCTCGCCGCAATGCGCGAGGAGGAGAAAGAGTTCACCGCCAAGTGGAAAGCCGAGAAAGAGCTTATCGACAAGGTGCAGCAGAACAAAATCGACATCGAGCAGCTCAACTTCGAGGCCGACCGCGCCGAGCGCGAGGGGGATTATGCCAAAGTGGCTGAAATCCGCTATTCGCGCATACAGCAGAAAGAGGAGGAGAACCGCAATATCCAGGAGCAGCTCCGGATGATGCAGGGCGAAAAGGCTCTGATCAAGGAGGAGGTGGATTCGGAGGATATCGCTGACGTTGTGTCGCGCTGGACCGGAATCCCCGTCAACAAAATGGTGCAGAGCGAGAAGGAGAAGCTGCTCCATCTCGAGGCAGAGCTGCATGACCGTGTGGTAGGGCAGGATGAGGCCATCTCGGCGATCGCCGATGCTGTGCGCCGCTCGCGTGCCGGCCTGAACGACCCGCGTCGCCCGATCGGCTCGTTCATTTTCCTGGGCACTACCGGTGTCGGCAAGACCGAGCTGGCGAAAGCTCTGGCCGAATACCTCTTCGATGACGAGAACATGATGACCCGTATCGATATGTCGGAATATCAGGAGAAGCATGCCGTAAGCCGTCTTGTGGGGGCACCTCCGGGATATGTGGGCTATGATGAGGGCGGCCAGTTGACTGAGGCCGTGCGACGCAAGCCTTACTCCGTGGTGCTCTTCGATGAAATCGAGAAGGCACATCCCGATGTGTTCAATATCCTTCTCCAGGTGCTTGACGACGGACGCCTGACCGACAACAAGGGGCGTATGGTCAATTTCAAGAACACCATCATCATCATGACCTCCAACATGGGGTCGTCGGTAATCCGCGAGAACTTCTCGAAAATGACACCGGAAAACAAGGAGGAGACTATTGAGAAAACCAAGCAGGAGGTGCTCGACATGCTCAAGCAGACCATCCGTCCGGAATTCCTCAACCGCATTGACGAGACGATAATGTTCACACCCCTCAACGAGAAGGAAATCGAGGAAATCGTGGGGCTTCAGGTCAAGGCTGTAAGGAAAATGCTCGCAGCCAACGGCATCACCCTGGAGGTTACTCCCGCCGCCCTGCACTATCTGGCAGAGGAGGGTTACGACCCCGAGTTCGGCGCGCGTCCTGTCAAGAGAGTGATACACCGCCTGGTGCTCAACCGCCTGTCAAAGGATATACTGGCGCAGACCGTCGACAAGGAACGCCCGATAATCATCGACGTGAAGGACGACAGCCTGGTGTTCTCCAACTGACCGATATAATGTTATTATAAATAAAAGGGATATGAAAAAATTACTTTATCTGCTTCTTTTGCTTCCGCTGGCATTTGCAGTGTCGTCGTGCAGCGATGATGACAACAAGGTTCCTGACGTGACGATTCGCACCACCGTCTCCGGGGGTGTAATGAAAGACAATGTTATATACGTTGTGCAGGGAGAGACCCTCGGAGTCGAGGTGACTATGGTGAACCACACCGGCGATGACGGCCAGATGGGTGTGATAACCTTCTTCCTTGACCACTATAACATCGGGCAGGCACTTTCACCCGAGGTCTTTGAAATCGATACGGAGTCCATGCCTCTGGGCATACATCTGCTCCAGGCTCAGATGCCGGTCTACGTTGTCAACTATCCGATATGCTGGGGCTATTTCGATTACCCGGTGAAGGTTGTGGCTTCGGCCGATGATCTTCCCGACACCCCCGACGAGCCCACCATTACAGGTTCGGTGACCATCAAAAACGACTGAAGGCAATAAACGGGCGTGAAACCGCGTTTGAAATATATACACGTTTCCGCCCATGAACCCCGCTACTGAGAATAACCCCCTTGTTTCCGTGATAGTGCCCGTGTATAACGCGGCGCGATGGCTTCCGGAGCTTTTCGGCTCCCTGCGGTCGCAGACCTACGGAAACATGGAGGTTATTCTCGTCAATGACGGTTCGACCGATTCTTCGCCGGATGAATGCCTGCGGCTTGCCGGCGCCGACTCCAGGTTCCGCCTTGTCAGCAAGCCGAACGGCGGCCTTTCCTCGGCCAGGAATTACGGACTGGAGCACGCGCGCGGCGAATGGATTTTCTTTGTCGACGCCGATGATATGGTACAGCCGCGGGCAATCGAACGCCTGGTGGATACTGCTGCCGCCACCGGAGCCGACATTGTGGTAGGTTCTTTTGCAAACACCTCGGTGATGCCGCCGGAGCCGGCGTGCGGGCAGCCGGTAATCATGGAGCCGGCCGATGCTGTGGGTGTGTCGCTCTACCAGACACCTCCGATGAACCATGCCTGGGGCACGCTTTACAGCCGCGGAATATTCTGCCCCTGCGGACCGCGCTTCACCGAAGGGCTGTGGTATGAGGACCTCGATTTGTTCTACCGTATTTTCGAGAGGGCCGGCAAAATAGCCTATCTTCCCGAAAAACTTTATTTTTACCGGAAGAATCCGTCGAGCTTCATCAACACCCTGTCGCCCGGACGATTCGATGCCCTGACTGTCACTGACCGGATTCTGAGTTATTACAGCGGCACTCCGCTGGAGCCTGCGGCACGCGACCGCAGGTTCAGCGCCCATTTCAACATACTGCTTCTGCTTCTGCGCTGTGGCAGTGACGGGCATGAGGCGATGTCCAGGGCCTGGAGTGTGGTAAAGAGAGGCCGGGCGGAGGCTATACGTAACCCGAAAGTCCGCCTGAAGAACAAGCTCGGCGCCATTCTCTCCTACGGCGGCAGGCCGTTCCTGAAATTATTGTCAAAATTATCGTAACAACACCATGAAAGTCATAACACTCAATAATGCCGGGCTCGACTGGCAGACCCGCGAACTTGCGGCACGTGTTCTCGCCGACCATCCGGAGCCGTTCAACTGTGTGCTGTCGGTGAAAAAGGGGGGCAGCTATGTGGCGGCCTCTTTCCTGAAAAGTTTTCCGGCGCAGAATATGCTTTCATATGGAGAAATCGACCTCCACCGGCCGTCGACACATTATAAGAAAGGGATGCTGGTGAGTCTGCTCCCTCATGTGCCGCTGTGGATTCTCAACACCATGCGTTTCATCGAGGCCTGCATGCTGAAACTCAACCAGCAGATTTTTGAGCCTAAGGCTCCGCATGTCACCCTGCCTGACGATATACTTGAATCGGTAAACGACGTGGAGGTGCCGGAAATTCTTGTTATCGACGACGCAGTTGATTCGGGCAAGACCGTGCGCGGCATTGTCGATGCCATTCTTGCCGCCAATCCGCGAGCCCGCGTGAAGGTGCTCGCCATTACCGTGACAACCACCTCTCCGATGATTATGGCCGATTATTATATATATTACGATTCCGTGCTTGTGCGGTTTCCGTGGTCAAAAGACTATAAGGAGCAGCTATGACGGTAGTTGACCTTGACGGCACATTGCTTTGCGGCAATTCGTTCCGCTGGTTCACACGATATGTGTTGCGCCTGGCTGTCCGGCGCCGGCCTATGGCGGCGGCTGAGCTGTGCGTGCTCCTGGCGCTCCGCAGGCTCAGGACATGCAGCCACCGCCGCCTTAAATGGCATCTGATGAAGATTGCCGACATTGTGCTGTCGGCTGATGATTACAGCGCATTTGCCCGTATGCTGAAAGAGAGAATAAACCGGCGTGTGCTCGCGGCTCTGGGTAATGAGCAAAAGATAGTAATAGCCTCGGCGGCTTCCGATGAATATGTGGCCCCGTTCGTGGAGCTTATGGGGTGGAGATACCATGTGGCGACACGTAGGCCTCCCTCGGGAAAGTACAGCGATTATATCGAGTGCCGCGGCGAGATGAAAGTCAAGGCGTTGAGGCGTATGTTTCCCGGCGAAAGCATTACGGCGGTATATACTGACCATGTCGACGATCTGCCGTTGCTTGCGGCTTCGTCCGGACGCCGCGTGCTTGTCAGTCCTTCGGCCTCAACGCTCATGACTGTGAGTCTCGCCGGACTTGAGCCGGAGTTGATATGAAAGGGTGCCGCCCGGCCGTCAGGGCCGGTTCAGGGATTCCCGGCGTATAATAGTGCGAATTTATGCGTAAATTATTCATACATAGATTGGCTAGGATGTGTGTGATGAATAAATACATCGGTTATTCATTGATAGATTGAAAATTATGTAGGAACCGATTGTAAAAATATTGTTGTTAAATATTGTAAAAATATACATTCTATACAAATCTTTGCTTATATTTGCACCGTGAAACAGAAATCAAGTTTCCGCTTCACTAAAATTAGCTTTTTATACATCCTCAAGAGTGAGGAGTGATTAATAGAGAAAGAAAAATATAAATATTTGCAGTGAAAGGTAGGCCGTTGTGAAACGTCCTGCTTGTCCCGGCCACCTGAGGTTATCCGCTCTTGGCCGGGACTTTTTTTTATATGTGAGATTTTGTAATTTTGCAGTGGAAAAGATTATCGTGAAAATGACCGATACAGAAAAAAAAGCAGAAAATAAATCACGGCATGCCGGAGCGCGCCGGAAGAAAAATTCCCGGAAAAATAAAAAGGGCGGCAGCCTCGGGCGCAGGATTCTGTTGGGAATCGCCGTGCTGTCGGTGATTCTCGGCTCAATCGCAGTGTGGCGCGGCCGCATGTATATCGCCGTCTATTCGCCTGACGACGATGCAGCTGGGTGGGTATATATACCGGCCGGAGCCACAAGGGAGTCGGTGCGTGATTCCCTTGAATCGGCGCTCGGAAAGGATTTCGGCGGCAAGGTGGCGTCGGTGTGGAGCGGCGAGCTCTCAATGGCACGCGGAGCCTACCGTGTGGAGCCAGGTGCAAGAGCCTGGCGCGTGGCAAAGAAAATCGGGCGAGGCATTCAGTCGCCAGTAAAGGTGTCGTTCAACAATATGCGCACGCTCGAGCAGCTCTCGGAGCGCCTGGCGGCCAGGATGGAGTTTTCTGCCGATGATTTTATCACAGCCTGCGATTCGGTGGCGAAAGCCCGCGGCATGAACCGCGACACTTTGGCCACATATCTGTTCCCGGATACCTATGAGGCATTCTGGACCGATTCGCCGGCGCGGCTGCTGGCACGCATGGAGGATGCCCACAGCCGTTTCTGGACCCCCACCAGGCGCGAAAAAGCGGCTGAGCTCGGCCTGACTCCGGCCAAGGCCTACATACTGGCCTCGATTGTGGAGGAGGAGAGCGCTAAAAGAGACGAACGCCCGGTGATCGGGCGCCTTTACCTCAACCGGCTTAAAAAGGGTATGCTGCTCCAGGCCGACCCTACGGTTAAATTCGCCTGCGGTGATTTCGCGGCCCGACGCATCACCGGCGATATGCTTCGCAAGGATTCCCCCTATAACACCTACCGTGTCAAGGGGCTCCCCCCCGGACCTATCCGTCTGGCCGAGGCATCGACCATTGACGGCATACTCTCTTCCGCCCCGAACTCCTATATATATATGTGTGCGAAAGCTGACTTTTCCGGGCGGCATGCATTCGCATCCGGTTATGAGGAGCACCGGCGTAATGCGGCGGCATATCACAAGGCCCTTGACGCGCGTGGCATAAAGAAATAGTATAGAAAGTATTATCACATAGTTATATATTGGCATTTCATGGCATCATATCTGAATTCCAGACCTCGTTTTGAAATCCTCGACGGGTTGAGAGGTGTGGCGGCCCTCGTGGTGGTTGCGTTTCATGTGTTCGAGGCTTATTCGCCGGGGCCGGCTTATCAGATTATCAACCACGGCTATCTTGCGGTTGACTTCTTTTTCGCACTTTCGGGTTTTGTGATAGGCTATGCCTATGATGACCGGTGGCAGAGGGGGATGACAGCCTCGATGTTTCTGCGCCGCCGGTTCGTGCGTCTGCATCCGATGGTGGTGATGGGAGCTACATTCGGGCTCCTTACATTTTACGCGTCGGCCGGTGATGTCAGTCCGTCGGTGGCCGGAACCCCTGTTCTGACACTGCTTGGTGTTTTCCTTATGACCTGCCTGCTGCTTCCTGCGCCGTCGTCGCTTGATGTGCGCGGCTGGGGTGAGTCGTATTCGCTCGACGGACCCATGTGGTCGCTGATGTATGAATATATAGCCAACGTGCTTTATGCGTTTGTGGTGCGCCGGTTCCCCCGGTGGCTTCTCGGAGCTTTTGTAGCTGTGAGCGCCGTTTTCACCGTTGACGTGGCGCTGAATATCGATTTGTTCAATCTGCTTGAGGCGCGCAACTATCATATCCACACAATCATAGGTGGATGGTCGCTGAGCGCCGACCAGCTTTATGTGGGGTCGGTGAGGCTGTTGTATCCCTTCTTCTGCGGCTTGCTCGTGTACAGGCTCGGCGGAAGGATAAAGCTCCGCGGTGCGTTTCTGTGGTGTTCGCTTGCGGTGGTGGCGCTGTTGTCGCTGCCCCGTATCGGCGAAGGCGCCACGGCCTGGCATAACGGACTTTACGAGGCAGTGGCTATCCTGCTGCTCTTTCCTGTGATAGTGATGGCCGGAGCCGGCAGCGAGGTCGTCGGCCGTCGCCAGCTTGCTGTATGCCGGTGGCTGGGAGCCATATCCTATCCGCTATATCTCATCCATTATCCGCTGATATATCTCTATTTCGGATGGCAGCGCACACATGCCGACCTGCCGGCGCAGGTTCATGTTTTCGCCGGAGTGTCGGTTTTCATACTCTCTGTGGCTCTGGCCTGGGGTGTGCTTCGTCTTTATGACGAACCGGTGCGCCGTTATCTTGCCGCGCGATGGTTCGGCAAAGCCTCCAGGTAACTTTGCGCCGGCCTGTCAATGATGGTTAAAATGCTGTGTAGCCTGCGCCACGGGTTGGCTGTGTGGCCGGAATTTTGTATCTTTGCAGGTTAACCGCCCGCAGCCGCGGGCATGCTCTCCTTTTTATGGATTACAGATTATCATCAGCATACAAACCTACCGGCGACCAGCCTGAAGCCATCGCGCAATTGGTGGAGGGGGTGAAAGCCGGTCTGCCGGCCCAGACCCTCCTGGGCGTTACCGGCTCGGGCAAAACTTTCACAATGGCCAACGTGATAGAGCAGGTGAAACGACCCACGCTCATCCTCAGCCACAACAAGACTCTTGCCGCACAGCTTTACAGCGAGTTCAAACAGTTCTTCCCGGAGAACTCGGTGCAGTATTTCGTGTCGTATTACGATTATTATCAGCCTGAGGCATATATCCCGTCGGTCGACAAATATATCGAGAAGGACCTGATGATCAACGATGAAATCGAAAAGCTGCGCCTGGCCACAACCTCGGCCCTCCTCTCCGGACGCCGCGACGTGGTGGTGGTGAGCTCCGTGTCGTGTCTGTTCGGTATGGGCAATCCGGAGGATTTCAACTCATCGGTGATTGATGTGCGGGTAGGGCAGAAAATCACGCGCAATGCTTTTCTGCGCCGCCTCACCGAAGCGCTGTATTCACGCAACGAGATAGAATTGAACCGAGGTAACTTCCGGGTGAAGGGCGACACGGTCGATATACGCCTGGCTTATGAGGAAATAATCTGCCGGGTGGTGTTCTGGGGCGACGAAATCGACACCATAGCCACGCTGCATCCAATCGACAACACCCCCTTCGGCAAGCACGATCAGTTCAAGATTTATCCGGCAAATCTCTTTGTGACCTCGCGCGAAAGGCAGGCCACGGCGTTGGCACAGATGGAACTCGACCTCGGGCGCGAGACCGGATTTTTCCAGGCCGAGGGTAAACCCCTTGAGGCGCACAGGCTGGAGACGCGCACATCCTACGATATCGAGATGATACGCGAGGTGGGCCATTGCCCCGGCATCGAGAATTACAGCCGTTATTTCGACGGACGCCAGCCCGGGATGCGCCCATTCTGCCTGCTCGACTACTTCCCGAAGGATTTCCTGACGATTATCGACGAGAGCCATGTGACGGTGCCGCAGATTAGGGCCATGTATGGCGGCGACCTCTCGCGCAAGCAGAATCTGGTGGACTACGGATTCCGAATGCAGTCGGCCATCGACAACCGTCCGCTGCGTTTCGAGGAGTTCGAGCAACTCACGCACCAGACCATCTATGTGTCGGCAACCCCTGCCGATTACGAGCTGGAGAAATGCGAGGGTGTGGTGGCCGAGCAGGTAATCCGACCCACCGGGCTCCTTGACCCGCTGATAAAGGTGCGCCCGTCGGAGCATCAGATTGACAACCTGCTGGAAGAGATTGAGCTGCGTCGCCAGCGTGATGAGCGTGTGCTCGTCACCACACTCACCAAGCGCATGGCCGAAGAGCTGAACGACTATTTCCAGAAACTCGACATCAAGACCGCATATATCCACTCCGATGTGGATACGCTCGACCGTATCAGGATTCTTGACGGACTGCGTGCCGGCGAATATGATGTGCTCGTCGGTGTGAACCTTCTGCGTGAGGGGCTCGACCTGCCTGAAGTGTCGCTCGTGGCAATAATCGATGCCGACAAGGAGGGTTTCCTGCGCTCACACCGCTCGCTGACACAGACGGTGGGGCGTGCCGCCCGAAACCTTAACGGCGAGGTGATAATGTATGCCGACAAAATCACCGACTCCATGCGCCAGACCATCGAGGAGACCGAGCGCCGCCGCGCCAAGCAGATGGCCTACAACGAGGAGCATGGCATAACCCCGCAGGCTATCGTCAAGGCCCGCAACCATATCGTAGGGCTTGATCTTGAGGAGCGCGAGAGCGATCTGCAGGCGGCTCCGGCCGCCGGCCGCCGCGCCGGAAAGGCACCCAAAGTGGCTGTGCCTTATGAAAGCGAATACACAACCCAGGTAAATATTGCCGCCGACCCGGTGATACCCTATATGAGCAAGGCCGAGATGCAGCGCTCACTCACCAAGATGCGCGGCGAGATGGTGGCTGCGGCGAAAAAAATGGAGTTCATGGAGGCCGCGCGCCTGCGCGACGAGATTATAAAGATGGAGGCTCTGATAGAGAAGGCATGATGCAGAAACAGGCAGACAATTATCCCAGGCTCACCGACTTCCTTCCCACCTCGGTGAAGGAGGCGCGCCTTCAGGGCTGGGAAGAGCCCGATATTGTGCTCTTCTCGGGCGATGCGTATGTTGACCACCCCTCATTCGCGGCCGCCGTGATAGGCCGCACGCTTGTTGAAATCGGCGGCTACAAGGTGGCGATCGTGCCGCAGCCCAACTGGCAGGACGACCTGCGTGACTTCCGCAAGTTCGGGCGTCCGCGGCTTTTCTTTGCCATTTCGGCCGGCGCCATGGATTCGATGGTGAACCATTACACGGCGGCGCGGCGGCGTCGCAGCGACGACGCATACA
Organism: Muribaculaceae bacterium Isolate-013 (NCI); assembly: GCA_004102785.1. GTDB lineage: Bacteria > Bacteroidota > Bacteroidia > Bacteroidales > Muribaculaceae > UBA7173. Next base: position 24,977 of record SCEJ01000035.1, read on the forward strand.
CCCCGGGCGGCCGCCATGGAGCCCGTCCGGATTATCCTACGGTGGTCTATTCGCGCATCCTCAAGGAGCTGTATCCTGATGTGCCTGTGATTGCCGGCGGCATCGAGGCCTCGCTCAGGCGGGTGTCGCATTATGATTACTGGCAGGACCGCCTGCGCCCCTCGCTAATGGCCGACGCCCCGCTTGACATGATTATCTACGGTATGGGCGAGAAGCCGGTGCTGGAGGTTGCGGCGCGTGTGGCCGCCGGCGAGCCTGTCGCATCCATCACCGATGTAAAGCAGACTGTGGTGTGGGCCGACAAGGCCGGAGAAGGTATAGAACTGCACTCTTACGAGGAGTGCCGCCGCCACAAAATCAAGCAGTCGGAGAACTTCAGGCACGTGGAGCAGCAGAGCAACCGCTTCGAGGGGGATACCCTCTGGCAGCGCCACGGCGACCGTTATGTGAAGATAAACCCGATGTATCCGCCGATGACCACCGAAGAGATTGACCGCTCGTTCGGGCTGGCATATACCCGGATGCCACATCCCCGCTACAAAGGGAAACGCATACCGGCCTACGAGATGATACGCCATTCGGTCAACATGCACCGCGGCTGTTTCGGCGGCTGCGCATTCTGTACCATCTCTGCCCACCAGGGAAAGTTCATCGCCTCGCGCAGCCGTGAGTCGATTGTGGCCGAAGCGCGCCAGGTGTGCCGTATGCCCGATTTCAAAGGTTACATCAGTGATCTCGGAGGCCCCTCGGCCAATATGTACCGGATGGGGGGAAAGAATACCGACATCTGCCGGAAGTGCCTGCGCCCCAGTTGTCTGCATCCGAAGCCGTGCCGCAACCTCAATACCGACCACGCTCCGCTTCTTGAAGTGTATCATGCCGTCGACGCTCTCCCGGAGGTAAAAAAGTCGTTCATAGGCTCCGGTGTGCGTTACGATCTTTCTATGCACCATACCGGCGACCGGAAAATAGATGCCACAAACCGCGAATACAACATAGAACTGATACGCGACCATGTGAGCGGGCGGCTCAAAGTCGCTCCCGAGCACACAGAGGACCGGGTGCTTGAGGTGATGCGCAAGCCGTCGTTCTCGCAGTTCTATGATTTCAAGAAGATTTTCGACAAGGTAAACCGCGAGTATGGCCTGCGCCAGCAGCTCATACCCTACTTTATATCGTCGCATCCCGGCTGCCATGAGACGGATATGGCCGAGCTGGCCATCAAGACCCGAAACCTTGATTTCCATCTCGAGCAGGTGCAGGATTTCACCCCTACGCCGATGACTGTGGCCACGGAAATATATTACACCGGCTACCATCCATATACCGGCGAGAAGATATTCACGGCTACCCGGCCGGAGGAGAAACTGGCCCAGCGCCAGTATTTCTTCTGGTACGACAAGGCATACCGCCGCGGCATAGAGACATCGCTCCGGCGCCTGCACCGCCCCGACCTGCTTGCGCGCCTGTTTGTGAAGCGTGTCAACTGACTTTTTCCTTGTTTATGCACTTTGCAGTTGTTTTTGGCAAGATTTTTGCATGTTGGATTGTTTAGTGTGTATAACCCTTGATACAAATGAATAAGAAAATACTCTCCGAGGTAAAGGAAAAAATATATGGTTACGTGGCCAAAAGGCGGTTGCGCGAGGCTTTCTCGCAGGCACGCTCCCTGGCCGAGACTATGATGGACTTCGAGAGCGCCGACGCCCTGCAACGCTCAGAGGAGACATACCGCCATATGCTGCACTATGCCTCGACCGGCGCCGAAGACCCTACCCGCGCGGAAATGACCGCACGGCTGAGTGACAGCATACTCTCTGTGGTGGATATACTTGACCGGAAGAACCGTGTGACCGACGAACCGTCGCTATATTATAATGTGGCCAGGTTCGAGAACATGCGTCCTGCCGAAAGCCTCGGTATGCTCGTGAGGCAATATGTGAAGCTTGCCGGCGACACCTCCATTTTCAATCTCGTTGCAGGTTCACATAAGCAGGAGGAGTACCGCAATACCCTCATAGAGCGCCAGGAACTCGAGCGCCGCATTTTCAATAAGGTATGGACGTCGCATCCGCTCCGTCCTGCCGACGCGGCCGTGCTTGACGAGGTGTTCAGTGGACAGTCTGCCCCTGATTATTTCAAGTCGCTGATGGTGTGGGCGCTAACACTGGGGCAGCTCGCATACTTCGATGCAGCACGCATAGAGCTTCTGCTCGGAGCCTATACATCGGGGAGCCAGCAGGTGAAAGCTGCTGCCATAGTGGGGCTGCTGCTGTGTCTGGGCGATGTGCGCGGCCGGTATATACCGCGCAAGGTAGTCAACCGCCTGGAGGCTGCCCGGGAGACTACGGCATGGCATTCCGACCTCGAACTGGCCTACAAGGAGTTCGTGCGCACACGCGACACCGACCGCATCACGGCCAAAATCCGCGATGAAGTGGTGCCGGAGATGATGAAGCTGCGCCCGGAGATTTCGCGGCGCTTCTCCGGCGAGCTTCCGGTTGACCCGGAGGAGATGGAGGAGAACCCACAGTGGCAGGAATTGCTCGAGAAGTCGGGCGTGACCGACAAACTCAAGGAGATGAGCGAAATACAGGAAGAGGGGGGTGATGTGATGATGGGCACATTCTCGCACCTGAAGTCGTTTCCGTTTTTCCATGATGTCGCCAACTGGTTTCTTCCATTCCACACCGACCGCTCGGAGCTTGAGGAGGGCGACGCAGCGCCGATGAAGGCGTTGGCCGACATACTCATGGCGATGCCGATGCTGTGTGATTCCGACAAATATTCAATGCTCCTGTCGCTTCAGGCGGCTCCGGAGGCTCAGCGTTCGATGCTGATGCAGCAGATCAACGCCCAGGCATCGCAGTTTGCCGAATTGCGCTCCGCCATGCTCAATACCGATGTGACAGACAGGCGCGACATGCTGCGCAAGCAGGTGCAGAATCTCTTCCGCTTCTTCCGCCTTTACCGGCGCAAGGGTGAATTCGCGAATCCGTTTGACCGTGGCATAGAGCCGGCCGGCGCCGTGGGGCTTGACTCGCTTTGCACGCCGGCGCTCGCGGCTGTGGTGGCTGAGTTCTATTTCTCGCATGCATACTGGCTTGACGGTCTGAAAGTGGCGCGTGCCATCGATGGTCTGCAGGCGGCCGCCTCCGTGCCCGATTCGCCGGAATACCTGCTGATGCAGCGCATGGGGTTCGCCGCGATGAAGCTCGGCCTTTACGATGAGGCGCTCCGGTATTTCAACCACATACTTCTCGTAACCCCCGAGAATCCCTGGGTGATGAAGAACGCCGCCCGGTGCCATATGCAGCTTGCCCGCTACGACAAGGCCCTGGAGCTGTTCGTAGCCCTCGGCAGCCTGCCTGAATATGCCGGGGATGCGTCGGTGGCTCTGTTCATAGGCCACTGCTACCTGGAGAATGCCGATTACGACAAGGCTGTCAAGGCCTATTTCAAGGCCGAATATCTCGGAGCAAAACCAAAGAAAGTGTTGCGCCAGCTTTCGTGGGCGCTTCTGATGAACGGCGATGCCGACCAGAGCCGCCGTTACCTTGAGAGGGCCATGTCGGCCACAGGTCCGGTGCCCAACGATTACCTCAACCTGGGCCACATAGCTCTTGTGCGCGGTGATTTCAAGGAGGCATTGGATTCATACCGCCGGAATATCGCCACCCGCCGCGAAGCCGGGGCGCTGACTGAGGATGCGGCCAGGGAGGCCTTCATCGCCGATGTGGCGGAGGATACGGCCGAACTCGGCCGTCTGGGCATAAACACGGAACTGCTCCCTCTGCTTGTCGACTCGCTCTTCTATACCCTCTGACGTTTCCGCATCGGTCCGTTTGCGTTTATCGGAGGAATATTTGTAACTTTGCGGTACGATACTTACAGAATATACATAATCAGTTGTAATAAAATAATTCAGAACAGTTACTTATGGTTTTACAACGTCTGCAGTCGCTGTGGCTCCTTTTCGCCGCGGTTCTCATGGGGCTTTTCTGCTTCATGCCTATGTTCCTTGTCGTTGACAACAGTGCACCGGAGCATCAGTTCATCTTTCCGGCCGATATGCCGGTGCTGATGGTTGTGAGCGGACTGACCGCCCTGCTCCTTTTCGTGGCTATATTCCTCTACCGCAATACGGCGCGGCAGAAGAGTGTCATTGTGATATCGATGCTGCTCACTGTGGCCTGTGCCATCGCCGAAGTGTGCGTCTACATGGGGTGGGGGAGTATCGACGACACCCTCCAGTGGCAGGGAAGCGTTTTCCTGCTTGCGGGCGCACTTGTGTTTTCGTTAATGGCCTACCGCGGCATACGCAAGGACGAGAATCTGCTTCGCGCCGCCGACCGGCTCCGTTAAACCTCACAGACGGCATATGGCACAAAAGGTTAATGGCGAGCCATTACCCGCAACATCATCCGCTGCGAGCGAGAAGCTCTGGAATTCAAACTACTGTATGGCGATGACCAGCAATTTTCTGCTGTTCTTCGCCTTTTATATCCTTACGCCCCTGCTGCCGATATACCTTGACGCGCAGTTTGCCGCCGACAAACACATGATGGGGTTTGTGCTCTCGGGCTATGTGGTGGCATGTCTGCTGGTGCGCCCATTCAGCGGGTTCATCGTCGACAGTTTCGACCGCCGTAAGGTGTTGCTCTGCTGTTTTTTCTTTTTCTTCATATGCTTCCTCGGATATGTGGGGGCCGGCACTCTGATGCTCTTCGCCATAATCCGCACTATCCACGGACTGCCGTTCGGAGCCGTGACCGTGGCTAATTCCACGGTTGCAATCGACTCCCTCCCCTCGCGCCACCGCAGTGTGGGAATCGGCTATTACGGACTCAGCAACAATCTTGCCATGGCTTTCGCGCCCTCTGTGGGGATATGGATCTATTCGGCCACCGGCAACTTCGAGGTGCTTTTCTGGCTTGCGTTCGTGATGGCCATGGCGGGATTCGTGTGCGTCTACCTGATACGTCTGCCTGCGCGTGCGGCTGTGAGAAACAGACAGCCGCTGTCGCTCGACCGCTTTTTCCTCACCCGCGCGTGGCTGATGGCTCTGAATATCACCTTCTTTGCCTTGTGCTGGGGCATAATGAGCAATTATGTGGCCATTTACGGCAAGGAGCGGCTCGGTATAACCGACGGCACCGGCGCGTTTTTCATGATTCTCTCCTTCGGCCTTTTTGCCTCGCGCCTCTACGGTTCGCGCTCGCTGAAGAAGGGCCGGCTCACCCGGAATGCCGTGACCGGCACACTGCTGTCGCTGTGCGGCTACACTCTTTTCGCAGCCGTGGGAGCTCCGTGGGCCTATTATGTATCGGCGCTCTTTATCGGTCTTGGCAACGGCCACATGTATCCTGCCTTCCTCAACATGTTTATCGCCGTTGCGCGCAACGACCAGCGTGGCACGGCCAACTCCTCCATACTCACGTCATGGGATGTGGGTATGGGGCTCGGCATACTTCTGGGAGGTGTGCTCGTGGAATTCTGTTCCTATTCGTGGGCGTTCTGGACGGCGGCTCTGCTGCAGCTTGCCGGCACACTCACCATGATTTTTTTCACCCGCCGATTCTTCCTGGCGCGCCGCCTCGATGCCGGCGCTTCCTGACGGCTCTCCCTGCCCTGACCGCTAATTGATTGCAAACCAGCCGTTAATTATTGGCAGACGAGTGCTGCTGATAGCAATTTGAAAGCAGAAGGTGAAAATGTGACCTAAAAGTCTGTTTTTAAACAGTAAATATTTGGTGTAAAAAAAGCCTTTGTTTGGCAATTTATTCATATATTTGCCCCCAGTTAACAATCAGTGCCTAAAAAGACACCTTAATCTTTTATCTTTTTTGAGATATGGATATTAATAATATCATGAGCACCCTGGAAGCCAAGCATCCGGGTGAGAAGGAATACCTCCAGGCCGTACGCGAGGTGCTCCTGTCGGTTGCCGATGTCTACAACCAGCATCCTGAGTTCGAGAAAAACAAGATTATCGAACGCATGGTTGAGCCGGACCGTATTTTCACTTTCCGTGTGAACTGGATTGACGACAACGGCGAGGTGCACACGAACCTCGGCTATCGTGTGCAGTTCAACAACGCCATCGGTCCGTACAAAGGTGGTATCCGCTTCCATGCTTCAGTAAACCTCTCCATCCTGAAGTTCCTCGGTTTCGAGCAGACTTTCAAGAACGCGCTCACCACCCTCCCCATGGGTGGCGCAAAAGGTGGTTCCGACTTCTCGCCCCGCGGCAAGAGCGACCGTGAAATCATGCGCTTCTGCCAGGCTTTCATACTTGAGCTCTGGCGCAACCTCGGTCCCGACCAGGATGTGCCCGCCGGCGATATCGGCGTAGGTGGCCGTGAAGTGGGTTATATGTACGGCATGTACAAAAAACTCACCCGCGAATGCACCGGCACTTTCACCGGCAAGGGCTTTGACTTCGGCGGTTCGCGTCTGCGCCCCGAGGCTACCGGTTTCGGCGCTCTCTACTTCGTGCAGAATATGCTCGCCATGAAGGGCGAGGACCTCAAGGGCAAGACTGTGGCCGTTTCAGGCTTCGGTAATGTTGCATGGGGTGCCGCCACCAAGGCTACCGAACTCGGCGCCAAGGTTGTCACCATCTCCGGTCCCGACGGTTACATATATGATCCCGACGGTATCTCAGGCGAGAAAATCAACTATATGCTCGAACTCCGTTCCTCCGGCAACGACATCGTTGCTCCCTATGCGGAGGAATTCCCCGGCGCCACATTCTTCCCCGGCCGTAAACCCTGGGAGCAGAAGGTGGATATCTGCCTCCCCTGCGCCACACAGAACGAAGTTTCAGGCGAGGATGCCAAGCAGATGGTAGCCAATGGCGTTCAGCTCGTAGCCGAGGTTTCCAACATGGGATGCACCCCCGAGGCAATCGACTGCTTCATCGAGAACAAGCTCAACTATGCTCCCGGCAAGGCTGTGAACGCCGGCGGTGTGGCCTGCTCCGGCCTGGAGATGACCCAGGATGCCGAGCACCTGCAGTGGACTGCCGAAGAGGTTGATGCCAAGCTGCACCAGATCATGGCTTCCATACATGAGCAGTGCGTGGCTTACGGCCAGCAGCCCGACGGCTATCTCAACTACATGAAGGGCGCCAATATCGCAGGCTTCATGAAGGTGGCCAACGCCATGATGGAGCAGGGCGTTATCTAATCTGCAACATATTATTACCAAATACCGAAAGGGGATATGCCATAGCGGCATATCCCCTTGTTAATTTTGTGCATATGGATAAGGTGTATAACGCAATGAGTCAATTTGAACTAATTTGAACCAATTTGAACCAAATCTGATTGGGATTCTGAAGAAGAAATATGATATATTTGCAATTGATTTTACGGACAGTTTTGGCTGCTTATAGTTTATGAGGCGTTCCGGTGTAATAAATTTCAGAGTATTCACACGGCATCATTTCACGCCTGCAGTCTGATAAATATTAAGAGCCTCCCTGGAAATGAGGATGGCAATATAGTAATCATGGAAAATCCGACAAACAAACTGACCTTCAGATGGACAGGTGACGAGAAGGGAAAGAAAGGCATGGAGCTGATGATGGCATTCGGAAATCAGCAGATAGGGCCGATTCGCTATGCCGAAGAGTATGAGACAGAAATCCCGATCAGTGGCGGCCCGATGGAAATCAAGGTGCTGTGTGGCCAGAACGGGAAGCATAAGACCTGTATAAAACATACATTCCAGTTTGAGCACGGTAAGGACTATGAGAGCCGGCTCAGCGGCAAATATACCGACATTAGCGGACTCGCCCTGCAAATGAGCAACGGCGATGAGTGTCTTGAAGAATCGGCGCCTGCATGCCGCAATGATCTTGCGGTGGCGATGATTTCGTTTGCATTTCCGATCTACGGCATAATATGTGCGGCCCGTTCAAAATACAATCGTGCCGCCTTGCTGAATGGAGCCGGCATTGGCTTCGTTTTGGCTACCATATTCAGCGCCATGGCTGATGATAAAATCGGTTTAGGCATCGGGCGCAATGCTCTCTTCGAGTATGAGCCATTCTCGCTGACCGATATTGTCATCAATCTCCTTGTGGGTGGCATCTCCTCTGTGAGGGGCTTTTTATACATGCTGTTCTGATTTATCATATAAAGTCAGCGGGCTGCCGGATTCCGGCAGCCCGCTGTTGTAGTTCGCCCGACATGGGCATAATCTAACGGGTGAAAGTCCCGAGCGCGCCCCGATAGCGGGAAGCACATAGTCCGAGGCAACGGTGTCTACCGTGAGGAGAATCGAAAGGAAGCTAAGGACAAAAGTCTGGCTCCACGCACAGAAACTTGATATAAGGCTCAAAGTCAGGGGTAAGGTTGCTACACAAACCAAAGCCCGATAGCTATCCGGACTGACGAGAGTAAATCAAGGG
>SCEJ01000298.1 GCA_004102785.1 Muribaculaceae bacterium Isolate-013 (NCI)
TAACCCCGTACTTCCACTTCTTTCAGTACATTGACTTTGCCGACTGAATCGGACGTGGCAAAGCCGTCTTGACCTAAAACACAGATGGCAGGGAAGCAAAACAGCCCTGCCATAATGGCGATTATCCTTAATGTCATTTTGTAGTTAGCTTAAGGATAAGACCTTTATTCTCGTGATGCGAGAGGGGATCGCCGGTAAACTCGCCGACGTACTCATATTCTATATTCTGTATCATGGTCGTGCCTTTGAACCCCATTATATTGGAGACAATCACAAACGACGACTTATCGCCTTCCAAGGGGAAGCCGGCAATCGATACGGTAGTCGTATAAGTCGGATCCGACGGATGGGCTATTTGGTCCGGATCCTTATCGGGGTCTAAATTGGCATCTAAAA
>SCEJ01000299.1 GCA_004102785.1 Muribaculaceae bacterium Isolate-013 (NCI)
ACGCAATCTGTTCCATATCGGCTTTTGTCAGGTTCTTATCCAAATGCACATGATATATCTTCTTCTTCAGATACTTGGGATGTGTCAGTTTGGAAGCCAAATCACCATCATTCGTCAGCAGTAATACCCCCGTAGTATTACGGTCGAGACGCCTCACCGGATAGATACGCTCGTCACAGGACCCTTTCACCAAATCCATCACCGTGCGACGCGCTTGCGGATCATCCGAAGTGGTCACGGTGTCTTTCGATTTATTGAGCAAAACATATACCTTACGCTCTATGTTTACGAGCTGATCATGGAACTTCACTTCATCGCCACGTTTAATCTTGGTACCCAATTCGGTCACTACTTCTCCATTCACCGAAACCACTCCGGCCGTGATAAACTCATCAG
>SCEJ01000300.1 GCA_004102785.1 Muribaculaceae bacterium Isolate-013 (NCI)
TGTTTTCAGAAAAAAAAAAATATGGACATTTCATTATTCCTGTTTTGCAGGGATTTTGTATCTTTGCATATAATAGATTTTGACTGGATTTGTTTGAGTCTACAATAAAACAACATACTAAAACAACAATAAAACAATGGCTACAAAACCTTTCGAGTATCAGGAAATGTTCCCTATGGGAAAAGATACCACCGAGTATTACCACCTGACTTCCGACTACGTCCGCACCGAGACATTTAACGGACAGGAAATGCTTGTCGTTGATCCCGAAGCACTCACTGTGCTGGCACGCCAGGCCACCCACGACAACGCTTTCATGCTCCGCCGCGAGCATAACGAAATGGTCGCAAAGATACTCCACGACCCCGAAGCAAGCGCCAACGACAAATTTGTCG
>SCEJ01000036.1 GCA_004102785.1 Muribaculaceae bacterium Isolate-013 (NCI)
GACTTTTGTCCTTAGCTTCCTTTCGATTCTCCTCACGGTAGACACCGTTGCCTCGGACTATGTGCTTCCCGCTATCGGGGCGCGCTCGGGACTTTCACCCGTTAGATTATGCCCATGTCGGGCGAACTACACAAGGCGCGTATCCCGGCTCAAAACCGGCATACCGCCTTTTTTCTATTGCCCGGATTCCGACATAAATCACTAAATTTGCAGTAAAATCAACACAAACAAATATGACAGAGACCTACAACATCACAGGAATGGGGTGCGCCCATTGCAAGGCCACGGTTGAAAAAGCCATCGCGGCGCTGAAAGGGTGCGAGAATGTAAAAGTAAACCTTGAAAAAGGCACGGCCGAAGTTACCGGGTGTGTGCCGCGCGCCGAAATCGAGAAAGCGGTGACTCTCGCCGGATTCACACTGGCACGCTGAAGAATGGCTTAAGGGAGTGCCATTACCGGCACATCTGCGTCAGAGCACAAGAAGCGCGAACAGACGGTCGAACTCGCTGTCAAGATTCCGGGTCAGTCCCGGATGCGGCCGTGAGGTCTGGAGGCATGAGCTCTTCACGGCTGTAAGCCATCTGAAACGCTCCTCGACAGGGCATTCACCCAGCCGCCCGGCCTGGTGCCCGCCCTCGGCCACGGATGTAAACGTGCGCATCTGCGTCTCAACCTCCGGGCTGCTGTGCGGAGCACCGAGAGCGGCAAGGCGTGCCGGGTCTACATTTATGGCGGCACGCATCCAGCGCCGACGCTTGCACATCATCACAAGCCCAACGTTGATAAATTCCTCGCGCTCCACCCTGGGCACATAGCGAAGCACAGCGTATTCATATAAGTCGGCGTCGTGCATCGATAGCTTCGTTTACAAAATTGCTACTGTGTTTGAGGCGCTCGGTGAGAAAGCGCTTGTACTGCTGCCGCACATCAGCGGCTGTAATCCCCTCCATGCCGTAATCGAGCCAGTCTTCAGGCACGAGGTCTATGATTTTCTCCAGTGTGCGCGGAGTGATATGCTGCCTCATCCAGCGGTCGGCCTCCGCTATGCCGGAAGCCTTGGGGAGCAGGGCATGGTCGCGTATGAACGGAAACGGAGTCAATGCCGCCTCCTCCACATTTCGCCATGAATGGTGGAAATAGAGCGAGGCGCCATGATCTATGAGCCACAGCTCGCGGTTCCACATCAGCATATTGGTGTTGAGCGCCGTGCGGTCCACATTTGTCAGAAAGGCGTCAAGCCACACTATCCGCGAGGCTACTGTGGCGTCAATGCCGTTGACATAGGGGTCGGCGGTGAAAGCGCCGCTCAGGAAATGCATCCCCAGGTTTAGCCCGCGCGAGGCCTTGAGAAGGTCCTGAATCTCCTCGTCGGGCTCGGTGCGCCCGAACTCCTCCCCCACATCGAGGAGAACGAGTTCGGGCACCCTGAATCCCAGCGCTCTGGCCACCTCGCCGCCGATAAGCTCGGCCACGAGCGCCTTCGGGCCGTGGCCGGCGCCACGGAATTTGAGCACGTAGCTGAAACCGTCGTCAGCCTCGGCCACGGCAGGAAGAGAGCCTCCCTCGCGCAGAGGGGTGACGTAACGTGTGACTGTCTGATGGCGTAACGGTTCCATATCTTAGAGGTTGTTTGTCAGCCGCACTTCGAGGTGCCGCAGGAGGTGCAGATCAGGCATCCTTCGCGGAACACCAGCGTCTCCTCGCCGCAGTTGGGGCAACGCTGCCCGCTGGCCGGAGTATCGTTGGGCACATACTTCTTCAGCGCGCGCTCCACACCCATCTTCCATGTGTTGATGCTCTGCGAGTCGAGCTCCAGCCCGGCAACGAGTTTGAGCACCTGGTCGATAGGCATACCGTAGCGGAGCACACCGGAGATAAGTTTGGCGTAATTCCAGTACTCGGGATTGAATTTGTCGGAGAGCCCTTCGATTGTGGTCTTGTGTCCCCGCTTGTTCACGAACTGGAAGTCGTAGCGCTTTGTGCCGTCGGGAGCGGTGGCCTTGATGATTTTGCCGCGGTTCACCGACTTGGGGCAGAAAATGCCATCCTCGTCATCGGCCAGACCGGTAAAAATCTCATATGGACGGCCGTCGCGGAGACCCACGAACGCAATCCACTTCTCCTTGTTGTTCTGGAAACGCACCACATCGGCATCAAGTTCAATCGGGCGCTTGATAATCTGCTTCGGACCGCTCAGCGCCGGAGCCTCAGGCTTGCCGGCCGGTTTCTTCTTCTCGAGCGACACGAGCACTCCGGCACGCGAGCCGTCGCGGTACACCGTGCAGCCCTTGCAGCCTGACTTCCAGGCCTCCACATAGAGGTTGTTGACCATCTCCTCACTCACGTCGTTGGGCAGGTTGATTGTCACCGAGATGGAGTGGTCCACCCACTTCTGGATTCGTCCCTGCATACGCACCTTCTCCAGCCAGTCTACATCGTTGGCCGTGGCGCCGGCGTAAGGTGAGCGGGCCACGATGGCGTCGAGCTCCTCCTGGGTATAGTCGTCCTTCACGGGGATACCGTTCACCTTCATCCAGTCGATGAATTTGGGGTGGTACACCACATATTCCTCGAAAGCGTCGCCGGTATCGTCAACGAAGTCCACGCGCACCTCGGGGTCGGAGGGGTTGACCTTGCGGCGCCGCTTGTAGACGGGCATGAACACCGGCTCTATGCCGGAGGTGGTGCGGGTCATCAGCGAGGTAGTGCCGGTGGGAGCTATGGTGAGGCAGGCAATGTTGCGGCGTCCTTGGCGCACCATGCGCTCGTACATCGCGGGATCAGCCTCGCGCAGACGCCCGATATAGGGGTTATCCTTCTCGCGGTCGGCATCGAAAATCTCGAACGCCCCGCGCTCGGCTGCCATATCTACCGATGAGCCGTAGGCGGCCAGTGCCAGCGCGCGGTGCACTTTCTCTGAGAAACCGGTGGCCTCGGGAGTGCCGTATCTGTAGCCCAGCGCGGCGAGCATGTCCCCCTCGGCGGTGGTACCCACGCCGGTGCGACGCCCCTGGAGGGTCTTGGTGCGTATCTTGTGCCACAGATGCAGCTCGGGGCCTTTCACCTCCTGTGTCTCGGGGTCGGAGGCAATCTTGTCGATGATTTTGTCGATTTTCTCAGCCTCGAGGTCGATTATGTCATCCATTATGCGCTGTGCCTTGGCCACATGCAGGGCAAACAGGTCAAAATCAAAATCAGCTTCGGGCGTGAACGGGTTACGCACGTAGGAGAACAGGTTTATGGCCAGCAGACGGCACGAGTCGTAGGGGCACAGCGGTATCTCGCCGCAAGGGTTTGTGGAGATTGTGCGGAATCCGAGGTCGGCATAGCAGTCGGCCACCGACTCGCGGGTGATGGTATCCCAGAACAGCACTCCGGGCTCGGCCGACTTCCAGGCGTTGTGGATTATCTTGTTCCAGAAAGCGCGGGCATCGACATCCTTCACCGTATCAGGCTCGGCGGAGTCGACCGGGTATTGCTGGCGGTAGGGTTTCCCCTCGGTGGCGCAGCGCATGAACTCATCGTCGATTCTCACCGAGACGTTGGCCCCGGTCACCTTTCCCTCGGTCATTTTGGCGTCGACGAAAGCCTCGCTGTCGGGGTGCTTTATCGATACGGAGAGCATCAGCGCCCCGCGGCGGCCGTCCTGGGCCACCTCGCGGGTGGAATTGGAATAGCGCTCCATGAAAGGCACCAGGCCTGTGGAGGTCAGAGCCGAGTTCTTCACCGGAGTGCCTTTCGGGCGGATATGGCTGAGGTCGTGCCCCACTCCGCCACGGCGTTTCATGAGCTGCACCTGCTCCTCGTCGATGCGTATGATGCCGCCGTAGGAGTCGGGATGGCCGTCAAGACCTATCACAAAGCAGTTCGACAGGGAGCTTACCTGAAAATCGTTGCCGATTCCGGTCATGGGGCTTCCCTGGGGCACGATGTAGCGGAAGTCCTTGAGATATGAGAATATCTCGTCCTGGCTCATGGGGTTGGGATATTTCGCCTCGATGCGGGCGATTTCGGAAGCGATGCGCCGGTGCATGTCATCGGGCGTACGCTCGAAATGGTTGCCGAAAGAGTCTTTCAGCGCATATTTTGTGACCCATACCCTTGCGGCGAGTTCATCGCCGCCGAAATATTCGAGGGTAGCCTGATAGGCTTCATCGTATGTGTAAGTATTGTTGTTCACGGTTGTATTTTACTATAAAAGAGATGCTGGAATTGTGCCCGTAAGCACGCGGTGTGACTTGGCCGGGGAGCACAGCGGCTCAGCCCTGGCCAGGCGTTGAAATGGAAAAGAACCGGTTATGAATCTTTCTGAAGTGAATCGACTGCAAACTTCGTGATTTTTCATGAGATGTACAAACTGTGTGGCCTGTTTTTGCCCGGATTGTTGATAAGTTTTCCGTTTCGTTTTGTCAACTCACTGATTGTATGCAAGTTGATATTTTTGCGGTTGTTTCGGAATTTACAAAAATAAATTTTCAACAGTGTAGCTGATTTTCACCGCGGAGGGGTTGTGTATATCATCTCTTTGTGATAACTTTGCCCGCACTACATCAAAACGCCTAACAGATGGACTTCCCCGACATTTCATTTTTCATCAACCGGCGCACCATACGCCGATACCGTCCTGAGCCGCTGCCCGAAGGGCTGCTTGAGCAACTCCTTGAAGCGGCGGCACACGCCCCGTCCACCGGCAACATGCAGCTTTACAGCGTTGTTGTCACAACCGACCCGACAGAGAAAAAAGCCCTGGCGCCGTATCATTTCGGGCAGCCGCAGGTTGAAGGCGCTGCCGCGGTGCTCACTTTCTGCGCCGATTTCCACCGCTTCAGCCGTTGGTGCCAGGAGCGTGGAGCCACACCCTGCTACGACAACCTGCAGTCGTTCATGGCCGCCACACTCGACACCATCGCCTTCGCACAGCAGTTCAACACTCTTGCCGAGAGCGCCGGCCTGGGCGTCTGCTGGCTCGGCACCACAACCTACAATGCCGGCGAAATAGCCTCCGCCCTACGGCTGCCGGGACTCGTGGTGCCGCTCATTACCCTCACCGTAGGCTATCCCGCTGACAACGGAGAGGATGCAGGAAGGCTGCCCGTCGAAGCCGTCACACATTATGGCCGCTACCGCGATTACACCACGGCCGACATCGACAGGCTTTATTCCGAAAAAGAGTCGCGCGACGATTCCCGCCGTTTCGTGGCCGAGAACGGGAAGGAGACACTTGCCCAGGTGTTCACCGATGTGCGCTATCCACGCGGAAACAACGAACTCTTCTCTGAAAAATTCCTCGGTTTTCTCAAATCGTCGGGCTTCATCAGGTAGCCGGCTGACAGCCACACGATATCACAAAGGCCGGCGTGCAGGTTTCTGAAAACCCCGTCACACCGGCCTTTGTAAGCCGTTATCGTTATGCCGCCACTGGCGGCCGTGTCACTCTGCGAACGATTTCTCGATGGCCGCCACATCGTCCTGGAGCTTCTTCTCGAATGCGAGGCGCTCCTCGATGTTCTTGCAGGCATAGAGCACCGTGGCGTGGTTTCGGCTCAGACGGGTGCCTATGGCTGTCAGCGGCATCTTCACATGCTTTTTGGCGAGATACATCACCATCTGCCGGGCATCGGAAATCTCACGCTTGCGCGACTTGGTGAAAATCTGGTCGGGATCTATGTTGAAATGCTCTGCCACTCCCTGGGTCACCATCTCGAAGTTTATGACGCGGCGGTGCATCTTCACCACATTGGCCATCACGTGGCGGGCAAGGTCCACCGTCACCTCGCGGTTGAGCACAGTGGCGTGTGCCAGCAGCGACACCACAATTCCCTCAAGCTCACGCACCGAGTCCGTTACATTCTCCGCAATGAAATCGAGCACATCGGCAGGAATCGAGAGGCCGTCCTGCTCCGCTTTCAGACGCAGCACCGCACGCCGCAAAGCCAGGTCGGGCTTCTCGAGCTCTACCGTCATCCCCCATTTGAAACGCGAAAGGAGGCGCGCCATCATGCCGTTTAGCTGGGTCGGGCACACATCGCTCGACATTATAATCTGCTTCTGGTTCTGATGGAGATGGTTGAAGATATGGAAAAATGTATTCTGAGTCTTCTCCTTGTTTACCAGATCCTGGATATCATCTATTATAAGGGTGTCGATACTCTGGTAGAAATTGATGAACTCATTGATTTTACCGTTGCGGGTGGCTACCGTGAACTGGCTCTCGAACAGGCGGGCGCTCACATAGAGTATGCGGCTCGCCGGATTGTTCTCAAGTATCTTGATGCCGATTGCCTGGATGAGATGCGTCTTGCCCACACCGGTCGGTCCGAAAACGAACAGCGGGTTGAAAGTCTTGCATTTGGGGTCGCGGGCTATGGCCTCGCCGATAGCCATGGCAATCTTGTTGGAGGTGCCTCCGCAATAATTCTCGAAAGTGTAGCGGGGATTGAGCTGCGAATCGAACGTGGCGGCCGCGGGAGCCTGGAAAAGACCGGTGGCCTGGCGCTTGAGCGCCGGCGAAAGCTGAAGCCCGGCCTCGTTGACCACTGTGTCGGGCTTGTTGTTGACCTGAAGATGATGATAGTAAAGACCTTTGAACGACTCTCCGTAGACCCTGCGCAGAGCAGGCACCAGTATCGACAGATAGGTATTCTCGATATGCTCCACGAAGAACGCGGAGGGCACGGCCAGCGTCAGCTTGCCGTCCTCATATTTAAGCGATGTCACCGGCTTGAACCAGGCATCGTATTGCTCGGGGCGGATATTATCGCGGATTATCCGCAGACACTCCTCCCACAGGCGGGTGTGGTCTGTATTCATCTTCAAAAACAATTCATAGGAGCCGGAACACGCTTGTAATCTTGCAAGGAATGCGCTCTGAGGTATTCAAAAAGCATATATCAGAAACGAAGCATATATCACCAGAGCGGCCCGGCGGCCGATTCTTTTCCGATGCAAATTTCCCCCAATAATTTCAAAAAAACAAATACGAAAAAATTTGGAGGTTTGATACAAAAAGCAACTATACTGAAATTCAGCATATTATCGCAAGTGGCACATTTCCGCTTTACATTTCGCCGAAATATCGGTGTAAATAAACGTTTTAACACCCGAATTTAAACCTCAGCTTGAAGCACCTGCACACCCTTAACGCCCTAATAAGCGGCTTTTTATAGCCATGCATACACAAGCTCGCCCGATTGCGGCAGAAAAGCGTTATTTGAAATGATTACAAATAACAGACTTCGCTGCCATACGGATCGCCGAAACCCCGGCAAGCCGTGTGAACATTCAATGCCGCACGGTTGTTTGGTAAGTAGTCGGAAGCATATCCGGCATCACTGATACAAACCCCAAAAGCACTGAAAGATGAAATACACTCAGCCAGAACTTCCCTACGCCAACAACGCGCTTGAACCGGCCATTTCAGCCCGCACCGTTGAATTCCACTACGGCAAACACGAAAAGGCATATATCGATAACCTCAACAAACTCATCGAAGGTACCGAATTCGAGGAACTGCCTCTCGAAGATGTTATCCGCGACGCCAAAGGGGCGCTTTTCAACAACGCCTCGCAGGCATGGAACCACATATTCTACTTCTTCTCATTCTCGCCCGACGGAGGCGGAGAACCGGAGGGTGAGCTGCGCCAGGCAATCGACCGCCAGTTCGGTTCGTTCGAGAATTTCAAAAAAGAATTCGTGGAGGCCGGCACAGGGCTGTTCGGCTCCGGATGGGTATGGCTGTCGCGCGACAACGACGGCAAGCTCTTCATCACCCGTGAATCGAACGCAGGTTCGCCGCTGACACAGGGACTAACCCCTATCCTGACGTTCGACGTATGGGAGCACGCCTACTACCTCGACTACCAGAACCGCCGCAAGGACGCACTGGAGAAACTCTGGGATATCGTCGACTGGACTATCGTAGAGTCGCGCTACTGATTAACCATCTTTAACCCGCCGCGGCAAACAATCACAGCCGCCGGCTGGTTTAGATGATACAACCAAGAGCACTTAAGATTGTAAGCATAATGTGATGAATGGAGAGAGAGGCAGTCGTGAGACCCCCTCTCTTTTTTCGTATCCGCCGCAAAAGCATCAACCGCCGCAACGCGACATTTCACTGTAATTTTCCAGCGCCCAGGCCACAAGTCCCCTGATATGGGGCATAAGGCTGTGGCCGAGAGGCGTCAGGGCATACTCCACCCGCGGAGGCACCTCGGCATATAGTTTGCGCGATACAAGCCGGTCGGCCTCAAGCCCTTTCAGCGTCTCGGTAAGCACTTTCGGCGAAATATCGGAGATGGCTTTCCCGATTTCGCTGAATCGTGTCGCCTCGTTCTCAGCCAGCACACACAGCACGAGCATCGACCATTTGCCGGAGAAGCGCGATACGACGTTGCGTATCGGGCATGATTTTATTCCGGAATATTTTTTCAGATTTTCTTTCAGTGGCAAACTCTTCATTTTCAGAAAAAGTTACTTTCAGGTAATCGCATTACCAAATCGTAACGTATTGTTTATTTGACAAATACATTCTAACTTTGCACTATCATAATGAAAGTGGCTTTCCGCCGCAAAGTTAATAAAAACCCACAACATCTGATAATGGATAATGTAAAAATTCTTGACCGCGGTGAGCGGTACACCCACGCCTCAGCAGGCAGCCTGAAATCTTTTGAAGGCAAACAGTTTGTAAAGGACGCCACCGGAGCGACCTCCTGCGAAATCTCTTTCGGCACACTGCCCTCCGGAGCTTCCGTGCCGTTTTTCCACTCGCATAAAGAAAACGAAGAGAACTACATCATCCTTTCCGGCGAAGGCAAGTTTCAGATTGACAATGATGTGTTCGATGTAGCCGAAGGATCCGTTGTCAGAGTGGCCACCAACTGTGACCGCAACCTCCGCTGCACCTCATCCTCACCGATGACCTACATATGCATCCAGGCCCGCGAAGGAAGCCTCGGCGGCTACACCATGACCGATGCCGAGATTACACAACGCGAGAACCTGCTCTGACACAGCGACTCAACATCCGGGTCGGCGCAACGGAAACGGCATCATCACGCCACCACGTTGCGCCGGCCCGGCACATGAGCCCACGGCAAGGTTGCAGATAACCGGGATATTTCGTATTTTTGCATGAATTTTAAGGGAGTGACCGACACTCCGGCATACTGATTTATGACTGAAATCGAATTTACACGCATCCAGGGCGCTGAAACCATCCCAGCGCAACTGGAAGAACTATATCTCGGGGCATTCCCCGAAGAGGAGCGCCGCCCGCTGGAGCAGATACGGCAGCGGGTTGCCATGTCCGACCCTTTCTTCTACTTTTTTGCACTGAGCCACAATGGAGAGACGGTAGGCTTCGCAACTGTGTGGCGCCTTCCGGGAGCAACATACGTGGAGCACTTCGCCATATACCCGGCTCTGCGTGGAAAGAGCTTCGGGTCAGCCACAGTAAAAGCGCTCCTTGACGACAAAGTGCGCAGCTCGCTGAACCTTGTCCCCTCCACCCCCCTCGTGCTTGAAGTCGAACTCCCTGAAAGCTCCCCCCAGGCAGCGCGGCGCATCGCTTTCTATGAGCGCTGCGGCCTCACCGCCATGGAAGATTTTCCATATTATCAGCCTCCCTACCGCGAGGGGGGACCGCAAGTGCCGATGATGCTGATGTCGTCGCAGCCACTCGACAATGCCACCTCTTTCGTGATTCTGCTCCATACAATAGTCTACAACCAATGAGCCTGCCCGCATCAATAAGAATTTTCGCCGTGGCAGCACTCTCACTTATAATCACAGCGTGCGGTTCTCCGAAAAAAAAACAGCACCGTGACTCTCTTCATGTGGCTGCCGGAATCGGCCCCGTCGCCGCCATGGCCGAAAGAATCGGCGGCGACTCCGTCACGGTGGAATGCCTTCTGCCCTCAGGAGCCAACCCCGAAGAATTCGACCCCGGCACAAAAGCTCTGCGCCAGCTCAGCCGAAGTGAGATATACTTCTCGACCGGGACACTCCCCTTCGAGCACCGACTGGCATCCGGCTTCAGCGGAAACCTCCCCGACATGCTTGCAGCGGACCTCTCCAACGGACTGGAAATGATTTACGGCACACATGGCGACGAACCCGACCCCCACACATGGATGTCGGTGCGCAATCTCGCCGTAATGGCTGCCAACATGACGCAGGCCCTGTGTGAGGCACGCCCCTCCGCTGCAACATATTTCCGCAGCAGGCTGGAATCCTACAACCGTGAACTCGCCGCGGCCGACTCCGCACTCACCTCGCAGCTCGCTCCCCTTGCCGGAGAAGCCTTCGCAGTGGGTCATCCATCCCTGAGCTACATGGCCCGCGACTACTCCCTGCGCCAGATCCCACTTTCGGAAGGCACAAAAGAGAACTCCGCCAAAGGGATGCGCATGCGAATCGACAGCATCCGCGCCGCACACCCCCGCGTGCTGTTTGCCGAACCGGGAACTGAAAACGACATGGCACGCGAAATGGCGGCTGACCTTGGCATACCCATGATGACAATCGACGCCATGAATCCCGATGTGCTCACACAACTTAAAAACGCAGCGGCCTCTCTGGCAGCCTCTGAATGATATGCCGCACACACCGACCGACACACCGAAAACACCAACACTCATACGCCTGACCGACGTGGAATTCCGCCGGGAAAACAGGCTGATTCTGTCACAGGTCAATCTGAGCGTCAACCGAGGCGACTTCATGGCCGTAACCGGCCCCAACGGCGGAGGCAAGACCACCCTTCTGCGCCTCATGCTCCGGCTCGCCCGCCCCACCGGAGGCTCTGTGGAGTACCTCGACGGCGACACCTCGGCACGCAGCCTGCATATCGGCTACCTTCCGCAAAAAAACATGATCGACTCGCGCTTCCCCATTTCCGTGCGCGAGGTGATAGCGTCCGGACTGATGAACGGCAGCAACCCGAAAATATCGCCGACCGATCCGAGGGTGGAGGAGACACTGCGGCTTATCGAGCTTGAAAGCCATGCCTCTAACCCGATCGGAGCCCTTTCAGGAGGGCAGCTCCAGCGTGTGCTCCTGGGGCGCGCCCTGGTAAGCGGCCCGGCAGTGCTCATTCTTGACGAGCCGCTGAGCTACCTCGACAGCTATTTCGAGGAACGCCTTTACGAGATACTCGCCGGCCTGCGCGAACACACCACAATCATACTGGTATCGCACCAGATGAGCCGAATCGAATCGATGGCCTCGCGCCACATCATTGTAGACCACAACATACATGAATGCCACGGCACACACCACTTTGTGCCGTGCGACTGCGACTGACCGCAACGCCCATATGACAGACAACGCCACACTCCCCCGACCCCGCCCTATCGAACTGTTAGCCCCGGCACGCGACGCCGACACTGCCATCGAGGCCATACGCCACGGCGCCGACGCAGTGTATATCGGAGCCTCCAGCCACGGCGCACGCCAGTCGGCCGCCAACGGCGTGGCCGAAATCCGACGCGTATGCCGATATGCCCACCACTTCGGAGCGAAAGTATATGTCACAGTCAACACCATAGTCTACGACAATGAGCTCGACCAGGTGCTCCGGCTCGTCCACGACCTGTGGCGTGCCGGAGCCGATGCGCTGATAGTGCAGGATATGGCGCTGCTGGAGATGGACCTCCCCCCCATCCCGCTGCACGCCTCAACCCAGTGCGACACACGCACCCCGGAGAAGGCACGCTTTCTGGAGCAGTGCGGATTCTCGCAGATTGTGCTCGCGCGCGAACTCACAGCCGCCGAAATCGAGGAGATCAGCCGCACGGTCACCACACCCCTCGAGGTATTCGTGCACGGCGCCCTGTGTGTAAGTTACAGCGGCGACTGCCAGGCATCATGGGTGATGACCGGCCGGAGCGCCAACCGCGGGGAATGCGCGCAGATATGCCGCCTGAAGTATAATCTCGAAGACGCCGGCGGCAACATCCTGCTGCGCGACAAGCACCTGCTGTCGCTCCGTGACATGAACCGCATAGCGCACCTTTCCACCCTCCTCCAGGCCGGGGTGTCATCATTCAAGATAGAGGGGCGCCTCAAGGATGCGGCCTATGTGAAAAATGTAGTGGCTGCCTACCGCAGGGCTATCGACAACATCATCGACGCGCAGCCTCATAAATACCGCCGCGCATCCTGCGGACACTCGGAAACAACCTTCATACCCGACCTCGACAAAAGTTTCAACCGCGGCTACACACCCTATTTCCTTGCCTCCACCCCGGGCAAAGGCACACTGGCCCAGTTCGGCACTCCGAAATGGATTGGCGAACATGTAGGCGAAGCGGTGCGGTGCCGCAACCGTGAAATCGAGGCAAAACTCACCTGCAGGCTCAATAACGGCGACGGCCTGAGCTACTTCACCCGGGCCGGCGAGTTCAAAGGCTTCCGCGTGAACAGGGCCGAAGGAAACCGCATATTCACAGCAACAGCAACAGACATCACCCCGGGCACCGCGCTGTACCGCAACAGCGACACCGCATTCACAGCCGCGATGCAGGGCCATACTGCCCGGCGTACCCTCACCCTGCGTCTCACCCTGCGGCCTCTGCCGTGGGGGATAGCTCTGGATGCCTCGCCAGAGCATGGACCGGCAGTCACTGTAACCGCCAGAACCGAAATGGCTCCGGCAAAAACACCTCAGGAAGAATCCCGCGGCAGAGCGTTGCGTAAAACCGGCGATACCTGCTACCGGGTGACAGAGATAACCGACCTGCTGGGCCCGGTATTCGTGCCGGCCTCCATTCTCTCCAGGCTGCGACGCGATGCCATCTACGCTCTTGAAAAAGCTGCCGAGGCCACCAGGCGCCCACAACAGCGTGAAACGCCGGAAAAACTTCCGGAACTCATCCGTCCGCTGACCCGCCACGACAATATCGCCAACCGCCTCTCGGAGCGGTTTTACCGTAATCTCGGCGCCACGGCGCTCCCCCCCTCTATCGAGACCGCCAAAGACTCCCGCGAAGCCGAGACCCGAGTGATGGAATGCCGCTACTGCCTGCGACGCGAACTGGGAGCCTGCCTTAAAACACCCGGAGGCAAATCGCTCCCCTCCCCACTGTATATCACAACCGGGAGCCATCGCTTCCGACTGGAATTCGACTGCTCCCGGTGTGTGATGCGCCTGTGGCATCAGAATCAGTGACGCCCGGACTGTCGTCCGTTGCGGCGGTCTCAGAATTTCACTATCAGTTCGGCAAGAACCTTGTCGCGTGACCCCTGGGGCTCCGTATGCCCGTTGTTGAAAATATAATTCTCATAATTGAGCTGGAACTCGAATTTTACCGGTGTGCGGGTATATGACAGCGACGCGCCGAGAGTCACACGGTTACGCCCGTAATTGTCGGCGCTCAGAAGCCCGTCGGCATCAGGCGAGCCGGCCGAATGGTCGGTCATACCGTCAAAACGCCCCATGAAAGAAAGGGTGTCGAACACCGTCTTCGGCAGAGGCACGGCATATGATGCCCACACATTCCACGCATTGACATCCTTGAACAGCGAACCTGCATAATGCAAGTGCTGATATTCCCCTTCGGCCGTCCACCGGCCTGCCTGCCAGGTTACGGCGCCATCCACAAGATTCATGCGCACTCCCGACGGCTCCATACTCAGGAATCCGGCAGAAAGCGACACATTGCCCAGCCGCAACACAGCCTTGGCGGCAAAGTCCATTTCCCTCTGCCACACCTGATGGTCGGTAATCGGCGCGGAATTGAACACTCCCGCCTCGACAGTCAGGGGCAGAGCCTCCGAGCCATACCATCCGACTTTAGCACCGACCTGACGCACATTGGCCATATACTTTCCTATGAACGAGCGGTTGGCGAACACATATGTGCCCGGAGCGCGGAAAGCATCCACGCCGAACGGCACACGGAACTGGCCGGCCTGAACCCTCCAGGCGCCCCCGGCAAAACGGTAACGTGCCCAGGCGTCAAGAAACTGCATCTTGCCCTTGTTGCATGCATCGAACTGCACGAAATAATCGAGGTCGCGCAACACATTGCCTGCAACCGACAGGCGCGCGTTGGCCACCTGGAAACGCTGTTCCCAGCCGGGGAATTCCCCTTCATACCTCACTCGCATCACCCCGTGCACTTTCGGAGTGTAGTCAATTTTCTCCTCTGCCTCCGGTCGGCCGTCAGCCCCCGAGGCACACACAGCAGCAGCAGCCATCACGGCAGCCGAGCAAAATCTGTTGAAACGCATCTGAATTAATATGATAATGTTGGTGAGCGACGCAATTCGTCAACGTGAGAATCCCGCGGCAAGGCGCTGGCGCACAACCTCGTAAATCATCACCCCGGCAGCAACCGACACATTGAGCGAACCAATCTCGCCAATCTGCGGAATGGCTACCTGTGTGTCGCAGTGACGCAGCACATCAGGGTTGATGCCTACATCCTCTGCCCCCATCACAATGGCAACCGGGCCGGTATAGTCAGGTTCCGTATAGTTGATATCCGACTTCTCAGAAGCCGCCACCACACGGTAGCCGTTATCTTTCAGAAATTTGACAGCATTCAATATCGAGCGCTCGCGGCACACCGGAAGGTAATGGAGCGCGCCGGCCGACGTCTTTACCGCATCGGCATTGACCCCCACACCACCTCGGGCAGGAATCACAATGGCATCGACGCCGGCACACTCGCAGGTACGGGCAATCGCCCCGAAATTACGCACATCCGTAATGCCGTCAAGCACCACAAGAAACGGCACAGACCCTTCCTCGTAAAGCTGAGGCACCATATTGGCCAGCGAGTTGTAGGTTATGGCCGAAAGGATGGCGAGCACCCCCTGATGGTTGCGACGGGTTATGCGGTCGATTTTCTCCGAAGGCACGCGCTGTATCACAATCTTGTGGCGATGCAGGCAATCGAAAAGCTCGCGCGATAAATCGCCGCCATGCAAATCGCTGCGCACCAACACTTTGTCAATCTCTTTTCCGGCCTCCACGGCCTCGATTACGGCTCGTATGCCGTAGATATATTCGTCGGGTTGTAACATGTCGTTTTCACATTATGGTTTTCAGCCGCTCAGAAATCAAGAGTGGTCTGGCGCTGCTGGTCAGGCATACCGAGCAGAGAGCATGCCGTGGCCCGGGCGGCGGCGTTGTCGGTAGAGCCTGAAAGCATCATGGCCAGTTCGTCAACACGGTCATCGTCGGAGAGCTGGCGTATGCGTGTCACCGTAGCCTGGTCGGTATCCTCCTTGAACACCTTGAAATGCACAGTGCCCTTTGCTGCCACCTGCGGCAGATGCGTTATGGCGATAACCTGGATGTTGCCGGAGATTGAAAGCATCATCTGCCCCATGCGACCTGCCACATCGCCCGACACACCGGTGTCAACCTCGTCGAAAATCAGCGACGGCAGCTCCATCTTGTCGGCCACAATAGATTTTATGGAAAGCATCAGACGCGAAATCTCGCCACCCGACGCCGTATTGCCTACCGGCAGCAGCGGCTGGTTCTTGTTAAAGGCGAAAAGGAACTCCACCTGGTCGATACCCGTGGCGGAAAGCTCGGCATCCTTTACTGAAATCTCCACCTGAAGATTTTTCATACCCAGCGGCACGGCTCTTTCCCGCAATATCGCGGCGAAACGCTCGGCTTCACAGCGGCGCACCTCCGATATTTCACGTGCCAGCTCAACGGCCTCCTTCTTTGCCTTGCGTGCGGCAAGCTCAAGGTCGCGCAGCGATTCATCGCCCATGTCGATGGCATCGAGTTTGGCCTTGATTGAGTCACGGATGCCGATAAGCGCCGCCACAGTGTCGGTGTGATGCTTCCGTTCGAGGTCGTAGATTTTGTTAAGACGCTCCTCGATGGCCTCGAGCTGCGCCGGGTCGGCCGAGAGGGAGCGGTCGAAATCCTGGAACGATGCAGCCACATCGCGGCACTCCACACGCAGGCTTTCCAGCCGCTCGGCCAGGGAGTCGGCATCCTCAAGCAGATCAGAAAGCTGTATGGCTCCGTCGCAGGCCTCCTTGAGCAGAGAGTCGGCGTTTACCTCCCCCTCCGAGAGAGCGGCAAGCACAATGTTGAGCTGGGTCTTGATATCGGCCATGTTTGACAGGAGGTCACGCTCGCGCTCAAGCTCCTCCTGCTCGCCGTCCACAAGCCGTGCCTCCTCGAGCTGCTCGTACTGATGGCGCAGATACGCCTCCTCGCGGCGCGTCTGCTCGAGTCGGCGGCGGGTGAGCTGATATTCTTTCACCGCCCTCCTGAAGCGTGCGTAAGCCTCGCCGAACACTGCCAGGCGGTCGCCGTTGCCGGCCAGCGAGTCGAGCACACGGAGCTGATAGGGGGGCGACGCCAGCAGCAGGTTCTGGTGCTGCGAGTGGATATCCACCAGGTGCAGCGACATATCGCGCAGAAGCGTGAGCGTCACCGGCGTATCGTTGATGAACGCCCGCGAACGCCCTCCGGCCGAAACTTCCCTGCGGAGAATCACGCGCTCCGGATCAAAGTCAATGTCGTTCTCGCGGCAGAAACGCTCCATCCCGGCAAATGAATCGCCTGAGAATGAAGCCTCGACCACCGACTTGCGCCCGGAGTCGCGTATCGCCTTTGAATCGGCGCGTCCGCCCATAAGCAGCGACAGGGCGCCGAGCATTATCGACTTGCCCGCGCCGGTCTCGCCTGTGATGATGTTCAGCCCCGGATGCAGGGTGATATCGACCTTGTCAATCAGGGCATAGTTTGATATATGAAGAGTCTCTATCATCGCGAATTACTTGTTAGTGCCGGTTTTTATGAAATTGATGCGCTTCATCTCGGTGGGATAGATGGGCGAAAGGATTTCCACCACCTTGTCGCGCTCGGTCTGCGATGCCTTGGTGTAGATATTCACCAGTTCGTCAAGCTTGGCGTCCTTGAACATCGACAGCCCCACCGACATAGGGTCGGCCTGATAGACAGTCTGGAGCGCGGAGAGCGATTCCGTAATTTTTGCACGCCCCTTGTCGGGCGAGAGAGCCATCTGGTCAAGCCCCTGGAGGTGGTAGTCGTAAAGTAGCTGCCTCATCACGGAGGTCGACGGCTGTGTGTAGGAGTCAAGCACCCCCGAACGGTTCTTCTTATCCTCGAAAGCCTTCCACCCGGCCTCGCCCGACGACTGCGCCATCTGCACAATCTGGGCCAGACGGTCGAAATATTCCTGGCCGCCACGAGGCGAGAAACTGTCGAAATCCACAGCGATGAAGAGGTATGCGTAGAAATTAAGTATAGCCGTGAGCTGGCTCTCCATAGTGTTGGTCGAGAACACTAACGGCTCGCCTTCCTGATACTGGAAATCAATCTTCGTATCCTTGAAGTTTATCAGAGTGGTGGTGTAATTGGTGTTGTAGACCGGCCGCGACGACTGCACCTGAAGGTCTCCCTTTATCATGCCGTCGGTATTCTCCTTGATTGTGAAGAACATACGGCATTCTATCTTTTCGTTTGCAGAAAACTGCGCGTTGGTGAAATGGGTGGTGTTCATGTACTCCGTCACAGCCTCCTGGAGAGTCTGGTAAATGCTTTTGTTAGTGCCCTGAAGCTGGTCGGTGTTGAACTCCACCTGACAGTTCAGTTCCTGTGCTGTCGCCGGAAGAAAAAAGCCGGATGCGGCCACACACATTATTATATATATAATGCGTGCGGACATGCGCTCTGTTATGTCATTCAGTCGATTCAGCATATTGATAAGTAACTTTTCAAAATTGTTTTCTGCTGACCGGTCAAATTATTTCATCGTTTCTGCGGTAAAACTTTTGAAGTTCTGTCTTTAATCGCCAGTAACGTAGCACAATACGCGCTTTACTCTTCAAGACAAATTTTCCGGGAATTCCATCCGCATAAACACTAAAATAATTTCGGCCAGTTACTTATAACGCCCCGGCCGGTATAATTATTGCTCTGTGAGGGGGATGATGGCCCGCATTATGTCGGCAGCCACTTCGGTCTTTGACTTCAGAGGCACATCGACGGTGGCGAAGGCTCCGTTTCGGTATGTGATTTCAACCTTGTTGGTGTCAGTGCCGAAACCTGCGCCCGCATCGCGGAGCGAGTTCATCACAATCATATCGAGATTCTTGCGCTCCATCTTGTCGGCGGCGTTGGCATGTTCGTTGTCGGTTTCGAGGGCAAACCCCACCAGCACCTGCCCGCGACGCTTGACGCGGCCGAGGGTGGCGGCGATATCGGGGTTCGGCTGCAGAGCGAGCCGAGGAGGCTCATTGCCCTCGCGTTTGATTTTGACTGCAGACGGGTTTTCAACGTAGTAGTCGGCCACTGCGGCACACATTATCGCCACATCGGCCCGGGGGAACACTTTCTCGCATTCGCCAAGCATCTCGCGCCCTGACTCCACCTCAACAACAGTGACACCCTTTTCAGCCGTGCGGACCTCCACCGGGCCGGATATAAGAGTGACGTCGGCTCCGAGACGCGCGGCGGCATCAGCCAGTGCATACCCCATCTTTCCGGTGGAATAGTTTGATATAAACCGCACCGGATCTATCTTCTCGCGTGTGGGTCCGGCGGTTATCATCACCCTCTTTCCTTTCAGAGGCTGATGCTCCCTGGCGGCGAAATAATCGGTCACCGCCTTGAAAATACCTTCAGGCTCCTCCATGCGCCCTTTGCCGACGAGGTGCGAGGCAAGCTCTCCTTCGGCCGGCTCTATGATGATATTGCCGTAAGAGCGGAGCAGGTCGAGATTGCGGCGGGTGGTGGGATGCGCCATCATGTCGAGGTCCATCGCCGGGGCCACAAACACAGGCTCCCGGGCCGAAAGATATGTGGTGACGAGCATATTGTCGGCCACACCGTTGGCCATCTTGGCTATGGTACAGGCCGTTGCCGGAGCTATCACCATGGCATCGGCCCAGAGACCGAGGTCAACATGCGAGTGCCATTCGCCGGTATTTGCGGTGAAGAACTCGCTCACCACAGGGCGCCCCGAAAGGGCCGAGAGTGTCACCGGAGTGATGAACTCCCTGGCCGAGGGGGTCATCACCACCTGCACCTGATGGCCAGCCTTCACAAACAGACGCAGCAGCGATGCCGACTTATAGGCGGCGATGCCGCCGGTTATTCCCAATACGATATTCATAATTTACTTGGAGGTTGCTTTTCCCGGGTGCCGGCTGTCGATGCGGGCACGTATCGCCTGGAAACAGCGCTTGGTATCGGAAGGGAAATCTCCCTGGAGAATCCAGCCGAGATAACCCATGTCGCGGCGCAGCACATCCTCGGCGGCCTGCCCCTTGTATTTTCCGAAATTTATTATCTCACGGCGGTTTTCGTCATACACGAGGCGCCCCATCAGGTCTACGTTGCGGTTCATGGCCGAGAAATCGGCCAGGTAGCCTATGGAATTCTCAAGGTCGGGATAGCGGTCGAGCTGCGCCATCAGCACCTCGTAGGTGGCACGGGTGTCGGCGTTGGCCGAATGCGCCCCCTCAAGGTCCTTGTCGCAATAAAAGCGGTAGGCGGCAGTGAGAGTCCGCTGCTCCTTCTTGTGGAAGATATTCTGCACGTCGATGAAGCGCGCCGAAGAGAAATCGAAATCAACTCCGGCACGGGCGAATTCCTCCGAAAGCATCGGCACATCGAAGCGGTTGGAGTTGAATCCGGCGATGTCGCTTCCGGCAAACAGCTCGGCCAGCGAGCGCGCGATCTGCTCGAACCGAGGCGCGTCCTTGACATCCTCGTCAGTGATATGGTGAACGGCAGTTGCCTCGGCCGGGATGGGGATACCCGGGTTTATGCGGCGTGTGCGCTCCACCTCCGAGCCGTCGGGGAATACCTTTATCACCGAGATTTCAACGATACGGTCGTGGAGTATGTTTGTGCCGGTACTTTCCAGGTCGAAGAAAACCACCGGTCTGTCAAGATTCAGTTTCATCAGAATTCCTGTACGGTCATTGGCATGAGAATAATCACGAGTTCAGTATTCTCGGGATTCTCCTCGGGGAGGAACACGCCGGGACGCGACGGATCGGCGAGTTTGATTACGATATTGTCGGTGGTGAGGGTGTTGAAAATCTCGATGAGGAATGTAGCCGAGAATCCAATCACCATCTCGCTGCCTTCATAGTCGCAGGCCACCGACTCGTGGGCGAAAGTCGAGAAATTGGCGTCGTCGACCTTCATCTCGATCTTTCCGGGAGCCATGCGCAGTTTCACCAGCGAGTGGGCAGGGTCGGCGCACACGGCTACACGGCGCACTGCCTGGAGCAGCGTGATGCGGTCAACGGTAATCACGTTGGGGTTGTTCTGCGGAATCACGCGGTTGTAGTCGGGATAATTCCCCTTGATGAAACGGCAGTTGAACGTGATTTTCTCGGTAGCGAAAGTAGCGCTCTTCGATGAAAGGGTGATTTTCACATCCTGGTCGGCCGAAACGAGCGACTTGAGTATCACGCACGGCTTCTGAGGCAGAATGCAGGAGCCCTCTATGCCGGGAGCGGCGGTGCGGTCGATATAGCGCACCAGCTTGCGGGTGTCGGTTGACACGAAAGTCACCCCGTCGGCCTTGATGTCCCAGTATATACCCATCATCTGCGGGCGCAGCGAGTCGGTGCCGATTGCAAAGAAGGTCTTGTCGATGCCGGCG
The DNA here is from genome assembly GCA_004102785.1 of Muribaculaceae bacterium Isolate-013 (NCI). Classification (GTDB taxonomy): domain Bacteria; phylum Bacteroidota; class Bacteroidia; order Bacteroidales; family Muribaculaceae; genus UBA7173. The sequence goes on from SCEJ01000036.1 coordinate 20,635, forward strand.
AGCACCTGTTTGCCGGGGAGGAGCATCTCCTTCACCTCGCCCTCCTCCTTCTCCACAGTCGCGGGATACTGGTCGGCCGGGATGCCGGCGATGTCGAAGTTGCCGCCGGGGAAATCGATTTTAACCCCTTTGGTATCGTCGTTGACATGGAACACCACATCAACATCGGGAAGCTCTTTTGCTATATCCACCAGACGGCGAGCGTTAACGCAGAATGCACCCTCGCCCTCCACATCGGAGAGCTCCAGACGGGCCATAAGCGTATTCTCTGTATCCGAAGCTGTTACGGTAAGCACATTGCCCTCTACCGAGAACAGGAAATTATCAAGAATCGTGAGCGTATTCTTGGAGTTTATCACTTTGCTCACACCCGAAAGGGTGGAATATAGGGTTTTGGCGGCTACTTTGAATTCCATATATGAAGGTATTATTTGTTTTTCCAATTAACTCACAAAGGTAACAATTTTTTCTATAACATGCAACCCCGCGCGAGCGCCCCTGGCGACTGCTCCGCAACATCGCCTGCCAACATATGGCCGAAACCCGCCGCCGATGCAACCGAGTGGCGCTTTTCTGTTAAAAACTGTTATTAATCATAACCATTCGGAATAATATCGCGACCTTTGCATCCGTCAAATCAGAAATTAACGGCGCCCTGACACAATCTCCTCCTGGGCGACGGTACAACAGATTGCAAGGATAACAATGAGATTATCAGATTTGAAGACCGGCCAGTCGGCCACTATCGTAAAAATACTCGGCCACGGGGCCTTCCGCAAAAGAGTGATGGAAATGGGCTTCATAAAAGGCCACAGCATCACAGCCGTGCTCGCCGCCCCGATGCGTGACCCGGTAAAATACCGGATTCTCGGCTACGAGGTGTCGCTGCGGCGCAGCGAGGCCCAGCTTATTGAAGTGATTCCCGACGAAGATGCCGCAGCCGAAGGCGAGGCCACGCAGGCCGCCGCGGCCATGCCGGACAAAGGCGCCGTATGCGTCCGCCCCTCCGGTGAGACCGAGTGCGCCGCCTGCCCGTCGGGCGACACATGCCCTCTTGCCGACGAGAATATGCCGGCGAACTCACCCCACTACCGCGCCACACACACAATAAATGTAGCGCTGATAGGCAACCCCAACTGCGGCAAGACCTCGCTGTTCAACATCGCTTCCGGAGCCCGGGAACATGTAGGCAACTACTCTGGAGTGACAGTCGACTCAAAGACCGGCGTATTCCGGCATAAAGGCTACACATTCAACCTGGTCGACCTCCCCGGCACCTACTCCCTGTCGTCATACTCCCCAGAAGAGCGATACGTGCGCCGATACCTCAAGGATAACAACCCCGACGTGATTCTCAACGTCGTTGACTCATCAAACCTCGAGCGCAACCTCTATCTCACCACAGAGCTTATCGACATGGACCACGCCATGGTAATAGCCCTGAATATGTACGACGAGCTCCGCTCTTCCGGAGCAGTGCTCGACTATGAGGAACTCGGCCGCATGATAGGGGTGCCGATGGTGCCGACAGTGAGCCGCACCGGCGAAGGGATTGACCGCCTTTTCGACACTATCATCGATGTGTACGAGCGGCGCCACCAAGCTGTGCGTCACGTGCATGTGAAGCTCGGCCAGGATATCGAGGCATCACTGGCCGATATAAAGCAGGCCATAAAGACCGACAAAAGCATCGACCAGCATTTCTCCTCGCGCTACCTCGCCATAAAACTCCTCGAACAGGATAAGGAAGCCGAGGAGATTATCGACGCGGCCGCCGACAGCAGGGAAATACGCTCCCTGCGCGACCGCACGCTCACACACCTGGCCAGACTCCACCCTGAAGAGGATGTCGCAACGATGATAGCCGACGAAAAATACGGCTTCATTGCAGGGGCGCTCGCCGAGACCATGCAGCAGAGCGAGCAGCAGAAAGAAAAGGCGACACACACCATTGACACCATAGTCACCAACCGCCTCTTCGGCTTCCCCTTCTTCCTGGCTGTGATGTTCTTTGTGTTCTGGGTTACCTTTTATGTGGGCGCATACCCTGCCGAATGGATTGAGAACGGTGTCGACGCCCTCTCGGCCCTGGTGGGCGACCACATGCAGGACGGCCCGCTGAAGGACCTCCTGGCCAACGGCGTGCTCGGAGGTGTGGGCGGAGTTATCGTGTTCCTGCCCAACATACTGATTCTGTTCTTCTTCATCTCGTTCATGGAGGATTCGGGCTATATGGCCCGCGCCGCTTTCATAATGGACCGCCTGATGCACCGCATCGGGCTTCACGGCAAATCGTTCATTCCGCTCATTATGGGATTCGGCTGCAACGTGCCGGCAATCATGGCGGCACGCTCCATCGAGAGCCGTTCGTCGAAGATTATCACTGTGCTGATCACACCGTTCATGTCGTGCTCGGCACGCCTGCCGGTTTATGTGCTGCTGACAGGCACATTCTTCCCCGGCCATGCGGCGTGGGTATTCCTGGGCATGTATGTGCTGGGCGCCGTGGTGGCAATGCTCACGGCGCGCCTGCTGAGACAGTTCTGGTTCAAGGAGGACGAGACCCCGTTTGTGATGGAGCTCCCCCCCTACCGTGTGCCCACAGTCAAGACCTCCATGCGCCACATGTGGTGGAAAGCCAAGCAGTATCTCCAGAAGATGGGCGGCATCATATTGTTCGCCTCAGTCATAGTGTGGGCACTCAACTACTTCCCCATGAAGACCGACGAACACCCCGACCGCGACTCTTATCTGGAGATGATGGGCAAGGCTGTCAATCCCGTGCTCGAGCCGCTCGGATTCAGTTGGCGCGGCACAGTGGCCGCAGTGGCCGGCATTCCCGCCAAAGAGATTGTGGTATCCACCCTCGGAGTGCTTTACACCGGCTCCGACGAGGCCACCGACGCAGCCCTCTCCGAGCGTATCACCGCCGTAGAACCCGGGGCGTCACACCCCGATTTCACTCCGGCCTCAGCCCTGGCATTCATGATATTCATCCTCCTCTACTGTCCGTGCCTGGCCACTGTGGTGGCCGTGGCACGCGAAGCCGGCTCATGGCGCTATGCGGCATTTTCTGTGATTTACTCCACCGCGGTAGCCTGGATACTTGCCTTTGCCACTTACCGTATAATGCTTCTTGTATAAAATATAAACTGGCAGAAACAATAACGGCCGTATGCCCGCGGGCATACGGCCGTTATTGTTTCTGCGGTATAATCAATCATGTCACGATAAGGTGATTACCGTGATGCCGGCGCCGCCGAAGCGCACATCCTCGTCGCGGTACGACTCCACTCCGGGCACCGTGTCGAGATACTGGCGGATGGCCTGGCGCAGAGCGCCGGTGCCGGTGCCGTGCAGCACACGCACCTGCCCCTGCGAGAACTGGATTGCATCGTCAAGGAAATAGGTCACGGCCTGGATTGCCTCGTCGGCACGCATACCGCGCACATCAATCTCGCGCGAGAACTCGAGCTGACGGTCACGCATGGAATTGACCGTGGAAGCCGATACGAACGAGGCACCCTCCCTGGCTCCCGACGAAGGCTGCTGGAGCGTGCGCTGCAGGCGCTGAAGCTTCACCTGGGTCTTGAGCATTCCGAAAGCCACAGTGGCGTTCTTCCCTGAAATTTCCAGTATCTTGCCCGGTGTGCCCTGGCCGTCGAGTTTTACGGTATCGCCCACGGCCAGAGGCTTCTGCGCATCGGCCGGTTTCTTTTCCGGCTCTTTATGGCGTGCCTTCGGAGCCTTGCGCAGCAGGCGGTTGTCAGACGCTTTATCCTTCAGAATATCGGCTTTCTCATGTTGCAGGGCCAGGCGGGCAGCCTGCGTGCGCTCGCGGTCGGCCTGCGACTCGCGTATCTCGCGGATGGCGCGCTCTATCGAGGCATTCGAACCGTCGAGTATCTTCCTGGCCTCCTCCTTTGCCTCGGCGAGAATCTCGCGACGGTGCTGCCGCAGGGTCTCCGCATCATTCTCATACCGCGCAAGGGTCTCTTCGAGCTTCTTCTCTTTCTGACGTATCGCCTGGCGCTTGTTCTCCCAGTAACGGCGGTCGCGGGCAATGTCAAGCAGATAGCGGTCCATGTTCACATAATCACTTCCGGCAATCTCCTCGGCATCAGCCAGCACATCGGCAGGGAGGCCTGTCTTGCGGGCAATCTCCAGTGCGAACGAGCTGCCCGGCGAACCGATGGAGAGACGGAACAGCGGACGCATCTGCTGCCTGTCATAGAGCATCGAGCCGTTAACGAGCCCCTCCGTCTCATCGGCCAGGTGTTTCAGATTCTGGTAATGTGTGGTAATCACGCCCCACATCCCCTTTTCATTGAACACCTTGAGTATCGCCTGGGCTATGGCGCCGCCGATCTGAGGCTCGGTGCCGCCGCCGAACTCATCGACAAGCACCAGCGATGTGCGGCGTCCGTGGCGAAGGAATTCCCTCATGTTGCGCAGGTGAGAGGAGTAGGTCGAAAGGTCGTTCTCTATCGACTGGTCATCGCCGATGTCAATAAAAATGTCATCGAACACCCCCATGTGTGAATTCTCGTAGACCGGAGGCAGCATACCGCACTGGAGCATATACTGGAGCGCCCCCACGGTTTTGAGGCACACAGACTTGCCCCCGGCATTGGGCCCGGAAATCACCAGCAGGCGCTTCGAGGGGGTAAGGATGATGTCGAGCGGCACCACCTCCTGTCCTTTCCGCGCAAGCGACTCCAGAAGCACCGGATGCACGGCATGGTAAAGTTCCAGTTCAGGCTTTTCAGAAAGATGCGGCAGCACGCCGCCGGTACGGTCGGCGTATAGAGCTTTGGCATGAATGAAATCAAGGCGCCCCATCACGGCGCAGCAGCCGAGCACAGACTCGATTTCGGGTCGCAGCTCTGCCGTCAGCTCCGCAAGAATCCGGAGCACCTCGCGCCGCTCTTCGATTTCAAGCTCGCGCGAACGGTTGTTGACTTCGACCACCTCAGCCGGCTCGATATAAAATGTCTTTCCGGAGGCCGACTCGTCATGCACGATACCCGAGATTCGTCTCTTGTTCATCGGCGACACCGGAAGCACCAGGCGCCCGTCGCGCACAGAAGGCGCGGCATCAGGCTCAAGATAGCCGTCGGCCACAGCCCGCGCCATCACGCGGCGCATTATCGAGTTGACCGTGCCGGAGATGCGGGCCAGCTCGGAGCGGATGCGCGAAAGTTCGGCCGAGGCATTGTCGCGCACATTGCCGCCCTCGTCAAGCACACGGTCTATGGCCCGTGTCACTTCCGGGAAAGGGTGCAGCTCCGCTGCCTCGGCACACAGCGCCGGACACGTCGTGGCGCCATCCTCGCCATATGTGGATTTCAGGAATGAACAGGCTTCGGCCACGGCGCCCAGTGTGCGGCGCACCTGGCGGAACTCCTCAGCCGGGATTACCGCGCCCTGCACCCTGGCGCGCCTTAGCACCGGCTCGATGTCATGAAGGCCGCCCAAAGGGAAATCGTTCCCGGCAGCCGACAGGGCAAGCATCTCGGCCGTGGCGTCAAGCGCATGCGATATGGCATTGTAGTCTGTAAGGAAGCCCATCAGCGGCACCTCGCGGCGCCCTGCCGATGATACACAGAGCGCTGCGAGACGCTCTCTCACAGGCTCGAATCCAATCTTTCGTTCGTATGTTTCGGGGTAAATCAATTCAAGTCGTTTTTTTCGGACTACAAAATTAATACCATTCTCCGAATCACGCAACTATTTGAGACGACGGTTTGTTATATAATCAAAACATCAATAAAACAAATAAAAAAGTTTCACTTAAATAATCAATTATGAAAGCCTTGTCATTAAACTTCTGGGGACAGACCAAAGCTTGGTGGGTAGTCCTCGTCGTAGGGATTCTGTTCGTTATCGGCGGCTTCTGCTACTGGTTCTGGCCGGTTGCCGGATTTGCCATCGCATCACAGATTTTCGGATGGCTGCTGATTCTGGCCGGCATCGTGCAGCTATGTGTCTCCGCCGGCATAAACCGGCCCCGCGGATGGGGGTGGTGGATTGCCGGAGGCGTGATTGACATGTTCGTAGGCTTCTGCCTGGTGCGCAGCATCATGCTTTCGGAGATTGTATTCCCTTATTTCCTTGCCATTGTATTCATTTTCTGGGGCATAGCCAATATCATAGCCTCATGCGGAGGCGGCCGCCGCAACCGCTACTGGTGGCTCTACCTTATCAACGGCGTGCTCCTGATGATTATCGGATTCTTCTTCCTTGAAGCCGGCTACGCACAAAACATGATGATGGTAAGCTTCCTCACAGCTCTGGCCTTCATCTACTGGGGATTCACCCTGGCAATGGCCTCGTACGACATGAAGCCTCTGCCCCGCGACACCGACGAATAACACCCCCCGCCGCAGGGCGTAAGGCTCACATGACACAAAGGCGCGGCACCGCATGGCGGGCACCGCGCCTTTTTTTTGCAGTCTATTGCGTTAAAAAACATGCAGAATGCACCTGAAATGGAATTTTGTTTGTATTTTTGCAAATCATAGTCAGCCGCACGTATTTATTTTGAACGTTATACTGCTATGCGCTAAACCATCAGCCATTTCCGGTGTCTATACAATAGATAATTGCAACCAGGCCATCCTAATGCATGTCTACTATCCGGCAACAGGATGGCATTCAACATAACAGGTGAGTACAATATGAAACGAAATCCCTTTTACGCCCGAATATCGTCGCTGGCTCTCGCAGCCGTGCTGACCTCCGTGACGGCTTCCGCCCAGGGGTATTACGACGATGACATATATTTCGACCCCTCGAAAGCAAAAAAAGAGCAGCCCGCGCAAAAGAAACAGCCTGCGCAGCAACAGGCGGCACAGCAACCCACGCAATTCTATTATGACGGAGCCAGCTATGTGCCCTGGACGGGAGCAGGCGACTTCCAGGCCGCCGACTCCTACGCCCCCGCCGGCACCTCAACCCGCGACGTAGACGAATACAACCGCCATTACGCCGGCTCCGACCTCCCGGCTGACTCCATCTCGCTCGAACAGTTCGAGGAGATGTCGGCCTCGATGTCGAACACCCGCAACCTCGCCCGATTCCACAACTCTGACGCCGCACGCCAGGCTTATGCCGACGGCGACGCCGATGGATATTATGCCGACGCGCAGGGGTATTACGACCGGGGATACAATGCCGGATACAACGCCGGACTCTCCAGTTCAGCCACCACAGTGAACCTCACCGTAGGCTCATGCTGGCCATACTACGGATATAACTCATGGCGCTGGCCATACTACACCTCCTGGGGATGGAACTCATGGTACAACCCATATTACAGTTGGACATGGGCACCCTCCTGGGATTGGGGTTGGGGCTGGGCTCCGGCATGGTCGTGGGGATGGGGTCCGTCCTGGAGCTGGGGATGGGGTCCATCCTGGGGTTGGGGCGGCGCATGGGTCTGGGCTCCTCCGCGCTACTATAACAACCCTCCCGGGGCCACACGTCCCAACCGCCCGATGGGCAACGGCTCCTACGCCAACCGTCCCGGAGCATGGGGAGGCTCCACACGCGGCTCGATAGCTAACTCCAACGGCCGTCGCCCCTCCAACGGTTCTAACGCCACAGCAGGCACTTCGCGCCCGGGATACAGCGCGCCAATCGGACGCCCCTCCACCGCAGGCTCTTCCTCCGGTACATACTCACGCGGTCGCGCCGGCTACACCACCCCCTCCACCGGCACATCCAACTCCCGCAACACCTACACAACTCCATCCAACAATTCAAGCCGTCCGACGTATAACAACAACTCAAACGGCTACTCCCGCGGACGCTCTTCCTCATCGGGCAGCTATTCGTCGGGCCGTTCGTCAGGCGGATTCTCCGGCGGTGGCGCCACCCGCTCATCAGGTGGTGGCGGCGGTCGCCGCGGTCGCTGATTCCCGCCCATTCGCTCCCCTCCCCCACTCTTGTCAACCTCTTAACTATCCGGAACAATGAAGAAAGCTATCATACTGGCAGCGGCAACTCTCGCCTTGCCGGCGGCAATACAGGCCCAGTCGGCAATCGATGCCTACAACATATCAACCGGCGAACTGCGCGGCACCGCGCGCTTCATGTCAATGGCCGGGGCCTTCACCGCTCTCGGCGGCGACCTCTCCACGCTCAACCAGAACCCCGCAGGTATAGGCGTGTACCGCGGCAGCGACATCGGTTTCACGCTCGACATCAATATGATGAACAGCAAGACCTCCGGCATTGGCTCACCGTTCGCACGCTCGCAGACCCACGCCGACGTCAACAACTTCGGATATGTGGGCACATACAACCTGGGCGGCTCCACACCGCTGACATTCTCGTGGGGCGCCTCCTACTCGCGGGTGGCATCATTCCAGCGCCGTTACCAGGGAGCCGGGATGTCGATGGGCACATCACTGTCGAACTACATCACGACCTTCACCGACGGCATCGACCCGTCATGGCTCCAGTTCGGCGAAGGATACAACCCCTACCAGGAGCGCTCCAACAACGCCGCCCCCTGGCTCAGTATCCTGGCCTATAACTCCGGAATGATAACCCCCGTGTCGGCAATCTCCGACGAAGGGCTGCCATATGAGACAAGCATCTACGACGGCCTCTGGCAATATCCCGTGGACGGTCAGCCGCAGATCACCCCCACATCGGGCTCGGCGGCGATGAGCGTTCATGAGCAGGGATACGTCGACGAGTATGCCATCGACTTCGGCGGCTCCGTAGCCAACGTGTTCTACTGGGGTATCGGCCTGGGCATAACCGACCTCTCACTCACACAGAACTCATACTACGAAGAGAACCTTCAGAACGCCAATGTACCCGCCAACGCCGCCACCGGCATCGAGGAGGGTAACGGCGGCTTCGGCCTGGCCAACTGGCGCCACACCTCCGGCACGGGCTTTAACGCCAAATTCGGCGTCATACTCAAGCCGGTCAACGAGCTGCGCATCGGTCTGGCTGTGCATACCCCCACATACTGGTCGGTGACCACCAACTATCAGGGCGACACCGATTTCAACTACTCCTCCGGAGTGAAAGGGAGCGAGCACACCGACGAGGCCGCCTACGACTGGCGTCTGAATTCCCCCTGGAAACTCACCGCCGGTATAGCCGGTGTAATCGGCGGCCGCGGCATTCTGTCGGTCGACTACGAATATCAGGCTTTCGGCGACATGAAGACAAAGGATGCCGGAGGCTATGAATACGACTACTACACCGACGACGTCAAAAACTATTTCAAATCGTCGAACATGCTGCGTATCGGCGGAGAATTCCGCGTGACACCCAACTTCAGCGTGCGCGCCGGCTACGCCTACCAGACCACCAACGTGAAAGACGACGTGAAAAACTCAAACGTGGAGGTATACACCGCCGGAACCAACCCGGCCTATACCCTCGACTCCGACACGCAGTATATCACCTGCGGCCTGGGCTACCGAATCTCGGGCTTCTACATCGACGCCGCTTACGTGCACAAACACCGCTCCTCGACCTACCACGCCTTCTCCTCGTTCAAAGACTACGACGGCTTCTGGTATGACGCTCCGCAGGCCAAAGTGACTGACAACAATTCGCAGGTTGTGCTCACTGTCGGCTATAAATTCTGACCACAGTACGTCTCTGTTAAGAAATTTTAACTATCAACATAAAAACGCCCTCCGGTGCATCCTGAGGGCGTTTTCGTCGTTTAAAAGGCCTTAAAATACTGATAATCACCGATGCGACATCGAACAAAATTTGGCCGTCACATGTTTTTTTCATAACTTTGCACCAGAAATGATGCAGTAAAGCCGCACGCAGAGGCGTGGCGGCAGCCGAAAATCGGCAAGGAATCCGGCCTCCGCCCGGCCCGCGGCATCGAACTCATAATTTGAAGCAGCAGCCCGGCAGAGCCGATAACCCGCGGCGTGTCCGCCCCATCAGGTTAGCGATTCCTTATTCTCGAATTTCAACTTTTTGTAATGAAGAAAACAATGTTATGCATTGTGAGCTTCGCCCTTATGCTTGTTTCCCTCTCGGCCTCTGTTGACAAAGACCGTGACGCGCAGATAGGCCACACCGCACCCACCTTGGTGGTGGAGCGCAACGGCTCTGCGGCATCTCTCCAGCAGATGCGGGGCAAGAGAGTGATTCTTTCGTTCTGGTCGGCCGCCGACGCTCAGTCGCGAATGGAGCAGAACCGAATCGATGCCATGGCCCGCAAGGCCGCCTCTCTGCATAAGGACGTTGAAGTGTTGTCAGTCAACTTCGACCGCTCGGAGCGGCTGATGGACGAAATCGTAAGCTACGACAACCTTGACCCTTCCTCACAATTTCACGTCGGCACACCCGACGATGCCGCTGCCGTCCGCGACGCGTTTCAACTTCACAACGGTCTTCGTACCTTTATCATTGACGAGCAGGGCAAAATAATCTGCGCCGACCCCACCGAGGCACAGCTCCTCGAAGCTCTTGGCTAAGATTTCTTTTAAATTATTACGCTACACTACACAAATGGCACGGCCACTCTGCGGCAGTGCCATTTCGTTTTATACCATGTGGATTACCGCATGGAGGCGAAACGGAGAATCTCCGGACGGAACTCGAAGTGCATCGTGTCATAGTGATACCATGCCCCGCCCCATATAAAGCCGTGGCGCCTGAATATCTCCACGAGTTCGTGCGGTATACGGTTGGCATATGAAATGCGGTCGGTCTCGGCAGCCCCGGGGTTCTTCCACAGCCAGTAGTCGGAGTGTTCCACGCCGACATCAAACGCAATGCCATAGGAATGTGCGCTCTGGCGCCTGGCGCACCGCACCGCACCGCACGCCAGTAGAATGTGCCACTGCTCTTGAGATATTTACGCAGCTCCGGACGTGCCGAAAGCTCCGCGGCGACAGCCCGCAGCGAATCTGCGGCACCATTGACTGAGGTGAATTTCACCGTCTGGCCGAACCACGGCACATCCACAAGATGCCCGCGCACCTCGCCTGCCGAAGCGCCATACATCTTCTTGAACAGAGCCTCGCAGCGCGAGCGCCCGGCATCGGCGAGATATTCCGGCGGAGTCTGCTCACGGTATACCATCGAGAACATATCCTCCGGGTCGCTTTCGTCGAGCATCGTGACAAAGTCTTTTTCATGGCCGTCGTCGTAGAGAATCGCGGTGCCGTCGGCCATCAGAAGGGAGTCGCCTGAATAACCTTTTATCCAGTCGGGATACGAGGCAAGAAGCGCACGCACCCCGGCGGGCACACTGTCGGCTCGCACATCTTCCGAAGACACCTCAGCGGCCACAGAGTCTGTCGCGGGCTCAGCTCCTGAACAGCTCCCGTTGCTACGCGAACATCCGGCAGCCACAAGCGCCACAAGCGCCGCGGCTCCAACAAGCTTTTTCATAAGCAATTGTTCACTATATCTCAGACAACCTTCTATTCAAACCGCTTTATGAGCGCGATGTTTTTAAGCTCGGTATCCGACATCTCATTCTCCGGAACCACATTGGCACGCGGCACATACCAGTCGAACTGCGAGAAATATTCTCTGAGGTCCTGGCTCTGGAACGTATAGCCGTGGCGGGCATAGATTGTGCTGCGCATAAGGCGCAGCTCACTCTTGGGGCAACCGGTCAGGTCGGCCGGTGTAAGCTCACGGAAGCATACCATCGCCGTATAATCGAACGGAGCCGACGACGACCCGCCCAAAAGCATCACATCGCTGAACTCCGGCTCGGCGTATTCCTCGACGAATGCTGTTTCCTCATCATCCCATTCGGAATGCGTGCTTTTATCGTCGGTCGAGAAAGCAAAGTACAGGCCGCCGCATACAAGCAATACGGCCGCCGCCACGCAGCCTGCTATCACCAAACGGGAGCCGCCGCGTTTTCGGGTTGCCACAGGTGGCGCGCCCGCAGGATAGCCCGGAGGAATCCCCCCGGGGTAAATAGGCCGCGTTTTCTCCACCGGCTGCAACGGCACCGTCGGCACCGTCGGCTGCTGGATCCGGGAATCAGGCGTTGACGGCTGAGGCGCAGGCTGCTGCATTTGCGCTGTGGGAGCAGACTGTTGAGGAACAGGCGCGGGCTGCTGCGGAACAGGCCGCGTCTGCGGCTCCGGAGGTGTGACAGGTGCAGCCGCTACCGGCGCGCCGCAGCTTACACAGAATTTGGCTCCCGGGCGGAGTGGCGCATTACATTTATGGCAATTCATATCCTTAAGATTGTGTGTATGAGATTCTTTATTTCGCAAATCTACATAAAAATCGCGAGATTTTTACACCGGCAGAATAAAAAACAAGGCCGACGGGTTGATTCCTGTCCCCTCCAGCGTGCTCTTAGTCACAATTTTATTAATTTGGAGGAAAATTTCTAA
>SCEJ01000301.1 GCA_004102785.1 Muribaculaceae bacterium Isolate-013 (NCI)
GGAAAACCTCGGTGGCGCAAGCGTTCACTCCACTAAATCGGGTGTGACTCATTTCACCGCCCAAACAGAAGAAGAAGGTTTCGAGCTGATTCGCAAACTGTTGAGCTATATTCCTCAAAACAACCTTGAAGAAGCTCCTTATGTAGATTGCACAGACCCAATCGACCGCCTGGAAGATTCTTTGAACGATATTATCCCCGACAGCCCTCCTAAACCGTATGACATGTACGAAGTGATCGGCGCTATTGTGGACAACGGTGAATTCCTTGAAATCCAGAAAGATTATGCTAAGAATATCATCATCGGTTTCGCCCGTTTCAACGGCCAGTCGGTAGGTATCGTTGCTAATCAGCCTAAATATCTGGCTGGTGTGCTCGATAGCAACGCATCTCGT
>SCEJ01000302.1 GCA_004102785.1 Muribaculaceae bacterium Isolate-013 (NCI)
AGACCGTCTGAAATTGTTATTATACTCCATCTATTCCGGCAACAACACGGCATTAAAGGACGGTATACCAAATGAGCGATCTGTCATCGGCTCTAACAGAAGCGATTTGTCTATAAATTTGATATTGAATGGTAAAATAGTCAATGAGTTTTTTCATGTATGGGACATCCATTATTCATATCAGAGTCTTGTCTCTTGCACTAATTCGTTAGAACCGTTCACATCTTCATTTTATAAAATGATGGAACTGATATATGATATATTATTTCAAATTGACAAGGAAATATATCATGGCAGAAGGCATAAAAAAGCGACCGACTGGGTAGAAAACGAATTCAATTATAATTATTATACGCAGGGCTATAGGATTGTTACTGATAAAACTATGCGTTTA
>SCEJ01000303.1 GCA_004102785.1 Muribaculaceae bacterium Isolate-013 (NCI)
TGAAAAGAGTATGGGCTCCCCAGACCATCTATGATCCCAAGGCAAAGAAATTCCTGATATATTGGTCAATGCAGCATGGCAACGGTCCAGATATAATATACTATGCTTATGCCAATAAAGATTTTACCGATATCGAAGGTACTCCCAAACCGTTTTTTGTTCCTCAGGACGGAAAGTCGTGTATCGATGGTGATATTGTCTATAAAGACGGTATATACCACCTCTTTTATAAGACAGAGGGTCATGGTAATGGCATAAAAGTTGCAACGACCAAAGATCTGACTTCCGGCAAATGGACAGAGTACCCTGATTATAAACAGCAGACAAAAGAGGCGGTTGAAGGAGCCGGAACATTCAAGCTAATCGGTGAAGACAGATATATTCTCATGTATG
>SCEJ01000304.1 GCA_004102785.1 Muribaculaceae bacterium Isolate-013 (NCI)
CTATTTCAAGGCCGTATGGATGTGCATGTCGGTGGTGGAATAGAAATCCGTGGAAAGGCGGTTCACTATATTGATGGGCTGGATTACCACATCCTGCATATCCTGCAGGTTATTTTCCTCGTCATTCAATAAACGGTCTATCAGTTCGGCCGCTTCAAAACCGCCCCGCACGATATTGTGGCTGATGCTGGATAAGGGAGGGTCGGACAGGTTGCAGATTATTTCGTCATTATCCACACCTAATATGGCTATCTTATCGGGAACTTTGATGTTGTTGACTTTACAGATTTCCGTGATGCGGTTTCCTTGGTTGTCGTCGCAGGCCATAAGAGCCGTGGGATGGGGCAAAGACTTGAGCCACGAGAGCAAAGGAGGAGCTTCGTAAAACCATAA
>SCEJ01000037.1 GCA_004102785.1 Muribaculaceae bacterium Isolate-013 (NCI)
CCGTCGGGAATACCAGTCCGGTGAAGGTGTGCACCCGCACCGGCACGCGGCACATCCATGCCGCCATCATGCACAGCAGTCCGGCCTTCGGGGTTATGGAGTGGACCATCCGCGGTTTCTCGCTGCGGAACACCCGAATCAGCCTCCAGAGGCTCACGAGGTCCTTCAGCGGCGCCATGCGCCTCTCCATGGGCACTGCGGCGGTGCGCACCCCCTCGCGCTCCTCGATATCGTGCATCGCCGGTCCGGGCGAACTGACGGCCACCACCTCGTAGCCCTCCTGCTCCCTCAGCTCCTTCAAGAGCCCCCGGCAGAATGTGTCAAGCGACCCCGGCACGGTGGACGCGCGTATGATTTTTGTCATTTTTTATAACCCAAATATTTGAAATAACTCGGAATCCTGTTCAACAACACTTTAAAAGTTTTAAATCTGTTGTAGTTGAATTCCCGTAACATCTTTTTGATAGATTCCCGTCTGAATGCTCTGACTTGTTGTCTTTTAAATGCCATTTCAGAGGCTTTGTCCGATATCGTCCGCCTGAATAGATTCATTATATCCGATTCACTGAAATGGAATATACCGTCACGGGTAATGCAATACGGGCGTTCGATACCTGGAGGTATCGCTATGTTCTTTTTTGTCATGAAGTGCACATAACATACCTCTTGTTTGTCAAATTTATCTACTGACGTCATGTAGTACACCCATGTAGAGCCATCACATTCCTTGACAAATAGTTCCCCTAATTCCGGATTTCGGAAATTCTTCCATTTGAATTGATCCGTATAGGCATAAAAAGTGACTTCATCGCCTTTGGAATAAAAGTTTCGGTTATTCCTGACAAAATACTCATTGATGCCGCATTCATCGAAATTCATGGAATATGATGTCTCAACAATATCCTTGAAAGGTATACACCCCTCGGTATCTGAATAAAAGATGTTGTTTATTTCAGGTGTATTCCGGTATATTGACAAATGGCCGCAACGGTAGATTCGATCATATTTCCAATATTGAATTCTATGAAGAAACTTTGATATATTGCCCCATATAAGATCGCAGTCAATATACCCCCAATATTCATAACCTTTCAGATACTCTTGAAACAGCAGTCCGTATGTGGGCTTGTAGTCACATAGTTTATATGGATGTCCAAGATAAAAACGATTATATCCCAAATTTAAAAACAATGTTTTGAATTTCTGATATATCTGATTCCAGGACATTGATAGCACTCTGACATTATCCGGAACGGCCCCGACGGCCTGGTCGGTGACTATTAGAAAGTCAATATCGGAATTGTCAGCACAAGATTCTATGTACCCCCCCCCAGTATGGTGGCAATTTGCCAAACCATGGCAGGGTAAGGCAGATCTTATTACACTTACGGCTCATTAAGTATCGCAAAGGTATAGTTTGTATAACCGGTTTATATTCTCCACTACATCATATCCGGCGTTTTGAATAACGGGGAGTTGAGTTCTGCGTTGCGGGTGCATATTGTAAGTCTCAACTATTGCTTTTGCCCATTCGCCGATGTCGGAACCCAATGACATAAACCGCACATTTCCGGTGATATCCGTCTGGCGGTCGATTACATCGGAAAGCAGACATGGCAGTCCTGCGGCCTGAGCCTCGATTACACTGACTGGCAGCCCCTCGAAAACCGACGGCATAAAAAACACATCGAATGCCTGGAGCAGATCGGGAACATCCGGACGCAGTCCGGCGAAAATAACGTTGTCGCTGATACCTGAGCGTGCGGCAAGAGTGGCGGTTTCATCCATCAGCGGTCCGCTCCCGACAAGGAGCAGCCGTGCCGAGGGATACGCTTTTACAACCTCCGCGAAAACTTTTATAATGAACGAATGGTTTTTCTGCGGGCAGAATCGCGCGACGTTTCCGATTACAAGCGCATCGGCCGGGATGCCGAGTTCCTTACGTTTCTCCTCCCTGGTGGATGGATTGAACTGATAGCGAGCGGCATCAATGGCATTGTTGAGTAACTGGAAATCACGTTTGCCATAGAGGAATCTTCCGGCATCCTTGCCGCATGCAAGTCTTTGAGTGGCAAATCTGTTAGTCCAAAGTTTGCCGAACTGGCGGAAAATAAACTTATAGTCAAAGCCGAGGTCAGCGATATGGCTTGAAGCTATCAGATTCTTTATGCCGTATTTTTTTGCGTATCTCAGGGCGAATCCGGAGTTTTCCTGAATATGCCCGTGCACGGCCGTGAATTCACCCCGGTGCTCTCTGAAGAAGCCGTCAAGCCACCTGAAATATGCCGGGTAGGACCACGGCCGGATGGGCATGGCTCTGAAAATCCGGCCTCCGAGCGCCTCGATTTCGTCGTCATAGTCGGCCCGCTGCTGACGGTGCACAAGAAAGTCGAACTGCACTTTGTTGCGGTCAATCGCGCGGTAATGGTTCATTACCATTGTCTCGGCGCCTCCGCGGTTCATGGCCGTGAGCACCTGCAGGACTCTGAATGGAGTTTGTGGCACCTCTGATTTATGCATAAATAGTCTCCATTGTTCTGGTTAGACTGGATAAGTCATATTTGCTTCCGGCCAGTCGGCCGGCATTCTTTTTGCGGTCGGTAGGAGCCAATGCATGTTTCACGGCATCGACCCAGGCCGAGACATCATTGCCAAGTGACAGGAATCGGACATTTCCGGTCACATCAATCTCGGATGTGTTTGTATCGGATGCTATTACTTTCAGGCCGGCAGCCTGAGCCTCTACCGCAACGAATGCGAGGCCTTCAAACCAGGACGGCAACAGAAAACAGTCGAAGGCAGAATAATAATCCTGTGGCTCGCTTATATTCCCGGTGAAAATCACGTCCTGAATGATACCCGAACTTTCGGCAAACTCCATAATCTCGTTTTTCATCGGACCGTCTCCGCAAAGCATCAGTTTTGTTTTCAGTAGCGGATATTCCTGCTTAAGGCGTGTAAATAATCCGATTATGAATTTCTGGTTCTTTTCGGGAACGAACCTGCCCATGTGGCCGATTACAAGTTCGTCGGTCAGGCCGTATTTCCGTCTGATATTCCGGCTTGCCTCAACATTGTATCGGAACCGGTCAAGGTCAACGGCATTGTTTACAACCGTGAAATCTTTTCCCCGGAACATCCACTTGCCTGCATCCGTTCCGCATGCGAGTCGGATAAAATCCTTTTTCATGCATAATCTACGGTTTAGAAGATGCAGCAATCTGGCCGGAGTGCCGCCCGAACCGTTGTGCGTGTTGTGCGAATGTATAATTACTTTGCCCGGAAATTTCGATGCGACAACCGCGGGTACCGGATTGACAAAAGCGTTCATGTGAATGTGAACATAATCATATCCGCTCTTCAGGATAGAGGATAACTCGCGGTATTGCTTCAGGATATTTCTTCTAAAGTCCGTTATTATGTATATTTCCCCCCCCTTTTCCTCGATAAGCTTTTTGAATGCCTTATGTCCGATTTCCGGATTCTGAATGGCGAAATCAAAATGGTATTCAGAAGAGTCGATATTGCGGAGGATATTATAGATAAACGTTTCGGCTCCGCCTACATTCAGTCCGTGTATTACATGTAGGATTCTTTTCATTACCGATGCTGTTTTTTGCTCTTGTAAACGATGTATTTGTAAAGCATCCACCCCAGCGGCCTGGTCATGACTGTGAGGAATTTCTTCGGAGATTTTTTTAGCCAGTCACGGTCCTTGCTGATAATGCAACTGCTGTTGTAGTGGATGTTCAGGCGGATAAGATTCCTCAATGTATTCCTTTTGAGTCCCATCTCCATGAGCCGTAGTTTTGCAAAAGAGCGGGGAGAGTTGAGATACTGACGGAATATACCGGCCGACATGCTGTCGCCACCGGTCTGATATTCTACGAAACACAGGTTTTCGTTTAGAATCAGTGACGGCTGCCGGTCGTCGGCCAAAGCGAGCATATAGAAAGGATTGAAGTTTTTTTCGCCGGGGAACCCCTCCATCGGCGACACCTCTTTCATAAGGGCGGTGCGCATCACCTGCTTGGTGTCGCCGAAATGGATTTTTTTGATATACAGGTCCATCATATGGCATACTTTCAGGTCGCCTGGGAAGTAACCGCCGATGGGCTTGCCGTCAAGGGTGAAATCAAGTCCGGTAATCCCGGCATATTCGTCGCTGCCATGCTCTTTCCAGTATCCGGTGATCAGCTCCACGGCGTTGTCGGGCATGAAATCATCGGAGTCGATGCATACGTTGAGCTCCGTCTCGATAACCTCATAGGCTTTGTTGTATCCTGTGTATAGACCGCCGTTTTCCTTGTAAATATACCTTATAGGTATGCGGTTTTCTTCAATCCAGCCCCTGACCAGCCCGGCGGTGCCGTCGGTGGAGCCGTCGTCAATCACAAGCCATTCAAAATCCTTGCATGTCTGACGCAGCAGGCTTTCGTAGGTGCGGGGCAGCGTGTGCGCGCGGTTGTAAGTGGGAGTAAAAACTGTAAGGGTTTTCATCTCAAAAAACAAGATAATATTCGTTTTACAAACCGTCTACATCGTTCATCTCTGATATTTTGACGGACTAACTGAATAATTGAATCAGAATCCTCATTGATAAAATAATTGTAGACGTCGTTTCCGGTAGACAATTCTCTGAAATTGCTCCAAATGCTTTTATCACGCAATTCGGATGTTATCCAGGCGTTTAATTTTTCAGCCGGTTCATTAAGATGTATTATGCGTTGTTTGACAACAGATAAAAAAATATTCTTTATTTCAATTGACAGATATTTCTCTGCTGCTGCCAGACCATGTTTTTTGCTTTCAGCTTTTTTTATAAAATACTGTTGCTTTAAATCCGGCCAAAGATGCTTATTGTATCCTGACGTCAGTCCTCCTACACGATAATAATATCCATAGAAGTCAATAATTGAGTATTTTTTTATAAACGGGAATAAGCTAAGATTAAAAATCAAATCTTCTCCCATTTTGAATCCGGATGGATTTAAGTTGGCTCTGATTATTGTTTCCAACTTATATAATTTCCCCCAGATATTTACATCCAGTTTATTGACTCCAAAAAAAGAAATATAATAGTCGTTCATGAGAGAGGGCTGCGACAATACCTGAGGCATGACGCGGACTGTCCCTCTCTTAATGACAGGCCCGAATACCCTACACCAAAGCATCTGCACAACATCAGCATCGGTTGTTTGCATGTTGTATGCTAATACTTTGAAGGTGTTTTTGTGGATATAGTCGTCGGAATCTAAGAAAAATACCCCCCCCGAGTTGAGATTATCAGTCAGAAAGCGTAAGCCTGTAAATCGAGCCTTGTCAACTCCTTCATTTTGAGCCTTATCAATGAAGTGTATTTTTTCAGGATATTTATTTTGATAAGACAGACATATATCACGGCTTTTGTCTGTTGAGGCATCGTTCACCAGAATTATATCGAAATTATGGTATGTTTGCCTCAGAACGGAATCGATACACTGTCTGAGGTAACGTTGAGTGTTGTATACAGGTATTACACAGTGTATTTTCATTTCTTATAAATCAATAATATATGAAAGTCATGAATAGGGTGAAAGCTGTGTGGGCCATCAGTATGGTGCCTGCGATGCGCCCCTGGCTCTTTCCCCACACGTTCATCCGCAGACAGGGATATGCAATCACTACCGGATATAGGAACCATGACAGGTAGGCGAACCGGTTGCTGTAAGCGGCGTTCATCATCATTACCCAGAACGAATTGGCCAAAGTGTAGGTGCTCAGCAGAATTCGGTAGGTGCGGTCGGATGTGCCCGTCTTTGATGTCACGACCATTCCCAGCAGTATAGGCATGAAACTGTAAAGGAGGAAGTCGGGGCGGAATCCACCCTTGAAGCCCTGGTCGGCGTATGCGTCGGCGGCCTGGACGTATCCGGAAAGGCGGTCGTCGAAACCGAGGCCGGTGAAGAAACTCTCGATTGCCCCGCGGGCCACCACACTAAGCACAATCGACAGGAACCAGAAGTATATCAGAGGGCGCGGGTTTTTGATAAACAGGGCTGCCATCGAACAGACAATCGGCAGCGCCGAAGATTTGTGGATGAAAAATGCGGCCATGCACAGCAGCGCGTAAGCCATATAGTTCTTTCTCTCGGTGGCGATAAAGGAGATGGCAAGGATTACAATCGAGCATGCCAGGCCGTTTCTGATGCCGTTTGTCGCATATGTGAAGAATGAGAAGGCTCCCATATAAAAGAGCAGTGCCCCGTAGGTGTTGTTGCCGAACAGCCGCCTGAGACCGCCCAACGCGAAGAACATATAGCCGAACATTATCACGGTGAAATATACCGACACATCGACATATTTCGCACACAGCGCGGTGATAAAAGCAAAAAGCCATTCATATTCTCCGATACCGATTCTGACATCCTCAAGTTTAACCCATCCATAGGTCATGGCATAGTTGGCAGTGTCGCCAAACAAGACTCCTGACAGGGGGCGGTTGCCGATAATGAGGCAGTATGCTGTCAGAGCAATTACGATGAGCCCCAACTGGCTGTTGTTGCCCTGCAGCATGTGGCGGGCGTCGCGGTTCTGCCACGACTGGAACGCTGCGATACTCAAGGCTGTCACGGCGAGAATAGTGCCGCTCTGGAAGTATTTTGCAATCTCGATTGAAATCATTACAGACGCATTAAGTTTTTGAGACGCCCTGAAGCCCTTGTGCCGATAAGGCGGTGAAGCATACGCGAGCACCAGGTGCGGAGACCCGACTGCCGGTCGCACCATGTTTTGGAGAACCAGTGGATAGAGACCGTCTCAGGGGTGACGCGCAGCCGGCCGGTGGCATCGTCCAGCGGGTTAAAATAAGTTGCAGGATATACGGATATTCCGGCCACATGCTGTGTGCCGCCGACGCACCGCAGTCCTGCTTTTTTCATCTCCCTGGTGGTTATATTCACCACCGCGTCGGTTATGTTGAGGGTATTGTCATCCTTGATGAACCTGAGCCTGGAATAATACTCCAGTATCGGCTCATAGGCGTCCATCCCCCGGGAGGCTCCCATTCCGAGCCCGGGATTCACCGCCATATTGCCTGATTCGGAACCGGGGTCAATCTCAAAACCCAGGAATGGTCCGGCGGCGATGATGTCGTCCATCGGGCGGATTACCTCCACGTCGGTGTCGAAGTACAGGCCTCCGTGCTCGTAAAGAATTCTGAAGCGGGCGTAGTCGCTGACGAATGCATATTTCCCTACGGAGTATGCCTGGGCTGTGTATGGGATGGCGTTGACATCGAAATTATCCTCGTTCCACTCCACGATCTCATAGTCGGGGAGATATTTGCGCCAAGAGGCTATGCATTTCTTCGCAGATTCAGGCAGAGGCTTGCGCCCGAACCAGCAATAGTGTATATTTTTGGGTATAGACATCGTTATTTGTAAATCGGCTGATAATCCAGGTGTTGTTTCTGCCTTACAATTGTGGACGGAGGTATGGCGCCGTCAATTATACATCCGGCGCCAATCACACAATTGTCTCCAATGTGTGTCCCCTTGAGAAGTATTACATCTGAAGCAATCCAGCAATTATTGCCGACAATAATCTCTCCCGTATTCAGGGCGCATGACACACCCCCGTCTTTTGAAAATTTATGATTGTTGTCAAAAATTCTGACACCGGGGCCAAACATACAGCCGGCGCCGATGCTGACGCGGTTATGGCAGCTAATCATGCATTGCCGGTTCATGTATGTACGTTCACCGATGTCAAGGGAACCATTGCCATGAGTCTGGATGTCGACACCAGGAGCCAATTCGATATTCCGGCCAAAACGGCACTCCGACCTGCCATAAAGCCGGACTGAAGCTCCGGGAGAAATTCGTTCGACTGCGCATGCCCGGTAGCGCGACTTATAACGAATCCGGTATATTATATTGCGGATGAGATTATACAGCAGTATAAAAACTGTCCTGATCATAATCCAAGAAGATTGTATATCTTGTTTACTTCGGCTTCGTTGCCGAAATCGAGATTGCCGAGATTGCCGGCAATTCTGTTTCGCAGAGGTTCATCGGAGATGAAACGGGCCAGTCCCCGGGCGCACCCTTCATTGTCGAGCGGCACTATCACGCCGTCAACACCGTGGCGTATCTGCGATGGAGCGGTGGGATATGCAGTCACCACCACCGGCTTCCCGAGCATCTGCGCCTCGCGCACGGTGACGGACTTCCCCTCGTAACGCGACGGCTGCACATATATGTCGCAGGCCTTGATGTAGGGGTAGGGGTTCTCTTTTTTGCCAAGTATTATGACGTGATTCTCCATGCCCAGTGCTGATATATTATCCAGAATCAGTTTTGAATCGCCATATCCCACTATATACCATTTGAAATTCCGGCATCCGTTTTTTACTAAGGCGGAAGCTATAAGGGGGATGTTTTCAAAGTTCTTGGCGTAACAGAAACGTCCGATTGACAGCATCTTTATTTCGCCGGACATTTCGCTCTCCACGCTGAATTCGTTGGATCTATTACGGACAAATCCCGGTGACAGTATATTTTCAATCTCGACGATTCGGTCTTTAAGAGAGGGGAAAGTCTTGAGAAACGAAGCGCTTACATCTGATGATATCGAGGCGATATAATCGTAGGCACCCCACACCGGAAGCTCTTTGCGTGCATTGACGTGCACTGTGGAATAATCTGAGTGAATCCACGCTATTCTTTTCCGTGCCCTGACATTCTTTAAACCGTAGTTGTGCGGTATCAGAAACGAAATGCACAGGTCATACTCCTGCTTTGGATTGATTGCGGGCAGCATGGGGGCGAGACATGAGCCGATATATTGATAAATCGAGTCATCGACGGTATCGACCGGGCCGCGCCGGCGGGCATATGCTCCATGCTGAAATCTGGCCACGATTCTTCCGGCGGCAACACGAGCCTCGCCGCTTCTGATTACATCACGCAGCGGTCTCTCAAGCATGGAATAAGCCTTGATTTCAGGCAATAGGTTCACCCATCCGGGAATGAATTTCATCAGCGGTCCCTGGTGTGAGTATACGAACAGGTCAACATCCACTTTCGCCGGGTCAAGGGCACCCAAAAGTCCGATAAGACTGATTTCGGCGCCACCCAGCTCCATGTAGTGCATCAGTATGATTATCTTCGGTTTCATCTGTGAAGAATTTTCCGTGCTACATTTTTTAATTTGTTTTTAAGCCGATCACGCTGCATTACACGAATGTAAGAGGCTGCCGATTGAGCGTCTATCGCTCTGAAATATCCTGTATGAAGAGAGGCGACATAGTCGGAATGCCTGAGAACGTCAATAGTGCGGCGTACATCTGCGCTACGCATGATTTCAAGTAGTTCAGATTCATGCCGTATGTCATCTGAGGCAGTATTGTCGGGATGAAATACATTGAAATTTATATTCGTCACTAACGAATTGAAAAAACGTTGGTGAATGTATTCAAACAAGCTTCTGTCACGAAGATTCCAGTCGGCATACAGTGTGAGAAATGCATCCCGAACGCGACGATATATGTCAAGGCGCTCCGGGATAAAGCGAGAGCGCGTATTGCCATTGTCGTATACAAAATAGGTGTACAATATATCCGGAATAGCACGCAAACTCTGTGCTTTGGGATAAACCGCAAGATTGAACACTTCATCCTGCTGAATCCGCAGAGGTTCAAATTTTATTTCGTTAGTACGTATAAACTCACGGCGGTATGCCTTGTTCCACACAAAACCATTGTTAAGCCGCAACCCCGACAGATGCTCAGTATAGTTTGCACGAATATCCTCATTGCTCCTGCAGTCAAGTGAATGGAAGCGGTACTCATTCCGCAGCTTCAATACGGGATTAACTTCTTCATATCCGAACACCAGGACGTCAACAGCGTTGTTGGCCAATTCCTCATGCAGGCGCGTGAATGCTCCCGAAACAAGAAGGTCATCAATATCGAAGAAAAGGATATAATCGCCTTTCGCCGCCTGGATACCTGCATTACGGGCAGGCCCGGAGCCTTCATTTCGTTTGTGTATTACGGAAACGAACCCATGCTCAGCAGCAAGGCGGTCACATATCGCCGCACTTGAATCAGTTGAGCCGTCATCAACGAGGATTACTTCAAAATCACTGTAGTCCTGAGCCAGCAAGGCTCCGAATCCTCTTTCGATGTATCGGGCTACGTTATATATCGGTATTATTACCGAAAAAAACATTGGATTACAGACTGACTTAATTTATTATTATTTTGACACGACTCTGACCGGGCGTTCATTGACTACTTTCGCACCATCAGGTATTTTTTTATTGGTTAGGAATGTGCCGAAGCCGACAACAGAGCCGTTACCAAGTTCAGTGCCTTTAAGAATGGCCGCGTTTTCTCCAATCCAGCAGTCATCTCCAATCTTAACAGGTGCTGTGGCGGGGCGTTCGGATTCGTATCCGAAATATGGGAACCTGTCTTCTGTAACTCGGCGCCGTTCTGCGGCATCAAGTATGGAATGGGTATTTGTATCCCAAATACGCACATTATACGAAATCTGATTGTATGAACCGATTTCAACACATTCGTCACAACGTATTTCAGATCCTTCGTTTATATTGGTGTAGCGTCCTATTGACAGGCACCCGCCGAAACGTAGCCATATTCTTCTACATGAAAGCTTGGAGTGATCCGCCATTTCCATCATACCGTTGTTGACAATGATTTTTAATTTCTCATTTTTTCGCCCTGACAGTATGGAATTATCCCCAATTATTACCGAGCCTTTGTTGAGATACATCTCAACGTTATCAACTATACACTTATCTTTGATTATGATATTTGTGCCCGGGCTTGCGACAATTCTGCTGTTGCGTATTATTGCTTTGTCAGAGATGCGTATTGTAGCTCCGCACATTTTACGGACAATACTTCCTCTGAATATATGCCGATATATCAACTCTGAAAGGATCATGTGAATAAAAAATCAGTAACCTATGAGTTTTTGTATTTTCTTGAACTCCTCTATATTTCCTTTTTTCTCTTTTGAGAGG
This sequence comes from Muribaculaceae bacterium Isolate-013 (NCI), assembly GCA_004102785.1. Classification (GTDB taxonomy): domain Bacteria; phylum Bacteroidota; class Bacteroidia; order Bacteroidales; family Muribaculaceae; genus UBA7173. Next base: position 11,035 of record SCEJ01000037.1, read on the forward strand.
TTGTCCGCGATTTCCTTGTATAAGTCCGAATCTCCGACAAGTTTCTCTATGGCGTCGGATATATCGGCAATTTCGTAAGATGTGATAATTCCGTTGATTCCGTTTTTTATCTGTAAATCCACACAATCGTATGCTGTTGTCACGACAGGGATATTAAGAAGTCTCGCTTCCGCAATAGAAAGCCCATATCCTTCATATCGTGAAGTCTGTACATATATGTGTGATTTTTTGAAATATGGGTACGGATTTGCAACGGTGCCAAGAAGTGATATACAATCCTCCAGACCCAAAGAGGATATCATGGATTTGATTTTTTCCTTATCCTTGCCATCGCCTAATATGTTCCAATGAAAAGAAAGGCCACGTTGCTTTAATTCGTTACACACCTGAATGAGTATATCATATCCTTTCTGCTCGAAATTCAATCGGGCGACGGTCAGTATGTTGATTACTCCGTCCGTCATTTCCACTGTACATTCTTTTTGAGACAGCGCAGAAATGAACTCCGGATTTACAATGTCGTATATAGTCTCGGTATTATGCTGTAAGTGAGGATAGCATTTGATGAAACTCTGGCGAACCACATCAGATACACATATCACTTTGTTGAATTTACTCAAATATCTGTCATAATATTTCTGCAATTCCACTGAGTGATGAATGGTGACATTCATCCATGTGTATTTATTTGATGCGTTGACTTTTTCGGCTACATATATGGATGGAAGGCGCTGGGCATATGCAAATGCCACATCATACGTTTTGGGCTGTGACGGATAATCCGAGGAAAAAAAACGCCATATGCGGCGTGTGTCATCATTAGCTGTCTTGGGTGGAGCTATTCTCAGAAAAGCCGAATACACATATTTTTTTACCAGAAAGGCTACGCGCTTAAGAAATCCGGCCGGAACCTCCGGAGCGAGGGTAGGGAGTACGTTGACTTCACAAGGCAGGTATTCTTCATTTATACCACCCCTGCCGAACATAAGCAAATCGACTTCGACCCTATCATAATCAATAAAACCAAGCAGATTTATCAGGCTTTTTTCCGCCCCTCCGCTTCCGAGAGAGTCAATAACTATAAGCAGATTCTTTTTCATCAGTCGCGCTGGAATATGTCTCGTGTATATACTTTTGAGACTACGTCATCGAGTGCGGAGTCATATCGGTTTGCCACGATAGCTTTTGATTCGGATTTGAACATTTCAAGGTCGTTTACAACAGTTGAACCAAAAAAGGTTGATCCATCCGGCAGAGTAGGCTCATAAACGATTACATTCGCCCCCTTCGCCTTGATTCGCTTCATTACACCCTGGATGGACGACTGACGGAAATTGTCACTGTTTGATTTCATGGTCAGACGGTATATGCCTATTGTGCAGTCGGGAGCCTCGACAGCCGGATTGAAGTCATGACGGTCATGGTAATCGTAGTATCCTGCAAGTTTCAGCACTCTGTCTGCAATAAAATCCTTGCGTGTGCGGTTGCTCTGCACAATTGCAGTCATCATTTCCTGCGGTACATCGGCATAATTCGCAAGCAACTGCTTTGAATCCTTTGGCAGACAGTAGCCTCCGTAGCCGAAAGAGGGATTGTTGTAATGGTTCCCGATACGAGGGTCGAGTCCGACCCCTTTTATAATTGCATTTGAATCCAGGCCCTTCATCTCGGCATATGTGTCGAGTTCATTGAAATAGCTGACCCTCAGAGCAAGATAGGTATTGGCAAAAAGTTTTACTGCTTCCGCCTCCTTCAGCCCCATAAACAGAGTGGGAATGTCAGGCTTCAGCGCACCACTCTGAAGCAATGAGGCAAATTGTCTGGCAGCATTCTCAAGCAGCGGAATGTCAGCGATCCGGGCAATAGCATCGTTCTCTGCTTCAAATTTACTGTCATCGATATGTTTGGGAATCCCTACAATGATACGGCTCGGGTAGAGATTGTCGTACAGTGCCTTACTTTCTCTAAGAAACTCCGGAGAGAAAAGAAGATTGAGCTTTTCATAACCCTTGGCTGCATATTTAAGATAAAGCGACCTGCAATAACCTACCGGAATGGTCGACTTTATAACAATCACAGCATCAGGGTTCACCTCAAGCACCAGGTCAATAACCTCCTCCACATGTGAAGTGTCGAAGTAATTCCTTATAGAATCATAGTTTGTCGGGGCTGCCACAATTACAATGTCAGCCGAGGCATATGCGTTGGCGCCATCAAGAGTTGCTGTCAGATCAAGAGGTTCTTCGGCAAGATATTTTTCAATGTAATCATCCTTAATCGGAGATTTGCGTTCATTGATAAGCTTTACTTTCTCAGGCACTATATCAACAGCCAACACTTTATTGTGACGGGCCAGCAAAACTGCCAGACTTAGCCCGACATAGCCTGTACCGGCTACCGCCACGATGCATTTTGATGTATCGGACATATATTTTGGGGTCATACTGATAAATTTTTATATCGGACTCTTACTCCTTTACCTGATTATCCCTGGCAACAAGCGCACCATAGAATGTAGGCAATCCCATATCAGTGACAAGTTTGTATTTGATTCTCCATGTCAGTGAAAGGAACTCGTTGTTTTTTATAAGATGGTTCAATCTATCATAATCGACTGCGTCATTAAACGTGTATCGGGATGAGTGCAGGTCCGGAGAACTGACAATCAGATTGTCAACGGTTCGCTTTACGTCTGAAAACTCTTCGTAGGCAATTCTAAGGAATCCATCGAACATCAGGTAAGTCACAGCAGCATCATACTTCTCCCAATATGAAACGAGCGTATCAAGCATATATCGGAAAATTTTGTGTTCGGCAGGTCCCGCCATCACTCCAAACCACCATCGTCCCTGACACAGTGTAACATTCTCAGTATGAGCCATTCTTGGCATGAAGAACTTATCATGATGTTTCAATGGTTGTATAATATATAAGGCTGAGTCAACCCACATGCCACCATATTTTGTAAGTAGAGACAGGCGGAGTATGTCGCTGAAATGACTTAGAGAGATAATACCGCTACGCATCTTCTTGACAATCTTGTCCGGAATCGTAACATAATCAGCATAGTTATCCTTAGTTATCAGAATTACCTTATGCCCGTTGCAGTTTCGTAACAGAGAGTCGTGACACTTGCGGATAATATCCGGCATATTGTCATAGCCCTGCCACCATGAGGTCCAGATTAAGTAGTCTCCATTAATATTGTCCTCCGTGTGAATGTTTTGGTATTTCTCAATAATTTTTTTATTGAGTCTTCGCTGAAATCCAAGAAGAGCCGGGATATAATAATCTTTTTGGGTCTTAAACTTCGATAAGACACGGGGTATCACTGCCAGCTTTAATGTAGCGCCTATCCCGAAGTGTCTTAAATGGAATCTGAATGCCTCAAAAAAACGCATTGCGACTCAAAATTAATTTGATTTTTCTTTATCGGTGAGTCCGACTAAAGTTTCTTTATCATCAAATAACCAAACTTGTCAAGCACATTCTCCATCAACGCACGAATACGCCACTGAATCTTATATGCGAATGTGATTTTTTCTTCTTTACGCTTTGTTGTTCGCCATCCTCCGACCGCAAGGTGCTTACAATATGTTTTAGGGAGAATTTTTATACAATCAAAATACTCGGGAGTAAAAATTTTCATTCCATCCGCCAGAATCTGCACATCTTTCACTGATGGATATGGGCAATATCCCCATTGTTTTGCGACTTCGCTCTGAATAAACGGGAGCAGAGTGATGTCGTACTTCAGACTTTCCGGCAATGTTTCAGACTGACACTGCACAAAATGACGTCCCTGATAATATTCCAGGCATTTTTTCAAATACGGATGATTGGCTATCGCGCCGAAACAATGGGATGTCAAATATCGTTCGGTTAGTCGTGAGTTGATATGCAGAGAATTTTCAGAACCGATAAACAGTTCGTTATCAAGTAAATCGTCGAACGATTTATATGCTATCACATCTGTGTCAAGATAAATACCCCCTTCTTTGTGAACGGCCCAGATACGCACGAAGTCTGCTGCGAACGCCCATTTCTTCATCGCTAGAGCCTCTTTCAGGAAGATGGAATCAATTGATGAAATCTTATCCATATCCCAATGTACAAACTCATAATCCGGCATAGCTTTATGCCAGGATTCCATACATTCTTTAATTTTTTGAGGGAATGGCTCGTTACTGAACCATGTATAATGAATCTTTTTGGGTATCATGTTATTTCTTTAAAGCTAAAAGCATCCTCATAGGCCACAAGCCGATATGATGCGACAACAAATACGCCAGCCTATAGGCGAATGAAGCTTGTGAATAATGAAATTCCCAGCGGGCTACTTCCGGGAACAGCGTACACCATTTTTTCAAGTCGGATTTATTCAGGAACAAATCCTTGATATCTCTTTTTGATCTCAATAGCAAACCAAGCACGGATTTGCTGATGCCATGCCTTTCAAAAAATGCATCAAGCCTGTTTAAACACTCGATTCGTTGTTTGACTACTGATGGTGAGTTTATACGGGTGGTAATAGAGTCGTCGTTGGTTTTGTTGTAATGATAGAATGAACTATGTACATGACCTACACTTTTTGCATGATACAGCGCTCTGCATACAAACCCGAAATCCTCCATGAAATTAACATCTGGATAAAATGTAATATCATTTTCAGCAATCAGTTGCCGCTTAATCAAGTGTCGCCATAGTGCTGGGAAGAAGAATCTATCCGACTGAATTGGTTCAAATGGCTTTTCAAAAGTCAACAGTGAACTTTTCTCCCTTTTTCCATCTTTTAAATGCTCCATATAGCCGCACGTTACTATATCGTAATCATTGTCTTTTGCAGCGTGATACATTTTTTCATACAAATCATTATCTACCCAGTCGTCGGGATCACAATGGATAATATATTCTCCGGTCGCATGCTTTAAGCCTTCATTCCTGGCTGCCGCCTGCTTGGAGTTGACAGGCATCCTGACTATCTTGATACGATTATCTGAATTTTCATATCTGCCGGCGACAGATTTTAAAATTTCAATAGAATTATCTGGAGTGCAGTCATCAACAAATATGAATTCAATCCCATCCAATGATTGACTGAATAAACTTTCCGCACAACGGGAAATAAACTTCTCGGCCTTATACACCGGAATGATAACAGAAATCTTAAATGGAATCATCTGCAGAGTTTCTTATGGAACCGATTGAATCGACTAAATAACGAAATTTTCAGTCGGACTCTTAACGGAATCTTAAAATCATGCGGATAGTCTGATTTGCGGATTTCTTCAATTATCTTGTAATTACATATCTTGTCCAGCAATATTTGGTTAATGCTCTGATAAATATCCTCGCATTTTGTTTTAAGATATAAGTCGTGACTCTTCATCGCCTCAGCTATCTCAGAATCCCATACATTCAGCATATATAAATATAGGAATTTATAATACTGCGTTATCCTTACATGTAGAAAACGCTTTGAGGCCGAAGAATGAGCTTCATTATAAAAATCTATCAAGCATTTACCCACAGCAAAGAATTGTGCTATGCTGTTTCTAAGCTGTGCTGCGGACATTGTCTGCCCTAAGCGACCAATAAGGTATCTGTAGAGCACTAAGTCCACAAATCTGATGGTTTTACACTTGGAGAACGGAATAATTGCCCACTCCGTATCAGTGTAGCTTATGCCTTCAGTCTGACGATATGAAAAGTGGCTGAATATATCACAACGGTAAGCCAATTTGTGCATTTGTGCCTGGCCGGCCAGCGTACTGTTTTCGCTTATGTTACTTAGAGTATATGAATGGTTGATTATGACATCAACATTTCTGAAATCAAAATAACCGATTATATTGCCCGATTCATCAATCGTAACATTAGGTGTGATGACGGCGTCATCGGAGATAGAGGGGAGGAGGCGGACGAAGCTGGAGAAGGCGGCGGTGTCGAAAGTGTCATCGGCGTCGAGGACTTTGATGTAGCGGCCGGTGGCGAGTGGGAGGGCGGCGTTTATGCATGAGCCGTAGTTTCCGTTGGGCTTGTCGATTACGCGTATTGAGCCGGGGTAACGGTCGGCATAGGAGTGGGCGATTTCTGAGGAGCGGTCCTTGGAGCCGTCGTTGACCACGAGAACCTCCACGGCGTCAAACTCGGGTATAAGGAGGGAGTCAAGGCATTTGCCTATGTATGCCTCCATGTTATATGTTGGTATGATTATAGAGATCTGCTTTTCCATAAGTCAAATACTTGTGCGATTACGGGAGCCATGTCGTAGTAGCGGTATTCGGCAAGACGTCCGCCGAAAATCACGTCGCTTTCGGCCGCGGCGAGTGAGCGGTATGCCTCGGCAAGAGCGTTGTTGCGGTCGTCGTTGACGGGATAATAAGGCTCCATGCCGGGAGCGTATTCGGTAGAGAACTCTCGCGAGATTACGGTGTTGGGGTTGGCATACACATCCTGGCCGAACGACTCAAAGTGTTTGTGCTCGATTATACGGGTCCAGGGTGTCACGCCGTCGGTGTAGTTGACCACGGCGTTGCCCTGATAGTTGGGGGTGTGGAGCACTTCGGTCTCGAAACGCACAGTGCGCCAGTCGAGGCGTCCGAGCCTGAATCCGAAATATTCGTCGATCGGTCCGGTATAAACGAGCTTGTCGGCGATCTCTTTCCAGGAGTGGCGCATAGTGGAGAAATCCACCCCGGTGCGCACGTCACTTCCTGCGAGCAGGCCGTCAGTCAGACGGTTGTATCCTCCCTCCGGAATCCCCTGATAGAGGTCGTTGAAGTAGTTGTTGTCAAATGTGAGACGCACGGGCAGTCGGCGGATGATGAATGCCGGCAACTCTGTGCACGGACGTCCCCACTGCTTCTCGGTGTAGCATTTTATCAGCTTTTCGTAGATGTCGCGGCCTATCAGCGCAAGGGCCTGCTCCTCAAGGTTGCGGGGCTCGGTGACGCCATCCTGTTCCATCTGCCTGCGGGCATCGGCCCGCTGCTCCTCCAGCCTGGCAAGCACTTCGGCGGGAGTGCGCACGCCCCATATCTGATAGAATGTGTTCATGTTGAACGGCAGGTTGTACAGACGGCCGTCGGGGGCGGAGGCCACCGGCGAGTTTGTGTAGCGGTTGAACGGCACGATGGAGTTGACAAACTCCCAAACCTGCCGGTCGGATGTGTGGAATATGTGCGCGCCGTATTTGTGCACGTTTATCCCTTTGACCGACTCGCAGTAGAGGTTGCCTCCGGTGTGTGCGCGACGGTCGATTACCAGACATCGCCGGCCGGCATCGGTGGCCAGACGGGCGAATGTGGCTCCGAACAGTCCGGCGCCCACTATGAGGTAGTCGTATTTCTTCATGCTTGACAATTAACTTATTATGGCCACGGATGATTAAGCCGTCAGCCAAAAAGTTTGTTGAAGACAATTTTTGTCAGTCCGTGACATCTGCTGATAAAATATCTGAAACGCGACGTGAGATAATGGGGCGACACTCCTTGCTCCTTACATAAGATCGCATAACATCCGCTATCTCCTGCCGCCACAGCCGTCGCCCTCATGTTCCGCTCGAAATCAGCCTTTATTCTGTCGAGCTCGGCTACTGTATCAGAATCTTTTCCAGTAAAAAAATCTCTTAAAATCCGGATAGAACGGCTGTCGTTGCGATACCGCGGCATGTTGATTTTCCCTTTTGACATCTGCATGTATGATGCTGGGTTCATGCAGTTGTAGTGATATACCACAGAATCGACCTTCGCGATGTTTCCGGCATGATATGCCAGCCGTGGCAATGTGTGATGGTCCTCGCCTATGTTCACCCCCTCTTCGGCTCTGATATCGTTGTCGATATAAAGACTTTTGCGGATGAGGCGACGCCATATCACATGGTCAAGTGTCAGTTGTATGGTCCGGCGCACCATATCCATGCTGCTGCCATAATCCGGTTCGTAAAACATTTCTTCACGATCGGCGTAATGGGCCAGAGCGTTGCCCGACACAATATCGGCGTCTGTTGTCTGCTGTTTTTCTGCCAAAAGCTTTATCGCGTCGGGCTCAAGCCAGTCGTCCGAATCAAGATGCATCACAAACTCACCGCATGCACAGTCGATTCCTGTGTTGCGGGCTGCAGCGAGTCCGCGGTTATGATCGTGGCGGACGATTCTGAATTTTACGTGGCTATTGTTCCGTTCAATAAAATCTCGGGCGATGTCAATGCTCCGGTCTTTGCCGCAGTCATCGACGATGACACACTCCAGTTCTCCTTGATACGTTTGCCCGGCAACCGACTCCAGGCAGCGAAGAATGTAGTTTTCTACGTTGTAAACCGGTATTAATACTGAAATCATAGTGCAGTCAGCATTCTGCCACTTTATTGTCGGCAATATTGCGGAGCTGATTCTCCAGCCATTGGCGTGACAGCTCTCTCCGGCGGTTAAGTTCGTCGAGGTTTATAGTGGTTTTTTCACCCTTTTCAAAAGAGCGTAGCGCTCCTTGGATATCGGATTGCATAAGCGGCCCCTCGATTACGCTACCCTCGAATTCCTTCATTCTTGCGTGCATCTCCTTTCGCACGTTATCGGTAGGCACAATCACACGCACATTTCTGTTGTATATGATTGAGAACATCAGAGCATGATAGGAATTTGTCACAATCCAGTCAGCCGCCGAAATCTCTCTCATAAAGTCCTTTATTGCAGCGGAGATGTAGATTTTCACAGGCGATTTAAACAGCCGCGTCTTGTCACGGATCAGTTCCTTTATTCCCTTCGCCGACCTGCAGAAATATTTTTCAAATCTGTCGGGAAACACAATTACATCGCAATTGTTCCTCCGGGCATAGTCTTCAAGAACCGGCAGCAGGTCGAAAAGCTTTTCGGCAATTGTGTAGCAGAGCAGGCGTTTACGCTTGTGTTTTCTCTTGCATTTGAACTTATCCCAGAGTTCGGGCGACACCAGCAGTGTCGGGTCAACCACTTTCTCTGCCTTGAACCCGAGATCCTCCACCAATCTGACACCCTGCTGCTCACGCACACTTATTGCCTTGAACCTTGCGAATCCCCGGCGGTACTCCTCAAGATACTTCGGCATCAGTTCCGGCATTCCTATGCTTGCGGCATATGATATTCCCGGAATCGAAGGGTTGATGTCTTTGAGCAGATACGGCACCGGAGAGTAAAGATTGGCATTCCATATCTGGTCGCTGCCGACAGAAATCATATCCACCCCAAGATCAGCCGGCGCATCCTTCCAGTCGTAGAAAGAGTAATCCGTTGTGTGCAGATATTTTTTATGGAAACGCAGCGTCTTGAGTACCCGCAAGATATTGGATGTTCTGCCGATACTGAAAAAGCACATGAAAAGGCTGATAAGGCGGGTCTTTAGCCCCGTGTCTGTGAGGTGGCCAAGCAGCAGACGGTTATCGGGCGTAATATATCTGTCGATTATAATCGGGTCCTGACCGAGCTCCTTATAAGCTTCCTGCATGGCAAATGCCTGCAAGGTACAGCCATAATTCATCTCTGAATGATACGTCAGGATGCCTATCTTCAGTTTGTTCATTTCAAAGACCAACTATTAATGAAAACTCAGAATATCGGAGAGCTCTCTTCTCGGCGACTCCGCGATGTCGATTTCTTCGGGAGTACGGCCGCAGGTTATCATCGCCGCCACAACTTCATTCCCGGGGATTCCTGTCAGTTCGTGTAGAGCCTTGTCTTTTTCAGGATCCACACAGATTGACCAGTTGAGAATGCAGTGTGCTATTTTGTGATAGAACAGAGAGTAGCATAAGTTCATTATGAATATGCCGCAGTTTGTATATATGTCGTAACGCTCGTCAATCCAGCAGATGCTTGACAGGTCGCCGGTTATGATTAGCACCTTGTCGGCATCGGTGCCGAATCCGCGGTTGCCGCTCTGCATGGCCAGCACTTTATCTTTAAGTTCTTTGTCGGAAATGCAGTGCACTCTCACCGGCTGGCGGTTGCAGGCCGACGGTGCGGTCATCGCCAGCTCCACAGCTTTCTTGATTTCATCCTCGCTGACAGTGCCGCAGTAATGTCTTAACGTATGTCTGGAGCGGGCAAAGCGCTCGAAGTCGGAATGCACATAGGCATAGAACTCCTTGTCTGTCTGATGCGGCTGCACAGCCGCCTTTACATCGGGGAATCTGTCAGTCAGGGAGTGAATCTTCTGCCAGAAAGAGTGGTGGTCCTTGCCGTCATAATCACGATGCATCACAAGATATGCCTTTAGAATTCCTATGCCGTGCACAACCTGCGCGGCCGGTTCGCCGTATAGCCGAATGTATTTCTCAATCAGCTCGACAAGCGACGTGACGGCATCCTGACCGAAATTGAATCTCCGGCGAGGCATGGTCAGACCTTTTTCCAGGCCGTGGTATGTATGGATGATCCGTGCAATCATATTCTCCCTGGTGTCGGGTCTGAATACTCCCGCATGGCTCATGTACCGGTCCATGTCGTAGTTCAACGCCCTTTCCATGGATAGCTCGTCATGCGTCTTTCCATAATTCCGCAGCCGTTCAGCCAATGCTGCCGGGTGCAGTAAAAGGTAGATTATGCTTTTTATTCTGTTCATGTCAGTAATGTCAGGTTATCCCAACACTTTATTCTTTATCCGCCAGATTATTGACTTTATGCGGCCGATTCTTCTGAAACGGTTTATCCTGCGCTCGTCATTGAACTCGAAATTCAGAATCCACGACATATTCCTGTCCTTCTTCCAGAAATCAGCTTCCTTCAGGAAGTCAGCCTTGTTAGCCTCCCAGAATGCCGCATTCACATAATTATATTTAAGGAAGTCATGCAATTCGCGGTATCCGTTCTTTCCGAACCGGAATCCATAGTGGTTCGGGTCGGCATGATTGCTGATGATTTCCGTAATCGTCCGATAGCATTTTTCACAATGGCAGCAATTCTCGGAAGCTGTGGAATACCAGCATACTTTCAGTTCGACTTTCAGATTGTTACCTTTGCAGTAGTCAATTATTTTCCGGGCTTTTCCCGACCTGTCAAGATTCTCATCAACCATCTTGAATGTGCATCCCGCTATTTTAATCGCATCGACCATATCGACATTGTTGGCATCAAAGCCGAACGACTGCTGAGGATATGAGGATCCGATATAATGGATTCCTGTATTCTGAAGATATAAAAGCGGGGCAATGGCAGATGTCATGGAAATGATATGGGCGATACTTGCCCACCAGCCGTGGTTATGCTCCGGTTTGATGATTTCACCCAGACACTTCTCGAGATTGTTTTCATTGAAAAATCTGCGGCAGCTCGATTTGATTATAATGAAGTCGCTGCCGGTCTGTGCGGTAAGTCTGGAAAGATATCTTTCCAGGGCTTCTCTGCCGGATGTGTCGGTAAGGAGCAGATCTCCGCCCCAGATATTTATAAGAGTCGGTTTTTCACTTATTTTGTCGATAAAAGCGCTTGTGGCATCGATTCCTCCCGTGAAAAACAACGAGGAATTACCCCCCCTATGCAATTTCTTGATTTACAGAGGGTAAGCTTATTGGTCTGGACGTCGAAGCAGAAATCCGCATAGGGAAACATTTTTTTGAATGCGGCTTTTATACCGGGAATACTTCCGTAGAAAGCCTCGTCAAGGACCGGAACTCTGATGCCGAGCCCCAATAGCATTGACACACACATGACACTACCTACAAAGGGCACTGCGAGTACGCTTTCGGGTACAGATGTTATATCAAATTTATCAGGTAATTCAAAGTATAACTTCCGGGTTGTATCGGCGATATACGGCTTGAATTCCGACGGGTATTCAAAGTCGTATTCACATCTGTTTCCGTTGACGGTAATCTTTTTTAACTCGATATACCTCATTTCGATCAATTTGTTTTAAAGATTTTACTCTTTACAAGGTTAATCACTATCTCTCGATCCTGGTTGTTGAAGATGATCAAGAAATTAAGTGCGAGCGAGATCAAGCCCACCACACACAGCGCGGCAAAGAACGAGAACCAGCTATCCACGACAATAAACTGTTGAAGACCGTATGCAACGGCAATAACTATAATCATTCCGAGAACGCCTTTAAACAGAGCCGGAAAGAATGCTTTCCAGCTTTGCCCGAGGCATATGCCTCCATATGCTGTCGTAAACAATATATTTCTGGCGATGGACTGGCCTCCGGATACAATCGGAATCGTCCATATTCCCAAATCGGTAGTCTTGAGTATTATGAAGATGACTACGGTTTGTATAGAACTTCCTAATAGAAGTGCAATTGTAGGGATCTTCAGTCTGTTTGTCGCAGCATACAGCCCATATACCGGATTGATGCTGGCTCCTAAAATCAATGGTGCAATGGATAATGTGCTTAACCAATAGAGTGTATCTGAATTAATATCGGGCACCCATAGGCTAAAGAAGGACCTTCCAAAAACAACAAGGAAGCCCATCGGGATGCCGATAATCAAAGATATAAGGCTTACTGACCTTGAAACGGATTTTATAAGCTCAGAGATTTGGCCTTTGGCGTACAGTATGTTGAATTGAGGCATAAACGTACCCGACAACATGGCAAGTAATGAGAGGATAAATGAAGGCGCAGTCTTTGCTATGGCAAAATCAGCCGTCGCAGCGGCTCCGATGAAAAGGTTTGTTATCAAGAGATCTATCTGATTCAGCAGTATACTACCAAGCTGATTCAATGAGTTCCAGATGCCTGATTTGGTTACCTCAATTATTTTAGACCATGAGAAATACCTCTTGGGGGCGATTGTCAGCTCCGGCAACAGCAACCGTTTGAACGACAAATTCAAATATACATTGGCTAATACCGCAATAAATGCGGAAAGACTCATGTAGACAATTGACGGTTTGAATACATAGAATAGCACGAAAATCAATACAACACGGATAACGTTGGTCAAAACACTTCTCGATGCAGACAAATCCAACCGATTCTTCACATAAGTACCCATACCCAACATTCCTGTAATCAGACCTAAAGATAATGACAATGCGCCAAAAGCAAACAGCCATCTCACTTCTGTTTCCAGTTCTTGTGGTACAGTCAGGATATCGGATATAAAAATGATTGCTACAATGGATGCCACTGTAAATATTGCCGAAAGTATGCAGTTTGCCACCCATACAGAATTGAAATACTGGTTAGCTCCTTCGATATCATTTTTATAAAATCTCATAGTGACAAACCTGCCACCCATAGAACCAACCGCCGCGGTCAGAATACTCGTATATCCAATGATATTATTGACCAATGGAAAGAAGCTGTATGCTTCTTTTCCCACCACTCTGATCAAGTATGGTGTAAAGAAAAAAGATATGCCAAAGTTAATGGCAAACGAAACTACATTGAATATCAGATTCCGTGTTAGCTGCCTTTTACTTGAAATATCCTGAGCTTGCGACACTGACGTCATATTAATGATTTTCCTTGGAAACTCTGTATTACCATGCACATGACAGGTAAAATAGAGTCCTGCAATGTGCAAAAACACATAACCCGGAATAATGTCATTCCGGGATAGCTGAAATAATACTCTAATTTATATCACTCTAAGCCCGTATCAGATGGGCTGGAGGAGGTCGGGGTGGATGAAGGGGAGGGCGATGGCGCAGAGGCCGGTGAGCTCAACCACCACGTGCTTGTTTTTTTTGATGCGCTGCACGTGGCCGGTGTAGCCGGCAAACGACCCTCCGGTGATGCGCACGTGCTGTCCTTTCTTGAAGTCGCCTTTTCCGTAGACCTCGCACTTAGTGGTGTCGGAGGCTGTAAGGAGTTTTACGAGACGTATCTCTTCGTCGGTGATTGGCTGAATATTCCCTCCTTTTTCATAACGGTAGACCCACAGCGGCACCATACGGTCGGTCAGCGAACGGCCGCGCTCTTCAATCTCCAGTACTTTTACGGGGGTCTGCCGTATGAACAGCAGGCGTGGTATTATCGGTCGGATGCGCATTACGCCGGATGAAAGTTCGACCTTTTCTTTCGGAAGGAATACCTCATCGCATTCCTCAGAAAGCAGCTTTTCAGCCTCGAACTCTTTTTGCGTCTTGACGGCGAACCAATAACTTTTATGAATGTCAATCATAGTGTGCTATGCAGATGGATACATTCCACCTTCTCTGTGTTAAGCGCAATCGGCTTATACACAGTTATAAACGACCATCCGATGTAGATTTCGGCTTACTGCGTTCTTCCTGTACAGGAGCTCATGCAGCGGTCGGGTCCCTGCTTCCCATGATCAGGGTCATAGGTGCATCCCAGACGGGGGATGCTTAAATTCGCCTGCAAAATTACGAAATTTTCTGTAAATACACAAATGCCATGTGATTTGTCAAAGCTATTTTGTCTGTTTAACCGATTGAAAAGTACAGATGCTTATGTGCTGAGACTAATAAAATCCGATTATAACATTTTGCAACACAATACATTTGTATTTGCCGGAATATTATATCCGAGCTATCGGGGTATGGTTAAAAATATCCCGTCCCGGTTCCGATTGCTATGTTGTCGGAGTCGGGACGGGATACTATATAATGATTATATATAGGTGTGATTATATATCGGTGGGAGGGGATTATCCGAATTTTGAGATTTTACGTAGCATCGGCTCGTTGAGCAGACGTATGCGGCGGCCGTCTACGGTAATCAGTTTTTCGGCTACGAAGCCCGAGAGTGTGCGGATGGCGTTGGAGGTAGTCATGTTGGAGAGATTGGCAAGGTCTTCGCGGGCCATGTATATGCGCAGGGTCATGTTGTCGTCCTCGAAACCATAGTGCTCTTTAAGCACGATAAGGGCTTCGGCAAGGCGCCCGCGAATGTGCTTCTGTGTGAGGTTTACGATTTTTGTGTCGGAACCTCCGAGGTTGTGGCTTAGTTCATGGATAAAAAACCATGCAAGCTTGCGGTTCTGGTTGATCAGTTCCTCAACCAGGGTCATCGGAATCGAGCCTACGGTCGAAGCCTCGAATGCCGCCGCCGAGGAGTTGTACTTCTCTTTGGCGAAATATGCGCGGTAGCCGAAATACTGCACCGGGCGTATGAGCCGCAGAATCTGCACACGTCCGCCTATGCCGTCCTTGAATTTCTTTACTTTCCCGGTGAGCAGGCACCAGAGAAACTCGGGATCTTCCCCTTCGGCATATATCATCTGATTCTTTTTGTAATTGTGGATTACAAATGAATCGATAATCTTTCGTTTTTCATCAGGCTCGAGAATAGTCCATATTTCGGCCATATCCTCGCTGATTACCTTTTCAAGGGCACTTTTAATCATAAGTGTGACTTATACGTTAGCTTGGCAGCTACGCTTCGGTTGCTGCATACTCATGTTGTTAAACACAAAGTTACAACATTTTTTTCAAAACCCAATATTTTTGCCTGATATTTTGCCTTAAGCTGCATAACGCCCTCTTTTTCGCCGTTTTTAAGCCTTTTCTGCAAATGATTTTTGTTGACGCTTCATCGTGGCAGGGCACACCTAATATATTATATACGTATATATAGACACGCGTCAAGCCTGAAGCATATGTTGACATCGGGCCTGACGCGTGTAATCCGGCATTATGCCGTCAGAGCAGGGGCTCTTTCTGGTAAAAACGGAGTATGCGGCAGCGGAGTATATACTCGTAACGGGCCTGCAGCCGTGTTATTTCTGTCTGAAACAGATTGGTTTTGGCCTGCTCGAACTCATAGGGAGTGGCACGTCCCAGCGAGTACTTTTCCTGAGTAGCAATGAACGACATGCGCGTTTTCTCCAGGGTCTCCTCCGATGCGAGATACTTTTCGCGTGCGCCGACTGCCTGTGTGTGTGCCAGGCGAATTGTCTTGAAAAGCTCCGACTCCTGGCGGTCGGCTTCAAGTTCGGCTTCAAGCCGCTGGAGGCGTGCGCGGCGCACATTGTTGCGGGTCGAGAAAGCGTCAAATATCGGCACACTGAGCTGAAATCCGAGATAGGTGGAGAAGTTATGGCGCATCTGAGCTCCGAAGCTCTCATTGTGCATACCGCCTACGGTGTAGTAGCTCGAGCCGGTGCCGGCGGTGAAACTCAGGCGCGGCAGCCATCCTGACTTTGCCAGCGAGATATTGTCGTCGGCCACACGGATGCCCTGACGGGCGGCAAGGAGCGCGCTGTTGCGCACCGAGGCGTCGGTCATCACCGTTTCAGCCGAGGGGAGCAGGGGAGAGGAATCCCCCAGGGGGGCCACATCGAAATCATCAGCCGAAGGGAGCTGGAGAAGATTCGCCAGTGTTATAAGCTGGGTGGTCACATCGGCCGTCGATGCTACAAGTTGCTGGCGGTCACGGGCTCTTTGCGCCTGGGCGTCGAGCAGGTCGGCCTCAGGCACCTTGCCGGCATTCACGAGAGATTCCTGGCGCTCCACCTCGTACTCCGAGTAGGCAAGCTGGCTGCGTGACGCCGCCTCGACCTCGCGGCTGTACAGCACCTGGAGGTATTGCGTGATGATATTCAGTGTAAGGTCATCTTTGGCGGCCTCATATTCGAGCAGAGTCTGTTCAAGTGTGGATTTTGCCACTTTGAGGCGTCTTACATTTTCAAGACCCTGAAAGAGGGGAACATTCAGGTTCACGCCCCACTGGAAATTGGAGGTGTTGCGGTCCACGTAAGTATTGTCGGTGGTCAGTCCGCGGCCGAAACTGAAAGACTCGGAGGCTGATGCCGAGAGGGTGGGGAGGAATGCGTCCTTGGCCGAGGTGACATCGAGTTCGCCCGAGGCCGTGCGTAACTGTTGTTGCCTGAGGGTGATATTGTGGTCCATGGCATAGTTCACGCAGGAGTCAAGGGTCCATACCTCGGCTGACGCTTCTGGGGCCATGGCACACATTGGGAGCGCCGTGCACACAATCGCCCGGGTATATCGTATAATCTTCATAAGCCGGTTTATTTCTTGATTTCAGATCCGCGCAGATGTGTTTTCTCGTCAATTCCGCCTGAGGTGACTGCTACCTTTATGCCGTCGCTTACACCGGTGCCGATGTGTGTGCGGGTGAATTCCTGACGAGGCTTCTCCGATTTAAGTACGTAGACGAATGCGCTGTCGCCGCTGTACTCAACCACACTCTCAGGGATAACGATTGTGTTTTCGGCCTTTTCGAGCACAACGGATGCGTTGGCCGAGTATCCGGCGCGCAGATTCGTGGCTGCCGCGGCATTCAGCGCCGCCTTGACCTCGAAAGTGTTTGTGCCGTTGTCGTCAGTAGCCATAGGGGCGATTTTCTCTATTACAGCCTCAAGGTCAGAGCCGGCTACGGCACCCACGCTGATTTTCACCTCCTGCCCCTCGCGGAGAAGGTCAACCTCAGTCTCGTCTATTTTTCCCTTGAATATAAGGTCGGTCATGTCCGCGATTTTAGCAATGGTTGTGCCGTCGTTGAACGTATTAGACTGTATCACCGACGAGCCGACCTTTACCGGCACTTCCAGCACAACGCCGGTGACTGTGGCGCGTACCAGCGTGTTTGAGCCCTGGGCGTTGGATGCCGACACACCGTCGCGCACGATAGTGAGCTGGTCGTTGGCCTGGGCGAGCTCGGCCACAGCCTGGTCATAGGCCGCCTTGTCGGTCTCGAGTTTTTCGCGACTCTCATATTTTTTGTCGAACAGCATACGGGTGCGTTCATACAGTGCCTTGCTCTGCTCAAGATTAATCCTGGCCACCTGCACGCGGTTCTGGGCCTGCGACAACTGCCCCTCGTCGGGGATAACCTTGATTTTGGCGATGATGTCGCCGTTGTTCACTTTGTCGCCGGGTTCCACAAGAATTTCGGTGATAATACCCGAAATCTGAGGCTTGATTTCAATTTCGTCACGCGGCTCTATTTTTCCGGTAAGCACTGTGGTACGCTCCACCTGACCACGTTCGGGTGTCACTGTCTCATAGACGGTCTCCTTCTGTCTTGAGTTCATGAAAAGGAACACGAACGTTCCGATTAGCACTGCTCCAAGGAGAACCCAGAGCAGGATTCTGAATACTTTTTTCATATTTATGCTATATATTTCCCTGTTATTTCGACGACAGCGCCTCAATAGGCTTTATCCTCATCGCTTTCACTGCCGGAATCAGTCCGGCGAGCGAGCCGAGGACAAGAAACACTCCCATTATCCAAAGAGCCTGCTGCGGCAGGAGCTGGAACTGAGGGGTCGAAACCTCGTTGGCGGTCATATGCTGAGTGATACCCAGCGCGATTGCGGCGAAAGTTATTCCGGCGGTGCCGGCGATGAACGTCAGCGCCATTCCCTCCGACAGAATCTGCACTATGATGTCGCGGGGCTTTGCCCCGAGCGCGCGCCGTATGCCGATTTCCTGTGTACGCTCCCTCACAATCACCCACATTATATTTCCGATGCCGATTATTCCGGCTATCAGAGTGGAGAATCCGATAAACCCGGCAAGTAGCGAGACTCCGAGAAAAAGCATGTCGACTTTCTCGAATTCCTCCGATATGTCCATAATCCACAGAGCCGATTCATCCTGAGGGTGTATGTAGTGACGCGAGTATATCACGCGGCGTATGCGGTCCTTGAGATTGGCTATACGGTAGCCGTCGCGGGCCACAAGCATTACCACATCAAGCTCTTCGCCGGTGCCGAATGCCTTGCGGAAGGTGGTGAAAGGGAGGATGATTTCTTCATCGATACGGCCTCCCATCTGCAGTTCGTTGAGCTGTCCGGCCATACCTACAATTTTATATGATATGCCGTTGACCTGCACTATCTGCCCTACCGGGTCGGGGATGGTGGGGAATATCTGTTCGGCCACGCGTTTGCCTATCACACACACTTTGCGGCCGGTGGCCATGTCGTTCTCGTTGATGAAGCGTCCGCTGTATATTTTCGGTTCCATAACGTCGGAGAACTCCGGCTCTACACCCATCACCTGGCCGGCAACGCTGTGGCGGCCGTTGACAAATGAGCATCCCCCCTGAAACTGGTCGGCGGTAACGGTGGCGACTTCCGGCAGAGCCTGACGCAGTCGCTCCACATCAGTCATGTCGAGCGAATACGACCGGTTTTTGGCATACCCTTTATAAGGCATCGAAGTGCGGTCCGAGGCCATGATGGCGCTGTTTGTGGCGAACCCCTCGAAGTTGCGAAGCAACAGGTCTTTGGCTCCCTGTGCGCCTCCCAGGAGTGCCGCCAGCATGAACACACCCCAGAAAATGCCGAATCCGGTAAGAAACGTGCGGGTCTTGTTCTTTGCCAGTGTGGCAGATATCTCGCGCCAGTTCTCCACATCGAAAATCTCGGTGCCCGGCAGGCGACGTCGTATTCCGGTTTTCATATTATTCATCACGCAGAGCTTCAACGGGTTTGACTTTAAGAGCCTTCATGGCCGGGAAGAACCCGGCAAGGGCACCGGCTATCACCAGCACGAGTGTCACCTCGAATGCCAGCGAGAGATTCACTGTGGGATTCACAAGAATGCCCGAGCCCTCCGACAGGTGTCCGATAATCTGTGCCAGGGCTGTGCCGAACACTATGCCTATATATCCGAAGAGGGTGGTGATTGCCACGGCTTCGGCGATAATCTGCACCAATATTGTGCGCGGACGCGCTCCGATGGCACGGCGGATACCGATTTCATGTGTGCGTTCACGCACCGACACGAACATTATGTTGCTGATGCCTACAATGCCGCTCAGCAGCGACAGGAGCCCCAGCACCCACACCGAGACACTTAGTATCGACATGCCGTTCTGCGCCTGGAGTCCATTGAGAAAACGGTTGTTGATCCACAATGCGCTCTCGTCGTCCGGGTCAAAATTATGTGCCTTGGCCAGCGACTGGCGTATATCTTTCTCAGCGGTTTCGCCATCTGACTCACTGTTGACATTCTTCAATGTCACCTTCAGCGAGCCGACCTCTTCGGGATTTTTTGATATATGGCGTGCCGTGGTGTAGGGCACGATATTGTCGCGGTACCAGTTGGCCCGGTACACACCGACAACAAGCCAGGAAAGACCACGGCAGTTCACGCGCTTACCTACGGCGGCCATGCCGTCGGGCGGGAAGAGCTGGCGGGCGAAATCCTCGGAGAGCACCATCACATGAGCCAGTTCAGCCATGTCGCGGTCGTTTATATACCTCCCGGCAATCAGCTCATGGTTTTCGGTCAGCCGGGCCGAGGGATACATTCCGGTATATTCGCCGTTGATTGACTTGTCGGCGTATGATATTGTCTGCGCCTCGCCGTAGATTACCGACGACACTTCATCCACATGCCTGCGGCCGTCGCGTGCGATGCGGTCCATGTCGCTGTCGCGCAGCTTTATGCCGCGTCCTTCGCGGTAGCCGCCATAAGGTCGCGAAGTGTATCCGCCCCACATCTGCACCATCTTAGAGCGCGGTCCCATCATGTTCTCCTCGAAAGAGTTGGTGACACCACGGGCCACACTAAGCAGCACAATGAGCATGAACACCCCCCATGCCACAGCCAGCCCGGTCAGAGCTGTGCGCAGCTTGTTGTGGCGCAGGGTCTGCGATATTTCGTTAATTAAATCGAGCACTTCAGTGTAAATAGATGGTTATTCAACTATGAGACCGTCGGATATGCGGATCAGCCTGTCGGCCTGCGCTCCGACTCCAGGGTCATGGGTCACGATAACAATCGTTTTCCCATCGTTGCGGTTCAGGTCGTGGAAAACCTGCATCACATCCTTTGACGTCTGGGAATCGAGAGCTCCGGTAGGCTCGTCGGCAAGTATAATCGAGGGGGCGGTGATCATGGCGCGGGCTATTGCGACCCGCTGCTTCTGGCCGCCCGACATTTCGCCGGGAAGGTGCGAGGCGCGGTCGGCCAGCCCCATCTTCTCAAGCTGTTCCATGGCGAGCCGGTTGCGCTGACGCCTTGGCACTCCCTGGTAAAACAGCGGCAGCGCCACATTCTCAAGCGCGGTTTTGTAGTTTATGAGGTTGAACGACTGAAACACGAAACCGATCATGCGGTTGCGGTATTCCGCGGCCTGGTTTTCCGAAAGGTCGCGTATCAGTTTGCCGTCAAGACGGTATTCCCCCGTGTCATAGTTGTCAAGTATTCCGAGTATATTCAGCAGTGTGGACTTCCCCGATCCGGAGGCCCCCATTATCGCGGCGAGTTCACCTCGCGCGATATGGAGGTTTATCCCTTTGAGCACATGCACAGGCACCGCTCCCGGATAGGTCTTGTTAATATCAGTCAGTTCTATCATTTCTTTCAGTTGTTGTACACTTTCTTAGACGCACGCCATTGGCGATTAGTTGCAACGATATGAAAAAAAGTGAACCGGGCTCCATCGTGAAGCCCGGTCCTCCGTTTGTAGTTCGCCCGACATGGGCATAATCTAACGGGTGAAAGTCCCGAGCGCGCCCCGATAGCGGGAAGCACATAGTCCGAGGCAACGGTGTCTACCGTGAGGAGAATCGAAAGGAAGCTAAGGACAAAAGTC
>SCEJ01000305.1 GCA_004102785.1 Muribaculaceae bacterium Isolate-013 (NCI)
CGCACTGCCGACGCCACCACCGCAGATTGTAGGCGGCAATATCGCGGCCGGCTATTGTGATTGAGCCGGCAGTTGCGGGATAATAGCCGAGCAACAGTTTTATCAGCGTTGTTTTCCCGCTGCCTGATGCACCGACTATCGCCGTCACCTTTCCTTCGGGAATAGTGAACGATATGCCGTCAAGCGTCATGGCCGGCGCATGCCGGTCGTACTTGAAATTGACGTTGTCAAATTTAATCGATTTCGCCTGTATGAAAGACTCAGCACTGTTGGCTGAAGTCTCTTCATTACGGTTGTCATGGATTTCGTTGATGCGCTCGAGTGATATTCTGACGTCTTGCACGGAGTAGACGAACGCCATCAGTTGCTCTACCGGTGAATTTAACTGGCCTA
>SCEJ01000306.1 GCA_004102785.1 Muribaculaceae bacterium Isolate-013 (NCI)
GATCATTTAAAGATACTGCGATCACTGCCAGATCCATATCGGAATCCAGTCCTTTGACCTGTGCCTGTGCTTCACTACCGTCGATAAAAGTAACGTCCAGCGTATCTGCGCTCTCTACTACGTGGTTGTTAGATACGATCAGCAGTTCATCATCCGTCTTACCTACAATGATACCGGAACCTCTGGCTGCTACTTCCTGTGTATACTGCTGTCCGAAGATATTTGCTGTCTCAGTAAAGTTATTCACAATCGATACCATGGCAGGCATAACCTTTTCCACCACATCAGATACATCAGACTCTACATAAGTAACGTTGGTCGCAAGCTGCGGTGTACTCTGGCTGCTCTCTGTTGCAGCTTCGGAAGTGATCTCATCTACCACTGCGGTATCC
>SCEJ01000307.1 GCA_004102785.1 Muribaculaceae bacterium Isolate-013 (NCI)
TTTGCGAGTTCCTGACCATAAACAGCATCATCTACACCATTTTTACTACCAACATAGGTTGTACCTTCCTCGACCACTACCTGAGACTGCCCCATTTCAAGTTTTGCCTGAGAGTCATCCAGAGTCATGTTGGCCTTATCATGTTCCAGCACTATATCATCTGGAGTCATAGTTGAGGCTGACTTTCCACCAACATCATGCTTTGCGACCAGACCATCATCAGTTTTCCCAAGAATTTGGGTTACAGTAGCTTCATCGTTATCCTTCGCGGTATTAACTGTAGTAACTACAGAATCCTTTGTATATGTTGTGTTGGTCTTAATCCCGGTTAATTCAAGCTCGTGTATATCTGGAGCCTCATCGTCATCCGGTTTGTACTCCTCACGCTCTCT
>SCEJ01000308.1 GCA_004102785.1 Muribaculaceae bacterium Isolate-013 (NCI)
CTCTCCCTTCGGAGAACCTTTCATCGGGCGCCAACCGACCTTATTACTCACCGGCAAAGCAGGTTGACAGAACTCCCGAGAGGTGTGCAGGAAGAACCGGAAAGCCTCTTCATACGGGTCCGGAGACGGTTTGCCCATCCAATCCAAATCTTCTGCACGGAACGTGGAAGCGGGAAGCCCGGCATCATTCACCAGATTGGCTCGGGTAAAAGGCTGCCAACCGTAACGCACGTAGTGCGGATGCTTCACCGCATCCGACCACACTATCAGGCGTCCGTCCTCCACGGTTGCTTCCGCAGGGTGGAACGGTCCGTCCGTCTCGGCCACTTCAAACGTACGCAACGGCTGTCCGTCGGCGCTTCGCAATCCGTCACCGTAATCAAAAGTAAGGT
>SCEJ01000309.1 GCA_004102785.1 Muribaculaceae bacterium Isolate-013 (NCI)
AAAGCCATTTTTGAGGAGAACGGTGTTGCCATTCCTACCACCATTGATGAGTGGGTCACCGCCTCCGAGGAGCTCACGGCCAAGGGCATTACTGTTCTTCCGATATTCGGTAAGGAGCAGTTGATCTGCAATACCTTCTATGATGCGCTCGTTACCCGTTACATCCCTGAGGGCCTGACCGGTCTGCAGCAGGGGACAACCAGCATCCGTGACGAAGGCTATCTCAAGGCTGCACAGGATCTTGAGCGTCTTGCCGCCGCCGGCGCTTTCCCCGCTGGCGTTACCACTCTGAACTATGAGCAGGCTACTAACCTCTGGTACAACGGTGAGGCTGCCATGTTCCTCAACGGCCAGTGGGAGATCAGTACCACTGACGAATACCTCGGAGACA
>SCEJ01000310.1 GCA_004102785.1 Muribaculaceae bacterium Isolate-013 (NCI)
GAAGCCGAGGCGGTGCACCACATATCGAATGCAGAGGTCAGCGATCAGCCGACATTCAAGTCGAGAGCCCGCGAGATTGCGCGGATAATCGAGGGATGTGACATCGCCGGATTTGCCTCAAGCCGATTCGACATACCGATGCTTGCCGAGGAATTTGCCCGTGTCGGGGTGGATTTCGATTTCAAGAAAGCGCGTTTTGTCGACGTGCAGACGATATTCCACAAAAAAGAGCAGCGCACGCTCACGGCTGCCTACAAGTTCTACTGCGGAAAGGATCTGAACGATGCGCACTCGGCGCTCGCCGACACTCGCGCAACCTACGAGGTGCTCAAAGCCCAGCTCGACCGCTACGGCGACCTGCCTAACGATATCGAGAAACTATCGTCATATT
>SCEJ01000038.1 GCA_004102785.1 Muribaculaceae bacterium Isolate-013 (NCI)
ATACCACTTATTTTATTGAAAATCAGAGAAATGAATGCGAAAATCACCCTTTCCCATTCAGACTTCCCCCGCTATAAAATAACAGGCTTTTCGGAAGCACAAGACTTTTTTAAATGAAAGAGCCGTGCGCCATGCGTTTTTTTTAGCCGCGAAAATAGAACGTGCCCGTAAATTTTTCTTAACTTTGCGTAATTATTTTTGCACATGGAACAAGTGACATACAACGGACTCACCTTTGAGCCCTATATCCGCAGAGACAGAATTGAAGCCCGTATCAAGGAGCTTGGCAAAACCATCACCGAGGAGACTGCCGGCAAGAAACCGCTCTTCCTGGTGGTGCTCAACGGCGCTTTTCCGTTCGCTTCCGACCTTTTCCGTGAAGTGAAGACCGACGCCGAGATCGCTTTCATACGCCTCAAGAGCTATGAGGGCACCTCATCGACAGGCTCCGTGAAGCAGGTCATGGGACTTACCGACGATATAAAGGGACGCACCGTAATCGTGGTGGAGGATATCGTGGATACCGGAACCACCATCCACGGCCTCCTCAACGACCTCCGCGCCCAGCAGCCTGCCGACCTGAAGGTGGCCACACTCCTTTTCAAGCCCGAATCGCTACGCTGCGACGTGAAGCCTGATTATGTGGGTTTTTCCATCCCGCCCAAGTTTATCATCGGCTTCGGCCTCGACCTTGACGGACTGGCACGCAACCTCCAGGATATTTATGTGCTGAAGGAGCAGGCCGACTGATATAAGTAATCCTGAACCGTTACTGATCAACCGCACCTAAAGGTAAAAAAGAATACGGCTGTTGGACGGGACGTCTGCCCGGCGGATATCCTGCTCCCCGCAACGGCCATGCCGCGGTCTGCCCCGAAACAGAGCCGCCGCGGCCTATCCAGAGTTTGTAAAGAAACGAAATGAATGTTGTAATATTCGGTGCCCCCGGCAGCGGGAAAGGCACACAGAGTGAAAAGCTTATCGAGCACTACGGGCTGCACCACATCTCCACAGGAGAGGTGCTCCGCGACCATATAGCCCGCAAAACCCCTGTCGGGCAGATTGCCAAGACCTACATCAACCAGGGTCAGCTTATCCCCGACTCGCTGATGATACGCATTCTCGAGGAGATTATCGACAATGAGCCCAAGGCGAAGGACGGTGTGATTCTCGACGGATTCCCCCGCACGATCCCCCAGGCCGAGGCGCTCAACCGCTTTCTGGAGAAACGCGGCCAGAAGATTCATCACGTTATCGGCCTCGAGGTGCCCGAAGAGGAGCTTATGGGGCGTATGCTCAAGCGCGGCCAGGCCACAGGGCGTGCCGATGACAATCCGGAGACGATACAGAACCGTCTGAAGGTTTATCATGAGTCGACGACCCCGTTGCGTGATTTCTATATCAAAGAGGGTAAATACCGCCCCATCCCGGGTTCCGGCTCCATCGACGATATTTTTGCCAGCATACGCCAGGCAATCGATTCCGCCAAAGAATAAGGCATAAACACGCACGAGAATAAGGCATAAACACGCACGGCCCCGGCTGCTTCAGTGCCGGGTTACAGGATAAGTCGGCGCGCAGAAACCCGGATGGTTTCTGCGCGCCGACGCCTTATGAGGGATTGCCGGAGACGGTTACCGGAGGATGCCCGAGGCGGCTCCCGACTGCTGCGACGCCTCGTTGCCTACCTGGATTTTCTTGCCGAAGCCGAATGTATAGGTGGCCGACACAAGGATGTAGCAGTGGTAGTTGGAGTTGTAGATGTTCTGGCGCATGTCGTAGAACTCGCTTTTCATCGTAGAGGTGTCGGCATGCCAGTTCCAGCGGAAGGGATTGGTCACTACTGTCTGGAAGTTCCATGCGGAGTTGCCCCATCCGGCGATTGCCGAATATGCGCTTTTGCTACTCATCCATGTTCCCACCATACATCCGTCGGGGTATGCCTGGTCTGATACGTACTGGAGGCCGAAGTGCCAGTTGTCGAGGTAGTAGAATGCCTGGGCCGAGTAGTTGAAGTGCGACTTTGTCCAGTTGTAGGGCGCGCCGTTGTGCGCTATGGTCTGGCCGGCCTGGCCGTTGATCTGGAGCTTGTTGTCGAGCAGGAGCAGCATCGCCGACACGCCGTAGCTCCCCTGGGCGTAGCTCCCCATCGGCTGCTGTATGGTGCGCAGTATCCCGGTGGCCGACGCCTCATAGACATAGGCATAGCGGTCGTCAACAATCCATGCGTTGCCATATACCGACAGACGGAACTTGTTGGACGGCATCCACAGATAGCTTGCTCCCAGGTCGTAGCTCTTGTATGGACGTATGGCAGGGTTGCCGGTATAGCTCATAAAGGGGTTCGACTGGATAATGGCGGCGCTGCGGTAGGACGACGACGGTATGGAGGTCATGTGGTGGAATTCGATATTGGCCGAATGGCTGCTGTTGAAGGAGTATTGGAGCGAGAGGTCAATCCAGGGCTGTGTCGATTCCTCCGTCACGTCGGCGAAACGCGAACGGTCGTAGTTGAGTCCTGCTCCGGCCATGCCGTAGAATTTTTCTGAATTATAGCTGTACATCACTCCGGGGCCGATGCGCAGGGTTGTCTGGCGGTCGAATGCATCGGCGGTGCCGGTGTAGCGGGTGCTGTTTTTCTGATATATCATATTGCACAGAGCGGTAAGGTCGCCCCATCTGCCGAAATTGTGCTTGAAGCGCAGGTTGCCGGTGGCGCGGTGGGAGTTGTCGGAGGCGTTGTTGACATATTCACCGGCACCGCTCTCTGTGTAAATGCTCGCCTGGTTTGTGTGGGAGTACGAATAATATGGATTGAATGTGATTGAGTTGCCGTGGGGCAGGATGAAGCTCCAGTTGCCTGAATAGACGATGGATTTGATGTTATGGCTGGCCTCGCTGGAAAATAAAGTGGCAGGCAGTGCGGAGTTCAGATATGTCACCTTGCCGGAATTGTTCTCCTTTGGGAAATAATCGAAATCCGCTCCCAGGGTGTTGCTGATTGTTATATTGTCGGTGCGGTACAACGCCTTGAATGTAGGCCATACGTTGTGGCGGCGTGTGGCTGCCGCGGTAGTTTCCGATAGCCGTGTTATCTCCTTTACGGTGCCGTCGGGCTGGGGGAGACGGTAGCTTTCCGCTGAGTTGCTGAAAGTGTGGTCGTTGCTGTTGTAGTAGCCGCCTACGGCAAGGTCGTAGGTCATCCGTCTGTACTGGAATTTGGTGTAGAGATTGAGCTGGCCTGAATTGGCGATGAAGAATTCCCGGGCTGATGTCTTGAGGTAACCGCCGTATTCATATTTCTGCATTATGAAATTCACCACATGGGCTTTCCCGTCAAACCGCGGGTCGTCGGGATAATCATAATACTCCACCTTTTTCACATCAGTCATGCGCATTCCGGCGAGGTCCTGCTCCGATGCCGGGAGATAGTCGATGAAAATGTCGACAGGCTTGCCGCTTGCAGTTGTCACGTTGTCGCCGATGGACAAGGACAGTTGCGGAATCGCCATACGGTTGAGGAGCTCTGTGCCGCTCTGTGCCGAATTCTTCTGCTTTGAAGTAGGGATATATGTCGATACGGTGGCTGAGGTCGACTGCATCCGCGCCTCCACCACCACCTCGTCAAGCGCTTTTATGTGTGTGGAGTCATTGGCTTCTGTCTGAGCCTGCGCGCAGGCCGTTCCTGTGATTGCCGCTATTATCGGTAATATGCGTTTCATTTTGGTAATGATTGATTTATGCGGTAAAGGTAATTATATTTATTTTATATAAACGATACAAATGTTGAAAAATGCGGCAGTGAGTATGTTTTTTAACATAGTATGTTGATGAAACTATTTTCGCTGTCGGTCGTTAATAAATTTGAAAACTTCTCAACAAAGCTTTCCATGATAACTGAATTGTTACCTTAAACTAAACTTAAAAACTAACATAACGCTACGATTATGAAAAAGTATGCCCTTTCCCTGCTGCGCTCTTCGGTTTGCGCTTTCGCTGTGATTTTCTCCGCCTCCGCCTCTTTCGCCCAGGATGCCCCCGCAAAGAAGATTAAGGACCACCGCACTGCTCCCGAGCTGTTCTTCCTCCAGGAAGGCGATGTGCCCAACAGTTTCATGCTTCTCCCGGCTCCGCCCGACGGCGCCTCGATTACCTTCCTCAACGACCAGGCCCGCTATAACTGGGGCAAGACCATGCGCAACACTCCGCGTGGCGAGCTGGCTTTCAAGGATGCCCACGTGGAGGGCAACGGTGTGCCCCAGGCATTCTCAGAGGCTTTCGGTGTGGAAATCAACGAGGAGACCCCCGAGATTCTCAAACTGGTGGTAGGTATGCGCGAAGATGCCGGCGACCTCGGCACACGCGAGGCCAAGAATTACTACAACCGTCAGCGCCCCTTCTCCTTCTACGAGGAAGACACCTGCAACCCCGAGCAGCAGGCCGAACTCTCTACCAACGGCTCCTATCCCTCGGGCCATACATCAATCGGCTG
This sequence comes from Muribaculaceae bacterium Isolate-013 (NCI), assembly GCA_004102785.1. Classification (GTDB taxonomy): domain Bacteria; phylum Bacteroidota; class Bacteroidia; order Bacteroidales; family Muribaculaceae; genus UBA7173. The sequence continues at coordinate 4,493 of SCEJ01000038.1, forward strand.
GGCCACAGCGCTTGTGCTCGCTGAAATCAACCCCGAGCGCCAGAACGAGATTCTCAAACGAGGCTATGAGATGGGCGAGAGCCGTGTGATCTGCGGCTACCACTTCCAGAGCGATGTCGACGCTGGCCGAATCACGGGCGCAGTCACTGTGGCCCGCCTCCATGCCGACCCCGGCTTCCAGGCGCAGCTCGAAAAAGCCAAGGCTGAGTTCAAGAATCTCAAAAAAGCCGGAAAGGTAGCCAAAGGCACACCGGTGCCCACTCCCACCACAACCGACTGACAACTGATGCTTTACAATACACACGAGTATTCACACCTCCCTCACAGCCATCCAACTCTTTTAAATTGCTTTTAAATCGCTTTGCTATGAAAAGGATAATATTAGCCCCGGTGGCAGCCCTGCTTTGCGCCGCTTCGGCAATGGCTCAGGATTCCGAACCCAAATTCACCATCAAGCCTACCGGCCGCATCCTGATGGACGGCGCCGTATATCTTGGCGGTAACGATGATATTGAAGGCACTGGCGACAAGAAATTTGTCGACGGTGTGGCCATCCCCGACCTGCGTCTCGGAGTGAAAGCCGGTTACGGCAAATGGAAAGCCAAAGTCGATGTAGGTTTCGGCTATGGCAAGGTCGGCCTCAAGGATACCTATATAGAATACGATTTCAACGAGTCGAACCTCATCCGCGGCGGTTACTTCGTGCCGCAGTTCGGCCTCAATTCCGAAACCAGCTCCTCGATGAAGCCGTCATACGAAGAGCCTACCTCCAACGAGTTCTTCTACGCCAACCCGCGTCTGCTCGCCCTGATGCATATCTACGACAAAGGGCAGTTCTTTGCCGGAACCACGGTGTTCGCCGAGGCTGCCGCTATGACCAAGAATGCCACCGAGATGGGCAAACAGGCATGGGGCGCGCAGACCCGCCTGGTATGGCGCCCGATGCATTCCGACGGCGACGCTTTCCAGATAGGCTGCTCGTTCAACTACTCCTCGCCTACCGGAGGCGACCACAACGAGTTCACCTATTCGGCCAACTTCCCCAGCCGGGTTAGCAAGGTAACCAATGTGTCGGCCACAATCGACCATGCCAAAGGTCTGTTCAAAATGACACCCGAGGTGCTGTTCATGCGTGGCAACATCGCACTTGAAGCCCAGTACTATTACATGAACGTGGCCCGTAAGGACGGCTTCCGCAACTACACGGCACAGGGTGCCTACGGCATGTTCCGCGCTCTCCTCCTTGGCTCGCGCTACCGCTACTCGCACGCCGACTGCGGCATGGCCACCCCCGATCCCCGTTCGCTCGAAGTTGTGCTCGGCTACAACTACACAAATGCCTCCGATGCATCGGCCGGAATCTACGGCGGTATCACCAACGACGCCAACTGCACTTTCAACTACTATATCAACAAGTACATGATAGCGCGCCTGCGCTACTCCTATACCAACGTGCGCGACCGCCGCGTAGGCGACCTCACTGCCAAGCGCCACGTCAACCTCATCGAGGCCCGTCTCCAGATTATCTTCTGATTTCCCATCGGCCTCGAGGCTCTTGAACCGAGAAGCTGTATCGTCACTACATCCGGTGCGGTACAGCTTCTCTGCATCCAATCTCCACCTGCTCTTTAGCCTCCCCCCCTTTTTATTTTGGCGGGAACGCGAAATTCCCTATCTTTGCTCTGAAAACCGGAGAATTCGACTTATGCACAGAATAATATCTTTACTGATAGGCGTACTCACCACGGTGCTCGTCTCCTCTGCTCAAAAGGCTGCCATCGAGCGCGTTGAGGCCGTGCCTTTCGAGGTGATACCAGCGGCAGACAGGCGAGTGGATCTCAACCAGGAGCCCTGCGCGTTGGTTCATGTTGAGGTGCTCGCCAACGATGTTATCTTCGAGGGCAATGTTATAGGGCCCGTAGTACGCGCCGGTGGAGAATATCGTGTATTCCTCTCGCCCGGCTCCAAATTTCTGCGTATAAAATCGGAATCATTCCTGCCGCTGATGATAGAATTCCCTGACTACGGCATCAAGGGCGTGCAACCCAACGGCGTATATTCCATCATCCTCTCGCTGCCCGTTCTTCAGACTCCGGCTATTACCAAGACCGGAATGTTGAGCGTGAACTATGAACCGGCCGGGGCTTCCATCACTATCAATGGTATCTCTTACGGCAAAACACCGTCAACAATAGCCAACCTTTCTGTCGGCTCGCACCCCGTCACCATCTCCGCCGACGGTTATACTCCGGCCTATCTGACAGCCATCATTACAGAGAACCGACTTGCCGAGCTCACAGGCGCCTTAGTCCTTCAACCCGCCGATATCCAACCTGCCGCTCCTCCAATCTACGAGCAAGTAAATTACTATTATATTTATCAAGACTACTCGACCGGTAAATTCGGTTATAAGGAATACGGAGAAATTGTTATTCCTGCCGAATTTGATATGGCCGGTAACTTCTCGGAAGGTTTAGCCCCGGTAAGTGTTTATGGTAGATGGGGCTTCATAGATAAAATCGGTGAGTTGGTAATCCCTGCCGAATTTGATATTGCAGAGCCCTTTTCGGAAGGCCTTGCGAAGGTGAGGCTCAATGGGAAATGGGGGTATATAGATAAGACCGGTAAAATAGTCATACCTGCAGAATTTGAAAGGGGAACAAATTTCTCTGAGGGTTTGGCTGCAGTGAAACTCAAAGATAAGTGGGGTTATATCGATAAAACCGGTCAGCTCGTTATTCCATACAAATTTGATGGCGCATTCGACTTTGATAACGACGGCAAAGCCTTGGTAGGGAAAAAGGGTCATTTCTTCTATATCGATAGGAAAGGGAAGAAGAAACGATAGAGTGTGTTTTGCGCTCTCTGCAGAGGAGGGGAAATAAGCGGGATTTGGCTATTTGGGATATTTTTGGTAATTTTGGCGCATAATTTTATATTATCACAATTTCTAAGGTTTATGAACAAAGCATTATGCACTGCCGTGATGGCAGTTGCGGCTCTTTCGGCCGCTGCCGAGGGGTATCAGGTAAACACTTTCAGCGCCAAACAGATAGGTATGGGCCACGTGGGTGTGGCGATGAAGCTCGGCGCCGAGAGTCAGATTTTCAACCCCGCCGGCGTGGCTTTCTCCGACAAGACTCTTGAGCTTTCGGGCGCTGTGGCCGCCATAAAGTCGAGCGCCACAGCCACTCTTCCCGACGGCAGCGAGTTTTCCACCTCAAGCAAGATTGCCACTCCGATGAATGTGTCGGCGTCGTTCCGTATATATGATAACCTTTATGCTGGCGTGGCTTTCTATACCCCTTACGGCTCTACTATCACCTGGGGCCGCTCATGGCCCGGGGCAGTGATGAACCAGTCGGTCGACCTCAAGATGTTTACCGTGCAGCCTACGGTGTCGTGGCGCATTCTGCCGAATCTTTCTGTGGGCGCCGGTCTGATGATAGGCTGGGGCACGGTGAATCTCGACAAGGCGCTGGTGTCGGCCCGGTCTATGGACCGCGTGATTGACCTCCAGTATCAGGCAGCGCTCCTTAAATATAATGTGGCTCGCACGCAGGCCGCCCTCACCGGGCAGCCTTTCGACCTTCCGGAGCCGCAGCAGCCTCAGACCAAATACGGCCTTATGCCCCCTGCTTCGGTCAACCTCAAAGGGTCATCGGAGCTTGCCTTGGGTGTGAATGTGGGCGCGATGTGGGATATCACGCGCCAGTGGACTGTTGGTGCTTCTTTCCGCTCGAAGATGAACCTCCATGTCAAGGCCGGCGACGCACGTGTGGATTATGCCGACGAAATGGCCCGCGCGGTGCTCGGCGAAACACTCGACAATCTAAACTACACCAATTTCGACGCTTCGATGCCTGCTCCGTGGGTATTCACTTTCGGTGCGAGCTACAAGCCGGTGGAGAAGCTGTTGCTGGCTTTTGACGCTCAGCTCAACGGATGGGGCACATACAAGTACCTCGATTTCAAATTCGACCAGCTTCCGGAGTTTGACCAGCACCTTAAAAAGGACTACCACAATGCCTGGACCCTGCACCTCGGCGGCCAGTACTCCCTCACGGAGCGCCTGGACCTCCGTGCAGGCATGATGGTCGACTTCACCCCCTGCAACAAGGATTATTACAACCCGGAGACTCCGGGGATGACACGTATCGAGCCGGCCGTGGGCCTCTCGTTCCGTCCGATACGTAATCTTTCCATCGATTTCTCGCTGATGTATGCCAAAGGGCTTGGCACGGAGTGCGGCAAGGGCTCTTTTGCTGATTTCCTTGCTCCGCAGTACAATGCCGGACTGGCGGAATATAATGCCGGTGTAGCGGCCTACAACGCCGTTCTTTCGGCGGTAGGGCTGCCGGCCTACCAGGGAGCATCGCTCTCGGAGCTCCCTGCCGAGCAGGAATTCGCGGCCAAATACAATGTGCACGCCATTCTCCCCGCCATCGGCATCTCCTACTCGTTCTGATTCCAGGCTTCCTGACAGATAGATACAGCAGGGTATATAAGAACAGCCGAATCCAACCAAACCGCGGGGCGTCACTGCGGGTTGATTGGATTCGGCTGTTCTTACGCACTCTCTTTTTATCTGATGTTCAGAGGCAGGATGGCGGGGGATGCGAGGCGTATGTCGGGAATGTATGCGGCGAGGTAGAAGAGGCGCTGCTCCACGGAATGGGTCCGGGGACGGCCGTTTTCATCGAGCACGCCGTTGCCTGATATCAGGCCGTCGAGCCTGGTGATAATGTCGGGTGATTCCGGCGGCAGCGTGGCCTGAGCCTCTTTCAGTTCTGTGATTTTTGAATCAAGGAGCAAGGCATCGCTCTCCGATGTGGTGTAGACCTGCAGACCGAAGCGGGGAGTGAATCTGAGCAGATATTCCTCCGGGGGTAATTCGCCGGAGGGTTCATTTCCGGCGATTTCCGTCCCCAGGGCCTGACGCGTGGCCATCAGTTCTATGACCTCGCCTGAGTAAAACCCGAATCGATTGAGATTGTCCTTGCAGCGCGAATCGCAGTATCTGACAGTGAAGTTGTTGTGCGCCAGGGCGTATTCAAGTTCGGGTATGAACTTCTCGCGGTGGTTGTTGAGGTACATGCAGTTGACATAACCACGATAGAGAGCCATCACGCCGTCCTTGTAGAACAATATCCCCATAGGGTCATGACCCGTTGCGGAGAGCCAGCCCAATGCTCCGCCATCTTTGCCGCCGGAGCATAGCCGGGTCAGTCCCTCGGAGGCCAGCGTCTTTGCATCCTCGCTCCAGTCGTCAGGAAAGGTGATGGCTGCCGGGCGGCGGGTTTCATTGTAGAGCAGATCCGTTGTTTCATCGGTGTTGTCGCAGTCGAGTAGATTGCGGAAAAGCCGGCGCACCTGCGGCGCTTCGTTCCACACGGTGCGCGCTTTCAGCAGTCGGTTGCCGCTCACTTTGTTGGTGATGCGTATGTTGTATGCGCCCGGTTTGAATGCCGACCAGTCGGTGTCGTTGGTGAGGATTGCGCGCCACAGCGGGTAGCCCGTGCAGAATCGGGGGGCAACGCCATCGGCATTGAAGAGCACCGGCACGTGTGATGTGCGTCGGCGATAGGTAGCCACGTCGGTTTCGTCGTCGAGATAAAACGCCACCGAGCCGGTCATGTAGGGGTTTTTCTCGGCCTCTTTGAAAGCCTCTTCCCATGGCGAGGCGGTCTGCCATCCGGCATCTGAGAGGATTCTCTGGATTTTGGCGGCCTCTTCGCGGAATTCACGGTTGGAGTCGCGCGCCGAAGCTTTCATATAGTCGAGAAGACGTATGTAAACAGGATTGCTGTTGAACTGCAGCACATCTTTCAGTTGTCGGGTAGTGGCGAGTTGCACTCGCTCGCTGTCGATATTTCTGTTTTCCACCACATTGTGCACCATCCGCATCCAGCGTGCGAATTCGTCTGAGTCGAAATGCGGCGCTTCCAGCGGTTTGGCCGTGTCGAAAGGCTGGGAGAGGATGAATTCGGATATGGCTGAGAATATAATCATCGGGCGTATCTCGAAATTCCGTTCCCAGGGTTTCTGCGAAGTGGTGGCCCACGGAGCAGTGAAAGCTTCTTTTATAAGGGAGCCTGCTGCTGGATCGGAGAGTGTGGCGAGGGTGTGGGTGAGCTCGGCTATTATGTCGAAGCCTTTTTTGTCGGCGGCCACTACGAATTCCTTGAATCCGGCAAAGGAGTGGTAGCGGTCGGTTTTCGATTTCTCGGAGAAGTAGCGGAAGAAGTAGGTCCAGTCGGTGTTGTCAGCGTTGTTGCCGTTTTCCTGGCCGAGAGTGATGGCGCGGTTGGCCAGCCAGCGTTTCAGGAAGGTGAAGAAGGCGGCGTCGGCATCGGCGGCGCCGAGGTCGTCGACGGAGTCCGTGGCGGGTTTCTTCCAGAAATTGTCGTTCCACCTGCCGTCCATACTTGAGCAGAAGAAGAGCCAGAAGGGGAGCTTCCCGGCGGCGGTGTGCACCTCTTTCTCATATCGGCGGTCGGCGAACGGGTTGCTTTTGAGCCATCCGCTGAGTTCGGCCTTGAAGTTCTCGAACGGGGTGAGCTGGAGGCCGCGGGCATTCATTTTGATGAAAAGCTCGTCGGTCAGCCCCAGGTTGTCGAGATTCTGCAGATAGAATCTGATGCGGTCGAGGTAGGCATAGCCCGGGCGGTCAGCTTCGGCTATCGCTGTGTGGCGGGCGTGTATGGCGTCGAGCATCACAAGCATCCCGGCCACGGTGGAGTCTTTGGCGTAGGCGCCGGTGTACCATCCGAGTGATGTGATGAACTGCCCGGGAGTTACGTTGCCGAAAGGTGCCCGGCCTGCTGATAATTTTCCTACGGTCAGGTCGGTGTCGACCAGTTTCCTGATGAATCCCGAAGATGTGGTGCGTGTCTCGTATGTGAATTTGTCGAGCAGGCTCATCACGGCCTGCGGCTCGTTGCCGTGGACGGCCAGATACCAGGCCAGGAGGAAGAGGGTGGTGAGGCGCTGCTGCCCGTCGAGCAGCTCGAAAGTGCCGTCGGTCACCGTGCCGTAAACGAAATTCAGTTCTATGGTCTGGCCGGGTGTGGTGAGCAGCAGGTATAGGTCATCGAGGAAGTTGTCGCGTATCTCGGTCTGTGAGAGGCGACCCTGGGCATAGGGCCGTTGTATCTTGGGTATCAGCACCTTTTCCACCGGCATGAAATCCTGTTTCTGATTGTCGAAAATGCCGTTGCGGAGAAGGCCGTCAAGGGTGTATAGTCGGTTGTTGTCAGGCATGGGGAAGGAAGTCCTTGAGTTGGTTGTAGATGAAATCGTGGTGTTTCTCTTTGTCGGAGGCGCTCCATTTTATGCGCGAGGAGGCGCTGATAGTATCCCGGTCGAAGAATTTCAGGAATACATACTGCGTGGCGGGAAGTATGTATCTCCCGGCGCCCACAGCCTCGATTACGGCCTTGCGCTTTGAGCAGAAGAGGGCGTTTTTGTAGGAGCGGTTTGTTGCTTCGTCGAGCAGTGTGAGGTTGCCGATGAAATGCTCGTTCTGATTTTCGACCCCGACCTCTGTCTGTATCAGTGAAACGGCTGTTTTCCAGGCTCCTTTATTGAGTTCGGAGAGGAGTTCGCCGTTGATTTTTTCACGCAGGAAATCCCACGACGGTTTTGCGTCGCGGTTCTCCTCGACCATTTTCACGTTGTTTTCCAGTGAGGTGCGGTCGTCGGCAGAGAGGCCGTCGACGGTGTCGAGCAGCGCTCCGGCTATCCATCTTGCCTGGTCTTCGTTAGATTTGAGCGGGTTTTCGGTCTGGGAATCAATGTGCTCGATATCCCAGCCGTTTTCCTTGTAAAGGTCGAAGGGGAAGCGGAACACCCCCGAGTCGCGTATGCATTTTGCCTGGCCGGTTTCAGATATGCTGCGGTACTGCGAGGTCAGCAGCTCGATGTTCAGCAGTTTGAAAATGTTGCGGATAATCCTGGTGCCGCTGCCGTACTCCACCACGATACGGGGCTTCCTTTGCGGTTCGCCGGCAGTGTTCGCCGGGGTCTCGGCATCGACTTCGGTCACAATCCAGTCGGGGAATAGCGTACGTATGCGGTTTTTCAGCCACCGGTCGAAGGTAATTTCATTTCCGTTGCAGTCAGTGAGGGTGTTGTCGATGGCCTTCCGGAATGCGGAGTAGATTTCAGCGGCGTCGACGTTGGCCTGAATGAGAAAGCCGATGTAGTTGAAGCGCAAAGGCGATTCATACCAGTCTTCTACTGCGTGGAAGGCATCTACAATCTGGCCCCATTTCTCATCGAGGGCAGTGCGGAGTGCGTCGCCCTGCTTCCCCTCGAATGCGTTGTAGAAGAAGCGGAACACGTCGCCGGCCTCGATTTTCTGCACCGTCCGGTCGTCGGTATTCTGGTTTTGCCTAAGGTGTACGCGGTAGATTGTTTCGAGGAGATAGCCCATGCGGTCCTCCGAGTTGTTTCCGGCGGGTGATATGAAGCCCCAGAAGTCGCTGGCGTTAAGTCTGTTCTCCATCGTTTCCCACTCCATGGCTCTTTGTGTGGCCAGGTCGAGCAGTTTGCCGTGAGGGTCGTGGCGGCGCTGAAGGAAGAGGGCTTTCACCAGCTCGGAGTCAAGTAGCGGAATCTTGCCGTTGTTGATTCGTATGAATTCGCGCACGGTGTCGGTATTTGCTGTTGAATCAAGCTGATACCATATGAATTTCACAACATCGGTGCGCGTGTTGGCCATAAGGAGGTTTACGATTTCAGTCACGAGCTTTTTGCGTGTCCATCCTTCCTCCCCTTCGTATAGCTTGCTGAGCTCTATCCCTTTGCCGTTGTGCTCACGCGAGACCCATTCTGCGGCCACCTGGCGTGTGGCCCTGGCGTGCAGCAGGTCGATGTTGGGTGATGCCAGCTCATCGTCGAGCAGCTCGATGATGTCGGGCCGTGACTCATAATATATGGTGTAGTACTCCTTCTCGTAGTCTTCGCGGATGTCGTCGTTGAGGATTCCGAGGTAGGTTCTGAGCAGCAGCAGGATGGAGGTGAGGCGCTGCTGCCCGTCGACGAGCTCCCACAGGTTGTGTCCGGGGTCGGCGGCGATTTCGGGGGGCAGGGCTTTGTCGCGGCGCGGGTCGCCCACGGGTATCGGCTTTACAATCAGGGGCTGGAGGCAGTAGAAGTCGCCGTAGGGGGAGGAGGCGGAGCCCGAGGTGACTCTGGGCCTTCTGGCAAAGGAATAGAGGTCGCCGAGAAGGTCCTCGACCTGTTTTCTCCTCCAGCGGTATCCGCGCTGGTAGGATGGGATATAGAAGTGCTCCTTGCCGTTGAGGAGCGCCCCTATGGCCCTGAGTTCTACGATGTTTGGCATGTGATGTGCAGTTGTTGATTGGAATGTTGGATTGGCGTGTGTTATATTGTTGTGTTACTGTTTGTTCAGAGCTGGAGGTGGAGGGGGAGGCAGTGGTTGAGGTATTGGCGGGCTGTGACCCAGGGGAGGTAAATGGCATCGGAGTTGGGGAGCAGTGGCACCGGCTGCTCGTTGAGGTCGAAGCGCACGTAGTAGTTGCCTGACTTCGAGCGGAGGAGAATCATCTGGAGGTTTGCCGCCATAGGCACAACGCTGAAGTCGCGCCAGTGGAGCGCGGTGGTGTCGAAGTAGTTGGTCATGTAGTAGCAGCCGCGTATCCGCATCAGCGACAGCAGCGGCATCATTGTCTCGGCGTGGCCGAAGCGCAGCATCACCGTCTGCGGCGACTGACCCAGCACGGCGTTGTCGGTGGTGGAGATGAGGTTCATAAGGAGTGCCGAGGCGATGTCGGAGGGGAGGGTGGAGAGGGTGTTGGCGCTGTAACGTAGGTAAAACCGCAGGTTGGCCAGGGACCAGAGGGCATTGTATTCCTCCGGGGTGAAATATTTTGCGAGTTCGTTGGGGAGTCCCATCGCCGGCAGGCACGAGAGCATGTTGTAGGCGGCCATGGAGAGGCGGCGGGCATCGTCGGAGGAGAGGAAATCGCCGGTCAGACGCCTTGCCGGCGCGGTGGGCGCGGTTGTCTCGTAGGCCATGTTGTATGGCTCTTCCCATGCTTTGGAGTCGCGCCATTCGATGTATTCGCTGTCAAGGTCGAAGGGGCGCATGAGCTGAGAGTTCTGCCGGCCGGACGAGGTGATGATTTCCACATTGTTGTTGAGACGGTCGAGCTGGTGGGTGAACTCATACATCGACATCACACATCTGGGGGCGTAGGAGCTTATAGCCGACACGTTGCCCCCCTTGAACAGATGCGGATAGGCCTTGTACATTCGCGAGGCTATGCCGCGCTGCTCGGCCATGCCCAGAGAGTCGAGCGCTCCCCAGCGGTTGTGGGATTTCGCCGCCACGAAGTCGGCGAGCTTCATCAGTTCTCTGCCCGAAGGGGTGAGCGCGCCCGCCGAGTCGGCTCGGTGCAGAGTGCGCAACACCTCAGTGGTATTGGCTGCCGACGAGGGGTATCGTGCGCCGTGGCGTCCCACGTGATTTATGAACACGGCCGTGAGTGAGTCGGGGATGGCTGTGTCGTGGTTCCTTTCCGGATAGGGTATGTGTGTGCCGCAGCACTCGTCGGCGGTGTAGGCTGTGGCAGTCGGGTCGGCGGCCGAGGCCGTCAGAGAAGCGAAAAATGCGAATATTATTGAAATTACTCTGATGTTGCGTGGCATAATTCTCCAGGATTTGTTATATTTGTGACACCAAAAGTACGAAATTATGGATATACTTCAAAATATAAAACAAATTGTGGCCGACAATAGTCCGGAGGAGGCTCTGAAAAAGTTGCAGCCGCTCGTCGATGCGCTTAAAATGGAGGGTAACCACGATTCGCGCGGAGAGGCGCCGCTGGCCGCCGTGCTTGCTGAAAAGGGGAAACTGCTGTGGAAAACCGGCGACCGCGCCGGGGCTATCTCGGCTTACGAAGAGTCGGCGCAGGAGGACCCCCAGGGGCCCGGTGCGCTCCTGCTGGAGCATACCCGCGGGATTATGGATTTCTTTGACCCTAACCAGCTTAATCCCTGATGACGGAGAAAGGATTGCGTGTGCCGGTACTGGTGAGGCAGGCACTCGACGCCCTCGGGCTGCGGCGCGGAGAGTGCGTGGGAGTGGCGCTCAGCGGCGGGGCCGATTCGGTGGCTCTGCTTCTTGCACTCCGCGAGGCAGGAATGCTTTGCACTGCCCTGCATTGCAACTTCGGTCTGCGTGGCCATGAAAGCGACGACGACGAGATGTTCGTCCGCGGACTGTGTGATTCGGCAGGAGTGCCCCTTGAGCTGGTGCGTTTCGATGTGCCGGCGCGCCGCGCAGCCACCGGCGAGTCGGTCGAGATGGCTTGCCGCGAATTGCGCTACAATTGGTTTTCGGAAAAGGCCGTGGAGCTCGGGCTGCGACATATCGCCGTGGGGCATCATATCGAGGACGATGTGGAGACCTTTTTCCTGAATCTGCTGCGTGGCAGCGGGCTGCCGGGGCTTGCCGGGATGGCCGCCAGGCGAGGAATATACATCAGGCCGCTTCTGCGCTGCACCCGCCTGGAAATCGAGGCATATCTGCGCGACAAGGGGGTGGAGTTCGTCACTGACTCGACAAATCTATCCGACTGTTACGGACGCAACAATCTGCGCCTCAACGTTATCCCTGCTTTTGAAAAAGCTGTGCCGGGTGCCGTGGAGCGCATCGGCCGCTCAATAGGGTATATGCACGACGACCTTGCGCTCCTTGACGGCCTGCTGGCGCAGAAGCGCAGCGAATATACGGGGCCGGACGGCTCTGTGGATATATCCGCGATATTAAACGGACCGTCGCCGGAGCATCTCCTGTTCAGAATGCTGCTTCCGCTCTATCCCGGATTCGTGGCCGGACAGGCCGCGGCAATAGCCGAGGCCGCCAGGCGCGGCGAGTCGGGGCGTATATTCGATGTCGGTGCCGTGCGTATGCTCCTTGACCGCGGCAAGCTGTCGGTATATGAGGAAGTTGCTCCCGTTGAGCCGCGGGAAGTCGATTTCCGGAATCCGTCAACCCTGCCGGAGTGGCTGTCGGCCGTGATATTGCCGCGCAGTGCATTTCACCCCGGGCGCGACGCCACAAGGATGTGGATCGATGCTGGGGCGCTTTCGGCCGGATACCGTTTCATGCTGCGCTCCCCCCGCACCGGCGACCGGATTGCGCCGTTCGGCATGAAAGGAACGCGCCTTCTGAGCGATATTTTCAGCGATGCAAAACTCTCTGAGACCGCCAAGCATCGGATAGTGGTGCTTGTTGCAGTCGACTCCGCCACCGGTGATGAAAAAATACTATGGCTGCCGGGGCTGCGCGCCTCCCGCCATTTCCCCGTCACCGCCGCCACCGCCGAGGTGCTCGAACTCCACTGCCGCAAGTAATTATAGTTAATAATCAGGAATGCTTAACCCTTGAAAACAGAAGACCGGTGGAATTCCATATATGCCTGTCGTTCTTCGTCAAGAGGGAGCATTTGTATGAACTGTCCGTCTACGATTCCAAGCCTTTTTTTATTTGCCGGTGAAATCCAGTTGGATAATGCTATTTTACGATCTTTGGTAAAAGTCATGAGCCCTCGGTCAAACAATTTGTCATACAGGGGAGAAAGCATAACCCCGTTCTTATGGTCAATCTTTTCCTTGTCGGTAGATACTGCCCACGGTTTTATATGGCTGGCTATAAGCAGCCGTTCGTCATTAATCATAGTAATAGGACAAAAGGGGCATTCTGAAAGAAGTTTCTCCCGGTATACACCTTGACCTTGCCGTGCACGTCTTATCTCAGATTCCCGAGAAGAGGTCTTGTTCTGATATTGTGTTTCAACCTCTTTTAGTGCCACCTTTTTCCCATAAGTATATACTGATGCAGCCTTTTTATCAGAAATTGCCTCAAAATCAGCGAACAGTTTCCAATAAAATATTATGCTGCCATTAGAATCAGTAAGTTGCATTACAGATATATAGCTTACCAGTGGAAGCGAAATCTCGCGGATTAATTGATATCCGGAATCCTTGGAGCTTACATATCCGCGATAACCTGAAATTTGGTCTTGTGAATGTACCGTAAATTCAATGACGTCTGGGAGCGATTGGATTCTGCTCATGCGCTCATTCCATAGTTGTGGCATTTGGTCGGCTGCACGGTATGGTTGTGATGGATGCAGATATTCCGAGTGGATGGCGTTCATATATGAAATGAGATCACTTCTTAAAATGAAACACTTCACATGAAAACTCTCGCTGCCAAAAAATGAATACATCACAGTCTTGGGCGCAATATATAATTTAGCCTCACCGTTTCCACTACCTATTTTGGAGCCATGTTTCACAAAACAATCGGGCACTGTAATAGCCGAATTCAGTGTGTCTATGAAGTTGAAATTTTGATTATCTATTTTCATGATAATGGTTCTCCATATTTGGTGATGTCGAGTTGTTTTAGCAATGCGATCAGCACATCTACAACTATACTGTTACCTGCCTGTTGATACATTGAGGTGTCAGAAACGACAATTTTGAAAGAATCTTTGAAACCCATCAGGCGGAGGCACTCACGGGGAGTAAGTTTACGGATACGTCCCTTGTGTGTGACATAATTGTCAACTCCGGCACGGTGCATTTTATGCATTGACTGAAGCAGTGGCCGGGCAACTTCCAAATCTGTTTCCGTGGAAGTTTTGAAGTTTTTTGTACCCGGTGTCAGAACATATTTTTTTACTTTCTCGGAAAGATAATATTTCTCTTCAACGTCTCTGACATCAAAAATAAACTCATCCCATCCTTCTTCATATGGGGCATTTTCTAAAGCAGGATGATACACAAAGTCTCCGTGCCAGTTGAATTGCTGGTTACGTTTTTGGCAAAGTGCGACATCTCCGTTAATCTGGGTATAACACTTAGTCCGATTCTTTGTGGAAGTAACAAATTTAATTCCCTTCTCTCGTAAAAAATATTTTGTTTGAATATAATCTTCGAGAAAATCGTACATCCGGTACTCCAAAGGTATGGCACAAGGAAATGTGAAATCGGTTTTATCTTTGAACCCGATGCAAAAAATACGTTCACGATGCTGTGGAATCCCGTATTCCTTGCTGTTCAATGTCTTAAAATAAATGTTATATCCACAGTAATCCTCGAATGTGTTCTTTATTACATCCCATGTGTTGCCACTGTCATGGCTTAATAGGCCTTTGACATTTTCAAAAATGAAAACCTTAGGTTGGCATTCTTTTACTACACGTGCAAATTCTCGAAATAAAGTTCCGCGAGTGTCTTCAAACCCCTTCCTTTTACCAACCATAGAAAAAGCTTGACAAGGAGCTCCCCCTACGAAAATGTCAATTTTGCCCAAAAAAGGGGTGGCGTCCAATGCATGTATATCAGAATGCCACTGTTCTTCAGAAATATGGTAGTTGGCAAAATATGATTTTTTACATTTATCATCAATGTCGCCTGCAAATACAATTTCAAAGTCTAATCCCAATCTTTGAAAAGCATGTTCAATCGCCCCAATGCCACTGAAAGATGTGGCAAGGCGAATTTTCCTTTCCGGATGGGAAAATTGTAAGTCACGCCAATCGACAAGGATTTCGTCTGATGAAAATAGGTCGCCCATCATAGGCTTGGATTCTGACATCTGAAAACGGCTTAAAATTTACAAAGTTAGAACTGGATTCAAAACCTTATCGCAGACATTGATATCTCATATCGGATGCTGTTTGAGTTGGTCGGCTTCAGTCATATATTGCAAAGTTACAAAAAAAGACACATTATCCCCGGTTGAAAAATTTATTTTTCGGTGAGGAAGTCGATTTCGGCGGTAATCTGGCGGCAGAGCGGGGCGGTGAGGCAGCATCCGCGCGAGCTTTCGGCAGAGGCGGCGGCGCCTGTGGCGGATATGTCGGCTTTGCCGCAGGCAAGGAGGTTCATCATCAGGCGCAGGGCCGCGTAGCGCTGTATGTCGGTTGATTCGGGTGCGGTAGCCAAAGCGGCGGCTATTTTGGCGGCATCGGGATGGTTCCGCAGAAGCTTGTGGCAGAGCACGTCGGCTTCCTCTGTGGTGCCGGTGCCGGCGAGCATTGCCAGAACGCCGTCCGCGTCAAGGTCGGCCGGAGTGAGCAGCATAGGGGCTATAAGGCGGCTTTCGCGGGTTGTGGTGTTCTCCCACAGCAGCCGGGCCAGTGCGCGCCTTTCATCGTCGTCGGGTATATGAGAATTGTCGGGGAGGGCTCCCGAGAGCGCCGCCCGGGCTATATCTGAAATCTGAGGCAGGTTGAGACCGAAATTAATGCGGTAGGTTATCCCGCCTTTGGCCATCTGGGCGGCGAGGTCGCCGTTGCGCATGGCGAAAAAGCGGCGTTTCACGGCCTGCATCAGTGAAAACGAGGGAGTGCGTTCCTGAATCATAATCGAAAAATTTCTGCAAAAATACAAAAAATAGAGGGTACCGGCCGAATAGATGGGAGATTGTAGCGAAAAATTACTAACTTTGTCGGTTGAACGGTAAGTTTTATATGAATACTACTGCTGATACTGAACCCAGAAAACGCGCCCGCCGCACCCGCCGCATTGTGGGGTGGATGTGGAAAATATTCGGCGCAGGAGTGCTTGTGGTGCTCCTGCTCTTCATCTTTATCTACAACGGCTGGATAGGATATATGCCTCCTGTGGAGGAGCTTCAGAATCCCAACGACAAATTCGCCACCATAATCTACTCGGCCGACGGCGAGGAGATGGGCCGGTATTACCGCAACTCAGGCAACCGCGTATATGCCGATTACTCTGAAATCTCGCAGCATGTGCTTGACGCGCTGATAGCCACTGAGGACTCGCGTTTCTACGACCATTCGGGCGTTGATATGCGGGCGTTCATGCGTGTGTTCGTGAAAACGCTGATGCTCGGGCAGAAGAATGCCGGCGGCGGCTCCACTATCACCCAGCAGTTGGCCAAGCAGCTCTATTCGCCGTCGAGCAGCGGCCTTCTCGACCGCGCCCTCCAGAAACCTATCGAGTGGATGATTGCGGTGAAACTCGAGCGTTACTACTCAAAAGACGAGATACTCAAGATGTATCTCAACCAGTTTGACTTCCTTTACAACGCCGTGGGTATCAAGTCGGCCGCCTTCGTTTATTTCGGCAAGGAGCCCAAGGACCTCAACATACAGGAAGCCGCCACCCTGGTGGGGATGGTGAAGAACCCGGCATATTACAACCCCGTGCGCCACAACGAGCGCACACGCCAGCGCCGCAACACGGTGTTCGACCAGATGGTGAAGAACGGCTACCTCTCGAAGGAGGCCGCCGACTCGCTTAAGCAGCTCCCCCTGGTGCTGAAATTCAGCCGTATGGACCATAAGGACGGTATGGCGCCATATTTCCGCGAAGAGCTGCGCCGGGTGCTCACAGCCCGCAAGCCGGTGCGCTCCGACTACCGCGGCTGGGAGAAGCAGAAATATATCGACGACTCCATCGCCTGGGAAACAAATCCGCTTTTCGGGTGGATTGAGAAGAATCCGCGTCCCGACGGCTCGCGTTATGACCTCTATACCGACGGTCTGAAGATACACACCACCATCGACTCGCGTATGCAGCAGTATGCCGAGGAGGCGGTGCGACAGCAGATGACATCGCTCCAGACGGCATTCTTCCGCGAGAAGCGCGGTGTGCCCAACGCCCCATATACATCCAATCCCAACGAACTCGGCAAAGCCACGCAGAAAAGCCTTATCGACCACGCCATAAAGCAGAGCGAGCGGTGGCGCACGATGCACCAGGCCGGTTTTTCCGACCAGGAGATTTTTAATGAGTTCAACCGAAAGCGCGAGATGACGGTATTCTCCTACCACGGCCCTGTGGACACGGTGATGACCCCGCGTGACTCTCTTCTTTATACGAAGCACTTCCTCAGATGCGGCTTCATGTCGATGGATGCGCGCAACGGCCATGTAAAAGCTTATGTCGGCGGTTCCGACTTCACGTTCTTCCAGTATGACATGGTAGCCACCGGCCGCCGTCAGATCGGCTCTACAATCAAGCCATTCCTCTATACCTATGCTATGGAGGAAGGATTCACTCCCTGCGACCAGATGCTCAACGCCCAGCCGGTGATAAAGGATGAGAGCGGACGCACATGGATGCCGCGCAACTCTGGATCCGCGCGTATAGGCGAGATGGTTGACCTGCGCTGGGCGCTGACCTACTCCAACAACTGGATTTCGGCGCGCCTTATGGAGCAGCTTTCGCCCGCCACGCTGGTGCGCAACATGCATAATTTCGGAATCACCAACCATATCGACCCCGTGATTTCAATCTCGCTGGGCGCCGCCGAGGTGTCGGTGCGCGAGATGGTGGGGGCATACTCGGCCTATGCCAACAACGGTATGCGCTCCGAGCCATTGTATGTCACCTCGATATGCGATGCCAACGGCAATATGATTTCGGAGTTCTCAGCCTCGCACACCGAGGTTATATCCGAGAAGGCTTATGCCAAAATCCTGTCAATGCTGATGAATGTGGTCGAGGCCGGTACCGGCAGCCGTCTGCGCAGGGCGCCATACAGTATCACGGCCGAGATGGGGGGCAAGACCGGCACCACCAACTCCAACTCCGATGCCTGGTTCATGGGTTTCTCTCCCGAACTTGTGGCAGGAGCATGGGTCGGCGGCGAGGAGCGGTTCATCCATTTTGCAAGCACCGCGCAGGGGCAGGGTTCTGCCGCCGCGCTGCCGATTGTGGGCAACTTCCTGAAGAAAGTGTTCGCCGACCGGTCGCTCCCTTACAGCCAGGATGCGAAATTCGGTGTGGATTTCTCCGAGATATGCGATTCCGAGTTTGCCGATGCATATGTGTCGGAAGAATCGGCTTCCACGGAAGCCTCGCTCGAGGATGTGTTTGACTGATGCTATATGTCTGATCTTACAGATGCCGCGGCTACTGCATGGCCGGCATCTGTTATCATGAAAAATATCAATACAGAATGAAGAAAATCTTGCGTTCGGCCGCCGCTGCGGCTTTGTGCGCGTGGGCCGCGGTGCCGGTCCATGCCGACATCCCTATGGAATATTACAGCTCACTTGACGGGCTGAAAGGGAGTGACCTCAAGAATGCCATTCATGAGATTGTGGCCAACAATGTGAAGATGCTCTCATACGGCTCTGGCAACAATGCCACCTGGTGGGGCTTCTATGTAACTGACCGCACCGATAACAATGAGGTTATCGACCGTTACAGCTACGATGTGCGCTATTTCGGCTCGCGCGGCTCTTCGGTAAGCGGCATGAACATAGAGCATTCCGTAGCCAATTCATGGTGGGGCGGCACGAAGAACAATGCCTACAAGGACCTTTTCGAGCTGATGCCCTGCGAGTCCAAAATCAACAATACCAAAAGCAATTACGGTATGGGTGTGGTTGTGTCGGGCGACAAGGGCAACGGTTGCACCAAAGTAGGAAAGGACGCTGCCGGTCAGAATATGTGGGAGCCGGCCGATGAATGGAAAGGTGATTTCGCACGCGACTATTTCTATATCTTCACCGCCTATCAGAACCTCCCCTGGAAAACCTCCGGCGAGTGTGCCGTGACGGTGCGGCCAGGCCAGTATCCCACGCTGAAGGAATGGGCCTATACCCTTTACCTCGAATGGGCCCGCAAGGATAAGGTCGATGAGCTTGAAATCAAGCGCAACGACGATGTATATTCCATTCAGGGTAACCGCAACCCATACGTGGATTTTCCGAATCTTATGGAATACGTATGGGGCGACTCCACAAACGTGGCCTTCAATCCGCGTACATCGGTGAAGAGCACTTCCGCCTCGGGCGCTCTCCCCGGTCCGGAGCCTGGCGACGGATGGGAGACTCTTTTCGCAAACTCGCTGCTGGGCGATGATGCCGGATTCACAACGCAGTATGTCACCCCATGTCCCTCGCAGGTCGATGACGTGTGGGTGAACACAAACGAATACGGGTGGAAAGGCACGGCCCATGTAGGAGGCACCAATGGCAGCAATTATTCCGCCGACGCCATACTGTGGACTCCCGAGATGGATTTCACCGGATATACTTCGGCGCGTGTGAGCTATGACCAGGCTGTGAATTTCTGCGATTCCCCCGCCGATGTGCTCGGCGTTTATGTGCAGGTTGATGGCGGTTCGCGCCAGGAGGTTACGGTATCGGGCTGGCCTGCGGGTAACGACTGGAATTTCATGACAGGCACACGGGCCGATATCGATGTATGCGCAGGCAAAAAAGCCCGCATCGGCTTCCGCTATACGTCAACTTCGGCGGAGGCCGCCACCTGGGAGATAAAGAATATCAAAGTGGAGGCTTTCAAGGCACCCTCCTCCATCGAGGAGCTTCCTGGCAATCTCTACGACCCGGATTCGGATTTCGACATGGAACCTGAATATTACACCATCGACGGCCGACGCATCACGGATATCTCCACCTACTCCGGCCTGGTTATCATACGCCGCGGCTCACGCGCCACAAAGGTTTACGTGCGCTGACACTGACAGGGTATCAGATTGCCTTATCTCATAAATCATCAGGGACGTCCCTCGGGGCGTCCCTGATGATTTATGAGATGAGGACAAGTCTCGGAGTGTTTATCCGGCGGTTTTGCCGGAGCCGGCAGTATCACTGTCACTGGCACCCTCCTTGGCCTCATAAGCCTCGCGGGCGGCTTTGAGCAGAGCCTGCGACTGCGGGTCGGTCTGCCAGTGAAACGGCACGAAATCGCTCTTGGGGTTTACCCACGACGGCTTGCGGAATGCCAGGATTACGAACGGCAGAATCACGAACAGAGCCACACCGCCGAACAGCACTGAATACCACACGGTTTTCGAGCCCATCGCAATCTGGTCGGGGGGCAGGAAACTGAGTACGAATGCCAGAAGCGAGCCCAGAAAACCGACTCCGGCCACAATCCACAGCAGGGAGTTGCCTCTGGTGCCGATGCGGAACGGGCGTTTGGCCCCTTTCATCGAGTAGCGCAGATAAATCACTGCGGCGAACATCAGCAGGTAGGCTATCAGGTACAGCAGCACTGTGAGCTGCGAGAGAATCTGGTAGAAACTCTCGACCGAGGGCATCACCACGAACAGCAGCGAGAGGAGCGTCACGGCTCCCCCCTGGATGAGCAGGATGTTTTTCTGCACGCCTGATTTGTTGGTTTTCTGGAAGAACGGGGGGAGATACCCGGCCTGGCCTACGGCGAATACACCTTTCGACGGGCCGGCAACCCATGTGAGCACACCGGCAAGCACGCCGAATGCGAGCGCTATGGCTATGACGGGTGTGAACCAGTTCATGTGGAAGGCCTGGAAATAATTGTCGAAGCCCACAAGGAGGCTCTGCACAAGATTAATATCCTTGGCCGGAATAATCACGCCGAGGGCATAGGTGCCGAGCACGAAAATAAGCACGGTGACCAGTGCTCCGCCGAAAACGGCCTTGGGATAGTTGACGGCAGGGTTCTTTATATCGCGCACATGTACGCCAGACATCTCCATGCCGGCATAGAAAAGGAATATCGATGCCGCCAGAACAACATTGTCGAAGTTGGTAAGGTCGGGGAAGAAGTCGCCATGGAAATTCATCTCCGAGTGGCCTCCGGAAGCAAGATAAATCACTCCGCATACAACCAGGATGCCGGCAGGGATGATGGTGCCTACCATACCACCGATTTTCGATATCTTGCCTACCCATCCCAGGCCTTTCATTGAAATAAGGGTGGCTATCCAGTAGATTGCGAGTACCACGGCTATGGTATAGAATTTATTGGCGGCCAGATGCGAGTCGGCCACGTGGTCCATCCCTATGAAAGCCAGCGACACTGCGCCGAATGTGAGCACCGTGGGGAACCATATGGTGCTCTCTACCCATTGCAGCCATATGCCGAGGAAGCCGAGCTTGCTGCCGAAGGCCTCGCCGATCCAGCGGAACATACCGCCCTGCTGATAGGGGAACAGTGATGCCAGCTCGGCGGCCACGAGCGACACGGGGATGAGGAACACTATCGCCGCGAACAGATAGTAGAAAGCCGAACTCATGCCGTAGACGGCCTCGGCCGGGAGTCCGCGCAGGGATACGACAGCCACGATGTTCATTATCATCAGGGTGCCGACCCCTAACTTCGCCGCCGATTTTACGGTGGCCGAAGTTGTGGATGTAGGTTTTGTAGCCATAATTTAAATAAATAGTTTAAAGTATTCGTTTGAATAAAGCTGAGCGGACGGCGGGGTATGATGCCGCCGGTCAGCAGTGTGGTCAGCCGGCGACGGTGACCCTGTCGCCGTTCATTACACCGAGACCGAGTATGCGTGTGAATTCGCTGACGGCTGCCTGGGCCTTCACGGAGTTGCCGGCGTCATCGAGCGGCGGCGCGAAGGCGGCTATGCCGAGCACGCCGGGCATCACACCCATCACGCCTCCTCCCACTCCGCTTTTTGCCGGAATGCCTGATGTGTATAGCCAGTCGCCGGAATGCTGATAGAAGCCCACGGTGGCTATGAGGGTGGTTATTTTCGGGGCTATGGCCGGGTCGAACACCTGTTTGTGTGTAACAGGGTTGACGCCTCGCGAGGCTATTGTGGCGGCCATTGCTGCAAGCTGCTGCGAGGTGATTCCCAGCGAGCATTGCCTGGTGTAGAGGTCAAGGCTCATGTCGGGGTCGTCGTATATCCGGTTGTAGTTTTTCAACAGCCACGTTATGGCGCGGTTGTTGAAGTTGGTGGCGCTCTCGCTGCGGTAAAGTTCGTCGATGAGCTGCGGCGCTGAGCCGCAGAGTTCGGTGATGTTGTCGGTTATCGCCTTCCATTTGGCATCGGAGTCCCCTTTGGGTTCAATCATCGAACATGCCGAGATGGCGCCGGCATTCACCAGAGGGGTCGACGGGTGGTCGTTTTCGAGCAGTATGGCGAAGATGGAGTTGAACGGCAGCCCGGTGGCGTCGGCTCCGATGGCGTCGAGCACTCCCGCGGGGGTGTGCTGGCGCATAGCCAGGATGGCGGTGGGCACTTTCGACACCGATTCTATGCCGAAGCGGTAGGTTGTGTCGCCGAAGTTGAATGCCGTGCCGTCGGGCAGCATCACGCTGAGGCCGAAAAGCAACGGGTCGATGTTGGCCAGATAGGGGATATAGCTGGCGTTTTTTCCTCCGTTGATTTTCGAGGCGCGGTCGAAAGCCTGCGAGGCGGCGTCGTGTATCTGTTGATGTGTGAGTCTGATGTCCATAAGTAACTGTTCAAAATTATTTTATACTAACCGGTCATCTTATTTCAATGTTTCTGCAGCTAAATTTTTGAATCTTTGCCTCTCATCGTCAGTCACGTAGCTCGCTACGCTCCTTCCTCTTCAAGACAAATATCCTAAAAATTTCATCCGCATAAACATTAAAATAATTTCGACCAGTTACTTAGTTTAAGCAGAATATATTCCGGAAAACCGCGATAGCCGGCGATCGCCCGTAGTCATCGGAGGTCGCCGGCTGTCGCGGTTTGTCGGTCAAATGGTTATTTGCCGGTGTGGTTGAATGTCTTTGTTACCAGAGGCACGTTCTTCTCCATAGAGATACGCGTGGGGGTGGGGTATTCCAGGGCGTTGAGTTCCGTTACGGCGAAACGTATGTCGTTGAGGAGCTGGTCGGCCATGTCGCGGCTGAAGCCCTGTTTGCAGAGCACACGCATCACCACGATATTCTCGATGTTTGCCGGCAGGGTGTAGGCGGGCACCATCCAGCCCTTCTGAGCGAGTTTGTCCTGGAGGTCGAAGAGGGTCCATTTTGACGACTTCTGCACTTCGGGTTTCATCAGCCATGTGAAGATGGGATTGGGCACATCCTGTGAGTAGGGCTGGAATTCGGGCATCGCGCTTACCTGGGAGTGGAGGTATTTGGCCACGGATAGGGAGTTGAACTGAATGTTCTTGTAACCCTCGAAGCCGAGGCGGATAAACTGGTAGTACTGGCCGAGAATCTGGGCTGCCGGACGCGAGAAGTTGAGGCCCACCTGACTGATTTCGGCGCCGAGGTAGTTGACGCTGAACGACATGACGTCGGGCAGATACTTCTTGTCTTTCCATACCACCCATCCCAGACCGGGATATACAAGGCCGAACTTATGGCCGGAGGTGCTTATAGAGAGCACCCATTTGAGGCGGAAGTCCCATTTTACCTCCGGGAAGAGGAACGGCAGGATAAAGCCGCCCGAGGCTGCGTCGACGTGGATAGGGATGTTGTATCCGGTTTTGGCGTTGTAGGCGTCGAGCGCTTTGTCGAGCGCTTCAACATCATCGTTGAGGCCGGTCCAGGTCACACCCTGGATGGGCACGATGCAGATGGTGTTTTCGTCGCACATCTTCAGAGCTTCCTCCGGGTCGAGTGTGGTTTTCTCCAGAGTCAGAGGCACCGTACGCATCTCAATCTGCCATAACTGGGCGAATTTTTCCCACACAACCTGGTAGCCTGTGGATATTACGAAGTTAGGTTTGTCGAACGGTTTCCCCTCCTTCTGGCGGCGTTCGCGCCAGCGGATCCATGCGGCGATACCGCCGAGCATACAGGCCTCCGACGAGCCGATTGCCAGGGCGCCGGTTTTCCATTTCGCTGTCTCGGGGGTATTCCAGAGATTGGCGATGATGTTGATACACTTGCCGTTCATCACGGCCACGCGGGGATATTCTGTCTCGTCGATATAGTTGATGTTGATGGCCTCGTTCATCAGCCGGGTGGCGTATTCGTCCATGTAGGTTGTTACGAAAGTGGCGAGGTTCAGCCTTGGCTGTGTCTGGGCGAAAGTTTCGTCCTTAACCATCTGGTATGCGATTTCCGGGGTCGTCGGGCCGGCAGGAATGCGGTCTACCGGGGCTGCCTGCAACATGGCGTCAGAGCCGAATACATCAGTTTTGGCATCGCCCTTGCGGAAATTGGGGTCGAGATTCTGGTCAAGCATAAAAATAAAATTATTAGGGTATGTTATTCAGTTTGTGGCAGGTTATGCAGGGTGTACATTGACTGGAGTATATTGTAATCCGGTAGCCTGTCGTCGGAGTTATAACATCGTCATGTTCTTAAATGTTTCGTTTAGAGATATAAAAAGGTTGAAAAAAGAAGCCTGCCGCAGCCGGCTTCCAAAACTAAAAATGAGTTGATGATGTTTTGATTTTTGTAAACTATTATTTATAGAAATGGATTGGATTGTACAGACATTGCGCGCGAATCCTTCGCTTGCGGTTTTTCTAACACTCGGTATAGGTTTCTTTATCGGGCAGCTTAAATTCAAATCGTTCTCACTGGGCACGGTCACATCCGTGCTTCTGGTGGGAGTTGTTGTAGGTCAGTTGGATATCCCTGTGCCGGGGCCGCTGAAGGATGTGTTTTTCCTGCTGTTTCTCTTTGCGATAGGTTACAGTGTGGGGCCGCAGTTTTTCCGGGCGCTCCGCGGCGACGGACTCAAACAGGTGCTTTTTGCCGTGGTGGTGTGTGTGCTGTGTCTGCTTTCCACGTGGGGTGTGGCCCTGTTGATGGGTTATAATGTGGGGGAGGCCGTGGGGCTCCTTGCCGGTTCGCAGACAATGTCGGCGGCCATCGGCGTGGGCACCGATACCATACAGTCACTTTCGGCCACGGCCGCCCAGAAGCAGCAGTGGCTCGGCATGATTCCTGTATGCTACGCGGTGTCGTACGTCTACGGCACTATCGGCTCGGCCTATGTGTTGGCAAATCTCGGCCCATGGCTGCTGGGGGGGCTTAAAAAGGTGAGAGCCGAGACGGCGGAGCTTGAGAAAAAGCTAAACGCTCCGATGTCCGACCCTGACCCCGATTATATCCGCGCGCTGCGCCCGGTGGTGTTCAGGGCATATAAGGCCACGGCGCCGTTTTTCGCCCAGCCGCGCACTCCGGCCGAGGTGGAGGAGTTTCTGCTTGACGACGGCCGGCGCACTTTTGTGGAACGTGTGCGAAAGGACGGCCGGATACTTGATGTGGCTCCCGGAGTGGAAATCACCATATCGTCGGGCGACGAGATAGTGCTCAGCGGCCGGCGTGAGTTCATCATCGGCGATGAGGACCGTGTGGGGCCTGAAGTGGTCGATGCCGAGCTGCTTGACTTCCCTGCCGAGGAGCTTGATGTCACCGTGTCGTCGAAGAATGTCGACGGAATGACGGTCGACTCACTTCGCCGGCAGAAATATATGTATGGCGTGTCGATAAAGAGCATCAGTCGCGGCGGTGTGTCAGTGCCTGTGCTTGCAAGCGTGAAAATATGTCGGGGCGATGTGCTTTCAATCGTCGGACTTGCCCGCGAGGTAAACCAGGCCGCCCCTGTAATCGGCTATGCCGACCGCCGTACCACCCGCACCGACCTTGTTTTCGTGGGGCTCGGCATTTTCCTTGGCGGCCTGCTCGGCTCGCTGGCAATCCATATCGGCAAGATTCCGCTGAGCCTCAGTGTCAGCGGAGGCGCGCTTATCGCCGGTTTGTTGCTCGGATGGCTCCGCTCCAAGCACCCCACATTCGGGCGTCTGCCTCGTCCGGCCGTGTGGCTGATGGATAACCTGGGCCTGAACATGTTTATCGCCGTGGTTGGCATTTCGGCCGGCCCCTCTTTTGTCAGCGGTCTCAAGGATGTGGGCATAGTGCTTTTCCTTATGGGCGTTGTGGCCACATCGCTGCCTCTTATTCTCGGCATGATTATCGGGCGCAGGATATTCAGGTTCCCGGCGGCCATAACCTTGGGATGCTGCGCCGGCAGCCGCACCACAACAGCCTCGCTCGGTGCCGTGCAGGATGCGATAGGCAGCTCAATCCCGGCCATGGGTTATACCGTGACGTATGCCGTCGGCAATATCCTGCTCATTCTCTGGGGCGTGGTCATTGTGCTGATGATGAGTTGATACGCTTCTGATTGCATATTACAAACGAGGGTGTGTCAAAATGTTGAAAACACTCTTGCAGTAGGTATGCTCCGTGGAATGTTCGGAGAATCGATTGATTTTCAGTTGGTTGCTCGGACGCTCCACGGAGCGTCCCTACTGCTTGATGAAATCTGGAAAATTTACGTTTCGGCCTATAATCTTGCTGGCAATCAATATTATACGCATAATGTGGCGTGCGAGTAGTGTACTATTAGTGAAACTGCCGACAATCACATATAAAAGGATTGGAAATATTTATAGGCTATTAAGATTTTTTAATTGCGCTGGTTTGCCTCGTTTTATCCTGTGAGAAGGATTCCCGGAATATAGGTACGATATGATACCCTCCTTTGTTATCGTTCTATCATCCATCTTAATCTCATTCAAATTTTCGTTTTCAGAACCCTATGAACATCCCAAAATCTTATTTTCGCGCGAACCCGACGCGGAATCTGAGGGATAAATACCGTGAATCTCACCAAAAATGATTAACTTTGCAATCTAAGCATCTGATGCGAAATGACCAAGAATATCACAACGACATAACGGTGAAAGCCGTAAACAAACATTGGAAGCTCCAACGTAGTCGCTTAAAGGCTTTGGTCGGCCTCGCATACCTACGTTGGAGCTTTCGTTTTTGAGACTATAATATGATTACTAAGGATAATCTGCGAGAACTGTTACTGTCATTGGGATTTGTAAAAGATACTACAAATATCAATGATGTGATGACACGTCGTTTTTCTGAAAACGACACACAAATATCCGTAGACTTTTCCACCAACCAAATCATATACCCCAAAGAAATAAAAATAGAAAGAGCTACCACCCTCAATTTTTCTGATAATGAAAATTTTGTGGTATTGGAGTGCGTCTGTCGGTTGCTAAAAATTGGCTACCATCCTTCTAATATCGTTTTAGAGCCTAAAACACCTGGCGGCAGAGAGGATGGTAATTACTATGGCGATATTCTCATAACGGGCAATGACGGTGTTCCATTTATGTTGATTGAATGTAAAACAACGGGGGATGATAAAGATGAGTATAACAAGGAGTGGCATAGAATGTTGCTTGACGGAGGGCAACTCTTCCGATATTACAATTCCTATCGTCAAGCCAACTATATCTGTCTATATACTGCAGATCTTATTAATGGCATTTCCCAGACCGCTTATCGAGTAATCAAGATGACTGATAATGAAGAACGAATTTCTTCTGACAAAGATTTGATAAGTTATTCTTCAGTTACATCAAATGGTGGAGATTAAGTATATCGTAAAAATAAATTAATGTATTGATATGTTAAGCCGCAGGTCTACAGAAATTAATCATGTATCGTTTACCAACGTTGGAGAGGATGTCTTCTACGGTGGCGAACAAGACGTGTTTATCTCCGTAGA
>SCEJ01000311.1 GCA_004102785.1 Muribaculaceae bacterium Isolate-013 (NCI)
CATAAACGACGCTCCTGAGGACTTTCGCATACTCGATAGACCCGTAGCGGAAAGACGCCCCCAGGTTACAGCATTACGGGCGAGGGTGAGAGAGTTCTTTTAATGCAGTGAGGTCAGAGTTGGATACCTCAATGCGCTGATAGTATGCATCGGGATTGTTCATGCTTATTTGGCTTTAACCTCTTCCTCGTAGCGGACGAACGGAGAATTGATAAACTCGGGGTTGTCTTTGTCGTTGGCAACCTTTTCGCAGAATGAGAGCTGCTTCTTAAAGATTTTGGATAGTTCCTCAATCGGAAGGAACTGACCCTCTTTGCTCCACCACATGGAGACAGCCGCGAGGATGCCGTCAGCGTTGGCGCAGACAATCTTCTGCTTGACGGATGTCTTA
>SCEJ01000312.1 GCA_004102785.1 Muribaculaceae bacterium Isolate-013 (NCI)
TTCCGGTCACCGGAGAGTTTACATCCACTTCATTGTCGATGGTGAGTCCGACACCTTGCCAGAGAGAGACTTTTTTCAAGACCTCGCCCAGCAGGCAACGTTTGAAATGTACCACCCCATTCTTCAGGTACTCTTCATTATCGAAGTTGGATATTTTCTTATATAGACGATGGTTCTTGATGATGGCTTGTTCCAGCGGCTTCAGCACCAACCGGTCTGTGTCATCCGACAGGTTGTCTATTTGAACCGAACCCTCTATCAAATCCACCTCAAAGTGTTCGTTATCCGGATAGGCCATCGCATTGAAGCGCGTGCCCAGAACGGTAATCATATAGCGACCGGTAGATACTCTGAACGGTTTGTCCGGATTGTGGGCGACATCAAAATAAGT
>SCEJ01000313.1 GCA_004102785.1 Muribaculaceae bacterium Isolate-013 (NCI)
TTTGACTGGAACGGCATACGCGAGGCTTTCGTGCTTGCCACTGAAAACGATGCCTGCAACGGCGTGGCGATGCTCTTCGGTTATCTGCTTACAGGCACTTCGCAGATTTTTTCCGATGTGCGCACCTATTGGAGTCCGGAGTCAGTGAAGCGCGTCACCGGCTAGTAACTTACCGGCCGTGCCGCCGACGGCATAATACATCTTATCAACTCCGGCGCAACCACTCTCGACGCCACAGGTGCGATGACCGACGCCGACGGCGCTCCGGTCATGGAGCAGGTTGGCGATATCACCGAGAATGATGTGAAGGAGTGTCTCAAGGCTACTACATGGTATCCTGCCGACCGCGATTATTTCCGTGGCGGCGGCTTCTCGTCAAACTTCCTTTCG
>SCEJ01000314.1 GCA_004102785.1 Muribaculaceae bacterium Isolate-013 (NCI)
CGGGGCCGCTGATCTGTTTCATCCGTCACAATTGCATTGGACCAGACATGCGCACATCGCTCCTCGCCGCATCGCTGCTGCTCGTTTCCGTTCCCGCCTTTGCGGCAGAGGAGCCGAGCGGATGCGACAAGTTCAAATGGTCGATCGACCGCGCCCGCACCGCGCTCACCGCGCCCGATCGCGCCAGGCTTGCCTCGGGCAGCGAGCAGGCCGCATTGCCCTCGACCGCCATCACCCTGGCGCTGGTGGCCCCCGCCGACGCCAAATTGCCCTCGCCGCCGGAGCGCGCGCCGAAGGACGGCACCTTCGCCGGCTTCACCAGCTTCAAGGCCGCGCCGAAGGCCGGGCTCTATACCGTCAGCCTGTCGGCCGGCGCCTGGGTCGACCTGG
>SCEJ01000039.1 GCA_004102785.1 Muribaculaceae bacterium Isolate-013 (NCI)
TCTACGGAGATAAACACGTCTTGTTCGCCACCGTAGAAGACATCCTCTCCAACGTTGGTAAACGATACATGATTAATTTCTGTAGACCTGCGGCTTAACATATCAATACATTAATTTATTTTTACGATATACTTATATACATGGACCTACAATATTTTTGACCAAGAAGGCTCACGATATTGATGTGTTTCTTGTCGTTCTGTGTTTACTTGTGATAAATATAGATGTATTATAAGATATAATTATTGCTAAAGCTTAATTGCCTAATTGTATATGGGAAAAGATAAACACTATTTAAAGAACGTTTTTTTGTCGTTATTTGTGACAACTTTTATAGCTCTGGTGTTTTCAATAAGCTGGTTCTAGACAAGAGACGTTTATTATGGTGAGTTGTACTCCATTGATGCTTAGTGTCAGGATGCTGTTGATACTTTTTTTAATCTTCGAGATAGTTTAAGTGAGATTGCTGTTAATAGAGATAGATTGAATTCTTATGAAAATAGAAGTAATAAATTAATAGATGATGATTCCATAAATGGCATTGATTATTCTGCATATATGGATTCTGTCAGGAATGATGCGATTAAACAGCTATATTCATATACCAATACATTTGACATATATTTGCCGATTGTATTTAAGGGTGAAAAAATTTGGGTTAAAGTCTTGATCTATTCCGATGATGCTAATAAAACGATTGTTCAATTGTGCTCTATCGGGTCAAATGATGTTTTTGGTTTTGATTTTACATATGTCAATTCAAATTCACTTGGATTTATAAATAGTTACAAAATATCAAGATCATTTGAGCAACAAGTTTTAAACAGAAGTGGGCTTAAATGGAGGGATACAACCCCCATCGGTTACAGATTGGGGCCTCTTTATTTATGGGTTTATCATATTTGGGGGCGAGAAGCTCGTTTGAAGTATTGATTATAATGATGTCGAAATGAAATACATATTTATATTAATCCTGTTTTATATAGGTTTACCTCAAAACCTCTTTTCTGTTGATTTCAACAGGGGAGGAGATTGTTTTAACATAAATGAAGCGGATAGTACCCGTAAATACATCTGCTATGAGATTGGAGGGGCTAAAAAATACAACGTATTTATAGCGGAAGGAGACTCTGTTTGCGATGTCTTTATTACAGATAACAGAGACAGATGTGTTTCAACCACATGCAAAAAAACACCTGTTCTACGATGGGCATTTGAAGAAATGTCCGTTGATCTGAAAAAGGCTGAATATACAACAAATGATGATTACCAATTATTTTATTATCAGTTGTTGTTATTAGAAGATGGTAGGCAAACATTCGTTGAGTCAACGAGAAAAAGCATTGTCGGAGAGAATGTATTAGCAAAAAGGTTGAGCGAGCTAGAGCAATTTCTTGTCAGGTGCTGGGCCTCTGAGTTTGTAGATAAACAGCTAAAGATTGAATAAAATTTCAACGATGGATTATTAGATAAGTAGATGCTGAAAATTAATTTATATCAAAATTTTTGCGCGTCTTTGTGTAAATACATAAGTCACAGGTTAGATATAATATGATGGAAAAAGATAAAATTAAATGGCTTTGGCTTACACCGGTTATATTATTGTCGATATATCTTGGCTATGTACGATTCTGTATAAGCTTTTTTATGGATGAGGATGTGGACTGGTATAGAGAACAATATGAGGTTCAGTTAAATAGAAATGAATTGTTGACAAAAATTGATTCGTTTATTATAGAAAATCC
The DNA here is from genome assembly GCA_004102785.1 of Muribaculaceae bacterium Isolate-013 (NCI). Classification (GTDB taxonomy): domain Bacteria; phylum Bacteroidota; class Bacteroidia; order Bacteroidales; family Muribaculaceae; genus UBA7173. The sequence goes on from SCEJ01000039.1 coordinate 1,746, forward strand.
CCAATATGTCAAAGGGGGATTTGTGCGTACGTGGCCGCATAAGTTTCCTAAATCAATGAGACCCGAACCTAAACCTGAAAGGTTGTTTAAATTTGGTTCGGGGAAAGACACTGTATGGGTCAGATTGATGTTTGATTCTATCGGTCCGAATACAACAATGGTAAAAGTGATGGATTTAAATCGTAAGATTAAAAAAAATGGCATCTACTATCTTTGGACACCACCGATTAATACCTATGAAGCAGGTTGGTCCAGAAGTATAAGGGTACGTAGAGAGATTCAGGATTCGATATTGCAAAGCCTTGATATTTGCTGGAATGACAAAACTCCATTGAAATCGCGGTTGGGACCACTTTATACATATCCGAGAGAGTGGTTTACAGAGGATGTGTTCTGGATAGATGCACCAAAGAAAAGGAATAAAAAGAATTCGGGAAAATCCCTGAAATACGAAACCCCCAATGACACTATAAAAGATGAAAAATAAATCGTGTTTGTATATATTTCTGGCATATTTCGCCATAGCGTTGACTTCGGAGGCGCAGGTGCCAAGGGTGTCGAAATATTTGCCGAGTATGGACGCGGCCTCGTTGGGCGAATACGGCGATATACCGATGTCGCTATACACTGGGCGTGCGCAGGTGTCAATTCCGTTGGTGACGCTTGAAGACGGTGACCACTCTATACCTATTACTCTGGATTATCTTGGAGGCGGCATAAAGGTGGAGCAGATGCCGGGCTATATGGGGATGGGCTGGGTGCTCAACGTGCCCGGCTGTATTACACGCCAGGTGCGCGGTAAATATCAGGATGAATGTCGCCCGAGATATGAAGGAGAAAGTTACGAAAAAGGGGGGAAATACGGGTATTACTATATCGACAAGAATGTCAAGAATTTTAGTGCCTGGAATTACAGACCCGGTATGCTTAACCAGATATATGACCGGGCAAAGAATCATTCCGATACTCTTGACCTGGAGCCCGACCGGTTTTCGTTCAGTTTCCCGGGTGGCCACGGTAATTTCTATCTCAATGAGAACGGTCAATGGATGGTTCAATGCAACAAGGAAGTGAAAGTGGAGTTTGATTGGGATAACCCCGATAATTTTACACGTATTTTCAACCGTAAAAAAGATTATGGTGACTGTTATAATATGAATTTTAAGACTCCTCCTGTCATGACTGCAATAGCCCGGTCAGATAATATCAAAGGGTTCACTTTGATAGATGATGACGGTACGAGATATACGTATGGGAAGGATGAAAATGCGATAGAATTTTCGATACCTGTTGTAAACCAGATGAATTCAGGTGTGGTAGCTACGGCTTGGTATCTCACGAAGATAGAATATATCGACGGGAAATGCGCCACGTTCAGATATAAGCGCGTTGAATATGATTTTCAGCTTCAGCTTACGGATGCAACGGAATATTCTTCAATCGGAAACAAGCAGGCTTATTTCGGAGTGTCAAGTGGCGAGTATGGCGGCTCGCTGATATTCCCGGTTTATCCATCGTCGTTCAGTTTCGGCGGATGCACACTCAGTTTCTCTTTCGATGGCACCTCAAGCAACAAACGCCAGCTACAGCCTGATTATTACCATGCTTTTGACAAAAACTTGGGAATAAAGCATTTCCCAGTGCTTAGTGATGCATTGAATGATGACGGCAATAGGTTTTCCAATTCGCAGGCGATAGATTCACTGGTAGCAGTACGTCCTCTGCGCAGGATACTGTTCGGCGGCAACAAGGGTACATACAACTGGGAATTTGAATATTCCAACAACAGCAGCCAACGCCTTACCTTACAAAAGATGAAGGCAGCAGCCTACAACGGTCACCCCAACGAGGAGGAATGTGTATATACTTTTGAATACATCTCTCCTGAAAGACTGCCGCAATACCACACCCGACAGTTTGACAAGTGGGGATATTACAACGGGTTTACGGCAAATATATATTTTCCTGACACTCGGCCTGTTAATCCACAACTGGCTGCTTACGGATCGTTGTCGAAAATTGTTTATCCCACCGGGGGGTATACACGGTTTGAATATGAAGGCAACTGTTATTCAAAACAGGTGAGTGATGACCGGAGAATATTGAAAAACAATAGCGAAGATTCGATAGGTGGCGGAATTCGTGTGAAAAGTATTTTCAATAGTCCTACCGGGAAATCAGCCGATGAGTTTCTGTACCGCAGTTTTGAATATTCCGACAACGGGCGCTCGACCGGTGAACTGCTGCAGCCGGTGAGATGCCATGTGGTCAATAACGCCGTTACCAACCAGTATGGCGACCTTTACACAATGGATTCCAGATCTTTGTATTCCGTGATTGCATTTGATGTAAATATCCAGGCTGCACCCGTAGGATATTCAAAGGTAAAAGAGATTTTCCCGGATGGATGTTACCGGTGGCATTATTTCACGAACTACTCGACCGGGCACAAGGACCTGCCGGCCACCCACAACCTGCACTCTCATTCGGTTTATACACCATATACCTCGCTCGACCAGGAGCGCGGACTGGAATACCTCACCGAAGATTATTCCGCAGCAGGTAAGCTCACCGCCAAAAGGGAGGTGACTTTCGGAAATGACCGGCCTGGACTGAATGATTCGATATGTATTGTCTCAGCGTCCAGTATAAGTGTGCCGGGGAAGTATAATCCCTACTCTTATTGCGGCACGGCCTACACTATCCGCACCCATATGATGCGTCCCGAAAAAATAATGGAGACGATGTATGATGACAACGGCAGGGAATCCGTTACCACCACCGATATTGATTACGGGCTTTTTCTTTTGCCTGATGCCATGACTGTGTCAAACGGCGGGGCAAGGAAATTCCGCACAGTTTTCAGCCGCCCCTACCACAATGATTTCGCCGCGGGCTCGGGGTTGAATGAAGTTGCTGCGAAAATGATTTCGCAGCATAGGTATTCACCGGTACTGCAGACTGTGAAATATACTATAATAGGAGGCAAATCATACGAAACCGAACGTTCTGTGCAGAAATATGCCGATAAAAATTCCGTTCTGCCATTGACTACCGAGGTTTCTATCGGCGGCAAAGAGGCTGCGCCGGGAGTGAGCTATATCTATGATTCGACAAATAACGTGATAGTCGAGAAATATCCCGACGGGACTTCGGTCGGTCTGGTATGGGCCCCTCTGTATCCGACAAGCCATTATCATGCACTCATAGCTACCATAGAAGGAGATGATTCTGACGGAGGAATCGAGGCTTTGGTTAGGAAGGTAATGAAGAACGGAGTGGCAAACAGCGCCATGTACCAAAGCCTGCGGCAATGTCAGAACGTGGAGGCCGGTAACGGCTATTTGGTAACGATTCTGAATTATGATGGCTATGGTATGGTTTCATCGGTTGAGTCGGCTACGGGAAATATCACTAATTTCGGCTATGATTGCCTGGGGCGTCTTGTAAGGATAGGCGACAGGTTCGACCGTGTTGCAAAGCTGTTCAACTACAATTTTTCACGCTAAATAACACACACCGATACGCCGCCGTGCGCCGCTGGTGGCATGGCGGCGCACGGCGTGGGGGCGGGCGGACCGTGCGGGTTCTGATGGAGTTTTTTTGTCAGGAAGAATTTAATTCGTAATTTTGCGGAAGATTAACACTTGCTTCATTCATCTTTTACCTTAACGCAACATGAAAAGATTCTATGCCGCCATGGCGGCGAGCGCCATGGCGATTGGTGCTTTCGCGCAGACTGATGCTCCGGTGGAGACCCGCGCGTACTATTCCACAAACCCTTCCGATGCAGTAGGCAAATATGCATCGATCAGCATCGACGGCGAATTCAATGACTGGACTGACGACATGATTGTGGCCACCTGCGGCGCAAACGACATGTGCAACGCCTTTCATGGCTCGCATGAGAACTGCGTTGTCGACCTCTATGCTGTATATGCCGCATGGGACGACGCCAACCTCTACCTGGCATGGCAGATGTGTAACAGCGGCGACACCTGGGCGCGTCCCGGCGACGGCCCCCTCACCGACTATGGCCGTGTGGGCGATGTGCCTATCATCGTGGCCCTCAGCCTCGACCCCTCAAAGCCCGGCGTGACCGGCAAACTCCAGAACGGCGACCACATATGGGGCGGCGCACAGAGCGGCGTGCAGTTCTCCAGTCATGTCGACCGTCTGTTCTTCATGAGCGCCAAGGTAGGGCAGGGCGCCCCTGCGATGTTCACCGCCGTCGATGCGGCCGGCAACACCGACTATGGTGCAGGATGCCACCTCTTCTCATCCATTGGAGTGACCTACAAGATGAAGGAAGGTTTCGCCCCGTCGCACTACTGGCGCCAGAACACATATGCCGACTGGGCCGATGCCACAACTCTGATTTCCGACCCGTCGATTATCAACAATATCTACGACGCTGCCAACTACGACAACCTCCTCGCCGGCCCGGTAGAGGGGCTGAAACCCCACGATACCTCCTACGACTCCTTCTTTGAGATGAAGATACCTTTCACCGCCCTGGGCATAACACGCGAATGGCTTGAGAACAACGGCCTGGGCGTGCGCGTGGTAGGCACCCGCGGCGAGTCGGGTATCGACTGCTGCCCCTTCGACGCCTCGATGGTCGACGAGGTGTTCGGCGAATACGCCAAGGATAACTCCACCTCGCACGAAAAGGACGATATCGACGTGATTACCTACGCTCTCGCATCAGTGGGCAAACTCCGTTCAGGCTCGGTTGACCCGCTGCCCGACCCCACTCCTACACCCGATCCCGATCCTACACCCGATCCCGATCCTACCCCGACTCCCGGCCCGGACCCCGACCCCACACCTGCTCCCGACGGCAACTATGTGGTGTATTTCGACAATGCCAATTCCGGATGGAGCCAGGTCTACACCTGGATCTGGGATTCCGCCAATGCAAACTTGAACTTCACCGGAGGCAACTGGCCCGGCACAACAATGACTGTTGACCCCGCTCTCGGATACCACAAGTATTCCTTCAGCTATGACGGCGAGGCGCCCGCTCTGAAGTGCCTCTTCAACCCCGGTGGCGACGATGGCAAGACATCTGACTTTGATTTCATCAATTATGGTCTCTACACCACTGCCGGTTACCAGCGCACCCTCTCGTCGGCAATTGCCGGAACCGCGGCTTCCGCTGCCACCTTCACCGTCGACGGCCTCACAGTCGCCGCTTCGGCAGGCATCCTCGCCCTCTACAACGCCCAGGGTATCTCCGTAGGTTCAGGCGCGGCTGTGACTGCTCCCGCTCCCGGCATCTACATCGTGGTGCTTGACGGCCACCCCGCCAAGATTCTTCTCCGCTGATACATCACATATGTCAGGTGACAACTGCAACAGCCTGCCTCCCCTGTGAGGTCAGGCTGTTGTTGTTGCCGGTCCGGTGGTGATTTCCATGTGGTTTTGCGGAATAGGGAGATTTTCGTAAATTTGCAGGGTTATGACGCTTTCTTTGCTGAGGAAGGGCAATAAATAACGGATTAATCAGTTATTTAGCCGGTGGATTGACGGCCGGCAGCGTGTACCGGCAATTATATACGTTTATGAATTTATTGAAAACTACACTTTCGGGTATAATGATATCTGTGGCAGCCCTGGCCAACGGGGCGGCTCTATCGGTATCCTCAACAGCAGGCGACCTGCGCGCGCAGGTCGGCGACAAGGCTGCGGAGGTGACCGACCTCGTTGTGACCGGAGCGGTGGATGCCGCCGACCTGCAGTTTGTAAACCATCAGATGCCCGCGCTGAGGTCTCTTGACCTTTCCGGCGCTGTTATCGCGTCATATTCCGGCGAGAGACTGATGAGTGGCCGCAGCTCGTCGGAGGCCGGCGTTGTGCCCGATTATGCATTCATTGACTCGCGCATGACCTCGATTGTGCTCCCCGCTTCCGTAAAAGAGATAGGGGAGGGGGCTTTCGCAGCTTCCGATATCACAGCGATAAATATCCCCCCGGGGGTCACTGCCATAGGCAACGCTGCCTTTGCCGACTGTCGCGCCCTGGAGCAGATTATGCTTCCGGACGGGCTGCTTGAGCTGGGGAAGGGTGCATACCGAAACTGTACGGCCGCCACGCGCGCCGAGCTGGGTTCGTCGCTGTCCGAAATTCCGGAGCGGGCGTTTGCAGGCTGCTCCAGCCTCAGCACTGTGTTCTTTCCGCTGAATCTTCAGGAGATTGGTCCGCTGGCATTCTACGGCATAGATGTCACCAACCTTACAGTGAATAAATGTACGTCGCTCAAAAGCATCGGTGACTGGGCTTTCGCTGACTGCCGCCGACTCGCCAACGTATATCTGCCGTCATCGGATTTCAAACTCGGCAAAGGTGCGTTTTTCAGCGATGAAGCCTTTACGGCCGACCTCACGTCGCTGGTGAAGAACTCCGACTCTATCCCGGCATACGCTTTCGCCGGCAACGCCTCGATGACTGTGACGAAGTTCGAGGATACGCGTATCACAAAGATTGGCGACTACGCCCTGCGCGGGCTCGGCAGCGTGGATACCGTGACATTGCCCGCCTCGCTTGACTCTATCGGCACCCGGGCCATGGAGGGTTGGTCGGCTCTGACTTCGGTCGATGCCCGCAACCTGGGCGAAAAAGTGCCCGAGCTTGGCGACGACGTGTGGCTCGGCGTGGCCCAGGGCGATGTGGCGCTGGTGGTGACCACCCCGCAGAGCCTCCTCTTCTCGGCCACTCCGCAGTGGATGGATTTCGCCATGAAGATTATCGACCCGTCGGCGCTTGACGATGTGGCGGCCGATGCCTCCGGCCATGGTGTGAAAGGCAGCATCGCCGGCGACCTGCTCACCCTTGAGTCGCAGGGCGCAGAAATCCTCGGCTTCCAGCTCTACGACCTCCAGGGGCGCATGATAGCCTTGCCGCAGACCTCCCCGGCGCAGACTGTGACCGCCTCGGTCGAGGCGGTAGGCTCGTCGGTGGTAGTGGTGAGGGTGCTTCTGTCCGACTCCTCCGTCGCCGTGCTGAAACTTGCAAGATAACAGGTAAGATACCGTACTAATAATATACCATACTAACACTTTTTCCTCTCCTCCCCGTTACTTAAATGCGAAAATGGCGTATTGAAGACAGTGCCGAGCTTTACAACATCTCCGGATGGGGACGGCAGTATTTCTCGATTAACGACCGCGGCCATATCTGCGTGACCCCCCGCCAGGGGCTCATGCCGGTGGATTTGCGCGAGGTGATGGATGAGCTCCAGCTTAAGGACGTCACCGCGCCGGTGCTCCTGCGCTTCCCTGACATCCTCGACAACCGTGTGGAGAAAATCTCGAACTGTTTCAGGCATGCGGCCCAGGAGTATGGCTACAAGGCGCAGAATTTTGTGATTTACCCGATAAAGGTGAACCAGATGCGCCCGGTGGTGGAGGAGATTGTGTCGCACGGCAAGAAATTCAACATCGGCCTGGAGGCCGGCTCCAAGCCCGAGCTTCATGCCGTGCTGGCCACCAATATCGCCGAGAACGCACTTATCATCTGCAACGGATACAAGGACCAGAACTATGTGGAGCTGGCTATGCTGGCCCACAAGATGGGGCGCCGCATAATCCTCGTAGTGGAAAAGCTCAACGAGCTGAAGCTGATTCACTCCGTGGCCAGGCGTCTGAAGATAACCCCCAATATCGGCATCCGCATCAAGCTCGCCAATTCAGGCTCGGGCAAATGGGAGGAATCGGGGGGCGACCAGTCGAAGTTCGGCCTCAACTCCTCGGAGCTGCTCCAGGCCATCGACTACCTCGAGAAATATGACATCGCTTGCTGGCTGAAGCTGATACACTTCCATATAGGCAGCCAGATTACAAAGATACGCCGCATAAAGAATGCCCTGCGCGAGGCTATGCAGTTCTACGTGCAGCTCTCCAAAATGGGTTTTGCCATCGACTATGTCGATATAGGCGGCGGCCTGGGCGTGGACTACGACGGCACCCGCTCGTCGCACTCCGAAAGCTCGATGAACTACTCGATTCAGGAGTATGCCAACGATGCAATTTATTCCATCGTAGATGCATGTGAGAAGAACTCCCTGCCACAGCCCAACATCGTGACCGAGACCGGGCGCTCGCTCACGGCCCACCATTCGATGCTGATTTTCGATGTGCTCGAAACTACATCGCTCCCCACCTGGAAGGATTCGGAGGAGCTCAACGGCGACGAGCACGAGCTGGTAAAGGAACTTTACATGATATGGGACCGCCTTAACCAGCAGAACCTTTTCGAGAGCTGGCACGACGCCCTTCAGATACGCGAGGAGGCACTCGACATGTTCTCGCTCGGGATAATCGACCTTCGCACCCGTGCGCTTACCGAGAAACTTTTCTGGGAGATAGCGCGCGAGGTAGGCAACATCGGTTCGCAGATGAAGCACCCCCCCGAGGAGCTTCGCAAAATCTCCAAGATGCTGCCCGACAAATATTTCTGCAACTTCTCCCTTTTCCAGTCGCTCCCTGATTCATGGGCCATCGACCAGGTGTTCCCGGTGGTGCCGATAGCGCGCCTTGACGAGAAGCCCACCCGCATGGCCACCCTCCAGGATATGACCTGCGACTCCGACGGAAAGATATCGCATTTCATCTCCCCCCAGGGGATTTCAACCTCCCTGCCCGTGCATCCGCTGCGTCAGGGCGAGCCGTACTATATCGGCGTGTTCCTCGTGGGTGCGTATCAGGAAATTCTCGGCGACATGCACAACCTTTTCGGCGACACCAATGCCGTGCATATAAGCTGCTACAAGGACCGCTGGGAAATCGAGCAGGTTATCGACGGCGAGACTGTGGCCGAGGTGCTCGACTATGTGCAGTTCTCGCCCAAGAAGCTCGTGCGCAACGTAGAGGGCTGGGTCACAAAAGCCATGAAGGAGGGGCGCATTACCCCCGAGGAGGGGCGCGAATTCCTCTCTACCTACCGCTCGGGTCTCTATGGCTACACATATCTTGAAAAAGACTGACCGCCGTGCGCTATTTTATCGTTCTGGCATATCGCGGCGAGCCGTTTCACGGCTGGCAGCGCCAGCCTAATGACATATCGGTGCAGCAGAAACTGGAGGAGGCACTCTCGACAGTGCTCCGCCGGCAGATTGCCGTTACCGGTGCCGGCCGCACCGACGCCGGCGTCAACGCCTCGCGGATGGTGGCGCACTTCGACGCCGAAATCCCCCCTGGAAAGCTCGACACCCTGCCGCGGGCGCTAAACTCCATTCTCGGCCGCGACATCACGGTCTATTCCATCCGACGGGTGAATGACGACGCCCACGCGCGTTTCGATGCCGTAGCACGTACCTACCGTTATTTTTATTCGCAGCGGCGCTCCCCCTATTCGCGCGAACTGGTGTGGCAGGCTCCCCCCGCCATCGATTTCGACGCCATGAACCGCGCCGCCGGAATTCTGCTTGAGACCGAGGATTTCACATCGTTCTCCAAACTGCATACCGACGTAAAGACCAATATCTGCCATGTGACCCGTGCCCTGTGGACTCCGCTACGCGCCGATGACGCCGGGCGTGTGCCTATGGGGGCCGAAGGTTATTTCGAGATTACCGCCGACCGCTTTCTGCGCAATATGGTAAGGGCCGTGGTAGGCACTCTTGTCGAGGTAGGCCGCGGCAGGCTCACAGTCGACGGTTTCCGCAGGGTGATTGACCTCCGCGACCGTTGCGCGGCAGGCACATCGATGCCCGCCGGCCCTCTTTTCCTGCATTCCGTCGAATATCCCTACCGTTTCTGAGTGGCCGCCGAGGCATGGTCGCGTATCAATATGCCGTATGTGTCAAATGTATAGTTGCCACGCCCCCGGCCGACGGGCGACATCGGTTCCGGATTGCCGGTTTTGTTGCTCTGTGCGGCGATTTTGAAAGGTTTTGATAAAAAAGTGGCTGAAAAATAATGCCGTTTGGCAGACTTTTTGTAACTTTGCACCCGGAAAGTAGGCGAGTATCAAAAATTTTGCCTATCTTTGCACCGCTAACACTGAGTAATCAAAATTTTAAACTCTTTATTATTATGTCAGAAATTGCAGATCGCGTAAAAGCTATCATCGTTGACAAGCTTGGCGTTGATGAAAACCAGGTAACTGAAACCGCAGCGTTCACCACCGACCTCGGCGCCGACTCTCTCGATACCGTAGAGCTCATCATGGAGTTTGAGAAGGAATTCGGCATCACCATCCCCGATGACAAAGCTGAAGGTATCTCTACCGTTGGCGATGCTATCGCTTACATCGAAGCTGCCCAGTAATCCGCTTCTTCACCATTACCACCTATACAGCCCGGGTGTCGATTAGTTTTGCCCCGGGCTGCTTTTTTGCCGAAGCTGCGTGGCTCTGCGCCACGCGGGCCAAGGCTCACCTCTCGCTCCGCTCAATGCCGGATGTTTTCCGGCCTCATGGCGTCAACGCCTCTCCGCTAATAAATATTTTAGAATGGAATTAAAAAGAGTAGTAGTTACGGGCATGGGAGCTATAACCCCCATCGGTAACGATGTGGAAACCGCTTGGAACAATGCCATCAACGGCGTAAGCGGTGCCGGCCCTATCACCCATTTCGATGCCTCGCTGTTCAAGACTCAGTTCGCCTGCGAGGTGAAGGACTTCAACGGCGCCGACCATTTCGACCGCCGCAAGATCCGCCAGCTCGACCTCTATGCTCAGTACGCTCTGGTGGCTGCCCGCCAGGCTGTTGACGATTCGGGTCTGGAAAATGATGCTGACCTTGACAAAAACCGCGTAGGTGTTATCGTTGCCGCCGGTATCGGTGGCCTCCACACTTTCGAGGAGGAAGCCGGTTACTATGCGCAGAACGCCGACAAAGGCCCCAAATACAACCCCTTCTTCATCCCCAAGATGATTGCCGACATCGCTTCGGGTCACATCTCGATGGACTATGGCTACCATGGCCCCAACTTCGGTGTGGTTTCCGCATGTGCTTCGTCGAACAACGCCATCATCGACGCTTTCAACCTCATCCGTCTCGGCAAGGCCGACGTGATGCTGACCGGTGGCGCCGAGGCTGCAATCTATCCCGCAGGTGTGGGCGGTTTCAACTCGATGCACGCCCTCTCCACCCGCAACGACTCCCCCAAAACCGCTTCACGTCCCTTCTCGAAGAGCCGCGACGGTTTCGTTATGGGTGAAGGCTCGGTGGTGCTGATTCTCGAGGAACTCGAGCACGCAAAGGCCCGCGGTGCGAAAATCTACGCCGAAATCGCCGGCGGAGGCATGTCGGCCGACGCTCACCACCTTACCGCCACACATCCCGAAGGCCTCGGCGCAATTCTTTCGATGCGCAACGCCCTCGACGATGCAGGCATGAAGCCCGAGGATATCGACTATATCAACGTACACGGCACATCGACCCCTGTTGGTGATATTTCCGAAATCAAGGCTATCGTGGAGGTATTCGGCGAACACGCCCACAAACTCAACATCTCTTCCACCAAGTCGATGACCGGCCACCTCCTCGGTGCCACCGGCGCACTCGAAGCCATGTTCTCCATCAAGTCGGTGATGAACGACATCGTGCCCCCCACCATCAACCACGAGGAGGGCGACGACGACGAGGAAATCGACTACACCCTCAACTTCACCTTCAACAAAGCACAGGAGCGCCCTGTTCGCGCCGCTCTGAGCAACTCCTTCGGTTTCGGCGGCCACAACGCCACCGTCATCGTCAAGAAGTACGAGGCCTGATTCCCTGCAATCAACCTGCATGAACCATAATAAAGGCCGGTGCCACTGAGGCACCGGCCTTTATCATCATATTAGGAGGTATCTTTCCGTGGAAGGGATTAATATTGCCGGGAACACTCTTGTGGCATGATGGTGTATCAGAATTGCCAGAAACAGTATTGAATGATGCCAGCAGGTCAGTCAAGCGGGATTAATATTGCCTGTGAGGCGTCAACTTTGTCGGGAGGCATCTGCATACCCACATCGGCATAGAAGTAGGTCGGGTCACAGATTGTGTAGCGGCGTCCGCGGGCGTTGATGTACGCTCCGTTGACCGGAGAGTCAAAAGCCACTGCGGCTGCCAGATGCCCCGGATAGTAGACTAACGCCGACGGAAGTCCCAGCAGATCGCGTACAAGCCTCGTGAATAGTATGGCGCCGTCCTCACAGTCACGGTAGGGATAATGAAGAGTCTCGTCCGGGAAAAAGGCCCGGTCGGCCACACCCCACATCTCAGAGTCGAGTTTATACTCGAACGTCTCCACGAATTTCATTAAAAAATTGGCGGCTTCCAGTTTTGACATTCCTCCGAGGAGCTTCCTGAGCGAGGGATAAAGCTGCTGTTCATATTCGTCAGAGAGGCGTGTCATCGCATAGGTTGTCCATTTCGAGTTCTCATTGCCGGGAACTAAAAAGATCGGGCATTCGGAGAGAAACTCCATGCGGTTCAGATTTCCTTTCAGCGAATAGTGCGCCGCCGGTGAGGAGCACCGGTTCCCCGGGCAGTGCGGATCGTGAGTGCAGACGCTGACTTCATGGGGCGCTCCGGCTTTTGCGTCGAATATTTCCTTGCCTGATGGCTGGGCGGTCAGCAGCCTGTTGTCGCCGAATTTGTCGGCGCTTATGCTGAAACCTTTGTCAGGCGTCTCCTCGAATGGGTAAAACCGTTTGTTTCCGTCAAGAATATAGTAGTTTTTATTGAGGATAAGTTCACGCGTTCCAACAAGGAGATACAGCCGTCCGATTGCCGGAGCCTCACCGAAGCGCACATCATATCCGGCACTTAACATCAGCAGTCCCTGCAACATTTTCCTTGCGTTGGTGTTTGCCGGCACGAATGCTTCTGCAAAGTGTTCGGTCAGCTTGTAGTAGGCCCAGTCGCTCAGCCTGTGAGCCCGTGCCTCTTCAATAAAGGAGGAGACGAGGCGGTCAAGCTCATCGCCGTCAATGCGATCCATCGATTCGGCCAACGCTTTTGCCGGGCTTGACAGAGTGCAGCCCGGCAATGCTTTCCTGATGGATGGTGATGCGTCCACGCGATATGTGGTGCCGTAGGAGGTAAAAGTGAAGTATTCAGGCGACGGAGCTACCGGCACGGGAGGCAGAACCGGGCGTGGCGGTTCAGGTGCCGGCTGCGGAGAGGGTGCGACAACGGGATTGTCGCGGACCGGCTTGGTTTCCGGTGCGGGAGCGGGCTCGTCGCGCGGCATAACGACCGGAGGCACCGGCGGCTCGTTGTGTGGCACCGGCACGGGCGGTTCCATCGGTTTTGGTTCCCACGGCTGTGAGAGCCATTGCGACAGTTCGCCGAGCACACTGTCGCGAAAAGCCTTCTGGTCGGAAAGCGCCTTGTCGCGGAACGCGGCAAGGTCTTCGGTGGCGTCACGAAGGAAGTCCTTGAGGAAATCATCGGCCGACGCTCTCGTCATTGAGAGCGCCAGCACGATGAAGAGCAGTGACAGTGGTGATGGAGATAATCTGTTCATGAAAACAGTTGATTATGAGGGTCAGAACATAAGCGACAGTTGCACGGAGAATTTGCGTATCTTGGCCGTGATTCCGTCGTCGACTATCTTTGAGTTGTTGTTGAGGCCGATCTGATAGTTGCCGCTCACCTGAAGAGCCTTGAACTGAATGCCGCCGCCGAACTCGGCGCTGAAGTTGAACCGGTTGGGAGAACCATCATCACCATAGTCGATTTCCCAGTCGTCATAACCCTCCTGCGAGCAGGTGATGCCGAGGCTCCAGTCTATACCGATACCGCCGTTGATAAAGATGGAGAATTCCTCGCCCAGGGGAAGGCGGAATAGCAGGTCGACGGGCATGTAGAGACACAGCTCGGTCATGCTGATTGTCTCATAATAGTCCGGTTCGGTCCAGTCGGCGAAATATCCTTCAAAATAAAGACCGGTGTTAAGACCGAGGCCGTAGCCGAAAATCGGCTGTACTGGCACACCGACCTGAAAGCCATGCATATGTTTTTCCTCGCCGAAATAATTGAGTCCTACCGAGTTGACGCCGTCGCTGAGATGAAGCCATTTCTGCACGTAGCCGCCGGTGAGGCCGAACTCGCGTTTATGGAAATCGATATCGAACGGATTGAAGCGGCGGTGCCGTGCCGGCAGTTTCAGCATGAACCGCGATGCAGTGTTGTCGTCGACCGTAAGGCGTGCGCTCTTGTCGCGTCCGTAGGCCGACATCCTCACGTTGTATCGCCCGTAGGGGAGTGTGAGCTGCAGCGGGGTAGTGCCGCGGCGCTCGTTGTTGATGAATACATCGGCTCCGCGGTAGTCGGTGTTGTTTGAAAGAGCGTAGAAGTCTATCGCCTTGCTTTTGTGGATATCGAGCTGCCGGGGACCGTCTGTGCTGATGTTTATGTTGTGGGTTACGTCATCGTATCCGGTTTTGCGCACGGAGTAGGAGTGGGGGCCTTCGTCAACCTCCATGGTAAGCGGCATCACACCGAGGATGCTGTTTCCCTCCCAAAGCTCTACGCCGGGCTCGTTGGAGCGGAAATCTACTGTGTGTTTCTTCTTCATGTCGATGTCGAAATGGGTGTGTCCTTTGGCTACTTCTATATCCATTTCGCGGGTGCGGCCGTTGACCTGGGCCTTGACATGGTGCGAGCCCATCGTGGTTTTCTCTTTTTTCACATATTGGTCGCCAGTGCCGGTGCGTCCCTCCAGGAGCTGGCCGTCAAGGTATATCACGGTGCCGTCGATGTTTGAGCCGAAGGTCACCGCGAGAGTCTCGGCGCTCTGCACCTCCAGGGCATACATATGTTTGCTTGCCACTTTAAGGCCGGGGATTCTTACAGAGCCGATGCCGTCAACCGTAATGTCGAGGGTTATATCCTCGCCCGGGTCAAGATGTATCCAGGCCTCGGTGGCATGCTGATTGTTCTTCCGGTATTCGATATTGTTGATGTGGCTCGGGTTTGCGCTTGCCTTGACATGGTTTTCGATATCTTCGTTGGCCACGTTCTTGAATGATACGCGCACGATTCCAGACAGAATCTCACTGTCGTTGCGGGTAGGCGCATAGGTGGTGAGTGCCGCCGACATATTCTTTTTGCCGAGGTCGGTGCCGGAGGTGGCCACATCTGATTCGTTGGTGGAGTGGAATGAGCCGGATACATAGCTGAACTGAGCCGCGGCGTTCCATGCGAGGGCGGTTATGAAGAGAAGTGTGAGTAATGCTTTTTTCATTGTAGCGTGTTGTGGTAAGATTGGTTGTGGGGGTGGTTATTCAATTGTGAATCTTTTCATCAGTTCGGGCAGAGGCACTTTGTCGGGGGCCCAGGTGCGCACCTTGATGAGCGGGTCCTCCTCGCGCATGTCAATCATGAGGGCGAGGAAGCCGACATCCTTGTAGACGTCCGACTGATAGTACTGTTTGATTTCTATCCAGAAGATGTTCTGGTAGATTCCGGCCTGTTCGAGAATCTCGTTTTCCTCAAAGGTGAGTTTTATGTATTTCTTCTTGTCGAAATCCTTCCGCAGATTCTCCAGAAACTGATCCTTTGTCTGGAGGGAGTAGGTATAGGGGGCGGTCACAAAGAAGCCGCTGCCGTCGGCATTGCGCCGTTTTCCGGCGGCGGGATTTTTTTTGCCGTGAATTATCACAGCGTCGTCGGAGTAGATTTTCTTGATGTAGAGACTGTCCTTGAGGGCATATGCCGTCTGGTAGTCCTCCATGAAATGCAGTATGGCGTAGCGGGCGGCGAGGTCCCATCCGTTCTGACGGAAAATGTCGTCCTCGGCTTTCTTGGTCAGGGCATAGGCGACGCTCTCGATTTTGTTCTGGCTGTTGAACCTGAACACGATTTCTTCGCGCACGGTGTGGCCGCCGTTGTATTTGATTGTGACGGGGATGGACTTGCCCAGGATGTATCCGCCTCCCATCTCCACCTTCCACTCGTGAGAGGAGCCGGCCGTGCGCACTTTGCCGCTGTTCATCATCTTCGAGAATCTGGCGAATCCTTCGGGGGTGAAGAGCTCGGATACAGACGAGTAGCGGCGGGAGTCGATGGCGGCGCTGACTTTCTGCATGGCATCCACAATGATGTGTCCTTGCGAGTCCTCCACCGGCCGGGTGTCGATGCGTTTCCGTTCGGGCGCTACTGCGGTAGGGGCGAGGAGCTCGTTGCGGGCTTTCTCGGCTTTTTCCTCCTTTGTGAGCCTGGCTTCCTTAAGCTGAAATTTCTCCGGAGTCGCCCCTTTGCAGGGGATTGAAAGGTTTGCCTTGCGGAATGTGGCCGGATGGCGCGAGGCGTAGATTGTGGCCAGCTCGCCGCTGTACTGCGCCCCTTCGTGCGCGTACTTGTACTCCACGGTCAGTTCTATCGATTCCTTCGGAAGTTGCTCGAGCGCCAGGGAGGCATGGCCGTTCTTGGCGTGCTGGTCGCGCACGGTGACGCCGTTGTTCATGTAGGAGAAATTGAGGTCCGAAACGGGTTGCCCCATGAATGTGACAGAGAGGTTTACCAGGTAGGGGTCAAGCTCGTTGTCGGGACGTGTCTCCACCCCTTCAAGGTCGATTTTCAGGGTTGTGAAGATGTTGTTGATGTGCGAGTTAAGCCATGCTTTAGCCTCATGGTTCATCCCGTCGATGTCGAGCATCACCGGCTGGTGGTATGCACGGGCCAGGCAGTAGGCCCAGTTGAAGTATTTCAGCGCGCTGGCGATTTCGAGCCGTTTCTCCATGTCGCGGCCGAGCCGGGCGAGGGTTTTGACCGACTCCGCACGCTGGGCCATGTCGCTCTCCACCTGAGTTTTCTCAACGTAGATCAGCACCTCGAATTTGCCTTCCTCGTCGGAAACAACAAGAGTCTCGGTGTTTGTGAGGGTGACGAATGTAGAGATGTACGACTGTGATGTGAATGATTCGCTGTCCTGTGTGTCAAGGGAGCTGGAGGCTATATTGACCGAGCGTGATATTTTTCCGCAAAGATCCTCCACTGCTGTGCGCTTGGCTTCGTCAAGGGTTATACCGTAGCCGGTGCCGTTGTAGTAGGCTTTGTTTGATTTTATGCGCTCGGCGCGCTGCACCGCCCCGTTGGAGTCATTGCGCGGGGCGGCGGCAGGCGTGAATGCACACACTGACGACACAAGCAGAGACAATAGCGCGATGATAAGCCTTGTTGTCTTCATATCGCTGTGAGTGTGTTGTTGTCAGTCTTCGTCTCTGGTTCCATTGATGGCATCGGAGATGCTTTTGCACCATTCCTCGTCGAGTTTCTGGAGTTCCATGGTGTTACGTGCGGCGCGGAGTTTGGCGGCATGAGCCCGGTCGGGGTCTATGAAATAATGGATTTCCATGTCGAAAGTGCCGTCGGGTTTTTTCTTGTAGAGGGAGTAGCTTTCCACGAGTTCACCGGCAATTTCGGCAGCCAGACGGGTTTCATACTGGCCGATGAAATCCTCGGCCTCGTCGCCGTCGAGGTGACGGTCCTTGGAGTTTACAACACCTTTTATAACCTCGCTTACATCACGGGCGTATTCGTTGGAAACGTCGTTGCGAATTTTTTTGCGGCAGCTACTGCGTCCTTTGAGACCGTTGGCCGCCCCGATTTTATCCTGTAAGCCTTCGGTCTCACGTTTCACAATGTGGCGGGCTATGATGTTCTCCATCAGGCCGGTCTGCTCTACTTTCCAGCCCTCTTTTTTCTTTTCCTTGGCGGTTTGTTTGGCTTCTTTTTCGGCGGCTTTCTCGATTTTGGCCTGTTCTTTTTCAGATAGGAAAGGCTTTTTTGCAGTTGCCGGGATTACGGTTGCAGCCATGAGCAGAGCTACGGCCAGCGCCTTAAGGATGTTTTTCATTTGTGTGGTGTCGCCTGCGTTGAATCCCCTTACGCGCGGCTTTGGGATAAGATTGGCAAAAAAAGAGGCGTGGGATTCACAACCTGTCGCTTATCCCATCGTCAAAGGCCTTCGCATTGCCACTCTTCCGAGATAAGCAACGCAGCCGGCCCACGCCTTGGTATATACCGTGCCCCACAGCTACGGAAAGCATGTGCGTACGCTGGCGTACGTCACGCGCTGCCGGAGTGTGCGACTGGATGATATAAACCAATACAAGGGACGCTTCGTTGCCGATTCTCTTCCGGAAGAATGCATCGCCGCGGAGGCGGTGCTCAAAAAAGTTGCGAAGTTTTTTGACGATGGAAGATAACGACGTCAATTGAAACGTCTCTCAAATGTATATTATGCCGAGACCGGTGTAAATCAGTCGGTATCGGCAATCTCCCGCCCCCCTCTCTCGGGTGGGCCGGCATGCAAAGTTACGGAAATTATGTTAAAACGCAAAAATCAGATTTTTGATTTTCAGTGCAACCGCATCAAATGTGTGGGTTAGCGGATGATAACGGGGGTGGGTGTGAGGGCGGTATGTTGGTGAAGTGTTCAGGAGTAGAGGTAGCGTTTGATTGATTTCTTGGGGGTCTTCTCAAATTCCTGGGGGGTGAGCTGTATGTAGTCAACGCGTTCGTAGGGGGCTACGAGCTGATTGAGGTCGTTGCGGTTGCGCTCCATAATTGGAGACAGGTCGGCCACTGTGAGACGGTCGGCGTCCATGCGTTCGTAGTCGGGGTAAACCAGGGCCGTGAGTCCTTTCCCGCGCTCCACGATGAGGCTCTCGCTCACGTAGGCCATGTTGTTGAGTTTGGCCTCAATCTCCTCGGGGTAGATGTTTTGCCCGGAAGCGCTGAGAATCATGGTTTTGTAGCGACCTTTGATGAAGAGGGTGCCGTCGGCCGAGCGGGTGCCCATGTCGCCGGTGTGGAGCCATCCGTCCTCGTCGATTGTCATGGCTGTCACATCGGGATTCTTGTAGTATCCGGCCATGCGGTTCTGTCCGCGCACGCATATCTCGCCGGGTATTGTGGAGGGGTCGTCGGAGAGGATTTTCGACTCCATGTTGTGCAGGGTGCGGCCGCAGCTCGAGGGCACGAACTCGCGCCATGGGGTGTAGGAAATCAGCGGTCCGCACTCGGTCATGCCGTATCCCACGGTGAAGGGGAAGCGGATGCGGTGCAGAAACTGCTCGACCTCCGAATTGAGGGGCGCTCCTCCGATAATCACCTCCTCGAAGCGTCCGCCGAAGGCCTCGATGAGTTTGTGGCGTATCTTGGCGTAGATGGCCGTGTCGAGCAGGGGCACGGCAAGAGCCCACCGCATGGCGCGGCGCGTGATCATCGGCACTATCTGCTTGCGGTAGATTTTCTCAAGCACGAGGGGCACGCACACAATCAGGTCGGGCTTTACCTCGGCCATGGCTTTGAGCAGAAGCTGCGGTATGGGCGGTTTGCTGAATATTGTGATGTGCGAACCCACGGCAAGCGGCACGAGCATATCGAAAGCGCATCCGTAGGCATGGGCCAGGGGGAGGAAAGCCACGTTGCGCGAGCCGCGGAAATGGAGCCTGGAGTCAATGCCGAACATCACGTTGCCGCAGATGTTGCCGTAGGTGAGCATCACCCCTTTCGAGAATCCGGTGGTGCCGGAGGTGTAGTTTATGATGGCCACATCCTGCGGCGACATGGCAGGATACTCCACATCGGCGGGGGCGAAGGTGTTGCGGTAGCGGGCGTTGAAGCGGCGCGTGAGGTTGCGAATGAGGCGTTCCACCGTGGGCTCCCCCTCGGCTGAGCGCTCGGCCAGCACATGGCGTGATTTCAGCGATATTACAGCGCGTATGGCGGGCAACTGTGCGAAATCATACCCCTCCCAGAGGTTTTCGTCGATAAACAGCAGTGTGGCGTCGGAGTGGTTTATGATATGCTGTGCGTCGTGCGGGGTGAAGTCCTGCAGCACTGGCACTATCGTGGCGCCGTAGGTGATTGTGGCCATGAACACCAGCACCCACGTTGGCGAGTTTTTCCCCACGAGCGCCACTTTGTCGCCCTGCTGCAGCCCTATCTGGCTGTAAAGCATGTGGATACGCGCAATCCTCCGGGCCATGTCGGCATAGGTCATGGTCTCTTTGGCTCCGAATTCAGAGAGAGCGGGGAGCTCCCAGTTGTCGCGGAAACTCCGGGCGTAAACGGAGAGTATGTCATCGTGGTACGGTGTCATGGCTATTAGTTTTGTCAGCAGTTCTTTACCGGGATTTTGTCGATGCGGCGCTGGTGGCGTCCGCCTTCAAAGTCGGTGGAGAGGAAAGTGTCGACCAGAGCCAGGGCTGTTGCCGGCTCTATGAAGCGGGCCGGAAGCACCAGCACGTTGGCATTGTTGTGCTGGCGTGCGAGCGCGGCCAGCTCGTTGGTCCAGCACAGGGCTGCGCGAATCTGCTGGTGCTTGTTGAGGGTCATGGCGATGCCGTTGCCAGAGCCGCACATGGCGATGCCCATGGAGCATTCCCCTTTCTCGATGGCCTCGGCTGCGGCATGGGCGAAATCGGGGTAGTCGCACGATTCGGCTGAGAATGTGCCGAAGTCGGTGTAGTCTATGCCGTTGGCCTGGAGGTAACCTTCGATTATCGATTTGAGTTCATAGCCTGCGTGGTCGCTGCAGAGTGCAAGTTTCATGTCTGTATATTTTTTAATTGTCAGTCGTTTTTTGGGGTGCCGGTGGGGCGTGCCGGCGAAATACGGAAGGTATAGAATATAGAGAACGAGCCGGTTATGGCGCTGTTGCGGGTGCCGTAGCCGGGAATGTACCATGGCTTGCCGGCGGGTGCCTCTGATTCGTGGAGGCGTGTCTTGAACCGGAACTGCCATCCCATCGACAGAGGCCCCGCAATTTTAACGCGCAGGCCGAACAGCAGGTTCATATACACCAGTGAGCAGTTCTGCCGGGGGAAGTCGATTGTGGCCGTTTCGTCCCAGTAACCGCTGTCAACAGTCACATTGCTGATGTTGTAGCTGAATGATGTGAAGCCGAAACGCACGCCGGCATAAGCCATATAGTCAGGGTTGGAGTTATAGAGGAAATTATAGTTGGCGCCGATTCTGAAATATGGCGTAGGGTTGACCTTGTAGGTGTAGTTCTGCCGGGCGGGTGTGTAGTCGGTCTGGCCTATGCCGACCTCCACCACGGGTATGTAGCGGTTGTGGAGGTTGAATTCGGCCGACACCTCGCCGAGACCGTATTTCTGCCCGAAAAGCCGCATCACGGGGTCCCATATGTCGAGTCCTACGGTTGCCGAGAACAGCAGCGGCTGAATCATTTTCGGTACGGAAGCGGTTTTTACGCCGAGGGTGTCGGGCATCTCCCGGCCGGTCACAGTGTCGACGAGCACCGTGCGTCCCCGGTCGTCAATGGTCTCCACCAGGTCCGATGCCCGCAGCGAGTCGGTGACTTCTTTCGCGAGATTCACCCCAGTGGCCGGACGCACCGGCGAGATGCGGCGCTGTGCGTTTGCCGGCACAAGCGATGCGGCAAGTGCGCAGAGCGCCGCACATATATATATGTATAGGGTTCTGTGGCCGGTCATGGTTTCAGCCCCCTCCTTGCGGCTGACTGGCGCTGCGGGTCGGTGGTTGTGCGCAGGTAGAGGCGGAATCGCTCACGCTCCACGTTGGTGACCATGGAGTCGGTGATTTCCACATACTCCAGTATGTGACTGGTGTGCTCCACCGCGGTGACACGGTAGCAGAACATTGCGCCGCACTCTTCTGAGGCGAAGAATGGCTGCGCCGTATAGCGGAAGGTCACCGTGTCGTTGAGAGCCGGCGAGGCTATCCCCTGGCCCGGATAGTCGTAGTGGATGAAAAACGAGGTGTGGTCCGTGCCGTAGCGGAAAGGAAGATACACCTGCTGCACGGCCTCGCCGGGGGCTACCAGGAGGGAGTCGGCCGGCGCGCCCACCCCTCCCACGGCGATGGAGTCGAGGGTGATGGCTTCCTGGTTTACCGCCGAGTACAGCCCCATCAGAGGCAGGGCGCTGTGGTTGTCGGCGCATCCCTCCGAGTTGCATCCTTGCCACAGTGCCATTGAGGCAATTGCGGCTGCGGCTGACACTGTTTTTAATCTAAGGCCTGCCATTGGGTCATTCCGGTTTTTCGGCCGTGTCGAGATTCAGTTCCTCCTCGATTTCGTAGTCGTTGCGGCGGGGGGAGTTGCGCACCACAAGCTCGCCGATAAATCCGGTGAGAAATAGCTGGGTGCCTAAAATCATGGTTGTCAGGGCTATGTAGAAGTATGGCGAACTTGTGACGAGGGTGTAGTGCTCGCCGCAGTACATCGCCTTGAGTTTAAGCGCGCCCACAATCACCACGGCCACCAGGCCCAGCAGGAACATCAGCGAGCCCAGCAGGCCGAAGAAATGCATCGGCTTCACGCCGAATTTGTTGGTGAACCACAGTGTGGCCAGGTCGAGATAGCCGTTTACGAAGCGGTCGAGGCCGAATTTAGTGGTGCCGTATTTGCGTGCCTGGTGGTGCACCACCTTCTCGCCGATGCGGTTGAACCCGGCGTTTTTGGCCAGGTAGGGTATGTAGCGGTGCATGTCGCCATAAACCTCGATGTGCTTCACCACCTTGTTGCGGTAGGCCTTGAGGCCGCAGTTGAAGTCGTGGAGGTTCTTGATGCCGCTGACTTTCCGGGCGGTGGCGTTGAAAAGTTTGGTGGGTATGGTTTTCGACAGGGGGTCGTAGCGCTTCTGTTTCCATCCGCTCACCAGGTCGTACTTTTCCTGAGTGATCATGCGGTAGAGTTCCGGAATCTCGTCGGGCGAGTCCTGGAGGTCGGCGTCCATGGTTATCACCACATCACCTTTAGCCCGGCGGAAGCCGGTGTTGAGCGCCGGCGACTTGCCGTAGTTGCGGCGGAAGCACACACCTTTCACCGAGGGGTTTCCGGCCGCGAGGCGCTGTATCACCTCCCATGAGTCATCGGTTGAGCCGTCGTTGACGTAAATCACCTCGTATGAGAACCCGTTGGCGAGCATCACACGCTCGATCCATTGCTGAAGCTCGGGGAGCGACTCAGCCTCGTTGTACAGCGGTACGATTACAGATATATCCAAAATATAACAGTTTGAAATCAGCGGAAAAAGTTTTTTGTATCCTCCTTCTCTTGGAGGGGCACACGTCTGGCGCGTGCTATCAGAGCCAGAATCATGCTGAGGATGGAGCCGGTAAAAACGGTGGCCCATATGTACATGAGCACAACGTCGCCTGTGCGGGGAAGGCGGTTGTGCTCCACGATGCGGCGCAACTCGTCGGCCATGGCCAGCGCCTGCGGCGTGCCGGCCGCGGTGTAGTAGTCGATGCCGGCCTGCACCACATTGGCCACGAAACGCGGCTCTACAAGCCGGATATAGGCGTAGGCCGTCGCACCAAGCAGCAGCGAGCCGCAGGCGAACATCACGATGCCCTGCATCCACAGGGCCGAGAATGAGGTGAGGCCGTGTGCGGCCACGTGTGTGCGCCGCAGAAACCGGTAGCTGAGCACCGGCACACATGCCGCTGTCGCTATGACGGCGATGTTGAGTGCCGGCACACGTATGGAGGCGGCCGCCAGCAGGAAAAGCGCTATGAAGCACAGTCCCAGCCACAGGCCGCAGTCGGCGCCGCGGGCGTAGATACTTTTTGTTTCGGTTTCGGGCATATATTGCTAAGCTTTCTCTTATTCCTCAACCACAGGCCCTGATTCGAGGAAGGCTCCGGTGGCGGGATCGAATATCACGAAGCGCGGGGCTTTTTTGTCGGTCAGCGAGTTGGCAGCCAGGCCGTAGACCATGCCGAACTGTGCCATGGGCTGCTCGGACGATGTTATGGCGCGTCCGTCGAAGCTCACTTTTACTGCGGTGCTTCCGGGTATGCAGTAGGGGAATCCGTTCTTGGGGAATGGGAGCGGCTCCCCTTTGTCGTTGACCGGGAGCTCGCCACGCTCGGTGACGGTGAGGTCGAGATACACCGGCGCGCCCGAGAGGTTGTCGGTGCCCACGAAGCCGTCAAGGGCCGAAAGGCGGGCTATCACTTCATGGTCGATGTCGTCGTCGGGGGTGACAGTGACGGTGGTCACCACTGTCCACGTTTTTGTGGTGCCCATGAACATCGCCTCAAGAGCCTCTTCCTGCGCCTGGAGGTTATCGAGCATGAGCTGGAGCGACTTGCCGTCGGGGGGCATGTTGTCGGCCTGCCCGGAAATCAGGTCAGAGCGTGTGGCGCGTATGTCGAAGATGGCGCGGGCGGCCAGCTCGGCGCGTTTGGCCGCCGACTGGCTCTGAAGCATCTCCTCGCTGATTACCTGGCGTGCCGCCGGGGTTTCAAGCGGGGTGGGGGCGGCGGCGCGTGCCACAGGAAGCTGCGGGGCGTCAGCGGCCGGAATCCGGTCGGTGTTGAACGCCAGCGGCAGCCCCTCGGGGGTGAGGTAGATGAAGGGTGCTGTGCCGCCCTTGAACTGCACGGCATAGCGCTGCTCGGGGTCGGGCACGCCTGCCGGCGTGATTGCCGCCGATTTCAGAGTGGCGGTGCGGCTCTCGGCGGTGACCGGCGAGTCGGCGTTGAGATATTTTTTCGCGTATTTGTAGAACTCGCCCGGTTCCTTCAGCGTGATTTCCCCTTCGAGGGTGATTTCGAGGGCAGTGCGCGGCAGCGTGTAGACCAGCGCGTAGTCGTTGGCTTTTGTGGCGGTGAGCCGCTGGGTGGTCTGCGCGCAGGCGGCATGGCAAGCCAGCGCGGCCGTGACGGCCGTGATTATGTTCCTGTATATTTTCATATGCATTTTCATCTGCATGGTTGTTTTTTGTCAAAACGTGCTCTTTGCCATAACCTCCTTTATGGCCTTGCCGATGTTGTCGGCAATGTCGGAGGCGGTCACGCCGTATTCCCCCTGCTCGGCGGCGGCCATCTCTCCGGCCATGCCGTGGATGTAGACGGCGATAATCGAGGCTATCTCTGCCGGGTAGCCCTGGGCGAGCATGGCCAGGAGCACGCCTGTGAGCACGTCGCCGGAGCCGGCAGTGGCCATCGCCGGGCATCCCGAGGAGTTGAAATAAACCTTGCCGTCGGGGCGCACCACGGCTGTGTAGCGCCCTTTCAAGATGATGAGGATGTTGTAGAACTTCGCCATCTCGATGGCTTTGCGGAGGCGTGCCTCGGGAGTGGGCTGCGGGCCGAACAGGCGGTCGAACTCTCCGGCGTGGGGGGTGAGGATGGAGAGCACCGGCACGGTGTTGAGTATCGTTGGCTTGAGGGCGATGCAGTTGAGGGCGTCGGCGTCGAGCACCACCGGTTTGTTGATTGATGCCAGGAAGTCCTCGAGGGCTTTCACGGTCATCTCGTTGGTGCCCATGCCGGGGCCTGCGGCAAATGCCGAGAAGTCGCGGTCGGGGTGTATCTCCACGATGTTGAGCTCTCCGCGGTTATGGCGGTATAGGGCTTCGGGCACGGCGGTCTGGAGAATCTGGTAGCCGCATTTCGGTGAGGTTACCGTAAGTTTGCCTACTCCGGCGCGGAGGCACCCGCGGGCGGCCAGCACCGCCGCTCCCATCATGCCGTAGGAACCGGCATAGAGCACGGCAGTGCCGAAGTCGGCTTTCGAGGCGAACTCCTTGCGGTGGCGTAGGCGCCGGTGCACGTCGCGCTTCTCCACCAGGCAGAACTCGGCCTGTGTGGCGGCGGCGGCTTTCTCGCTCAGACCGATGTCGAGCACTTTCCATTCCCCTACGAGCTCGGCCACTTCGGGGATGAAGAAGCAGAGCCTGGGGTACTGTATGGCCAGGGTGAGGGTGGCGTGCACGGTGTTGCGGTTTACCATCTGCGGGTTCCAGTCGCCGAACATGCCGGAGGGGAGGTCAATCGACACCACAGTGGCGTTCTCCTCGTTGATATATTGCACCAGGGCCTTGAATCCACCCTGAAGCTCTTCGCGCAGCCCGGAGCCGAACAGCCCGTCGATAATCAGGTAATTCGATGAAAGCTCCGGCGGCTTGAAGGCATTGAGCACTTCGTGGAACTCGATGTCGGGAGCCACTTCAAGCAGGTGGTCGCGCGCGGCGGCGCAGTCGGCCGACAGTTTGTTGCCGCCGATGTTGAAAAGGTACACCTCCGGGTGGAATCCCTCTTCCCTGAGGAGGCGCGCGGTGGCCAGCGCGTCGGCGCCGTTGTTGCCCGGGCCTGCGAATATCACCGTGGGCTTTGACGGGCGCCAGCGGGCGGTAATCTCGTCGGTCACCCCTTCGGCCACCCGCTCGATAAGCTCGGCGGGGGCTATCCCTTCGGTCTCTATGGTGTACCGGTCAATGGCGCGTATCTGTTCGTTGGTGAATAGTTTCAAAATGCAATTGTGTTTCGGAAGAGAATAAGTGACTTGTCAAAATCACTTTGTAGTATAATTGATGAACAAAGTTACTACAAAAAAGTGAAATGCGGAAAGATATAGTGATAGAATTGAGTTACAAGGGTTTTGGTTTAAGTGGCGAAAATTCGTGAAGCCATTACAATCCCTGCCGAAGCCAAATCCTGACGCCGCAACGTTACTTGTTCGTAACCATGCCCGATAATGCGACAAACGGGTACGGATAGAGAAACAAGGCGCAGAGGGATAGTGAGTTACCCACAACTCACGCGAAAAATCCGGTTACGGAAAAAGATTGCGCCGTTCCTCACCGTTTTGCGTACCAGAGAAGGACTCTTCACCAACTAATTTTGAAACCAAAAAAATTAAGGACGATGAAGAGTACATTTTCAGTTATCTACTATCTCAAACGGCAGGTAGTGAAGAAAGACGGGACAGTTCCCGTCATGGGACGTATCACGGTGGACGGCAACCAGACACAATTCAGTTGCAAGCTGAGTGTCGATCCGAAGCTGTGGGACACCAAAGGGGGGCGTGTCACGGGCAGAAGCACGGCGGCACTCGAAACGAACCGTATGCTTGACAAGATGCGGGTGCGCATCAACAAGCACTATCAGGAAATCATGGAGCGTGACAACTTCGTCACGGCAGAGAAGGTCAAGAACGCTTTTCTCGGACTGGAGCACCGCTACCACACGCTGATGCAGGTGTTCCGCCAGCACAACGAGGACTATGAAAAACAGGTGGAAGCAGGCATGAAAGCCAAAGGCACGCTGCTGAAGTACCGCACCGTTTACAAACACCTGCAAGAGTTCCTTGACATCCGCTACCATGTGAAGGACATCGCACTGAAAGAGCTTACCCCGGCTTTCATCTCCGACTTCGAGATGTTCCTGCGCACGGACAAGCACTGCTGCACCAATACCGTGTGGCTGTACGTCTGCCCGCTACGGACGATGGTGTTCATCGCCATCAACAACGAGTGGCTGACACGCGACCCGTTCCGCGAGTATGAAATCAAGAAGGAGGAAACGACACGCAGTTTCCTTACCAAAGAGGAAATCCGCCTGCTCATGGACGGGAAACTGAAAAACGCCAAACAGGAACTGTACCGCGACCTCTACCTGTTCTGCGCGTTCACCGGGCTGTCGTTCTCGGATATGCGCAACCTCACGGAAGAGAATATCCGCACCTACTTCGACGAACACGAGTGGATAAACATCAACCGCCAGAAAACGGGCGTGGTGTCCAACATCCGCCTGCTTGACATCGCCAACCGCATAATCGGCAAATACCGGGGTCTGTGCGAGAACGGCAGGATATTCCCCGTCCCGCATTATAACACGTGCCTTGCAGGTATCCGTGCCGTCGCCAAGCGTTGCGGCATCACCAAGCATATCACGTGGCATCAGAGCCGCCACACGGCAGCCACGACGGTGTTCCTCTCCAACGGCGTACCTATCGAAACGGTCAGCTCCATGCTCGGACACAAGAGCATAAAGACGACGCAGATTTACGCGAAGATAACCAAAGAGAAGCTCAATCAGGACATGGAGAACCTTGCGGCAAGGTTGAACAACGTTGAGGAATTTGCAGGTTGCACCATCTAAAAAGAGAAGCCATGAAACGTGACATAATCATCATAGAGGACAAAGCGGTCAGCGTAACCGGTAACGACGTGTGGATGACCGCCACCGAAATCGCCGGACTGTTCCATACGATCGTCCCGGCAGTGAACGCAGCCATCAAAGCCGTCCGCAAGTCGGACGTGCTGAACGACTACGAGGTGTGCCGCTACATGCAGCTTGAAAACGGGCTGTACGCGGACGTGTACGCGCTTGAAATCATCATTCCGATTGCTTTCCGGCTGAACACCTACAACACCCACCTTTTCCGTACATGGCTGGTGGGAAAGGCTCTCGCAAAAGAGAAACGGCAAGCATACGTGATGTTCATACAGAACGGAAAAGCCGGGTACTGCTGATTGCACATACCCCATAAGACAAGGAAACGGGCAGCACCACAAAAGGTGTCGCCCGTTTCCTTTTTCATGTTGGCCGCCTTACTCCAGCGGCTTGCGGTAGTTCGCTTCCAGTACCTCGCGCAGCCCCGTTTCCGGGTAAAGCACCTTCCCTCCCAAAAGTATGAAGGGCAACACACGGTTGTTGCGGTATTCCTGCAAGGTGCGTCGGCTCACGCGGAGCAGTTCCGCCACCTCGCCGTCCGTCAGGTAACGCTCCCCGTCCAGCGGAGGACGGTAACTTTCCAGAAATGCGGACAGCCATTTAGAGCCTTTGCGCATATCCTGCACCACAGAGGCTATCGGCTCGTCTTCCATCGTAAAAACATCGTTGTTCTCGTTCATCATAACTTCGGATTCAGTGGGTGAATAAATCAAATCATCTGCCGTGCGGATAGAGCGTGCCGACAAGCGGTATCAGCCGCTTCACCTCCTCCGGCTTGTAATAGAACCTTCGGTTTATCTGCGAGTAGCCGATAAGCCGCCTGTCACGAAGCGTCTGCAACGTGCGCAGGCTGATTCTCAACTGCCCGCAGACCTCCTCGCCCGTGAGCCATTTTTCCATGCGCCCCGAGTCGCTTTTGCGCCTCAGGGCGGCGATCTTCTCCGAGAGTGCGCCGAATGCCGCCACCATCATCTCGAAAGTCTTTTTCTCGATAGATACTATTTCCATATTCATAAAATTATCGGTTTGCCCGCAAAGGTAACGACGCAGCCCTTAACACGTACCGTTTTCCGCTGAAAGGCTGCCTGTTGCGCCGTTTGACCGGGTTACGGAGCCATCTTCCGTAAAAATCTTACGTGAGTCACGTAGTGAGTTGTTAAAGCCCCTTTTGTTTATTGCCGAATTTTGCCGCAGAAACAAAAAGAAAGGACTGAATATGAAAGTGATAACGATGGAAAGTTCCGCCTTCCGGTCATTGACGGAACAGATAGCGGAGATTGCGGCACACGTCCGTGCCGTCTCCGGCGACAAGAAAGCGGCATCGCCCGACAGGTTGCTCACCACACGCGAGGCGGCGCACCTGCTTAACGTGAGTACCCGCACCCTCCAGCGTATGCGCAGCGAGCAACGCATCGGCTATGTCGTGCTGCGCGGCAAATGCCGCTACCGGCAGTCTGAAATCGACCGCCTGCTTGAAGCATGTGCCGTCAACGAGGACGCGGCGACACCGCAGGAACTGAAACGGAACCACACGCTGCGCACGGGCGGCAGCCCCAAAGGACGGAGGACATAGGTCATGGAACTGCTCACACGAAACAACTTCGAGGTCTGGATGCAGAAGCTGATGGAACGGCTCGACCGTCAGGACGAACTGCTGCTGGCGATGAAGGCTGAGGGGAAACAGCCCGCTATCACGGAAAGCATCCGCCTTTTCGACAATCAGGACTTGTGTATGCTGCTCCAGATAAGCAAGCGCACCCTGCAACGCTACCGCAGCGTCGGCGCATTGCCTTACAAGACACTGGGCAAGAAAACCTATTACAGCGAGGAGGACGTGCTGACATTCCTTTCCAACCATATCAAGGACTTCAAAAAGGAAGATATAGCCTTCTACAAGGCTCGTATCCATAATTTCTTTCATAAATAACCCATTAAAACAT
>SCEJ01000003.1 GCA_004102785.1 Muribaculaceae bacterium Isolate-013 (NCI)
GCTTATTCACAAGTATCTCAACGCAGGAGTGATAGTCAGCCACAAGTATGAGGACACAACGGAGGGCGTGCCGCAAGGCGGTCCACTCAGCCCCATATTGAGCAACATAATGCTGACGGAACTTGACTGCGAACTTGAAAGGCGCGGACTTCCGTTTGTGCGTTATGCCGATGACTGCGTCATCTTTTGTAAAAGTCCGAGAGCCGCCGAAAGGGTGTGCGAAAGTATCACGAAGTTCATAGAGGGGAAGCTCTTCCTAAAAGTGAACCGAGAGAAGACCCACGTCGGCAGTGTCCACGGACAGAAGTTCCTCGGCTACTCATTCAACATGTGAAGAGGAAAGTCTCGCTTGTGCGTTCATCCGAAAACCAAAGCCAAACTGCGGGCGAAACTCAAAGAGCTGACATCGCGCAGTAACGGCTGGGGCTACGAGAAGCGCAAGGAGAAACTGACCTATGCAATCCGAGGGTGGGTAAATTACTTTCGGCTTGCTGAGATGCGCACCTTTCTGAGGGACACTGACGAATGGCTGCGCAGTCGCATACGCATGTGTATATGGAAATGTTGGAAACGAGTGCGAACACGCTTCAAGAATCTACAACGATGTGGCATCCCCAAATGGCAGGCATGGCAGTGGGCTAACACCCGAAAAGGGTATTGGCGCACTGTCCACAGTCCGATATTGACGCGAGCCATATCAATGGAGAACCTGAAACGCGCACATTATCCCACGCTTACGGAATACTACGAGAAACTGCATCCGCGTTAAGAACCGCCGTATGCCGAACGGCACGTACGGTGGTGTGAGAGGTCGGTAAACACGAAAGTAGGAGATAAACACCTATGATTAGTGTTTACCTCCTACTCGATTATTGCTGTTAGGTAATGATATGCGCCAGCTATCAGTCGGTGGCAGATTCAGGTGCCTGCCCTATAAGATCCATAAACTGGTCAAGATTGGGAGTGATGATAATCTCCGTGCGACGGTTGCGCTGACGTCCTGATTCAGTGGTGTTGTCGGCAATCGGGCGATATTCTCCGCGTCCGGCGGCAGAGAGACGTGCGGGGTCTATGCCGAACTTGTTCTGGAGTACCTGTACAACAGAAGAGGCGCGCAGAGCCGAGAGGTCCCAGTTGTTGCGTATATTGGTGCGGTTGATAGGCACATTGTCAGTGTTGCCCTCAACCATGACGTCGTAGTCCTTGTAGTCCTTGATGATTTTGGCGATTTTCGACAGTGTCTCCATCGCCTTGTCTGAAATCTCGTAGGACCCCGAACGGTAAAGCATGTTGTCGGCCAGCGATATATATACCACACCCTTGAGCACCTTCACATCCACATCCTTAAGCTCGTCGCGCGACAGCGAGCGGGTCAGGTTATTGGTAAGCACCATATTGAGCGAATCGGAGCGGTCCTTGGCAGCTATGAGCTGCCTGATGTATTTGTTGGACGCGTTTATCTCGTCGACGAGCTTGGAGATATTCACATTCCCCTGTGAATTTTGGGCAATGCTCTGGTCGAGGGTGCCCTGGAGGGCGGCAAGGTTATCCTTCAACTGCTGGTTGTTGGCCTTGGCTTCGGCGAGCATGGCATCAAGCGACTTGTTATAGGCCTTGCTTTCGGCAAGTTCTACCTTTGTGGAGTTGTAGTCGTCAAGAAGGTTGTTGTATTTCCCGCGGCTGACACAGGAGGGAAGCGCTGTCGCCGTCAGGGCTATGGCGCCAAGTATGGCGATGTGGATTCTGCTGAGTTTCATAGTCGGTAAGTATTAGTGTTTGACTTACGGGCATCAATGCCCAATCTCTATAATACTTAACAACAGTGAAGGCGCAAGGGTTTGACACGTCAGGCCGAGTGTCAGAACGGCACAGACCCGCCAGACGACTGCAGATCGGCCGAACCGCCCTGGAACGGACTGGCTGCACCATCTGTCGCCGGGGCCTGGAACGGATCGGACGTCACTGTGTCGCCTCCGTTGAGTTTCGACGAGATTACATGCGATGTAAACTGCGACTCCTCGTCCCAGTTCTGGAACCGTGCATACTGCGACACAAAGCGGAGTTTCACATCATCAACTTTACCCGAACGGTGTTTCGCCACGATAAAGAGCGCCAGGCCGCGGATGTCGTTGCCTTCGGCATCCTCGCCGGAGTGCAGATAGTATTCCGGACGGTGTATGAAGCAGACGATGTCGGCATCCTGCTCGATGGCGCCGGACTCGCGGAGGTCGGAGAGCTGGGGGCGCTTGGATGCTGAGTTGTCGGCTCCGCGCTGCTCCACCGAGCGGTTTAGCTGCGACAGAGCTATAATAGGAATATTCAGCTCCTTGGCAAGCTGTTTGAGCGAGCGCGAAATCATTGACACCTCCTGTTCGCGCGAGCCGAAGCGCATCCCCGATGCATTCATTAGCTGAAGGTAGTCGATGATGATACACTTCACATTGTGCTCGCGCACCAGACGGCGCGCCTTGGTGCGAAGCTCGAAAATCGAGAGCGACGGAGTGTCGTCTATATATAACGGCGCAGAGTAGAGACGTTTCACTCCGGCCATCAGTTTATCCCAGTCGGCTGGCTGAAGCCGGCCCGACTTGATTTTCTCACCCTCCAGCTCGCATACGTTGGATATCAGACGGTTCACAAGCTGAAGGTTGCTCATTTCAAGCGAGAATATAGCCACCGGAGTGTTGACGCCAACAGCCATGTTCATGGCCATAGAGAGCACGAATGCCGTCTTGCCCATGGCCGGACGGGCGGCTATGATTATAAGGTCGGAATTCTGCCAACCCGATGTAAGCTTGTCAAGCTCATGGAATTGCGTCTCGAGACCTGAAAGACCCGACTGCCGGTTTGCGGCTGCCTCAATCTGCTGAATTGCCTGGTTGATGATGGGGTCAATCTGGGTGACATCTTTCTTTACATTGCGCTGCGAAATCTCGAAAAGAGAGCCCTCTGCCTCCTGGAGAAGGTCGTCGACATCGTTGGCTTCGTCGTAGGCTTTCCCCTCGATGTTTGATGCGAATGTAATCAACTCGCGGGCAAGATACTTCTGCGCCACAATCTGGGCGTGAAAAAGTATGTGCGCGCCTGATGCCACACGGGCCGTGAGTTCGGATATGCGAGCCGGTCCGCCTATGGCATTGAGCTCGCCCATGGCGCGGAGACGCTCCGTGACGGTGAGCATGTCTATCGGCTGCTGTGAGGCGCCGAGCTGCTGTATGGCCTCGTATATTTTCTGGTGAGCAGGCTCGTAGAATGCCTCCGGCTTGAGAAGGTCGCACACGGTGGTGTATGCATCCTTCTCAAGCATCAGGGCGCCGAGCACGGCTTCTTCTACTTCGATATCACGCGGGGCTATGCGACCGTCTTTTTCAAGAAGCCGCTGCTGGGCCGCCTTGCGGTCGGCCCAGGAAGTCTGGCGGTTATTGTTGTTCAGTGGTGGCATTTCAGATAGACCGGCCTTTGAGGAGCACCTGTTCGATGAATGGCTCCGTATAGGCGTAGGGTATATATGATAACGAGCTTAAGGGGCGGGTTATTATCAGAGAGGCGAATTTTCCCGGAGTAACAGATCCGCATGAGCCAAGGAGACCCATTGCGGCGGCACCGTTATGCGTCACTGCATTAAGAGCCTGCGTGGGGTTAAGTTTCATTTTGATGCATCCCAAAGCCCACACAAAGCGCATGTCGCCCGACGGCGATGAGCCGGGATTGTAGTCGGACGCCAGCGCTACCGGCAGACCGGCGGCAACTGCCGGACGGGCCGGAGCATATGGGATGCCCAGGAAGAATGAGGCACCCGGGAGCATAGTCGGAATTGTCTGTGAACGGCCCAGCAGCAATATCTCCTCTTCACCCATGCGCTCAAGATGGTCAACAGACACAGCCCCGTTCTTCACGCCCACCTGCACGCCGCCTGATATGGCGAGTTCGTTGGCATGAATCTTAGGCCTGATGCCGAACCTGGCGGCAGCCTGGAGTATGCGGTCGGTCTCGTCGACCGTGAAGAACCCCTGGTCGCAGAACACATCGACAAAGTCGGCCAGCCCTTCGGCGGCGACAGCAGGTAGCATTTCCCTTATCAGCATATCCACATATTCGCCCTGACGCCCGGCATAAGCTCTGCCTACGGCATGGGCGCCCAGAAATGTGGAACGCACCTCCAGCCCCGGCTCGGCAGAGCGCAGGCGGGCTATCACGCGCAGCATTTTCAGCTCATCCTCCACAGTGAGGCCGTAGCCGCTCTTTATCTCAACGGCTCCTGTGCCTTTTGCCATAATCTGACGCAGGCGTCGGTGAGCCTGTCGGAAGAGCGTGTCCTCGTCAGTGAGGTGAAGCAGGTCGGCGGAGTTGAGTATGCCGCCGCCACGGGCGGCAATCTCCTCGTAAGTCAGACCGTCGATTTTGTCGCAGAACTCACCCTCGCGGCTTCCGGCATACACAAGGTGTGTATGAGAGTCGCAGAAAGTCGGCAGCACATAGCCTCCGCGGGCGTCAATCACACGTGTGAAGCCAGATTCGGAGGGAAGCTCCTCCATGCTGCCCCAGGCAGCTATACGCTCGCCGTCGACAGTGAGCCAGGCATTGTCCACCCGGTCGGCGCGCTCCATCTCTACGCCGCGCAGAGGCTTGTCGGCCTCGGCGCGGGCGCAGAAAACGGATGCGATATTCTTAATCAGCAACATTCAGGTCGGGGGTATTGCGGATGAACTGTATC
This sequence comes from Muribaculaceae bacterium Isolate-013 (NCI), assembly GCA_004102785.1. Taxonomy (GTDB): domain Bacteria; phylum Bacteroidota; class Bacteroidia; order Bacteroidales; family Muribaculaceae; genus UBA7173. The sequence goes on from SCEJ01000003.1 coordinate 4,715, forward strand.
GAGGCTTCAATCAGTGGCGACATTACAGTGTCGTCCTCTATGAACGGCACCGTCTCGCGGTAACGGGCGTGCCATTCCTCAATGGCCGGCGATGATTTCAGCGGCCGACGGAACTCCAGCGCCTGAGCCGAATTGAACAGCTCTATGGCAAGCACACGCTCGGTGTTGAGCACTATGCGGTAGAGCTTGGTAGCCGAATTCGAGCCCATCGACACGTGGTCTTCCTGCCCCTGTGAGGAGGGGATGGAGTCGCAACTGTTGGGCCAGCACAATCCTTTCGACTGGTTTACAATCGAGGCTGCGGCATACTGCGGTATCATGAAACCGGAGTTTACGCCCGGATTGGCAACCAGGAACGAAGGGAGGTCGCGTTTGCCGCCGATGAGCGTGTATATGCGGCGCTCGGAGATATTGGCGAGTTCTGATACAGCCACGGCAAGGAAGTCCATCGGCAGGGCGATAGGCTCGCCGTGGAAGTTGCCGGCCGAAACAATCAGATCCTCGTCGGGGAATACGGTGGGATTGTCAGTCGGTGCATTGATTTCCTCCTCAAGGATTCGCCAAACATATTCAATGGTATCCTTGGCGGCTCCGTGCACCTGAGGCATACATCGGAAAGAGTAGGGGTCCTGCACGTGGGCCTTGGGACGAACTGTTATCTCCGATCCCTCGAGCCAGCGTCGCACGGCGCGTGCCGTCGCTACCTGTCCGGCATGGTTGCGAACCACATTCACGGGGTCGCAGAACGGTTCGATACGGCCGTCAAAAGCATCGAGCGACATTGCACCGATTTTGTCGGCCAGCGCCGAAAGGCGGCGTGCGTTTATGAGCGACCACACTCCATATGAGCTCATGAACTGTGTGCCGTTGAGAAGCGCGAGGCCCTCCTTTGACTGAAGTTCCACCGGTTCCCAGCCGAATTCAGCAAGGACCTCGGCCGCAGGGCGTATCACCCCTTTGTATTCCACCTCGCCGAGGCCGATGAGCGGCAGCGACATGTTGGCAAGAGGGGCCAGGTCACCGCTGGCACCCAGCGAACCCTGCTGATATACTACCGGAGTCACGTCGTTGTTGAAGAAATCGAGCAGACGCTGCACTGTAATCAACTGCACGCCGGAGTTGCCGTAGCTGAGCGACTGCGCTTTCAGCAGAAGCATCAGCCGCACTATCTCGCGTGGCACACGCTCACCGACACCGCAGCTATGGCTCATCACCAGGTTTTTCTGGAGCTGTTTTAGCTGGTCTGCGCCGATGGATATGTTACAGAGTGAGCCGAAGCCGGTGGTAATGCCGTAAATAGGCTCTTTCTGCGATTTCATTTTGTTGTCGAGATATTCGCGGCAACGTATGATGCGGCTGCGGGCATCATCGCTGAGTTCCAGCTTTACGCCGGGCTGCAGCAGTTGGCTTACCTTGTCGATGGTGAGCCATTCCGAACTAATATGGTGTATCATCTGATATCTGTTCTTGATTTATTTGAATGCGGCATCGATGGTGGCGTCGTCTACTATGGCCGGAAGCGTCACGGTAAGACCGGGTGTACGCTCCATTTCGCGGCGAATGGCGTCCATGGCTCCCTTGTTACGGGCCCATGAGCGGCGTGCGATGCCGTTGTTGACATCCCACAGCAACATTTCGGAGATGCGCTTGTCGGCCTCCTCCGAACCGTCGATAACCATACCGAATCCACCGTTGACAACTTCGCCCCATCCTACGCCGCCGCCATTGTGGAGCGACACCCAGGTGGCGCCGCGGAAAGCGTCGCCGATTACATTGTGCACCGCCATGTCGGCACAGAACTGTGAGCCGTCGGTGATATTTGAGGTCTCGCGGTAGGGGGAGTCGGTGCCCGACACATCATGATGGTCGCGCCCGAGCACAATCTCGGCCGAAATCTCGCCGCGGCGTATGGCTTCGTTGAATGCCAGCGCGATGCGTGCACGTCCGAGAGCGTCAGCGTAAAGGATGCGTGCCTGCGAACCAACCACAAGGTTGTTTTTGCCAGCCTCGCGTATCCAGTGAAGGTTGTCGGCGAGCTGCGAACGTATGTCGTCAGGCGCGTTTTCGGTCATCTCCCGGAGCACCTCGGCGGCAATCCGGTCGGTTGTCTCAAGGTCCTTGGGATCGCAGGAGGTGCACACCCAGCGGAAGGGGCCGAAACCGTAATCGAAGAATTTAGGTCCCATTATATCCTGCACATATGACGGATAGCGGAACGAGCCGTCTTCATTAAGGATGTCAGCTCCGGCTCGTGAGGATTCCAGCAGGAATGCGTTGCCGTAATCGAAGAAATACATCCCCTTGGCGGTAAGTTTGTTTATGGCAGCCACCTGGCGGCGCAGCGATTCCTGCACGGCCTCTTTAAACCGTTCCGGCTCCTGGGCCATCATGCGGTTTGACTCTTCATATGAAAGCCCGGCGGGATAATATCCTCCTGCCCAGGGGTTATGAAGCGAGGTCTGGTCACTGCCCAGATGCACGTGGATATCTTCGTCGGCAAGGCGTTCCCAAAGGTCTACGATATTGCCCTGATATGCGAGCGACACGGTTTCCCTGCCGGCCATTGCACGGCGTATGCGTGCCATAAGTTCGGAAAGGTCCTCATGCACCTCATCCACCCATCCCTGGGCGTGGCGCTTCTGTGTGGCGGCCGGGTTGATTTCCGCAACAACACTGACCACGCCGGAGATGTTGCCGGCCTTCGGCTGTGCGCCTGACATGCCGCCGAGTCCAGCCGATACAAACAGCATCCCTGCGGCGCTGTCCTGCCCCGGCTCCATGTGGGCGCGGGCTGCATTGAGCACTGTGATGGTTGTGCCGTGCACAATACCCTGCGGACCGATATACATATAGGAGCCGGCGGTCATCTGACCGTACTGCGACACACCCATGGCATTCATCCGCTCCCAGTCGTCGGGCTTGGAGTAATTTGGTATCACCATGCCGTTGGTCACCACCACACGCGGCGCGCCGGGGTGGGAGGGGAACAGCCCGAGCGGATGTCCGGAGTACATCACCAGCGTCTGGCTGTCGGTCATCTCCGACAGATATTTCATGGCAAGGCGATACTGCGCCCAATTCTGAAACACAGCGCCGTTGCCTCCATATGTAATCAATTCGTGCGGATGCTGGGCCACTGCCGGATCAAGATTATTCTGAATCATCATCATTATGGCGGCAGCCTGGCGGGAGCGGGCCGGATAATCCTCGATACTACGCGCTTTCATCTCATAATGGGGTCGGAAGCGGTACATGTATATGCGTCCGTAGTCCTGCAGCTCCCTGGCGAATTCGGGAGCGAGCTCGGCATGCATATCTTCGGGGAAATAACGCAGTGCGTTGCGCAGAGCCAGTTTTTTCTCCTGAGGCGAAAGTATATCCTTGCGTCTGGGAGCATGGCTCACTGTGTTGTCGTATGGCCGTGGCTGGGGGAGTACGGCGGGTATCCCCTCGGCCACAGCTATCTTGAATTCCTCTTTAGTCATATTTTTTGCAAGTTCTTTTTTGTATGGGAGAGACGGCCGTGCCTCATCCTATCTTTGAATTCACAATCGAGAGAATCTCCTGCTCGCGCATATTGGCGAGTGTGGCTATTTCATCGGCCTCATCGCAGAGCGCCTCGGCGCGGGTGCGGTCTTTAAGTCCGGAGGCATTTATCCGGACGTTGAGCTGCGCGCCCAACACTGCCGCCCGGGCGGCAAGGGCGCCTACACCGGCATCGCTTACTGATGCGGGGTTCCCCTCGCGGGCCATAACCTCAAGAAGCTCGAATGCATCGAATGCTGTCTTCATGGTGTTGAGCGGCACCTCGGTAGCATAGAGAGTGGCTTTCTCAAGGGCTTCGGCTCGGGCGGCTTTCTCTTCGTCGGTGCTCTTGGGCATTGCATAGACGGCCATTATACGGTTGAATGCCTCGGTATCCTCATCAACCAGAGCGGTCAGTCGGTCAACGAGGATACGGCCGCCGTCGGCATAGTTGGAGAATTCCTCCCAGCGCTCGTCCCAACCTGCCTTATGGGCGGAGAGGTTGGCTACCATAGTGCCGAGTGCCGCCGCAAGAGCTCCCATATAGGCTGCGATAGAGCCGCCGCCGGGAGCAGGGGATTCCGATGCGGTTTCATCGGCGAAGGCCTTCAGTGTCATATCGGTGAGACGAGTCTGCTGCTCTTTGCCGTTATTGGTGATCAGATATTCGATAACCTTCTCGCGCGGGATAAACGGCTTCAGTTCGGAAAGCCCCATCGACTTGTCGGCGATACGTATGATTTCATCTTCGGGAATACCTGTGGAGCGCTGCTGTTTGTGAAGGAAGTAACGTCCGGCCTCCACAAGTGCACGTTTGGGGATGAGCCCCACGATTTCAGTGCCGGTGACGCGGATGCCGCGGGCGGCGGCAGCTCGTGTCACTTCATCGAATGCAATATGGAGCGGGGTGCGGGCAATGTCGGTGATGTTCATCGACACCTGCGCAAGGCCGTATTCAGGGATATACCATCCGATTGCCTTTGTGCCGGGGAGAGTGCCGGGTATCATTATGGTGTTACCCTGTGCATCCTTCACCGGTTTGCCGTTGGGCTTGCCCCCCTCACGCATCGGACGCCCTTTTTCGCGGACATCAAAAGCAATGGCATTAGCGCGCCGGGTGGATGTGGTGTTGAGATTGAAGTTTACAGCGATGAGGAAGTCGCGGGCGCCGATTGTGGTTGCTCCGGTACGGGCTGCATCTTCGTCGAACGGACGGTCGCCGAAGTCAGGTGCCTCGTTTTCGGAGTCCATTTTCTCAGGCAGAGCCTCATACTCTCCACGGCGGCAAACCGCGAGATTCTTGCGCTCGGGGGTGAATGCGGCGGCTTCGTAGCAATAGGTCGGCACTCCGAGCTCGTCAGCCACCCGCTCGGCAAGTTTACGAGCAAGTGCGGCACATTCTTCAAGAGAAATGCCGCTTACCGGTATAAGTGGACAAACATCGGTGGCGCCCATGCGCGGATGTGCTCCGTGATGCTTCCGCATGTCAATGAGTTCAGCGGCTTTCTTTATACCCTGGAAAGCGGCCTCCACAACAGCGTCGGGCTCTCCGACAAAAGTCACTACCGTGCGGTTTGTGGCCTCGCCCGGATCAACATCCAGTAGGCTTACGCGGGCGCCTGCGGCGCTCTGTGAGTTCTCAATGGCATCGGTGATGGCTTTGATCACCTCCTTGTCGCGCCCTTCGGAAAAATTGGGCACACATTCTATAAGCTGCTTTTGCATGGCTTTTGGTGTTCGGTTAACTTGGAGGCAAATTTAGCGAATTTTTCGGTACTTTATGCATAACGTCTGAAATATTTTGCCTATTCCTCCGAACCAATCCTGTCATCGGGTGTTATAGTGGTAAAAAACTACCAATTAAAAAACTTTTGAAATGAAATATCTTACTGACGAGAAGCTCGTGATTGTAGGAGCGGCAGGTATGATTGGCAGCAATATGGCTCAGACTGCCATCATGATGGGACTTACCCCGAACATCTGCCTCTATGACCCATATGCTCCGGGATTGAAAGGCGTGGCAGAGGAACTGCTGCATTGCGGCTTCGAGGGTCTGAACCTGACCTATACCTCCGATATAGCGGAAGCTCTCACCGGAGCCAAATATATTGTGAATTCCGGCGGTGCGGCCCGCAAGGCCGGTATGACCCGCGAGGATCTGCTCAAAGGCAACGCTGCCATCGCAGAACAGTTCGGCAAGGATGTTCGCAAATATTGCCCCGATGTGAAGCATGTAGTTGTAATTTTCAACCCGGCGGATATAACCGGTCTGGTGACACTGCTTTACTCCGGACTGAAGCCCAGTCAGGTATCAACCCTCGCAGCACTTGACAGCACACGTCTGCGCAACGAACTGGCGAAGTACTTCTCTATCTCGCCTGATGAGGTGACCGGATGCCGCACATATGGCGGCCATGGCGAGCAGATGGCAGTGTTTGCCTCTACTGCAAAGGTCAACGGCGAACCACTCACCCGGATTATCGGCACGGAAAAACTCCCCGGCAAAGACTGGGAAGAGATGCGTGTGCGCGTGGTTCAGGGCGGCAAGAACATCATAGACCTGCGAGGCCGCAGTTCATTCCAGTCGCCGGCATACCTTTCGATTGAAATGGTGGCCGCGGCCATGGGAGGTCCTGAATTCCGTTGGCCGGTAGGTACTTATGTCAACAACAGTCGTTTCTCCCATATCGTAATGGCCATGGAGACCACCGTTTCAGCCAACGGAGTTAAAGTAAAACCGGTTACAGGCACTCCGGAGGAGGAAGCCGAACTCGACAAGAGCTATCGTCACTTGTGCGCGCTGCGCGATGAAGTGATTTCGCTCGGCGTGATGCCTCCTATCGACAAATGGGGCGATTACAACCCCTACCTCTGCCAGACAACTGACTGACGCAATATTTCACACACGACATAAAAAACATTGGCCTTATGTTTGACCGCATAAGGCCAATGTTTTTTAATTGCGTTCGAGATTCAGAAGCCACAGCTTTCTGTCGGTTCCACCCGCATATCCCCCTATGCCGTTGGCAGCCACTACGCGATGGCACGGTATCAGGAGCGAAATCGGATTATTGGCCACGGCTCCGGCCACTGCACGCGGTGACGTCGGCCGCCCGGAGAGTTGTCGGATCCGTTCGGCAAGTTCGCCGTATGTCACTGTGGTGCCGCGCGGAATTTTCAACAGTTCATTCCACACCGTTTTCCTGAATGCGGTTCCCGGTGGAGAAAGAGCAGGGAGCGCGCCCAAAGCCCCTCCGGCGAAATAGGCGTCAAGCCGGCATCGCACATCTCTGAATATCTGAAGTTTGTCGTTGCGTATGGCGTTTTCAGGAAGTGTTGAGGCAAAATAACGCTGCCCCTCGATCCACAATCCGGTAAGTGCAGACTCTTCGGCCGCGAGAAGCAGACGCCCGAGTGGCGAATCTATATAAGTGAATGATGTCATACGGCAGCTTCGATAAACAGCATGGCAAGCACACCCGCAACCAGCGCATATGTGGCCGGTTTCTGAAATCCGTGAGAGTGGGTCTCCGGAATCATTTCGTCGCTGATGACATAGAGCATCGCACCGCCGGCGACAGACAGCATGAACGGAAGCAGTGCCGAAGATATGTCGCCGATATAGTAGCCTGCGAAAACTCCGGCAACCTCAAGCAGTGCCACTGCCACGGCAATAAGTGCCGTATTCAGGAATCGCACACCAGCCATAAGCAGCGGCGTGACAACCACCATACCTTCAGGTATGTTCTGAAGAGCGATGGTTAGCGTGATTGCAAATGCGTTGCCCTGGTCGCCGTTATAGGAGACTCCGGTGGCGAGTCCCTCCGGGAGTTTATGGATGGCAATGGCCATCACAAACAGTAGTGTGCGGTTGAGCGAGGCATTGTTCATATGCCGCTCCTCCTCGCGTATCCCCGAAAGATGATGCAGGTGCGGCGTGATACGGTCAAGGACACCGATAAGAGCCACTCCCGACGCCACGCCTGCAACAACCTGCCACCATGAGGATACGGCGCTCATCTCTACCGCCGGAAGAATAAGGCACACAATCGATGCCGTAAGCATCATGCCGGCGCAGAATCCAAGGAACACATCATTCCAGCTATGTGGTATGCGGCGAACAAACAATCCAATTGCCGATCCAAGTATGGACGATAATCCGAGTCCGGCCGCACATAAAAGTAAATCTCTAATCATTAAACTACCTCTAAGTAACTGCTTGATTTAATTTGAGATTACAAAATTACAAAATCAATATTACATTCCGGCATAAAATCGAATGTTTCTAAGGAGTGGGGCAAAATCAAGGCCGGGCGGCATGGTGCATAGAAATATTGCCATGCCGTCCGGCCTCATAATGTTGTAAATCCGAAATTTGCCGGGCTATCTGGCGGTCGTATTCCGTTTATCCCATGCGGGATGTGCCGGATCCTCCGCCGCCAAGGCTTCCTCAAGGTCTATGCCAAGAGTCTGAGCGAGAAGGGCGCCATAACCGGGGTCGGCATTATGGCAGGCTCTTACGTGGCGCTGTTTTATAAAGAGCGGCACACCCTCCATGGCGCGGGCTGTATTCTCGCATGTCACTTTCTGCTCATCAGGAGGCATCAGCCGCCACAGTTTACCGGGCTGGGTATAGTAGTCGTCATCATACTCACGCTCGTCGTAGTTGTACACGGGGCCAGAGGTTTCCAGCGGCGGCTCCTTCATGGCGGGAGAATCCTGCCATTCGCCAAAGCTGTTAGGCTCATAAGGCACAGTGGCTCCATAATTGTCATCGGTGCGCATCTGGCCGTCGCGGTGGTATGAGTGGAAAGGACATCTGGGGCGGTTTACGGGTATGAGATTATTGTTTACACCCAGGCGGTAACGTTGTGCGTCGCCATAAGCGAAGAGGCGCCCCTGAAGCATTTTATCCGGCGAGAGACCTATTCCGTCGACAAAGTTCATGGGATTGAAGGCCGCCTGCTCTATTTCGGCAAAAAAATTCTCGGGATTGCGGTTAAGCTCGAGTATGCCGACATCGTGAAGCGGAAAATCCTTGTGATACCACACTTTGGTAAGGTCAAAAGGATTTATGTGATATGCTTTGGCCTCATCCTCGGTCATGAGCTGCACCTGGAGTTTCCATTTGGGGAAATCCCCGCGCTCGATAGCCTCGAACAGGTCGCGCTGGTTCGATTCGCGGTCTTTGGCTATAACTTCCTCTGCCTCGCTGTCAGTAAGGTTTTTTATACCCTGAAGTGTGCGGAAATGAAATTTCACCCAGGTCCGCTTGTTATCCTTGTTTATGAAGCTGTAAGTATGGCTGCCGAATCCGTGCATGTTGCGGAATGAGGCCGGAATGCCGCGAGGCGACATCGTGATTGTGACCTGATGCAGAGCTTCCGGCAGCAGAGTCCAGAAATCCCAGTTGTTTGTCGGGCTTCTCATGCCGGTACGCGGGTCGCGCTTTATGGCGTGGTTGAGATCAGGGAATTTGAGCGGGTCGCGCAGAAAGAATACCGGGGTGTTGTTACCCACGAGATCCCAGTTACCCTCATCGGTGTAGAACTTTATGGCAAACCCACGGATATCACGTTCGGCATCGGCGGCTCCTCTTTCTCCGGCCACGGTTGAGAAGCGTACCAGGCATTCGGTCTTTTTTCCTACTTCCGAGAAGATTGATGCACGGGTGTATCCGGTTATATCATTTGTCACGGTGAATGTGCCGAAAGCGCCCGCGCCCTTGGCATGCGTCGTTCGGGGATTACCTCACGGTCGAAATGCGCCAGTTTTTCAGTGTACCAGGGGTCTTGCAACGACATCGGTCCGCGCACACCGGCGGTCTGTACATTCTGGTTATCGGCGATAGGCCTGCCGTTTTCGGCGGTTAGTCTTTTTCTTTTCATAAGGTTCGGGGTGAGTGTTAAGAGATGATTGCGGCAACCTCTAATCTGCCGTTCAACATACAAAACAGATAGAGCGGTCAATAGTTCAAACAAAATGGCCAGTGCATCGCAGCCGCGACACACTGACCGTAATGTTTAAGGAGGACGCATCGAAGCGCCCGGCGAATTATCGCACAATCACTTTCTCAACCTTATTGCCGGCTTTGACCATGTAGATGCCGGGGGCGGCATTGATGGTTTCACGGCCGGAAGCGGATACAGTGGAAGCATAAGCCCGTCCGTCGGCGGTGTAAACGGCAACCGGCAGCCCGGCAGCTCCGTCAACTACGATATGTCCGTTCCTGCCTGAAACGGATATATTGCCGATGTTGGTTTCCGAAAGTCCTACAAGAGTGATTTCTGCAACATCCGAAGGGCGTGACTCCCCTTTATCATATACTGCCGTCACACGATATTCCGGCTCGTTGCCCGAGATTTCGGAACTGTCAAGCCAGGAGTTTCCGGTTACGGGAGAGCCCTCGGCAAGTTCGCCGTTTTTCCATACATTGAAGCCGATAATCTCAAGATTGGCTGACTCCGCCGAAATGAAAGAAATGTCGTCAAGCAGGAGCATGAACTTGTTGCGCGACACACAACGTATCGCAAAGTAACGCGCACCTTCGGGCAATCCGAAGCTGTATGAGTTCCACACCGCAGGGATATCGGAACGGCTTGCAAGAGTGCGGAAATCGGCAATCTCTTTTCCGGTATATGAAACCATCATCTCGAATGATTCGACATATTGGGCCGAATAGCTCCGCGCATGGAAAGTCACTGTCTGGGCGACCCCTGTAAGCTCGGGCGAGATTACCCAGTCGTCACATTGCGATGCGTCATAGAGATACATCTGTGCAAGATATTTTATGCCCGAATTCGCACAATATGACTCATTGAATTCGGAATGAGTGGCATCCATCACCCACCACGACTGCGGCGACTGGAAATCGATGCCGGGAAGAGTCACGTTCTGAATCCGGCCGATCGGTTTGCCGTCACCGTCATAGGTTGTCCAGTCGCCGAACTCGGTGGAGAAGGAGTCGTAACTCTCGAAGTCATCGGTAAGCATCTCACCCTCGTAAGCATCCACTTCCGGAGTATCCCACTTGAGCTCGATGCCGTTTTCAGAGCGAAATCCTTTGACTGTTGTCACATGCGGTAGTGCAGAGACTTTGATTCCGACAGTGACTTCGTCCGAGAGGTTGTCTTCCGGCAGTTCATCCAGGCCATATTCCGCCTTGATCCGGAATGTGACCGGTTCGGAATCCATAGAAGAGTAGACGTGATGGAATGTATAGCGTTCGGAGGCGCCGGCCATCAGCTTGCGGCCGGGTTCCGTTGCTATGGGATCGCCATCGGCCATGAGCACTACTGAGTAACCGTCGACATCGTTGACACCCTTGTTGAAAACAGTGGCGGAAACTGCGAATTCCTTATTGAATCCGGCCTCGGAGGGGGCGGATATTTCTGTGACGGCAATATCGTTGCCTGAAGTAGTGCCGACGTAAAGGTCATCTATAAATGTTTCCATATGTGTTCCGGCGATAGTGCGGATGCCGACCAGCAACTCTTTCCCGGCATACTCCTCAAGAGAGCCTGAAACCATGCACCATCCGGGTGCTGTGCCGAAATCGCCTATATTGACAGTGCTGAGCGTTTTCCACCGGTCTTCGTCATACACCACAAGTTCGACTGTATTGTTGTAGCCGTCACCCATATTGTAGACGTAGAACGATGCTCCCGGTTTCACAGTATGCCCGTCAATGAAAATCTTCATGGTGTGGATCAGACCGGTGTCTCCGGCACTGCGCCCTTTTGACAAAAGGAAACCGTTGTCGGCCGAGTGCGACGAAATGCCATAGGCATTGTTATCCTTCAGCAGCGACCACATGGCGGTGCCACTGTCGTCGAATGCCATGAGATACTGGGTGTCGCCATTGGGGAATGCTTCGTTATATGGGAGTGCGTAAGGGGTGCCGGCCGGAATAAGGGGGGAGTCGACAACCTGTGAGATACCGCCTTCGGTCTGTGCCGACACATAGAAATGCACAAAATTCTGCTCGCCCGGTTTTACAGCCTGGAATGTATGGGATGTTCCGGCGATGTCATCGAAAAGCACCACATGGGTCTCGGCCTGGAGCTGATATATGGTATATGTCACCAGCTCCGGATTCAATGGATTGGCGTTTGCATCCCGGTCAACAGGCTCCCAGGATATTGTGACCTCTCCCGGTGTATCGGTCTCTTTAAGATCAACGCCCCATGGTTCGGCCGGGGGATTTATACCGACGAGTACCGAGGCTGAAATTTCGTCGCCTTTTCCGTATTCATTATAAGCCATTGCTGAGTATGCAGTGATTCCACCCTGGCCCATTTCGTCGAAGAAAGTATAGGTTTGTCCAGGCTCAGGGTCATCATAGCTCTTTATAACAACATCGCCGCGCTTTACGTCAAGTCGGGTGAGTGAGGACAGCGGCTCGCCGAGAAGGTCTTTTTCAGGAGCTTTTACACTGACCTGCACACGGAAAGCGCCGTTTGCATCAGGCACAAGTGTAAGCGCCTCGGGTGCGGCAGGGCCGGCCGCGGCCGCCGGAGCCTCGATGGAATAGCCATAGACATACAGATTGTAGCGGTTGGCTTCGCTGATGCCATGGATGCCGATATAATACACACCGTCCTCCGAGGGTACGATGTTGCCGGAGAATGGCAGGATGTTGTCATTCCCGGCTCCGGAGCTTCCGGCATTGGTGAGTTCTATCGGAGCAATTACAACACCGGTCATAGCCTCGGCTGTGGGAGCTTTGCCGAATTTCACTTCCAGCCGCTCAGGATTGCTGACATTCTGAATATTGGCATTCACAGTGAATTTGTAGGAATATCCCTTCCGCAGCTTTACGGCCGGAGTGATAAGCCAGTCGTCCATCGGCATCGATGAATTCCACTGTATTACCATCGAGCCGGAATTGTACACCCACTGGCGGTGATCGTCGTTGGCATTTATTATAGTGTGGTTGTCAACCTTTTCCTCAGAGTCAAATGTGTGTGCATATGGCGGCACTATCGAGCCGAGAGTGACCCTGTTGCTGAAAGCCTCCTGCGACGATTTGCCATTGTAGGAGGCCGTCACGCCATAATAATAGTATGTAAGTGTTGAGGGCTCTTCAAATTCGATATCAGCAAATGTAGCTGAAGTAGCCTGTTCAATCACGGCATTTGACGGATAGCGCACGAGTCTGTATGTCACCTGTTCCGGATCAAGATAACCTCCGTCGGATGACTCGGTTACAGGAGTCCATTCCACGTGGAACCGGCCGTCAGAGTAAGATGCCGTGATCTGCGGCACTGTCGGTGTGCCATGCCCTATGAATGTGGAGATTTTTGCCGACGGGCCGTCGCCTACGGCATTGTAAGCGACAACAGTAAACTCATAGTTGCCGTTTTTCTGTACAGTGACCGGCACTGTCACCATCTCACCGACGCCCTTGTTGCCGGAAGCGAGCATATTGTTGCCGTGAAGCACCTTGTAGCTGACCTGGCCGGAAAGTGCGGCTCCGGAGAATAGAGTGGACGGCAGTCTGAAAGCGATGGTTCCGGTCAGCGAACCTTCGGGGAATGAGGCTGAAAGTTCCGTGCAGGCCGCCGGTGCACCATCCTCTGCCGCCGGTGCCACTATATATAGTCCGGTGACTTGCTCGAATGTAGGATACGAAACAATCAGTGATGCCGCTCCGGTGGTAAGGCTTACTTCATATAATCCGGAAGTGACATCGTTGCAGAAAGCCCAGAACATCCGGCCGGAACGCGGATCTATTATTGCGGAAGTATTGTAACGGTAGTCGGGAATGAGTCCGGTGGAGCCGATAAGAGTTTTGGCTCCGGTTTCCTTGTTGATGATATAAAGAGACGAGCCTGAAATAGACGGTTTTGAAATTGTGCCGGTATATTCCGAGGCGATACCGTAGAGTGTGCCGTCGGGAGCGGCAGCCATAGCGCACCACAGATCTGTGGTGGAAGTGATACGGCTCACGAGCCCCATGGAGTAGTCGATTGTGCCGAACTGCATTGCCGTACCGGCGGAATTTGCGAAGGCGCCATAAACTTTACCGGTGGAGGCATCATATGCCACATCAGTGGCCATGCATGAATTGTCAACGCCGGTAGAGCTTGTCTGAGTCCATGTGGATGCATTCCATACAGCAATTGTGGGTATGGGCATAAATGAATATCCGCCCGTATATGCCGTATAATATGAGTCGCCGACCATGGCGCCGCCATATTCCGCATTGGGACCCTCCGCCACAAGCTCGAACGACTCGCCGGCCGCAACCGGGAGCTTATATATACCGGGGGGCTTGGTGGCGGCATTGTCGGAATAAATCACCGAACCATATATCTCAGGCATATTGCCGGCTGATGCCTTGGGCACGGCATAACGGGTGTGCTGCTGCCTCCGGTCGAACAACAGTCTGTCGGATGCCGTCCGGGCCTCCTGATGATTGAGAAAGGGTACAACTGCATTTTCCACCGGGGTCGGCCCATTGCGGAGAGTCTCTGCGGTGCCGCCGCGTGCATGAGTCTGGGCTATGGCCGGAAAAGTAACAGCCGCAAGAATGCCCGCTAAAGTCAAAAGTCTCATTAATAATAAATTGGTTTATGTATAAATACCTCAATACTGACGACGCTATCAACATATAAACAGTTTTTGTGCTGTCACTTTGCTGCATAAACAGTCAGATAATGTGCAAAGGTATGCATAAAGCAACTGTATTCCAAATTTTAGATATGAGTATGCAGCACTTTTACGGCATAACTGCCGTAAAAGTGCTGCATACTATTTTAAAGCATAAGATGACCGGTTATATAAAATGATTTTAAAACAACCTCTTAATGCAGTGGTATGGTACTTCGGTCTTTATATCCAGGCAACTACATCCGGTCTTTGTGTGACGGCCTGCGTCGCGGGATATTCCTGCGTTTGTGTTTCTTTCTGTGCTGAGCCGGGTACTTGATTGAATCGGTACGCAGCTCTTCCCATCCGAGAAATCCACGGCAGACAACGATGCCTATGCTGTCGCCTTTGTGCAGTGAGTCATAGCGTTTCCTGTTGAGGCTTATCGTAGATGTACTGCCGTTTTCAAGACGCAGATCCGCACAGTAAACATAATATGGCGCACCGCGGGTGTACACGTTGCGCCGCACACGCTTGGTGTGATAGCGTTTCTCCTTGTAGACTTTCGCTACAAGAGCCTTCTCATGCCTTGACGGCTCGCCCGAGGGCACATAATGGTTGACAGCAAGCTGCGCAATCATAAACAGCCCGGTAAAAAACAAAATGTGGCAAATATAATTCAGAATAAAAGTGCTTCGGCATGTAAGCCACTTCCACATGCGCCACAATAACAGCCCGGAGACAGCGGCAACGGCAAACGCCACTATCGCCGGAATCCACCATCGCACAAATGTGAAATCAAGCATCACCGCCGCACCGATATAATCGACCACGGCCCAGACCGCGAGGAATGTGCCACACACAATCCTTAGCGCCCGTTTTGTTTTTGACTGTTCCATAAAAGAATATGCGGAACCGGGATTCCCGGTTCCGCAATATAAACGTGTTTATGCTGTTATTCCGGACGGGGAATTCCGTCTTTTTCCGCACGCTGGCTCATGCGCTTGATTCGGTCGGCTGTCTCGGGATGCGAGGAGAACATCTTTGATATATAGCTCGACTCTGCGCCCTGCTCCATATTCTGGAATTTCTCGAACGCCTGCACCATGCCCCATGGGTTCTTGCCGTTGGCTTTCAGGAATTCATAGCCGTAGTCATCAGCTTCTTTCTCCTGCTTCTGAGAGTATTTGGCTCCGGCAAGAGATTCGCCGAGCGCGCCAAGCTGCGATTCGGAAAGGGCAGCGGCAACTCCTCCGGCCGATGCGATGGCATCCTTGGCTGCACCGGTGAGAAGTTCCTGTTTGAAGGCTTTCTTGGAGTGATGCTTTGCCACATGGCCGATTTCATGGCCGATTATGCCGAGAAGCTCGTCATCGGTCATTATATCCATCAGCGATGAAAACACTCGCACACTGCCGTCGGGGCAGGCGAATGCATTCACATCAATAACCTCATACACCTTGAAATTCAAGGGTATGCCATCGGCTTCGGTCAGCCCCTGCGTGAGTCGGCGCAGACGCTGGGTATAGGGGCTGTCTTCATCAGATACCTTATTGTGGGTATCCATCCAGTCAACCGATTCTTTGGCATATGCGGCCATCTGGGCATCGGTCAGTGTAAGAGCCTTGACCCCTTTGGAAAGGCCGTTTACAGCCTTGCCTACATTGAACTGGGCAGAGGCTTCCGGCGCGCCGCTGCAGAGCGCGGCCACCATAGCGAGACTGATAAAAATACGTTTCATTTCTTTATATGTTCAGTATTTATGTCTATTCAGTATGCAAAGGTAGTAAATTTTCCTGAAAGGATGTTATTATTTTGTGCCGGAAAAATCGGCGGTTGCCGCGGCAAGCTTTTCGGGTGTGCCGATGTCATGCCACCGGTATTCTTTTTCAGGCACAAATCCGCGTATGTCAGCTCCCTCGCCGATAGCCCATAAATAAAAGGGTGTCAACGAGAATACTGGTCCGTGCGAATCGGCATACCGCTGTAACATCGGCGCGATTCTGCCAAGATTGACAATGTGCACGCCATTGAATGCCGCTTTGAAAACGCTGTTGGCTTCCGTTCGGAATGATTCAGGCTTTACATCGCCTGTCTTTTCATTACTCCATCCTCTGAGTTTTGAATCCGTTTCATCGAACCACAACATCCGTGATGAGAATCTGCGAGGGTTGACCAGAAGCATGGCATCAGCTTCGCTGTCGTGAAAACGCTTTTCCATCTCAGAGATGTCAAAATCTGTTACTATATCGGCGTTGTGCAGCAGTATCGGGCCGTCAGGCTGATGAAACAAATTTGCGGCATTAAGCAATCCTCCGCCGGTATCCAGCAACAATCCGGACTCGTCGGAAAGGTCCACAATTGTAGATATCGAGCTGTCGGACGCGATAAACCTGCGTATTTCATCGGGGAAATGGTGTATATTGACAACCATGTGGTTTATCCCCCCCTCATCTCTCAATCTTTCGATGCATCGCTGCAACGCAGGCACGCCGGCCACGGGGGCCAGCGCCTTTGGTCTGGTAAGTGTAAAAGGCTTCAGCCTGGAGCCGATTCCGGCAGCAAAAACCATCGCTTCCATATCAATTCTGTCGGTCGGTTTTCAGATGCGGCTGCTCATGGTGGATTTCCACCACATTCACCTGCGGATACCTGGCGCGGAGATGTTCGGCCATGGCATGTGCGGAATATACCGAGCGATGCCGCCCGCCCGTGCAGCCGAAGCCAACACTCAGCGACGAAAAGCCTCTTTTCAGATATTTTTCGACAGCGGCATCGACAAGGCTGTATGCGCTGGCAAGAAACGGAAAAATCTCCCCATCCTTTTCAAGGAATTCAATTACTGGACGGTCCATGCCGGTCAGCGGCTTATACTGCTCATAACGCCCGGGATTGTGCACTGCACGACAGTCGAATACGAAGCCGCCGCCATTGCCGGAATAGTCAGCCGGATACCCCTTACGATATGAGAAACTCTGCACCGTAACGGTCAGTTTCCCCTCTGGAAAAGTATGGCATCCGCCGGGTATCTGCAATGACTCCGCAATTTTGGCCAGTTGCGGGAACTCAGAGGCCAATTGTGGACCTTCTTCAGAAAAAAGCTTTTTCAGATTCGCTATGCCCAGGGGAAGCGATTCGATGAAATGAGGCTTCCGCTCAATGAGCCCGCGGAACCCATAAGCACCAAGCACCTGCAATTGCCTAAAAAGCACTAAGTAGGGTAGGGAGGTCATAAAGCCGGACTCTGAGAAATCGTTGCATAACTCACGTGCGGCACGGCAGTAACATTCAATTGCCGCCAGTTTTGTCTCCATTGAAAAACCGGCCTTTGCCTGCCACAGAAACGAGGCAACATCATATGCGGCCGGGCCTTTCCGGCCTCCTTGAAAATCGATTCCGTAGAGATTGCCGCTTGCTGAATCGACTATAATGTTGCGGCTTTGGAAATCACGATACATAAATGTATCCCAACTATTGGAATCAATAAGAATTAAGCCGCGCAGACGGTCAAAATCTTTCTGTAACGCCGCCTCGTCGAATCCCTGGCCGATAACCTTCAGAAAGGAATATTTAAAGTAATTCAGGTCCCAGTTCACCGTATTGGCATCAAGAGATTTCTCCGGATAACATTCCGAGAAATCAAGGTCGCGGCTTCCGATATAATGGAAACCGGCCAGCAGCCGCATTGCCTTTTCAAGTAGAAGATAATCATCCTGACCACCAAGACACTCCAATAACGATTTTCCGGAGATATAACTTTGCAGATAGGCTGACTGACCGGCATCTTCGCAGATGATTTCAGGCACATCAAGATCTTTGGCGCGGAAGTGCCGGGCCAGGTATATGAAAGCTCTGTTTTCGCGGGCATCGTCACCACATGTGCCTACAATATCGGGAATGCTGCCGTTGCCGGCCAGCAGATAATATCTGCGGCTGGAGCCGCCGGCGGCAAGAGGTGTGATGCCGGCGGGCGGCAGGCCATATCTCTCGTTATACAGCAGCGAGAGTCTCGCCTTATCTGATTCAATATTCATTTTTAAAGATAATCTTCAAAAGTTGTCGTTATCCTTTTTCCGTGGATAGAAAAGCAACAGGGCGCCTCCGGCGACCAATCCGGCACCGGCGGCCACAATAGCTATAATAGCATCATCGCTCAGAGTCCCATCAGTCTTTGCCGCTCCTTGTGCCGCGGCCCGGATTGAGTCTGTACCTTCAATCAAGGCTAATCCTGAAACGGTATCCGGCTCAACGTCAAGCTCTGTCTCCGGCACATACGGCATATCCGGGCGGCGTACCGTGAAGATGTTCACAGCGTTGCCTCCATATCCTTTCCGTCCCTGCGAGGTGGCGATCAGTTTGCGTCCGTCGGCCGAGAGGGCAAGCCCTACTGGATAGGAATCGCATCTTATGCTGTCGGCCACTTTCATAGTTGAGGCATCCACCACATAAACAGCATTGCCTGAATTGCACGCCACAAATATATATTTGCCGTCGGGTGAGATTTCAAGGGTTCTGGCGCCTCCCCCTACCTTGCAGGTTTCAATGCGTCCGTTAAATCTAATGTTTTTTGTGCTCTCGGTTTTGGCTTTCTCCACACCAGCCACAAGACTGTCAAGCGGAAGCTTGATTACGGAACCGGCCACATTGCATGAGCCATAAAGATAGCCGTCCTTGACTGCGAGATGGCGTACGCTGTACACACTCTGAACCATGCCGACATGTTTCCCCTCCGCCACGTCGATTACAGCCAGCGGGCCACCCATGCCTGACACCAGCAGATAGCGGGAGTCGGGGGTAAACACGGTGCCGCGCAGCAGAAAACCGGATTTGGAGTCGCGGTCAACTGACGAGTCCAGCGGAAAGTTCAACTGCAGTTTATTTCCTACTGTGACCGGTGGCAGATGATGCCACTCCTGCGGATTATCGGATGATATATCGATGAAACCCACCGTGTTGTCGCCCCAATGCGTCACGGCAATAAGCTTGCCGTCGGGCGATGTGGCCACCATTTTCGGCAGCGGTCCGGTCTCAAACATTCTGAATATTGTGTGCGTGTCAGTGTCGATGACAGCAATCGCCGAAGGATCCTGGGCGTTGATGTCGAAAGTGCGGCGGTAATAAGGCACCCACAGATAGCGTCCGTTGTGGCTCCAGGTGCTCTCCACCGGTTTCCCTTTGAAAGCCCGTGTCTCCCCGTCCTTATAATGGGTGAACGGATAGTAACCCGACGGCTTTGCCCACAACATTCCGTTGCCGGAGGGGAATGTGTGCTCGATTACATGTTTTTTCTCCAGGGTGCGGGCATCGTAGGCCACGGTCTTGCATCCTTCCAGCGAATTGATATAGAACAATGCCCCGTCGGGAGAGAATGAGGCTGATTTCGGAGAAAAGATATCAGTGTCGTAAGTTGATTTCTGTGCCGCCGAATATTGTTGCAGCTTGCCGATATTAATCAGTTTAAGGCTCCCTTCAACCCCGGCCGAACTGTCACCGATCTGGCTATGTACCACCGGAGGCACTTTGGGTGTGTCTTTGTTCTGTGTTCCTGGATTATCCAATGCAGATACCCCGGAGTAGATAAAGGTAATCAGCGCAAGAAATATGGCTGCCGTTTTACAATACATATTATTGATGATTGGTTCGTTGTGCAAATCTACTGCTTTTATATGGAAGCGGCAAATGTTTGCGTTTTTTTTCGTAACTTCGCGGAAAATTCCACTACCGACAAGTAGACCGGTGTAATAATAGATTCTAAATTCAATGGAAGAAAATTCGCTTCTGCGCCGTCTTGACGGCATCGAAAGCCGGTTTGAGGAGGTGAGCACACTTATCTCCGATCCCTCCGTGATTTCTGACATGAAACGCTATGTGAAACTCAACAAGGAGTATCACGACCTTGAGCGACTGACCGCCGCCACACGGCGATACCGCTCTCTGCTTGCCAATATCAGCGAGGCGCGCGAAGCTCTCGACACAGAAACCGACAGCGAAATGCGGCAGATGGCTAAAGAGCAACTTGACGAAGCGTCAGGACAGTTGCCCGAAGTGGAGCAGGAAATCAAACTGCTGCTGATTCCGGCTGATCCGGAGGATTCAAAGAATGCGATTGTGGAAATTCGCGGCGGAACAGGAGGCGATGAAGCCGCTCTTTTTGCCGGAGACCTGTTCAAGATGTATCAGCGCTACTGCGAGAAGCAGGGATGGAACGTGGCGGTCACATCTTTCTCAGAAGGCGCCGCCGGCGGATTCAAGGAAATTGTATTCTCCGTAAGCGGTCAGAATGTCTACGGCATCCTTAAATATGAAAGCGGCGTGCACCGAGTGCAGCGTGTACCATCTACTGAGACACAAGGGCGTGTGCACACCTCGGCTGCCACGGTAGCCGTTCTGCCCGAAGCCGAAGCTTTCGATGTGGAAATCAACGAGGGCGAAATCAAGTGGGAAACTTTCCGCTCGGGAGGTGCCGGCGGCCAGAATGTAAACAAGGTAGAGTCGGGCGTGCGTCTGCGTTACATGTGGCGCAATCCGGTGACAGGCCAGACCGACGAGATTCTCATCGAATGCACCGAAACCCGCGACCAGCCCAAAAACAAAGAGCGGGCGTTGAGCCGTCTGCGCACATATATATATGACCGGGAGCATCAGAAATATGTCGACGATATCGCCTCCCGACGCAAGACGCTGGTGTCGACAGGCGACCGCTCTGCAAAAATACGCACCTACAATTTTCCACAGGGGCGTATCACAGACCACCGCATAAACTTCACAGCCTATAATCTCCAGGCGTTTCTTGACGGAGACATACAGCAACTCCTTGATGCTCTTTCCGTGGCAGAGAACGCCGAGAAGCTGAAGGAATCGGAGCTCTGATGCCGGATGATAATTATCGATTTGTCTCACAATACATTTAAAACTCCATATGACCAGAAAACAGCTCATCGAACAGATTGCCGCCAAGCACACATTCCTTTGCGTTGGCCTGGATCCCGATATCAAAAAAATGCCGTCACATATCGTGGAGAATGCGGCTACCCCGGGAGAGGCGATAGCAGTGTTCAACCGCTCGATTATCGATGCGACAGCACCCTATTGCGTTGCATACAAGCCCAACCTCGCGTTCTACGAAGCCTATGGCACTGATGGAGAACACGCTCTTGCCGAGACTGTGAAATATATAAAGGAGAAATACCCCAGCCATCTTGTTATCGCTGATGCGAAACGCGGCGACATCGGCAACACCTCCGCCATGTATGCCAAGGCATGTTTCGAGGCGCTTGGCGCCGATGCCATCACCGTAGCGCCCTATATGGGCAAGGACTCGGTGACACCGTTCCTCGGGCATGAAGGGAAATGGGTAGTGCTTCTTGCTCTGACCTCTAATCCAGGCTCTGCCGATTTCCAGCTTATAGAGGATAAGGACGGTAAGCGGCTCTTCGAGCGTGTTATAGAAACCTCCCGCACATGGGCCTCCGAGGAGGAGCTGATGTTCGTGGTAGGGGCCACCCGAGGCCGCCTGTTCGAGGATATCCGCCGCTGCGCCCCTGACAATTTCCTTCTGGTTCCCGGCGTTGGCGCACAGGGGGGAAGCCTCGAGGAGGTATGCCGCTACGGCATGACAGCCGACTGCGGCCTTCTGGTAAACTCCTCGCGCGGCATTATCTATGCTGCCAACGACGACACTTTCGCCGCCGCCGCCGCCCGTGAAGCATCTGCCCTTGCCGGTGAAATGGCAAAACTCCTTAAGGATTATTCAAAACTCTAAAAAAATCATCTGCCGGGAGCGATATTCCGAAAGAATTACGTATTTTTGCATCTGATTTTCGCATCTTACGAGAACAACAAAAACAACATAAACTCTGACAACATGAAACTTGACGATTACAATTTCGCCGGCAAAAAGGCGATAGTACGTGTAGACTTCAACGTGCCTCTGGATGAGAACGGCAACATCACCGATGACACCCGTATCCGTGGCGCCCTTCCCACCCTTGAAAAAATCCTCAAGGATGGCGGCAGCCTCATCATCATGTCGCACATGGGCAAGCCCAAAGGCAAGGTAAACCCCAAATTCTCCCTCCTTCAGATCAAGGATGCAGTGGCCAAGGCGCTCGGTCATGACGTGATATTCGCTCCTGACTGCGCCAATGCAGCCGAGGCGGCAGCCAACCTCAAACCCGGCGAAGTGCTTCTGCTCGAGAACCTCCGCTTCTATCCCGAAGAGGAAGGCAAACCCGTAGGTATCGACAAGGAAGATCCCGCATATGATGCCGCCAAGAAAGAGATGAAAGAACGTCAGAAAGAGTTCGCCAAGACTCTCGCGTCATATGCCGATGTTTATGTGAACGACGCTTTCGGCACCGCTCACCGCAAACACGCCTCCACCGCAGTTATCGCCGACTATTTCAAGCAGGAAGACAAAATGCTCGGCTACCTCATGGAGAAGGAGGTGACCGCTGTCGACAAGATTCTCTCTGACATCAAGCGCCCCTTCACCGCTATAATGGGCGGCTCGAAGGTTTCGACCAAAATCGGTATCATCGAGAACCTCATGGATAAAGTTGACAACCTCATCCTCTGCGGCGGTATGACCTACACTTTCGCAAAGGCCCAGGGCGGCAAAGTAGGTGTGTCGATCTGCGAGGACGACAAACTTGACCTGGCACGCGACATCATCAAGAAAGCCAAAGAGAAAGGTGTGAACCTCGTGCTCGGTGTTGACTGCGTGGCAGCCGATTCGTTCAGCAACGACGCCAAGACTCAGGTTTGCTCAGTAATGGATATTCCCGAAGGTTGGGAAGGTCTCGATGCAGGCCCCAAGACCCGCGAGCTTTTCGCCAACGCCATCAAAGGCGCCAAGACCATTCTTTGGAATGGCCCTGCCGGAGTTTTCGAGTTTGACAACTTCACAGCCGGCTCACGCGCTATCGCCGATGCCATTGTAGACGCCACCAACAACGGCGCGTTCTCGCTCGTAGGTGGCGGCGACTCCGTGGCCTGCGTTAACAAATTCGGCCTTGCCGACCAGGTAAGCTATGTATCCACTGGTGGCGGCGCTCTCCTTGAAGCCATCGAGGGTAAGGTGCTTCCCGGCATCGCTGCTGTAAAAGGCTAATGTAATATAACTCCATATAACGGAAGGGGGCGCTGCGAGGCATCCCCTTCCGTTCACTTTATATCACACTATGACAGAGGAATTCAGAACTTTCGTAGAGGAAAACATCAATGAGAATCCGGTGCGGCTCAGAATGCGGATGCGTGGCGACAGCCGGGCGTGGATTCCGCTTGCCGTATCGCACATCGAAGCGTTGGGTAAGGGCCGGAAGAAATATCCCTCGTTGCCTGATTCTTGGATTTTCCCCTCTGTCACGGCTGTGGAGCAGTCAACGCCCCTCCTTACAGCCGAATATAATTTCAGCGTGGCCGCAAAGGCTGTCGGCCGGCAGTTGCGCGAATGCCGTATTCTTGACATGACAGCAGGGATGGGGATGGATGCCTTGGGATTTGCCGACAGCGGAGCTGACCTCACGCTTATAGAACTGAATCCGATACACGCGCAGGCGCTTGCCGTGAATTTCGAGCGGTTTCGGAATGTAACCGTAACGGAGGGTGACTCTGTGAAATGGTTGTCGGAATATTCCGGGCCGCGCTTTGACATTGTATTCATTGACCCGTCGCGGCGCACGGAATCCGTCGCGCGCGCCTATAATCTGCATCACTGCACTCCCGACCTGATTGAGCTTTCTCCGCTGATTCTTGAACGGGCGGAGGTATGCATAGCCAAACTGTCGCCCATGCTTGATATAACCCAGACACTACGTGACCTGCCGCATTGCCGCGAACTGCATGTTGTGGAGGAGGGTGGGGAATGCAGGGAACTGCTGGCGGTTATCAGCAGCCACGCGCAATCCGGGAACTGCTCGATAATCGTACATAAAGAGGGGCTTACAATAAACTATGATGCAGGCGCGGCATCGCCTGACGGCATAAACTATGCCATGCCCCGGCCGGGAATGTATCTGCTTGAGCCTTCGCCTGCAATAGCTAAAGGATTGCCTGCCAATCGAATCTGCGGATACGAAGTGGCAATGCTGGCGCCGAACACCCATATATTTGTCGGTGATGCGATTTCAGACCCCGGACTTGGCCGATGGAGTTACATCGAGGCCGTGCTTGATTTCGCCGGGTCAAGGCTGAAACGGATCGGCAACGAAATTGGACCGGCTGAGGTTGTGGCCCGGAATCTTCCCGGGATGACATCAGACTCGCTGAGGAAAAGGCTCGGTGTCATGGAATCCTCCGGGCGGAGAATAATCGGCACCTCACTTGCCGATGGCAGCAAGGTGCTCCTCCTTTGCGGCAAGCGACTTTAACCACCATATGCCGGCCACTGTAAGAACCACGCTCACACATACTGCCAGAATCTCTGCCGGACTGCTCAGGTCGCTGCCAAAAGTGTTGATTGCGGCATTATCTGCGGAGTCTGCGGAATTCCATTGCGAAATCACATAGACTGAGTTGTTGATGATATGCACGCAAACAGGTATCCAAAGACATCGCGTCCAATAAAGCAGGTAACCGAAATATGCCCCTAAAAGCATACGGGGTATAAAGCCGAAAAACTGAAAATGGAAGGCGCTGAATATAACGGCTACAATCCATATCACGCTCCACGCCGGAAGCCTTGTTGCCATCAGTATCCGCTGTAATGCTCCGCGAAAGAATATCTCCTCGCTGAAACCGGCAAGCACACCTACAATCAGCACGGAGACAATCAGCGTGCCGACCGAATCACCGCTTAATATCGCCGCTGTGGCCTGCGATGCCGCATCCTCCGTATGCCGCATCCACGCTTCGACAGATGTCATTGATTCAGGCAGATGAATGTTCTGGTTAAAGCTGATTATCATGTTCATCGCAGGCACGGATACAAAGAGCACCAGCAGTGCAAGCAGTAATAATGATGCTTTCGGGGGCTGGTCAACACCAAGCATACGGGCCGGCAGGCGTGTGGCGGTGAATGCGGCCACAAAAGCCGGGATTATGAAAATAAACAGATCCTGCATCACGGCGAGTATCCGCCCGGCAGCCTCCGGCCGCTGTATTATTTTGCCAAGAACAGGCACAAGAATCCCGACCATTACCAAACAGAATACAAAAGCGCACAGAAGCAACATCAGCGAGATGCCGGGATTTGCAATTCGATAATCAAGATTCTTTTTCATTTCACATAAAGATAATATGGTTCAACAAGTCGTGTATATTCGGCAGAGGCTTCTCCGGTGCGCAGGCGGATTGTAAGCCGGTCTTCTGTCACAGCCGACACAATCCCCTTACGGGCAAACTGCCAAAGGATGCGCCGTGGCGGTTTCCCCTCTCCGGTAGTGACCGCCGTGCGTCTTTCCAAAGATAAACCGACAAGCTCTGCCTCAAATTCCAGGGAATCACGCGATATATCTGTGGATATAAGACAAAGCCTTCCGTCAGGCGAAAGAATCTCTGCCGCACTTCTTATCAGCGCCACAGGCGATAGTTCTCCTTCATGGCGTGCCAGAGAGCGGCTCGCGTCCGGAGCAACCGGCCCGTTAGGGAAGAAAGGCGGATTGCTGATTAGCAGATCCACATGGCCGCGAGCTCCAAGGCATTCATTACAGAAATTTTCAAATGACATGCCGGCACACTTAAGCCGGTCACTCCATGGGGATTCGCCGAAATTGGCGGCAGCTTCGGCAGCGGCCTCCGGGTCAATATCAACCCCCGTAATCCCGGCATCGGGAAATCGCTGGGCCATCATCAATGCAATCACACCGGTGCCCGTGCCGACATCTATGATTTTCGTTGGAAATATATCCGTGTCGTGAAGAGCCCAGGCTCCGAGAAGCACCCCGTCAGTCCCGACTTTCATAGCCGAATGCCGGTTTCTAACGGAAAACCTCTTGAACCGGAACACATTCTCCTTGGCTCTGACTGTTTTCATGCTGCAAAATTAATGTTTTATTTTCATTCATGCCAAACACAAGCTTTCCGCCATTTGTTTTTATTAGGTTAAATCGCTAACTTTACACAAATTTTATGCGCTGAAGCATAAACAAGTAAGACAGTCACTTATCTCGAACAGCCAACTATTATGATAGTCAATACCGCACGCTTCATCATATCAAGCTCCCATGTCAAGGGATGTCCGGCCGAAATGCGGCATGAGTTCGCCTTCATAGGCCGATCCAATGTGGGTAAATCATCGTTGATCAATATGCTCACCGGCAACAAGTCGCTGGCAATGACCTCATCGACACCCGGCAAGACAATGCTCATAAACCATTTTCTAATCAACGACGAATGGTATCTTGTCGATTTGCCCGGTTACGGGTTTGCACAGCGCAGCAAAGCCGACAGGGAAAAACTGTTGAAAATGATTCAGGGCTACATTCTGAACCGGCAGCAGATGACCTGCCTGTTTCTTCTTATTGACGGTCGGCACAAGCCTCAGAAAAACGACATGGATTTCATGAGATGGCTGGGGGAGAACGGCGTGCCTTTCTGCATCGTTTTCACAAAACTTGACAAACTCTCATCTTCGGCAGCCAAGGCCTCCACGGCCGCCTATTGCGCGCAGTTGCTGGAGGAATGGGAGGAGTTGCCTCCGGTGTTCCGTACCTCGTCGGTCGACAAGCGCGGCCGCAACGAACTTCTCGATTATATCGGGCAGCTCTGCCGTCTGCCGCTTGAAGAATCTTCCGCAGAGTAAACATTCAGGGTATCCATAGTTGTTATATGATTGTAAATCGTAATTAAACAACTCTGAAAACTATGGATCTCAACGAAATCAAAAGTAAAGTAGAGAACGCGGCCGATGTTGTGGAGAACGCGGCCAACAAGGTAAAAGACGCTCTCAACAACTTGCCCGGAATGGCAATAAACAAGGCCGACGACGGCAAGGTCAGCGAGAAGCTGGAAAAGGAGCGTACAGCCACATTAAACAACAACCCGCGAAATAACGACTGACATCCACAAAGTATGCCTCAGGCCGAGACACTCCCGCCTGAGGCATACTTTGTGTTTTCAGTCAGCTAATCCACATTCCCTCGATACGGAAAACAGGGGAGACCGGGAATACGCGCCAGGGCAGAAGGAGCGCCAAACGCTCCCCATGCGCGTTTTCATACAGGAAATAAAACATGCGCACGGAATCCATTTTCACCGGTCCCGCCTTTATGCTAGCCAGGAATTCTCCTTCGCGTGCAATATCGCCACCGACAGCTTCCGTCAGTTCATCCTGGGAACAGAAATAGAAGTCACCGAATTGCCTTACAGCCATATTTCCATCAAGCAGCCGGCCATCATCCGGCCGCAAATCAGCAAGGCGGCAGGGTATCACTACCGGCATTTTCTCTTCCGAGCCATAGCATCTGGCAAACATCCATCTCTGATAACGGTCGTAATAGATATTGAACGACGGAGCCATCCAGGCAATCACAGGTGACGCATACTCCGGAGTAAAATCAAGATAGACTGTTCCGTCGGCCGATGCCTTGTAGGATTCTACCAGAGTATCATACTGCGAACGGTATCGCCATGCATAGACATCGCATACCGCCAACCTCGCAAATCCCAAGAGCAGCAACAACACTCCGGCTATCCGGAATAACCTGCCAGGCCTCCTTATATATGAGCTGAACATATACCCCATAATAACAACGGAAGCGAACTCACACCACCAGCCGGCTCTCGGCGCCCTGACACTCAACACATGTATTGCCATGGAAACAACCGCACTTATTCCCAACAGGATGCACAGCGGCGAGACCAGCGGTCTCCTCCATTTTTCTTTGGTCATGAGAACGGCAGCCACAGCCGCGCACAGCAGAAAAGCCGGATGCAACGCCAAAACCACGACAATGCGCGAAAGCACCGAACCCGGCATACCGGCGCGGGCCAGTGCCGCCGGTGATGAAAAAATCCATGCAATACCCGCCGACAATCCGACAAGGAGAATCAAGTTGCGTCTGTTGCGATAATCCGGACGAAAAACCAGCAACGCGATTACTCCTGCAAACAGTGGTACGCTGAATCCTTCATGCCATCCTCCGGCAATCGCACCGGGAATCAGCAGAGGCAGAGTATTCTTCCATGTGGTGTTTCCCGACGGAGAAAGTGACAGACTCACCAGCCAACAGCATAATGCGGTAGGGATAAGATAATTGAACTGATAACATGCCAGATAGACCGAATCATACCACGGCAGAGCAAAAATCCACAATACTGTCATTGCCACAGCCGTTGTAAATCCGACCTCCCTACGGCATGATTCCGCCACTACCCGATACGATAACAGCATTGCAGCGCCAAATGCGCCGGCGCCCACCAGAGACCCAATCCATCGCGGAAGAAGCAGTGACAAGGTGAATATAATGTTCGACAGCCGGCCGTTATCATTGAGATAATGATTCGCTATTGTACCGCAGGCTGCCTCCCATCGTGATGTGCCTTTGAGCCCGGCCGCATAAATGTCAGAGTTAAACCACAGATCATCGGCAAATGGGGGCATAAGCAGGAAGCCGGCCAGCAGCAATGCGATAAACACCGCGCTGACGGCATAAGCAGATTGTGTTATGTGGCAGGAACCCTTCACAAAACAGTGGTCACATCTGAAAGCGTGATTTGAGTTCATCCAGCTCCTGCGAAGCAAGCTCCCACAGACTCATGGCCGTCTCAAGCTCGCGGGTGCGCGAATTATGGAGCGTGAAGATTTCGTTGTCAATATCTCCGGCTGCTATTTTTGCTTCGATGTCAGCGATTTCCGCTTCTATACGCGCAATATTGTCCTCAGCCTCCTGCACTTTCTTGGCCGCACGGCGCACCATTTTGTCGCGCTCGCGTTGCTCGGCATACGTCAGGCGCGGTTTCTGCTCTGTCTCCGCTCCTGCACTATGTTGCTTTGCCGGTATATCCTCTGCGGATTTCTCTTTTATAGCGGGAGCCTGCGGTCTGTTGCGTTCGAGCTCCTGGAGTGAGACAAGTTTCTTTTTCTCAAGAAACTCATATATGCCGCCGAGACACTCGCGCACCTTTCCACCTCCGAATTCATAAACCTTCTCCACCAGACCGTCAAGAAATTCACGGTCGTGGCTCACAACGATAACTGTGCCGTCAAAGTCCTTTATCGCCTGTTTCAGAATATCCTTTGTGGCCATATCGAGGTGGTTGGTAGGTTCGTCAAGAATCAGCAGATTCACCGGCTGCAAAAGCAGACGAATCATTGCCAGACGTGTTTTTTCTCCACCGGAAAGCACTTTCACCTTTTTGTCGGAGGCTTCACCGCCAAACATGAAAGCGCCGAGGATGTCGCGTATTTTGGTACGTATGTCGCCCACGGCCACACGGTCGATTGTGTCGAAAACCGTCAGCGACTCGTCAAGGAGCTGAGCCTGATTCTGTGCGAAATACCCGATTTTGACATTATGGCCGATTTTCAGGCTGCCGTCGAAGGGGATTTCGCCCATTATACATTTTACCAACGTGGATTTACCTTCGCCGTTTTTCCCGACAAATGCCACTTTCTCACCACGTTTGATGGTGAATGTAGCGCCGGAAAATACGGTATGGGTCCCGTATGCTTTCCCCACATTGTCGGCGATAACCGGATAATCTCCGGATCTCGGAGCAGGTGGAAACCGCAGGTTCAGCCGGGACGTATCCACTTCATCGACCTCGATACGCTCTATTTTTGCAAGCTGCTTCATGCGGCTCTGCACCTGCACGGCCTTTGTGGCCTTGTAGCGGAACCGTTCGATAAAAGCTTCCGTGTCGGCAATCTCTTTCTGCTGGTTCTGATAAGCTCTCATCTGTTGCTCTACCCGCTCTTTGCGCAGCTCCACGAACCGGGAATAATTTACTGCATAATCATAGATTTTGCCGCATGAGATCTCTATGGTCCGGTTTGTGACATTGTCGATAAAAGCACGGTCGTGACTCACGAGCACCACCGCGCCGGCCTTCTGCACGAGGAACTGCTCAAGCCATTGTATCGATTCTATGTCAAGATGGTTGGTCGGCTCGTCGAGAAGCAATACATCCGGGCGCACGAGGAGAAGTTTTGCAAGCTCGATACGCATGCGCCAGCCGCCTGAGAACTCTGCGGTCATCCGGCCGAAATCTTCCCTCACAAATCCCAGGCCGAGAAGGGTTTTCTCCATCTCGGCCTCAAAGTTCTCGCTCTGCTCCATGGCAAGACGCTCGGTGAGGTCGGATACATGCTCGATCAGTTGCCGGTACGACTCGGAATCATAATCTTCGCGTGTGGCCAGCTCGTTGTTCATGCGGTCGAGACGCTGTTTCATCTCGTCCACATGGCTGTAAGCCTTCCGCACTTCCTCTATCACGGTGGCGGTGTCGGTAAGTTTCATCTGCTGCGGCAGATACCCCACGGTGGTGTCGGCCGGGACTGACACCTGTCCGGAAGTAGGCGACTGCAGCCCCGCGATGATTTTCAGCATCGTGGATTTTCCGGCTCCGTTCTTGCCTACGAGGGCTATGCGGTCGCGCTTGTTTATAACATAATTTATATTGTCGAACAGCGGACGCGCGCTGAACTCGACAGATAAATTCTGGACTGAAATCATGTGATGAATAAAATAATGATTGGAGGCTTCTGCGGTCAGCGGCGGCGTATAACGATGCGGTGTGATTCTGTAATCACCACATCGACCGCAACATCATGCTCCTCAGCCGGGATATCCTCGTCAAGCAACTGAAAGTCATATCCCACGCCTACTTTCGTGGCTTTGGTGCCGTGGAGCAAACGGTCATAATAGCCTTTTCCGCGCCCCACACGGTTGCCCGACCGGTCATATGCCACAGCCGGAACAACAACAAGCTCTATCCGGGATATATCCACAATATCATCTCCCTGAGGTTCCTCAATATGGAATGCTCCCAATGCCATTCGTGAACGGTCATAGGGAAGAATCTCGAGATTCACGCCATTCACCCTCGGCAGGAAGAAGTTCTTGCGTTCAGCCCACCTGGCGATAAAGCTTCTTGTGGAAAGCTCGTCGGGGAGGGAATGGTACATCAGCACATTTTCAGCGAGCGCGAATGCCGCTGAATTTTCCAGCACGTCAAATACCCTGCGGGCGGCTTCCTCCTTCTCAGCAAGAGTCAGGAGGCTTTTGCGGGCTTTGATGCGGGTACGAATCTGATTCTTATCCATAACAGGTTGCGTTTGCGGATGCGGCGCGACTGGCCGGTTACCTCTTTAGCGGAGGCAGCGGAAAATCAGCCGATCCCTTGTCGATTTCCTCAATAGCCCTCAGCACATTGGTGTCGATGCGGTTCGCTATGCTGAAGAAAGCATTGTAACCTATGGCATCGCGTGCAATCAAGGCTTTCAGTTGATTAACAATCAAATCATGTGAAATGTTGATATAATACCACCGTGCGGCGATACCGTTGTTTACACAATATCCCACAAACTGGCGCAGAAGGGTGTCATCGTCCGGAAGCATTGAGAGAAGTGCATCCGCATCTTTGGCCTTGGAGAGGGCGTCGCGATGCTCGTCGACATAATCGAACGCGAACTTCTGGAGAAGACCGGCATTCGCCACATTGATATAATATGATGTTATCCCGGATGTGTCATTGGGCACGAAAATATCAGGCATTATACCGCCGCCGCCATACACCGTGCGGCCATTCATGGTTTTGAACGCAAGTTCCTTGTTGAGTTTCACCGAATCCTCGGAGAACATCTCGCCACGTGTATAGCGGTCAAGTATATCATGCTCATATGCCGAGAGGTTGGAGTAGTCCTTCTGTATGCAACGGCCCGACGGTGTATAATACCGGCCTACGGTCAGACGGATTGCAGAGCTGTCGGGGAGCACCGTCTGCCGCTGTATGAGACCCTTGCCGAATGAGCGGCGGCCGATGACGATGCCGCGGTCGTTATCCTGTATTGCGCCGGCAAAGATCTCTGATGCCGATGCTGAATACTCATCAAGAAGCACGGCCACACGGGCATCGCCGAAAGCACCGGTCCCGTCGGCCACCACAGTCGAGGTGGTATAGAAGTCGCGCCCTTTGGTAGAGACTATCAGTTCACCTTTGTGAAGGAACTCGTTGACCATCTGGAATGCGATTTCCATATATCCGCCCGTATTGCCGCGGAGGTCTATTATAAAGTCCTCGGCACCTTCCTGTCTGAGGTTGTTCAGGGCCTGCCAGAACTCTTCATAAGTGGTGCGTCCGAATTTATTCACTTTGATATATCCTTTCCCCGGCTCGATTATATATGCGGCGTCAACCGATGTCACCGGAATATCGCCGCGGGTCACCTCAAACGAAAGAGTTTTCTTGGAATTCTGACGTTTTATGCCCAGAACTACTTTAGAATCGCGGTCACCTCGAAGCATTTTCAGTACCTGTTCGTTTGTAAGTCCGGTACCTGCCACATTCTCGCCGTCGACCTTTATGATGCGGTCGCCGGCTTTAAGGCCAACCTTTTCCGACGGGCCTCCGGGGATAACCTCGATTATGGATATAGTGTCGTTGTTGAGCATGAACTGTATGCCGACTCCGCAGAAGGAGCCGTCAAGATCGTCATTCACGGCCTGCAGGTCGCTTGCAGGGATATAGGCTGAGTGTGGGTCAAGATTGGTCAACAGCGAGGGGAGAGTGCGCTCAAGCAGGGAGTCAAGGTCAACCTCGTCGACATAGTCATTCTTTATCAGGTTCATCACAGTCTGGAATTTTTTCTGTGTGGCCGACGGCGAACTGCCGGAGCGCAGCAGAGAGGATGTGAGGAAACCCGCAACGAAAGAAACGGCCACAATCACAGGCAGCCATACAGAAGCTTTCTTCAGAGAGTTCATATAAATGCCTTACAGCAAACGTAAAATCAATTGTTCAAATCAGGGATATGCACGCATTCGACATTGGCACGCCGCAGAAGATCGATGCCGTCGGTTATGCGGTAAAGTTCGTGAAACACCACACGCCTGATACCGGCCTGGATAATCAGTTTGGAACACTCCATACAAGGCGAGGCTGTGATATAGAGGGTGGCGCCGTCGGAAGAGTTGTTGCTCCGCGCTACTTTGGTTATAGCATTTGCCTCCGCATGAAGCACGTACGGCATGGTCACGCCGCTTTCATCTTCGCAAACATTCTCGAAACCCGACGGAGTTCCGTTGAATCCGTCGGATATAATCATTGAATTCTTCACAATTATGGCGCCAACCTTACGCCTGGTGCAATATGAGTTTTCCGCCCATATCCCGGCCATTCTGAGATAGCGCTTGTCAAGCAATTCCTGTTTTTCGTTCTGTTCCATTCAAAAGGTAAAAAACTGCGGAGATGCGGACCTCCGCAATAGTTTGCAAAGGTACTAATTATTTCCATGTTAAATTAATATTATAGTGCTAAAAAAACGCTACGTCCCCCGACAAATGCATCGGATGGAGCTTTTTTTGTTTATTTTTCAGGAATTGGTTAACTTTACACCCTAATTTCACTTGAACAGATGCCACAGACTATCGCCATAATTGTCGCCGCAGGCTCCGGATTGCGTTTCGGAGGCGACACCCCAAAACAGTTTCTCGAACTTGATGGTGCGCCGGTGTGCGTATGTGCCGGCCGTTGTTTCAGAAAGGCTGTGCCTGAAATCAGAATAATATACGTGCTGCCAGAGCGGGATTTCAGTCTATGGGAGGAATTCATGAAGCGTTTCATCGCAGACTGGAACGATGTGGCATTTGTGCGTGGTGGAAAATCGCGCTGGGAGTCTGTGAAAAACGCATTGGGTGCGATAGTGGCCGATACTGCGGCATCGGCCACGGTGCTTGTTCACGACGGTGCGCGGCCGCTTGTCGATGAGGAGACCATCAGGGCGGTAATCCGTGCGTCGGTCAATACCGACGGCGCCGTGCCGGTGATACCCGTCACTGATTCCCTGCGGAAGATAGGGGAGGACGGCGTCAGTTCGGAGCCGGTTGACCGCTCCTCCTACCGTGCGGTGCAGACTCCGCAGGGAAGCCGCCTGTGGCGTTTGCGCCAGGCCTATGAAATGCCATATGACGAAAGTTTTACCGACGATGCCTCGGTGCTGGCAGCCGCCGGCTTCTCCAATATAGTGCTGGTGAAAGGATCTGTCAGAAATATCAAGATAACCACCCCGGAGGATCTTAAAATCGCAGCATGCCTGATTTGAGGAAAATCGATGTACAGTTTGTAAAGGGGGTAGGACCGGCGAGGGCTGCCCTTTTGCGTGATGAGCTGAAGATTCATTCAGTCCATGACCTGTTGCATTTTTTCCCGAGAGAATATGTAGACCGTCAGCACATCTATCCGATATCATCCTTCAGCGGAGAGATGCCGTCAGTGCAGGTGAAGGGGCGGTTTGTGAATTTCACAGTAGCCGGCGAAGGAGCAAAGTCACGCCTTACAGGGCTCTTTACCGACGGCACAGGAACAATGGAGGTGGTATGGTTCCGGCGTATAAAGGCTATACGCCAGGCATATAACCCTGGCGTTCAATATGTGCTTTTCGGCAAACCACAGAGTTTCAACGGACACTGGAGCATTGTACATCCTGAAATAGAGAACACCGAAACGGCGTCGGCAGCCAGGGGGCTGCGCGGGGTGTATCCTCTGACCGAGCGATTGCGCAACAGTTCGGTCAGTTCCCGTTCCATATTCCAATGGGTGCAGACAGCGCTTTCGGTCTATGGCCGTTCGGTTGAGGAGACGCTTCCCGCACATGTGCTGGGGAAATATCGGCTTGTATCAAAAAGTGATGCAATCCAGTGGATTCATAATCCGCCGGAGCATATAACATTGCAGCGCGCCCGCGAGAGGCTGAAATTTGAGGAGCTGTTTTATTTACAGGTCAAGATTCTGCTTTCAAGCAACAAGCGTTCCGGCATGGTCCGAGGACGCGTATTTCCGCGCATCGGCAGTTTTTTCAATAACTTCTATTCACAGACATTGCCGTTTCCGCTTACCGGAGCACAGAAACGTGTAATGAAGGAGATACGGTCCGATCTTGGTTCAGGGCGGCAGATGAACCGGCTGCTTCAGGGCGATGTGGGCTCGGGCAAAACCGTGGTGGCACTTATGACCATGCTCATCGCGCTTGACAACGGCACCCAGGCATGCCTCATGGCTCCTACCGAGATTCTCGCCACACAGCATTATGAGTCATTGCGCGCGATGGCGGCGCCTCTTGGAATCAATGTAAAGCTTCTTACAGGCTCGACAAAGGCCAAAGCACGTGGCGAAATCGACAGGCAGCTTCTCGACGGCTCGCTTCATATACTTGTAGGCACCCATGCCGTGATAGAGGACCGGGTAAAGTTCCGCGATCTCGGGCTGGTAGTAATCGATGAGCAGCACCGGTTCGGTGTTATGCAGCGCGCCCGCCTGTGGGCTAAAAATGAGTTTCCGCCGCATGTGCTTGTGATGACAGCCACACCGATTCCGCGCACATTGGCTATGACACTCTACGGCGATCTGGATGTATCGGTTATCGACGAGCTGCCCCCGGGCAGGAAACCGATCACAACTCTGCTCCGCTATGAGCAGCAGCGCATGGATGTGCTCAAAGCCGTGGGGCGACAGCTCGCAATCGGGCGTCAGGCATATATAGTGTTCCCGCTCATCGAAGAGAATGAAAAGCTTCAGTTGCAATCGCTCCAGGAAGGATACGATTTTGTTCGCGAGGCATTTCCGAGCTATGAGATAGCCATGGTGCACGGCAGGATGAAGCCGGCCGAAAAAGAATACCAGATGAATCTTTTCGCATCGCACAAGGCTCATATACTTGTGGCCACGACTGTGATTGAGGTGGGTGTGAATGTGCCGAATGCCTCGGTAATGGTAATAGAGAATGCCGAAAGGTTCGGACTGGCGCAGCTTCACCAGCTACGCGGCAGGGTAGGGCGCGGGGCTGACCAGAGTTACTGCATACTGATGACCAAAGTAAAGATTGCCGGTGACACCCGGAAGCGTCTTGAGCTGATGACCTCCACCACCGACGGCTTCGTTATCGCCGAGGCAGACCTTAAAATGCGCGGTCCCGGCGACATAGAGGGCACCATGCAGTCGGGCATCCCGCTTGACCTGCGGATAGCCAACCTGGCTACCGACGGCCAGATTATCCAGGCTGCAAGGAATGAGGTCGAGGCCCTGCTTGATGTGGATGCGGAAATCTCACATCCGGAGCATAAGATGATTCTTCCGGAACTGCGGGCGCTGTTCCCTCCGGTATCCGACCTCAGCCGCATATCATGAAATAGCGGCTGTATGCAAAAAACCGAAGCGGAGAATCACGTGCGATTCTCCGCTTCGGTTTTAGCTGTTAATCAGGAATGTTTATCAGTAGTTCCACTGACATGCAACCATCGAGAGGCTGTTGCATCCGATTGTACGGAAGTCGACTATGTGGTTGTAGCGGCAGTTGATATATGTCAGGGCCTGGTCAAACGACACATCGAGCATCGAAAGCTCATTGTTGTTGCAGAGCAGACGCTGCAGGAAAGTCTGGTTGGAGAGATTCAGGTCGGTAAGGTCGTTGTAAGAGCAGTCGACAAACAGAATCTGCGGGCAGTTCTCAACCGTAAGCGAGGTCAGGTCATTGTAGGAGCAGACCAGGTCAAGGAGTGCATTACAGTCGCGCACTGTAAGAGACTTCATGTTGTTGTCGGAGCAGATAAACGAACTGAGCGAGGGGAGTCCGCTTACAATAAGATTGGTAATCTCGTTGTCGTCGACATTGAGGTTCTGAAGCTTCTCAACCCCGGCAAGGGTGAGGGTTGTCAGCTTGTTGTAGCCGCAATAAAGATTCTTCAGGGCCGTGCAATAATCCACGGTGAGGTTCTCCAGGTGGTTGCCTTGGCAGTTGAGAGTCTCGAGCGTCGACGAATTGGAAACGTTGAGGTCAACCAGGTAGTTGTTCGAGACATTCAGAGTCTTGATCATGGGAGTGGCGGAAATCTCGAAATCGGTAAGCCGGTTTTTGTAGATTTTCACGTTTACAAGACCGGTGCATCCGTCAAGATTGGCTGCGGTAAGCCGGTTGCGGTAGGCGTTGAGTTCGCTGAGAGCGGCATCGCCGGAAACATTAAGGGAGGTAAGGCTGTTGCGCGACACATCCAGGCTCTGGAGAGCAGTGAAGCCGCTGAGGTTCAATGTGCCTGCGAGTTTCTTGTCCTTCCATTCGATTGATGTGACGTGGCCGTTCTCAACCTTCACTCCCTCCCATGAGGCAGGATTCTTGAGATCGCTGATGCCGAGAGCCTGGGCGTTAGTGCCTTCTTTCTCGGAATTCTGTGTAAGAAAAGCCTGGAGCTGTTTAAGCTCATTCTTGTTGACTTGCTGTGCCGAGGCTGACATGCAACCCAAAATAACAGCCAGCATAATAATCGCTTTTTTCATATCTAAATAGTTGGTTTGTGATTCCGTACTGTTTTAGTATCTTTACACTTAGAACAACATTGATATTAAAAAAGTTGGAATAACGTAAAAAAAAGCGCGCCACCCGCATTCACAGGTGGCGCGTCAGGCATGAAGTCTGTAAAATCAGAGTTCTTTTACAGCTATTACTTCAATTTCAACAAGAACATTCTTGGGAAGTGTGCGCACGGCGACAGCCGAGCGGGCGGGGTAGGGAGCCTCGAATGCCTCGGCATATACCTCGTTCATCGGCACGAAATCTGCCATGTCGGCGAGGAATACGGTGGTTTTAACGATGTTCTTCATCGAGAGGCCGGCGGCTTCCATTATAGCCTTCACGTTGGCAAGCGACTGGCGGGTCTGTGCCTGGATGCCTTCGGGAATCTCGCCAGTCACAGGATTCAGGGGAATCTGGCCTGAAGCATAGACAAACGGGCCGCAGTCAATCGCCTGGCTGTACGGGCCGATAGCACCGGGCGCCTTTTCAGTTGCAATCTGAGTTTTCATTCTGATAGGTTAAATTATAGGTTAACGGTTTGAGTCGGTTTTATTATCTGTGAGCAGGTCAGTGACCTCAAGTTGCGAGAGCCTGATTTCGGAAGTAACTCCGAAATGTGAAG
This sequence comes from Muribaculaceae bacterium Isolate-013 (NCI), assembly GCA_004102785.1. Lineage (GTDB taxonomy): Bacteria > Bacteroidota > Bacteroidia > Bacteroidales > Muribaculaceae > UBA7173. Next base: position 42,898 of record SCEJ01000003.1, read on the forward strand.
CCTCTACTTTGTCAATCATATCGTTTACAGAACCGAAGCGTCTGTCGAAATCAGGTATGAAGCCACTGTTGCCATGCTCGTTGATTGTCTTTATCGCCTGCCCGACGGTGATGGCCATAGGATCCTTGGCAGGGGCAAGTCCGAAAACGTCAGTACTCTTTCCGATAACGACCCTCTGCAACAGCCCGCATGCCACAAGCAGATTCGCCGAATCGGTTACAAGTGTAAGCGGCAAGCCGTAGGTATTGGCAAGGTCGCGGTCGGATAACGGTTTCTGTTCCCTGACAAATCGGGTGACGACCGCCGACAGAACGGCCATCGTTATACGCCAGCGGTAATCCTTGGATATGTCGGCTATCTCATTCGAGAAACTGAACTGGAAGATATTCTGTGACGAATAGCATACAAGCGCGCCCGCAAGGGTTATAAGCCACACTAACTGCAGCCATATCAGAAGCAGAGGCAGCAATGAAAATGAACCATATATGGCATTGTACTTGGTTACATATATCTGTCCCGATACAAACAGCCATTGTAGGATAAGGAACGAAGAGCCTGCGAGGATGCCCGCGATGAAGGCATTTTTGAAATACACTTTCGTGTTGGGGATGAGCATATATGCGCCGGCGAAAAACAGCCAGGTCAGCACCAGTGACGCACCGTCGAGCAGCCATCCGATTACAGGTGACATGAAATCGAACGGCAGTGTCGCCTGCAACGTCGATGACATGAATACTGTGATACCGCTCGAACATATCATCAGCACCGGTAATATCAGGAATATCGCAGTATAGTCTGTGATTTTACGCCACAGTGAGCGGCCGCGAGGTATTCCCCATATTTTATTGAAGCATTCCTCTACTTTCGAGACAAGAGAAATCAGTGTCCATAACAGGAATGGGATGCCGATGCCGACAAAAAGCCCCTCCGAAGCCTGAGCCAGGTATGAATCGACAAATTCAAGAGCTTGCTCCCATGCACTCCGCTGCGCAGGCATATAGCTGAACAACTGGCTCTTCAGAAGATTCTGGAATCCGAATCCACGTCCTATTGCGAAAAGGAGCGCCAGAGCCGGAACAATGGTAAGCACCGTCTGGTAGGTAAGGGCTGCTGCACGGGTCTGAAGGTCGGCATTGAAAAAAGACTTGACCGTGAGGCTCAGAGTCTTCATTATGTTCACTTTCCATGATCCGCGCGTGTCGCTCCAAACGCCACCCATGATATAGTCATAGGATTTCATGACTTTATCCACGAGTCTCTTGAAGAAACCCGTATCATTCTTTTCACCACTGCTGTGGTTTTCTCTGCGGTTGTTGTCGGCAATATCGCTCATTCGTTCACAAAGTTAATTACTTTGACATGCATTTGCAAATTTTTATTCGATGCATAGTTGATTAACGATGCTCAACTGAATGTTGTTCTCCCTGCAGCCAAAGAATGAGTAAACGTGGCTTTCTGATGGCGGTATATGCCTGTATCGACACGCAATCAGAAAGCAGGTGCTGTATCAGGCTCATACAGTTGCAGCTCATTGCCGGAGGAAAGGCTTGAGAGAATCAGGCGCTGGTTTGATGAGCCGCGGAAAACCAGACCGGTGTCGCGCAGTGACTGAACGAAAGGGCCGTCGACAAGCACATCGACCGTATTCAGAAGCAGGCTGTATCTGTCGTCGCTTACAAGGCTTTCCCAAAGGAAGCCGGTATAACACCAAAGGTCATATCCCTGCTCTTTGAGAATGCAGGCAAGCCTGGTCAGTTCGTCAATCTGATACAACGGATCGCCGCCGGAGAAAGTCACACCGGAGAAGCCGGCCCGTTCTACCGCTTCAACAATTTCAGATACACTCATTTCGCTGCCGCCGGCCATATCCCACGACTGCATGTTGTGGCAGCCCGGACACTGATGCAGGCATCCCGCAAAATATATGGCCGTTCTAAGCCCGGGCCCATCTACTGATGTGCCTTCAACAATACCAAGTACACGCATGAGCAGGCATTATTTGTGAACCACACGGTCGGCAAGCTCGGCAAGTTTAGCTGAATTCCAGCGGTCGGTAGTGCCTACAAGATAACCGGTGATGCGCTGCAGGCGGTCTATACGGCGGCTTTTGCATGTGGGGCATTCCTCAAGCCCTTCCGTGGCATCCTCGTATCCGCAGTCAAGACAACGATTGCGGTTGTGGTTGACCGAGCAGTATCCGATGTTGTTTTTATCCATCAGATTCACTATATCCATTATAGCGCCGGGATTGTGGGTGGCATCGCCGTCAATCTCCACATAAAATATATGGCCGCCACGCGTCAGTTCGTGATAAGGCCCTTCCACACGGGCTTTATGAGCCGGCGAGCAGTGGTAGTAGACGGGAACGTGGTTGGAGTTCGTGTAATAGTTTTTGTCGGTGATGCCGGGAAGTTCGCCGAAACTCTTTTTGTCTTTGGCGGTGAATTTGCCGGAAAGCCCCTCTGCCGGTGTAGCCAGGATGGAGAAGTTGTGGGAGTAGCGTTCGGAGAACTCATTGGCGCGGGAACGCATGTGGCTCACGATTCTAAGACCGAGAGCCTGCGATTTCTCGCATTCTCCGTGGTGTTTGCCGGTGAGCGCCACAAGGCATTCGGCAAGTCCGATGAATCCGATGCCGAGTGTACCCTGATTGATTACCGGTTCGATAGTCTCGTCGGGGCGGAGGTTCTCGGCGCCAAGCCACAGGCGTGACATCAGCAGCGGGAACTGTTTGGCAAGGGCTGTGCGCTGGAAATTAAAGCGGTCGCATAGCTGGCGTGCGGTAAGCTCCAGAAGGTTGTCGAGCCGACGGAAAAAAGTCTCGATCCGTTCGTTCTCATCCTTGATATTCATGCATTCGATTCCGAGCCGCACGATGTTGATTGTGGAGAACGAAAGATTGCCGCGGCCTACTGAAGTCTTAAGCCCATAACGGTTCTCGAATACCCTTGTGCGGCAGCCCATGGTCGCCACCTCGTACAGATAGCGTTGCGGATCATCCTCGCGCCATAACTCATGATGATTGAATGTGGCGTCGAGATTCACGAAGTTGGGGAAGAACCGGCGGGCAGTAACTTTGCAGGCAAGTTCATAAAGATCATAATTGCGGTCAGTCGGATTGAAGTTCACCCCTTTCTTCTTTTTCCATATCTGGATTGGGAAAATTGCGGTGGCTCCGTTTCCTACCCCTTCATAGGTGGAGCGAAGAAGTTCGCGGATAACGCACCGCCCTTCGGCCGAAGTGTCGGTGCCGTAGTTTATCGATGAAAACACCACCTGGTTGCCACCACGGGAGTGAATGGTGTTCATATTGTGGATGAAAGCCTCCATCGACTGATGTACACGGCTGACGGTGTTGTTGACGGCATGCTGGAGTATGCGCTGTTCGCCGTCAAGCCCTTCGAGCGGCTTTTTAACAAAATCATCGATTTCTACATTGTACAAGCCGGAGTAGTCCTCACCAGTTAGCTGCGCAATCTGCTTCAGTTCCTCTATGAAAGAGTAGCGTACAAATGGCGCAAGATAGAAATCAAAAGCGGGAATTGCCTGTCCCCCGTGCATCTCGTTCTGGCATGTCTCGAGCGAGATGCACGCTATGACCGATGCGGTTTCGATGCGCCGGGCGGGGCGAGATTCGCCATGGCCTGCCACAAATCCGTTTTCCAGGATGTGATTCAGCGGGTGCTGTACGCAGGTCAGCGATTTTGTAGGATAGTAATCTTTATCGTGAATGTGGAGATACCCTCCCCTGACAGCCTCACGTGCCTCATCGGAAAGGAGATAATCGTCAACGAACGGCTTTGTTGTCTCGGAAGCGAACTTCATCATCATTCCTGCCGGCGAGTCAGTGTTCATGTTCGCATTTTCGCGGGTGATATCGTTGTTTTTCGCCTCGATTATCTCAAGAAACATGTCGCGAGTCTTCGCACGACGTGCAATGGATCGCTTGTCGCGATAGGCGATATATTTTTTTGCCACCTCTTTTCGTGGCGACTTCATCAGTTCCAGCTCGACTCTGTCCTGAATCTCCTCAACCGTCATCTGCTCACGGCCGCCCATGCCGATTCTGTCGGATATTTTCTGTATTAACGCCTCGTCCTCGCCAAGCGGCGTCTGAAGCATGGCCTTGCGGATAGCAGCTTTGATTTTTTCCTCGTTATAGCCTACTATTCGGCCGTCGCGTTTGAGTACAGTCTGTATCATTTTAATTAATCGGTTGTGTTATAAAGGGGTGTGACTAGGTGACGGAGAGAATGCATCTTCCAGGAGGAAAAGCAGTGGCAAAGTTAAGGCAAAAAAATGACACTTGCAACAACACATCATCAAATGTGTAAAATTATTTTCCGACAACTTTTAATACCTGGCATTTTCCTCAAACCACTAACAATCAATGTATAACACTTTCAAAACGGAAAACTTTCATTCATTTACCGCACCGATTAATCTCCAGTTTGTCAAACTTTTCATCACCGAGCACAGCCTTGAGATATTTATAGTCATCGCTCTTGAAATTAACTCGGCTCCATGGCAGGGGCTCATTGCGGTCAGTCAGATAAACCGGTCTCGGCTCGGAATATCCTGCGTTAACGAGCGACCATTCCAGGCGCATAAAAGGCGAGTCAATCAACGCGATATCAAACAGAGTCATACATAGTGATTTCTGCGGCGAGACACAATTACGGCTGTTGCGGCGCAGATTGATGATGTAATCCGGCGACTGTGCGATACATTCATCCGACAGCCAGCACAGCACGGGCACATGGAGCTGCATGGCTGTCGGGGTAGGGGACGCGTGAAGAAACCGCTCTCTGCTGTCATCGAAAATATCCTCTCCATGATCAGTGGAATAAACAACCGCAGCCTTGCACCCGGCTTTAGCAGCCGCGGTGATTATCTCAGAAAGAACATAGTCGGTGTATAATATGGTATTGTCGTAGGCGTTTATGAGTATCGGCCGATTCGAGGCGCTGGCATCTACGCAGTTGTCGGGCGTAAAGTGCGCGAAATCTTCGGGGTAACGGTCGGAATATCTGAAATGCGAGCCGTAAGAATGAAGCACGATAAACTGCTTGGTATGTTTTTTTTCAATTTCATGACTAAGCAACGGAAGCAGGTCTCCGTCATGTGCGGCCGTGAATTCGCCGCCGGACAGGTAGACTGTTGTGTCAGCCTCTTCAGCAAAGAACTGCGTGTACGAACGGTTGGGTGTCTGCGTTGAGAAGAATGCAGTATGATACCCAGCCTCATTAAATGCTGTAATCACACTTTTATAGTTGTATATCGAATCGAAATTCTCCGCAGAGGCCGAGCTTATCAGCATCGGTACACTCTTGTGCGTTGTGTTTGATTCCGAGAAACTTTTTGGGAAATAGGTCAGACCTTTGATTTCTGACAGCCTTGGGTTTGTATTGCGCGGGTATCCGCCAAGCGACCAGTTATGCGCCCGTCCGGTCTCACCCACGACAAATATATAAAGTTCCCGCTCATTCGGGTCAGCCATTGATTTCGCGTCATAACTGAAAGCCCCGGAGGTCTGGTGATAATTCTCCATCTGACCTGCGCGCCTGCACGCCTCGACGAGGTTTGCGACTGCATTTGCCGGGAATATGCTGCGTACAGCACTGAAACCCGGAATGAAGAAATACCCGGCGCCGACGCATACAGCGCCAATGGCACACCACACGATGCCGCAGAATAAAAACCGCCTTGCCATCCTCACCGAGAGGCGGATGTTCGTCTTCAATGCATATGCGCCCCATACGATGGATGTGACATAAAGCAACGTTACCGCTACAAGTGCCATGACAAGATTCGACAGAAGCTCCGTAGCCTCCGAAACGCTTGTCGTGAAAACATTCAGAAACATATCCACAGCTATCACTCCCTCACCATACAGATATAAGAGAACAACCTGGAACGCAGCAAAGAAAATTAAGGGGAAAACAACGAAAACACCGGTTCCGGTTCTCTTTACACCTGCCATTATCAGGGAATACACCCCTAATGGCAGAAAGAATGAAGAAAGCCCCGAAAGCAACGGCTCCGGCTCGGTAAGGCAGAGCACAATATTGGGAATCATAAGCGCTGCAATCACCCACATCGCGAGCAGTGATGCATTGCCGGGTATTTTTTTTATATTATCAAATATGCTATGGTGTGACGAATGTCTCATTATGAAATTTAAAATGCTTCATTAAGTCCGATTGAGAATGCCATGGAGTTTCTGCCGAACCCCACATCGACTCTCACATTGACATCTTTTTTGAACTCCCAGCGATAACCTAACCCGAACGACGGCAAGAGCCTTTTGAAATTAATCTGGTCGAGCCGGTGAAATACGGAGCCGACCCCGGCCCATATCACGATGCCGTTTCTCCGCCATATATGCTGCCGGAGCTCTACAACCGCATCAATCTCTCCGCGGTCGCGGTAGCGCCGTTCGTAATAACCTCTTATGCCCGAAGATGCATCAACGGCCGAAAGCATGCTCCATGGGGTATGTTCGGTGGCTCCGCAACCATGAAACTGAAATGCCATTATGCCTGACTTCCAGAAACGATGATACCATCCGAAAGTGAGTTCTGTTATCGAGAATCCTCTTTTATTGCCTAAAAAAGTCGGGAAGAAACGCTGATGCAGACGTAGGTTGTACCCCTGCGAGGCATTTGTGGCTATATCACGTGTATCAATCGAGAATACAAATCCCAGGCCATATGAAAGCTGCTCCAACGGCTCGCCTTTCCACACTTCGGTGTTTTTGGCTTTTGTCCCCTTTGAATAATCAAAGTAGACCGATGGTCCGAGAAATATATCATGGGGCAGATGCCATAGAAACTCGCCGGAGATCAACGACTGGAGCAACGTGTAGTTGGTTTCATTATTTTTGTCGGCTCCCATCTCATATCCCACGCCCCAGAATTTCGAGGGAAAATGACAGAAACTGGCACGGTAGTTGACTCGTATCCGGTCGTTTGGAAACGAATGATGTCCTCTGGTTCCCACATTATAGAATCCAGTGACTGACCCCTCGGCAAACACATCGAGTTCTGATAAAGGGGTGGTTTCCCTCGGCCCGGTACGATATACTCCGGCTGCAATCAAAGCGAGTTCTACGCTCGTCGACGATGAATAGCTGGGGCCGCCAAGAAACGAAATGTCGAATTCACCTTTCTCCGGCTCGTTGTTTGAATCGCTGAAATAATCAATCACACGCTGAATTATATTGCGGTCTGTGGAGGTGTCCTCTATTGCGGCGTCGATTATCGCCGATGAGAGACTGTCGGCGCTGAAGTCGATTCCGGGCACAAGGATATCGGGGCGAGGAGCGGTTATTGCCGGCGAAAGACTGTCGGGGCGCACCACGTGGAATGTTTCACCCTTCATCGGCTCGCAAGCCATGACACATGACAAGACAATAGTTGCCATAAACCCCATCGCTCCTTTGCTGGCAAAGGAGCAAACAGCGGCGCTATTATCTGATTTCAGCCTCATAATCAGTCGAAACTATTGGATGAATGTGCTATTGGAAACAAGTGATGACGGAGTTTTTCGGTTGCAAAGTTACCGCTTTTCAATTAAATTTTTCTACCTTTGTAGAGGATTGGCGGAGAATGCAGCCAATTAAGCCGTCTATACCAATATAAACAACATTTTTACCAAATGGTTAATACTGACAAGACAATTTGCAGGATGATCGCCTCCATGCTTGCAGGGTATGGAGTTAAGGATGTTGTGATATCCCCCGGCAGCCGTAACACACCGCTGGTGATGGCGATATGTCGTAATCCCGTTTTGCGAACCCGACAGATTGTCGATGAGCGCACGGCAGCATTCATAGCACTGGGGATGGCATCGGGCTGCAATCGCCCGGTAACGCTGGTATGCACGTCCGGTAGCGCGGTACTCAATTTCGCTCCGGCCGTTGCGGAGGCATATTATCGGAAAACACCCCTGATTGTCATCTCGGCCGACCGGCCCCGGGCATGGATAGATCAGGACGACAGTCAGACCATCCGGCAGCACGGTGTGCTGGGAGGCATAACGCAGGCTTCATGCGCTGTTGATGATGTCACTGAGGATGTCGGCTTCCAGAACAGGGTGCTGAACGATGTCCTGGCCACGGCATTGCATGGCCGTCGCGGGCCGGTGCATATCAACGTGCATCTCTCAGCGCCATTATCGGACGTCACCGAAAGTGGAGATAACAACGATTTCAGCCGGGTAATCGAATATATAGAGGCCCCGCAGGTTATATCTACGGCTCAGTCCAGGCGGTTTGCCGAATATCTGCATGGCCGGAAGATACTTGTTGTCGGGGGATTCATGCCGCCGGACGCACGGCTCAACAAGGCTCTCGGAGATCTTGCCGCGCTGCCGCAGGTCGCCGTTGTGGTCGAAGCTCTTGCAAACGTTCATGCCGCCGGAGCCTACAACTCACCCTCGGCGATTCTTTCCGGACTGACTCCGATGGAAAGAAGCGACCTCGCCCCGGATGTGGTTCTTTCATTTGGCGGCGCGCTTGTAAACACTCAGCTTAAGGAGTTCCTGCGGGGAGCCGCAGGTTCTGAGACATGGTGCATCGGCCGAAACGAAACGACGGTTGACTGCTTCCGCACACTATCGCGCAGGGTAGAGATTGAACCCGCCGGATTTTTCCCCAGGCTGGCCGGAGCCATGGCGTTTCTAAACCGAAAGAACGGCAGTACATGCGGATATTCGGAGAAATGGCGCAAGGCTGCCGCAAGTGCAATGGCATCGTCAGCCGACTTCATGAGCGCTACGCCATGGAGCGACCTGGCCGTAGTCAGCCATATCCTGCAAAGGATTCCGCATAACGCTAATCTCCAGCTTGGCAACGGCATGAGTGTCCGAAATGCTCTGCTGCATGATTTAGGCGCGTTTCACCGCGTGGATTCTAACAGGGGCGTCAGCGGCATTGACGGGTGTGTCGGCACAGCCGTAGGAGCAGCATCAATGTATAACGGTCTCACATATGCTATCGTGGGAGATATGTCGGCAACTTATGATATGGGAGCATTGGCATATGCCGCCATGGCTCCGGGGCTTCGCCTGATTGTTGTAAACAACGGCGGCGGCGGAATCTTCCATTTTGTAGGCACCACACGCAATCTCCCGGAGAAGGATATGATGGTAAACTCTCCCGCGCCTCCGCTCCGACAGCTTGCAGAAGCCTACGGCCTTCGGTATTTCAGTGCCGGTGACTTCGGCTCATTGGCAGCGGCCATGAATTCAATGGCCCACAGAAGCCCGACACCCGCAGTGCTTGAAGTGTTCACCGACGGCGAATCAAGCGCCGGGATAATGCGGAGTTACCTCTCCCGAAACAATTTGACAAACGAATAAAATCACTATAATGACACGTAACTGGGAAACAATAAAGGAATACGAGGATATCCTCTTCCAGAAATACAAAGGGATTGCGAAGATAACCATAAACCGTCCGGAGGTCTACAATGCATTCCGCCCGAAAACAAACTTCGAGATGCTCGACGCCATGCAGTATTGCCGCGCATGTCCGGAGATCGGTGTGGTGATACTTACCGGAATCGGCGACAAGGCATTCTGCTCGGGCGGCGACCAGAATTATAAGGGGAACGGCGGATATATCGACTCCGACGGCACTCCCCGTCTGAATGTGCTCGAACTGCACAGGGCCATACGCTCCATACCGAAACCTGTGATTGCGATGGTCAACGGATATGCGATAGGTGGCGGCAACGTGCTCAATGTCATCTGCGACCTTTCAATTGCGTCGGAGAACGCTCGTTTCGGCCAGACCGGGCCTAAAGTGGGAAGTTTCGATGCCGGATTCGGCTCATCCTACCTTGCCAGGTGCGTCGGGCAGAAAAAGGCGCGTGAAATATGGTTCCTTTGCCGTCAGTATACCGCACAGGAAGCCCTTGAGATGGGCATGGTCAACACCGTGGTGCCTTTTGACGAACTCGAGGATACTACCGTAGAATGGTGCGAGACAATCCTGAAGCGTTCGCCGATGGCGATCAGGTTCATCAAAAGGGCTCTTAACGCCGAACTTGACGGACAGGCAGGACTTATGGAATTTGCCGGCGACGCCACTCTGCTTTACTACACCATGCCGGAAGCCCAGGAAGGTAAAAACGCGTTTCTGGAGAAACGAGACCCCGATTTTGACAAGTTCACCAAATTTCCCGGATGATGCTTAAGGCTGCGTGGGCGCCATATACCCTGCATTTCCGGGAAACCGCTGTCACGTCGCGAGCCAGGATGCACACTAAGGACACCTATATAATAAAGGTGTGGGATAGTGCCGATTCCGGGTGCGTGGGGTGGGGGGAGTGTGCGCTGTTCAGAGGCCTCAGCGCAGAAGACACCCCTCATTATGAATCGGTACTTACGGAGGTCTGCCGCAATATCGGCTTTTATGTCGAGAATGGGTTCCCGGAAATCTCATCTCTGCGGTTCGGATTCGAGATGGCTCTCGCGGATTTGAAAAACGGAGGGAAGCAATTATATTTTGCCACACCGTGGGCTCACGGCAAACGGAGCATTACAATCAACGGCCTGATATGGATGGGCGACAAGCACCGGATGGCGATGCGTATCCGGGAGAAACTTGATGCCGGATTCCGTTGCGTGAAATTGAAAATCGGAGGGATTGACTTCAACGATGAGGTCGATTTGTTGCGGCATATCCGAAGCATTTATTCTCCATCGGAGATTGAGCTACGGCTTGACGCCAACGGGGCATTCCCTCCCGACAAAGCCCTGAACTATCTTGAAACTCTGTCGCGTTTCGGCATACACTCCATAGAACAGCCCATAAAGGCCGGGCAGCCGGAGGAGATGGCGACAATCACTCGTGAATCTCCGATTCCGATAGCTCTTGACGAAGAGCTTATCGGAGTCACATCATCAGCCGATAAAGCCCGACTGCTGTCATCGGTCAAGCCGCAGTATATCATCCTGAAACCATCGCTCTGCGGAGGTTTTGTAGAAGCTGACGAATGGATCGCTGCCGCACAGCGACTGCATATCGGATGGTGGGCGACTTCCGCACTCGAGTCCGACCTGGGGCTGGCTGCGATAGGGCAGTGGGTGGATAAATATGAGCCCACGTTGCCGCAGGGGCTTGGCACCGGACGACTGTACACCAACAACATCCAGTCACCGTTGCATCTTGACGGAGAACAACTCGGATATGATTCCGCCCGAAAATTTGTTTTACCTGAACTGAAATGGCAAGATTGAATCTGACCGAGGCAGGGGAGCGATTTCTCCGTGAATGGGAGAATGATTCTGAATATATCTCCGCGCATACATCCGGCTCTACGGGAACTCCAAAAGAGATACATCTTCTGAAAGAGGATATGAGGCAGTCGGCCCGCGCCACCAACAGCTTTTTTAAAATTGCCCGCGACAGCATTATTGTCAGTCCGTTATCAGCCGGATATATTGCGGGGAAAATGATGATTGTCAGAGCATTGGAGGCTGGATGTTGCCTTTTCTCGGAGGAGCCGTCAAACCACCCGTTGCGTAAGAACTATGGCTCTGTCGACCTCCTTCCGATTGTGCCTTCACAGATAGACGGCCTGCTTGAGTCGCAATATCTGCCGACGATAAGGAATATAATTGTAGGAGGCGCGCCGATGTCGTCTGAACAGGAGCGAAAACTGACTGTAATCAGCTCATTAAATATATATTCCACCTACGGCATGACTGAAACGTGCAGCCATGTTGCGCTTCGGGCCATCGGGCAACCGCTCTATGAAGCCATGCCAGGCATAACGTTTGATGTGGATTCACGCTCATGCCTGATTGTCAAAGCGCCCGGATTCTCATTTGGAGAACTGACAACCAATGACATTGTAGCCCTAACCGATAGTACTCATTTTTGCTGGAAAGGACGTGCGGATAATGTTGTGATTTCCGGAGGCATTAAGATATTTCCTGAAGAAATTGAGCAAAAGGTATCGGAGCACATTCCATGGAATTTTTATTTCATCGGCGAGCCTGACTCCAAGTGGGGGGAACGGCTGATTATGAAAGTTGAATACGCCGGAATCGAGACTGAGCACATTGAGCGCCGTCTCAGAGATATTCTTTCTGCCAATCTGCCGAAGTTCCATTTCCCGAAGGAAATCATATTCCTCCCAGAATTTTCCCGAACCTCGAACGGCAAAATCCGTCGAGTGTAAGACATTAATAAGCTCGGCTCATATTTGAGCTTATTACCAAATCGTCTGCTGAAATCTCACAACCGGATATTTCGCCTGAACATAATTTTACATAACCCTCATTCTATAACAAAATCAAGTTGAATTTTGGCTACCCCCACGGCTCTTTCATTTAACTTTGATGCTATAATGCGCCACTGTTAATCAAGTAGTTATATGTAGCAGTTACGCAATGGCTGTATTAATCTCATTTTGGATAAAAGGGTTAATGGCTTTTAACTAACTATCAGTCATACACTTTGAAAATTCCAAGCATTTTTAAATGAAAGAGCCGTGGGCTACCCACAGCTTGTGCGGTTCAATATAGAAAAGGACTGACATGGAGTTTTTCTTTATGAGAAACTTCATGTCAGTCAGTATGTTTTTTGTTATCTGAGATTAACCGCAGTGGAACGAGTCGGCAATCAATTGCTTTAGGACTGCATTGTCGGCCTTGATGCGTTGAGTGAGGTCGGAGTCGTTGTAGGATTTGAGCATTTTGATCTGACCGTTTATCATCATGGCCGAGAAAATGCCGTCTTTCTCATAGAGGTCACGCTGCTGGCTGAGACACTCGGCGCTGTCACTGCATGATGCAGGAAGGGCTTCAAGATCGTCAATGTTGGCATTGCCGTCGAGGAACGTAGCCCATGCAATCTGCTCTGCCTCAGCAAGACGGAACCCATGCAGTCCGGCCACAACGATTGCAGCGAGATATGAGGGGATATTGGCGGAACCATCGCCGGAACGTATCTCGATTGTCTGACGCTGGGATGCGTCAACCGAAGCCAATCCGGCAGGTAAGCCGTTGGCCAACGCACTCATATCACTTGAAGATGTCCAGCCGAGCGGCACTCTTACCAGCCCGGCTCGGTTGCGCATTCCCCAGCATACGGTAGTCGGCGCCTCCTGATGAGGCACAAGGCGCAGATAGCTTGATGGTATCGTGTTGCCGAATGCAGTCAGCGACGGCGCCATAACCATAAGTCCGGCGATAAGCTTGCGCGCCTCCGTCGACAGTTCTTTTTTCTCATCAAGCATAACATTGCGCCCGTCCTTGTCTTTCAGACGCATATGTATATGCAGGCCTGAGCCGGCTTTCCCCTCGATAATTTTAGGAGAGAAGGTAACTATGAGATTTTCCTGATGCGCAAGGTTGCGGATAACCCATTTGGCGATAAGGAGCTGATCGGAGGCTTTCCGCACTGCAACGGGCAGGAATTCGATTTCGTTCTGCTCGTAGGTCATGCCATTGAGTGTGAAACACCCCACCTCGGAGTGGCCGTATTTGATTTCACCGCCGGTGGCTGCAATCATGCTCATACACCGTGCACGGAAACTCTCGAATTTTGCAAACGGGCCTGATTCATGATACCCTTTCTGATCGGCAACCGGATACATTTCGGTGCAGGGAGCTATCACATAATACTCCAGCTCGCCCATCGCCTCAAACTCAAGCGAGGTTTCAGCCCGGAAGAGTTCGCTGGCTTTATGGAGCGCATATTCGGGAGTACATTCCACAGGTCTGCCGTCGTTCCCGAAAAACGAGCAGAGCATTACCAGCGTCGGCTCTGGCGCAAACGGGTTCATAAAAGCGGTGGAGAACCTCGGGAGCACGTATAAGTCGCTGTTACGTGCATCAATGAACGGGAAAAGGCTCGAACCGTCAACCCTTTCGCCCGAGGTAAGAATTTCCGTGAGATATTCCTCTGAGTTGATTACAAACTGAAGAGTTTTCAACCGGCCGTCACCGCCGGGATACATGAAGTTCAGCATTCCGATGCTGTTCTCCTTCACATAGCGTATGATATCAGCGGCTGTGAACTCCTCCGGAGCCTTGTTCAGAAAGGCAACCACGGGATTACGTGAAGTGGAAAAATCTTTGTTCATAGTGTAATAAGTGTTTCATGATTAGGTTAGCCGGCGGCTAAGTCCGACGAATATTCAAGGTGCCCGCAAATATACTCCGTTACATCCGAATAAACAAGCAATCTGCCGTAAAACACCTTTTAAAGATGCATCATAAACAGCGGCTGCTCTCCCCTACTCTCGTCCCTGTGCTTTTGGCTGCGAAGCAGGTTGTATCAGAAGGCGCAGCGAGGTAGAGTAGTTGAAATATGCCCAGATCCAGTTTATCAGTACGGTGAGCCTGTTGCGGAATCCGAGAATTGAAATCAGATGAATGAACATCCATGCCAGCCAGGCCATAAAACCGGAAAACTCCAGGTGTCGAAGCTGCACCACAGCCCGATTGCGCCCCACAGTGGCCATCGCGCCCTTATCCTTGTATCTGAACGGCTTAGCTTTATGCGGATTCATAAGATTGTCAGCCAGCAGTCTGCCCATCTGAATGGCAGGCTGGGCAAGCTGCGGATGTCCTTTGGGGAATTTAGTGTCAATATCGGCTCCGTCCGCCATAAGTGCAATATCGCCGATGGCATATATATCGGCTCCCAATGCTCTGGCTCGGCAGAATCCATCGACAATAATGCGTCCACCCTGACCTATATAGGCTTCTTTGTCAACATCGGTAACAAATCTGAAGGGGGTGGCGCATACGCCTGCTGTCCATATCACGGTATCAGCCTTGAGCTCTCCACCGTCGGCCATCACTACGGTATGCCCGTCATAATTCCTCACATTCACCCCCAACCGGCATGTGACCATAAGTTGGGAAAGTGATCTAAGCGCATCCGCGGAGCATTTCCCGTTGAAAGTACGCAACAGCCTGTCGGAGCCTTCCAGGAGGGTAATCCGCATTTCGTCAGGATTAATCTCGGGATACTCACGCGGCAATACATAGCGTTTCATCTCACCGAGAGCCCCGGCGATTTCAACACCGGTGGGGCCACCGCCGATTACCACAAACGACAGAAGTCTCTTCCTTACCTTGCTATCGGTTTCAATCGAAGCTTTTTCAATCCTTCGTAATATGTCGTTTCTGCACCGCAAAGCCTCTGAAGTGGACTTGAGGGTATAGACCCTGTCTTCAAGTCCGTCGATATTGAAGAAGTTGTTGGTTGTGCCGGCGGCTATCACAAGAATATCATATTCCAGTTCCTCAAGATCCGTGGAAACAACCTTCCGGGCAGGGTCTATGGAAGACACACATCCCATATTGAACCGTATGCCGCGGCTGCCACGGCGTAGTTTCCGCAATTCTCTACGAAGCGGAAAGCAGATACTCGACGGGTCAAGACCCGCCGATGCTACCTGATAGAATAACGGCGGGAATGAATGGTAGTTGTTCCGGTCTACGAGCGTGATATCAAATTTCCGCGGATCAAGCCGCTTGACGAAATTCAGCCCGGCAAAACCGCCGCCGATTATAACTACTTTCCTGGTTTGTCCCTCTTTATTTGCCATAAGTAACTGTTCAAATATATGAAATCACTATTTAGAACACCTTTGCGGGCCGGAGGGTTGAGTCTGTTCTGTCGATAAACGATTCACTGACTGATGTAGCCAAGGGCGTCAGCTACCACAAATGTGCTTCCGCCGATGAAAATCATCGGATTGCAGTCTACGGCCCCGGAGGCTATGCGCCTGGCTTCGTCGATGGCCTCCCCTACTCCGGTCACGATGTGACCTTTAAGGCCGACCCCCGCGGCTTTTTCAGCAAGTATTTCAGCCGGCAGGGCTCTTGGCACTGACGCCCGTGTGAAAAGATAGTATCCGTCAGGCGGCATAAGTGGCAATATATGGGAGATATCCTTGTCGTTGACAAAACCGATCACCATTATAAGCATTCCCTGATGGTTTGAAAGCCGTTTCGACAGATACTCCCATCCGCCGATATTATGCCCTGTGTCGCATATCGTCAAAGGGTGGTCGGATAACGTCATCCACCTCCCCCGGAGGCCGGTTGACGACGTTACCGTATCAAGGCCTCTTTTTACATCCGAATCCGATAATGGTGTAAATTCAGAAATTGACTCCAACGCCGCCAGAATGGTGCGGAGGTTATTGGTCTGACAGTCTCCGGTAAGATCGAATGTAACCTCGCCGAATGGTGTGCACCCGGCAACAAGGCGGTTGCCTGATACAGCGCATGATGATATAAAATCAGGGAATCTCTCCATGGCATCAACAAGTGGAGCACCCCTCTTTGCCGCCACTCCGGCAAACACATTCTTTACTTCGCCTTCCGCTTCACCTATAACCACCGGCACCCCCGGTTTGATAATGCCTGCCTTTTCACCGGCAATTTCAGCCAAAGTATTGCCGAGCTGGGCAGTATGGTCGAATGAGATATTCGTTATTACCGACAGCAGCGGTGTTATTATGTTTGTGGAGTCAAGTCTCCCGCCAAGCCCGACCTCTATCACAGCAAAATCAGTGCCGCACTCGGCAAACCAGTTGAATGCCATCACCGTAGTAAGTTCAAAAAACGACGGTTTAAGCTCTTCTACAAGTCCGCGCCTGATACATTCCTCAACGAACGCCACTACATTCTCCTGAGGAATCATCTTGCCGTCGATTCGTATTCGTTCCCGGAAATCAAGCAGGTGCGGCGATGTGAACAGACCTGTTTTCTTGCCTGAGGCCTGAAGCACGGATGCTATGGAGTGCGACGTGGAGCCTTTGCCGTTAGTGCCCCCCACATGTATGCACTTGAGTTTATCCTGAGGATTGCCGAAAGCAGCAGCCAGTTTGCGCACTGTGTCAAGTCCGGGTTTATAGGCAGCCGCCCCGATTTGCTGGAACTGGGGAGTCTGTGTATATAGGAAGTCTACGGCCTGCGAATAGTCCATTGTTTCAGAAATAATATATTAGGAATCCGGCCACTCCTGAAGCAATTATCACAAGGATTGGATGGATTTTTGTAAACAGCACTGTGGCAAGAGCACCGGTAGCAATAACAGTGGAAATAACAATCTCACGAGCCTCCGTGCCGAAGTTCTCGCCATTCATCAGCAGCAATGCCGCCGAGGCTATCAGCCCTATCACTACCGGACGCAACCCTTTGAATATGCCTCGGATCGCCACACTCTCTTTGTGCCGGCTGATAAAATGGCTCGTGTAAGCCACCAGCAGAAATGATGGCAGAACCACGACGAAAGTACACGTAAGCGAGCCGAGCAGCCCCCATAGCGGAGAGTTGAATCCGGCCTGCATAGGAGCGGCATAGCCGATATAAGTGGCCGAGTTGATTCCGATAGGCCCCGGAGTCATCTGTGATATGGCAACAATATCCGTGAACATTTTTTCGGTAATCCATCCGGGCCTGACTATTTCACGTTCTATAAGGGAGAGCATGGCATATCCGCCACCGAAGCCGAACAGTCCGATTTTAAGATAGCTCCATATAAGTCTGAGGTAAATCATAGCTTTTCCTCCTTTTCAATTTTATCGATTTGCTCTGTGTCAAAGCGCTTTTCCTGTCGCCTGAGCCACAGCCACCCTGCAATACCACCTATTACTATATAAAGAATCGGATTGGATATCACTGGAAGTTTCGACCATATCGCCAGGGCCACAACAATCGGTATCCAAATTGTTTTCCAGCCGATTTCCGCCGACTTGGCAGTAGTAATCACAGGAGCGATAATCAGCGCCACCACTGCCGGACGTATCCCCATGAATATCGCCGAGATCACTTTATTGTTCTGAATCAGGTCGGGAGTAAGAAACACCGCGATTGCAAGAATTATAAGGAAGCAGGGCATTATGGTGCCGAGTGCGGCCGCTACCGAACCTCGCATTCCACGCAGACGGTCGCCGACCGCAACCGAGATATTGACTGCCAGGATACCCGGCAACGACTGCGCCACTGCCAGCAGGTTCAGAAACTCCTTGCGGGGAATCCATCCCTTTTTATCCACAACTTCACGCTCGATAAGTGATATCATGGCCCAGCCGCCGCCGAACGTGAAAGCACCGATACGCATGAACGACATAAAAAGCTGCGAATAAATATTGCCTCCCCCTTTTAAGGGTTTATCTAATTTATCTTTCATTATCTTAACCGATACTAATGCTGTTATGCCTTGAAAATACACCTTTCAAGGCACAAATTCGGATACACGGCTGCAAAGTTAATCATTTATTTCTTTACAAAGTGTAATTTCGCGAAGTCGCAGTTAGCAATTAGCCGCGTATTATGATAGAAAAACGACATCCAACACTAAAAATATTGGAAATAATTTGTTAATTCAAGTCTTAAATGTTAATTTTGACGCCAAGTGTTAAAGAACATAGCAAAATCAACGGCGTGTTCCGAAAACATTATTCTCCTCCGAATGTTAAATTTAGTAAACGGTTTTGAAAGTCACCGATAATGAAGAAATCCACAATATGGTTCCTGGCCGCGCTTATGGCCCTTACGCTGATTTGCCTCCTGTACATACAGATTATGTACATGGAGAGCATGATCCGAATGCGCGACGACCAGTTTTCTGAAGGTGTAAGGCGAAGCCTTTATGCCGTGTCATCGCTCCTGGAGCAGGATGAGACAAAATATTACCTCGAAGAGGATGTGGCTGAAGTCGAGGCCGCCTCGATATACTCGCAGTATGGCGGCACACCACGCCTCGGCGGGATGCGCTATACATTTACGACGCACAGCGGCCTGGTAGGTGATGTCACAGTAAGAGCCGATCCTGACAAAATCTACAATCTCCAGCGCGAAGACGGTTCACTGGCACAAAGCTACAACACCATGCGCGAGGAACTGAAAGGACAATACCTCTATCAGAAAGGCCTTATCGATGATGTTATAATCAACATCATGAACAAGGCTGCCGACAGGCCAATCGAGGAGCGCGCCGACTCGGCGGCCGTGCGCACTTATCTGAAACAGGAACTTGAAAACAACGGCCTGGCGCTCCCGTTCGAGTTCGCAGTAGTCAACCGCAACGGGCATGCCTTCTACAAGACCGGAGGCTTCGGCAGCGACGATATGTCGTCGCTCGACAACACACTGTTCGTCCAGCCGCTTTTCCGCAATGACCCGCGGCAGAGCAAGAACTACCTGCGCGTATACTTCCCGTCGAAGGACAAGTATATCCTTTCGTCGGTAAAATTCCTGATACCCTCGTTTGTGTTCACTTTCATTCTGATAATCGTTTTCATCTACACGATTGTGCTTTCCTTCCGCCAGAAGAAACTCACAGAGATGAAAAATGATTTCATCAACAACATGACACACGAGTTCAAGACGCCGATTTCCACCATATCGCTTGCCGCACAGATGCTCAACGACAACTCTGTGAGGAAATCACCCGCCATGCTCCAGCACATATCCACGGTCATCAACGATGAGACCAAGCGACTCCGCTTCCAGGTGGAAAAAGTGCTGCAGATGTCGATGTTCGACAAAAAGAAAGCCACTCTGCGCCTCCAGGACGTCGATGCCAATTCGCTGATTTCCAACGTAGCCAATACATTCAGGCTTAAAGTGGAAAAATATGGCGGCCGCCTTGCCACAGACCTTGATGCCCGCAATGCCATTATCAACGTCGATGAGATGCACTTCACCAACGTAATCTTCAATCTGCTTGACAATGCAGTGAAATACCGTAAGGAGGACGAGCCTCTGCGCCTCACTATAACCACCGCCGACACCTCGTCCGGCAAGCTGAGAATCTCCATCGCCGACAACGGCATAGGGATAAAACGCGAGAACCTCAAAAAGGTTTTTGAACGATTCTACCGCGTATCTACCGGAAACCGCCACGATGTGAAAGGTTTCGGCCTCGGACTGGCCTACGTGCACAAGATGATAACACTCATGGGCGGCCAGATAAAAGTCGAGAGTGAATTCGGCAAAGGCACATGCTTTATCATCACTCTTCCGTTGCTTTCGGACGACTCTGATACTGACGACGGCAACGGTTCCGCCGAGTGATTTTCACACATTTCACTCAGAAATGTTAAATCACGGTGAACAATTTTGAATATTTAAGAATTATAACAGTAAATAAAACTAAAAGACTATGGACGACCGTATGCGAATTCTCCTTTGCGAGGATGATGAGAATCTGGGAATGCTCCTTCGTGAGTATCTCCAGGCCAAGGGGTTCAGTACCGACCTTTTTGCCGATGGCGAGGCCGGCTACAAGGCGTTCCTCAAAGGGAAATATGATATATGCGTGCTGGACGTGATGATGCCGAAAAAGGACGGATTCACCCTGGCCCAGGAAATCCGCGCCGTAAACTCGGAGGTTCCCATCATCTTCCTCACCGCCAAAACCATCAAAGAGGATATTCTTGAAGGGTTCAAAATCGGTGCCGACGATTATATCACCAAGCCTTTCTCGATGGAGGAGCTTGTGCTCAGAATCGAAGCCATACTTCGCCGTGTAAAGGGGAAGAAGGGTAAAGAGGTCACGATGTACAAAATCGGCAAGTTCACCTTCGACACCCAGAAGCAGGTGCTCATCATCGGCGACAAAGTGACCAAGCTCACCACCAAGGAGTCGGAACTCCTCACCCTGCTCTGCGCCCATGTCAACGAGATTCTTGAGCGCAACTACGCCCTGAAGACCATCTGGATTGACGACAACTATTTCAACGCCCGCTCTATGGACGTCTACATCACCAAACTGCGCAAGCACCTCAAGGATGATCCGGCGATTGAAATCATCAACATCCACGGAAAAGGCTACAAACTTATAGCACCGGAAGCCACTCCGGAAAAATAACCCCGGCGCGAAACTTTTACACGCTTTTGCCGTGTAGGTATGAAATTTAATTGTTAAATTTGCGAAGTCGAAATACAAAATTTCCGACTTCGCAAATTTTTTACTTACGTTCTATACCGATTCATGAAAAAACTCGTTCCGGCGCTTGCCGCCGTGGCTCTCATCGCGTCGCCGGCTTTGGCTAAAGACCGTATGACCCACAACCCCAAAGCCACCAACACAGAGACAATACTCCACGTATGGAGCTGGAATTTCCCTGCCATAGCGCAAAACATGAAGCAGATTGCCGATGCCGGCTTCACCATGCTCCAGACCTCTCCGGTGCAGGCCTGTTACAATCCCGAAGGGCAGTCAAAGAAACTCTTTGACAAGGAGGAAGGCAATTGGTATTATTACTATCAGCCCACCGACTGGAAAATCGGGAATCAGATTGTCGGCACCAAAGAGCAGATGAAGGAAATGCTCGACTCCGCCGCCAAATATAATGTCAAGGTCCTCGTAGACGTGCTTCCCAACCACACCGCGTTTGACATCGACGCCGTTTCGCCTGAATTCTACAAGGCCGTAGGCGGCCGCGACAAGATGTTCCACTCCAACGGTCTCACTCCGATTTCGGATTACAACGACCGCATGCAGTGCACACTTCAGGGCACAGGCGCCCTGCCCGACGTCAACACCGAGAATCCCGACTTCCAGAAATATTACATGGAGTTTGTCAATGAACTTCTGAATATGGGTGTTCGCGGATTCCGCTACGACACAGCCAAGCATATCGGCGTGCATTCCGACCCGGTCGATACCGCTTCCGGTGTGAAAGAAAATGATTTCTGGGATGTTGCCACCGGACGAAAAAGCGTCAAAGGTGTAAAGCTCGCGCTCCCCTATGACTCGCTGTTTGTTTACGGTGAGATTCTCCAGGACCGTAACGTGCCTGAAGCCGAGTATGCCGACTACATGGGTCAGACTGCTTCATCCTACGGCCACGTGCTTCGTGAAGCCCTTCAGAAGGGATCGGCGAAAGGGATGGATCTCGCCAACTGGTATCATCAGGCCGCCCCGGAATTCCTGACCACATGGGTTGAAAGCCACGACACATACTGCAACGCCCATGAAAGCGCCGGACTCACCGACGAGCAGATCCGTACCGGATGGGTATTCCTCACAGCCCGCCAGAACGGTGTGCCTCTGTTCTTCTCACGTCCCATGAACTCCACCCGCGAGAACTACTGGGGCGACAATATCCTTGGTGCGCGCGGCAACGACGAGTTCTTCCATCCTGAAGTTGTTGCGGTCAACCATTTCCGCTCCGACATGAATGGACAGCCCGAAGATATGCAGATAAGCGACAACGGGCAGATTCTCCTTGTAAACCGCGGTAAAAAAGGTGCTGCCGTAGTCAACATTTCCTCTAAAGCCGATTTTGTAAATCTGCCCACCGGTCTGCCCAACGGCACCTACCGTGATAAAGTCTACAATATCGAATTCAAGGTGAAGAACGGCCGTCTCACCGGCGCTGCCGCACCGTTCCGCACATATATTCTGGAGAAATAAATATCCCATCCGGATTGATTAATTAAAACGATAGCCCCGTGAAGTTCACTTATGCTTCACGGGGCTATCGTTTTTTTGCGAATCTCGCTTAACTCATCAGGTATTCATATCCGTTCCCTGTCGGTGATTGGGTCAAAGTCCGGGGTTGAGGGTATTGTTGATGGATTAGCGGCATATCTGTTTATATCTCGCATGATATTCAGCATCCCTTTATAAGAGATGCGATCATAAATATCAAGCTCATCGAAGTTGGAATAGGCCGTTGCTATTGCCATTTCTGACACCAATGCGGCAGTTGCGTAATCTCCGGCAAGCAATGATGCCGAGGCAAAGAAAAGGATTGAAGCCGATGATAGCTGAAGCGGCATGCGCGAGGTGATTCCGGCTGATTCGCTTTCGCCGCAAGAGCCGGAGGGAACGGCTGACTGCCCACTGCCATCCGGATTGCGGTTGCGGTCGCAGCATTTTTTGAAGAATGCGATAAGATCCTCATGGCGCCGGAGCCTGTAATATACCTCAATCATAAGCTCCGCACCGATACATATCCCATATCTTAGGTCGAAACGCTCCAGTATGAACGCCGCTCCTGAACCAAGATTCTGCTGCATGAGGCCGCGCGCAATCTCTATATAACGCGCCTCATCATCGCCGAACGAGTCATAAATCAGGGTTGCCACAATATCGGCCTGGCGGTCCGTCATACCCATCGATAAAATCTGCGGCAGAATCGACGGCAGACTTGTAGCATCGGCGCTCAACATGCGCAGACATTCGTCTACGGCCTCATCTTTGCGGCCTTCCTGCCTCAGGGCCTCTATAAGCCCGCGCATGGCCACAGTGTCGTCGGGCTGCTCATGCATAAGGTTTCTAAGCGTCTCTATGGCTTCAGGGCGGTTCTCGCCCGTGACCACCATTCCGAGGGCCTTCATTATTTTCGGAGGACGGAACGACGGGTCAAGAGCTGCTGCATAATCCGCCGCGGAGACAGCCTCTTCGGCGTCCTGACGCTGGAACTGGATTTTTGACAGAAGAACCCAGTTGTCGATATTGAACGGCTCCTTCTCGGTAAGCTCCTCCGCAAGGTCGCGTGCCGTATCAAGATACGGCTCACCGGCGTTGCGCAACGACTCGGCCGCCTCGAACAGCAGCCCCTGCGGGTCTTCCACCGCTTTCCTTAAATCGGTAAGATGCGCATGTAACAGATCCGGCCGCTCCATCTCACGGAGAAGGTCCACAAGCTTTATTACCGACTCCGAATCTATACGCTTATGCTTCTTGAAAAACGCCTCCAGGTCGGATGCCGGATCACCCTGCGGATAATGCTTCACACCTAAGGCGAGCACGTCCCACAGAGGTGTATCAGGCCTCCCTTTGCGCTGAAGCAGGTCCATACCCGCCCGCGAATCAAGATAGCTCACGAAGAAGCCGATACGCTCCCCGAGGAAGCTGTCGGCATCTGGATATAAGCGGGAGGCCACCAGGAATACATACATCTGAACCATCACATCGGCTTCATCCTGGGCATAGTCGTATATGTCAAGGAGTTCATCGCGGTCGTAATAATCCGGCTGTATCCCTTGGGTAATCTCGTTACGAAAGCGTTCGTAGAGACCCCTCATGTATTCCTGGTCGTTTTCCACTTCTCTTACAGTTTAGTTCTTTTTCTGCGCCTTCTCCCACGAATCTTTCAGGGCGATGGTGCGGTTGAATATGAGTTTCTCCGGGGTTGAGTCGTAGTCGGGGGTGAAATAGCCAATGCGCTGGAACTGGAACTTTGTGCCCGGTTTGGCATTCTCGGCGATAAACGGCTCTACCTTCACTCCTTCAAGCACACGGAGGGAGTCAGGATTGATCAGATCGCGGAAATCGCAATCCTCGGCCGATGGATTCTCCACCGAGAAGAGGCGGTCGTAAAGGCGCACGGTAGCGTCAACGGCCTCTGAGGCAGAAACCCAATGGAGTGTGCCCTTTACTTTACGCGATGCTCCGGGCAGGCCGCTGCGTGTGTCGGGGTCGTAGGTGCATCGGAGCTCGGTGATATTGCCGTCGGCATCCTTTATCATCTCCTCGCACTTTATGATATAGGCACCTTTCAGGCGCACTTCGCTGCCGGGAGCAAGGCGGAAGAACTTTTTGGGAGGGTTCTCCATAAAGTCATCGCGTTCGATGAATATCTCACGGGTGAAAGGCATCTTGTGGGTGCCTGCTGCGGCATCCTCCGGATTGTTTTCCATCTCCACAGTCTCACTCTTACCTTCCGGATAATTGGTAATCACTACTTTGAGAGGATTGAGCACGGCCATGGCACGCGTGGCGGTGGCATTGAGGTCTTCACGCACGGCATGCTCGAGCAGCGACATTGAAATCATCGCCTCCTCTATCTTCGTGTAACCGATACGGTCAATAAAGTTGCGCACACCCTGCGAAGTGTAGCCGCGGCGGCGCATGGCCGATATGGTCGGCATGCGGGGGTCGTCCCATCCGCTCACAAGCCCCTCCTGCACAAGCTGAAGGAGCTTGCGCTTGGACATAACCGTATAGGTGAGATTGAGTCGGTTGAATTCAATCTGACGCGGACGGTATGAGCCGTCGCTGAGGAAATCCACGAAATAGTCGTACAGCGGACGATGAGGCACAAATTCAAGAGTACATATCGAATGGGTCACACCCTCGAAGAAGTCACTCTGCCCGTGGGCAAAGTCATACATCGGGTAGACACCCCATTGCGTGCCGGTGCGGTGGTGCGGGGTCTTAATTATGCGGTACATCACCGGATCACGGAAATGCATGTTATCCGACGCCATGTCGATTTTAGCGCGAAGCACACGCGCACCTTCCTCAAATTCGCCGGCGTTCATGCGGCGGAAAAGGTCGAGATTCTCCTCCACCGAACGGTTGCGGTAAGGCGAGTCAGTGCCGGGAGTGGTAGGCGTGCCCTTCTGGGCAGCTATCTCTTCCGAGGTCTGGTCATCCACATATGCCTTACCCTCCTTTATCAGGCGCTCGGCCAGCTCATAAAGCTGGGGGAAATAATCTGAGGCATATCTCTCGTTCTCACCCCAGTCGAATCCGAGCCAATGTATATCCTCGCGGATGGAATCAACGTATTCCACATCCTCTTTCACAGGATTAGTATCGTCGAAACGAAGGAAGCATTTACCGCCGAAACGCTCAGCGATTCCGAAATCCATGCAGATAGCCTTGGCATGTCCGATATGCAGATAGCCGTTGGGCTCCGGCGGGAAACGTGTCTGTATACGCCCGGAGTTCTTCCCCTGGGCGAGGTCATCCTTTACAATCTGTTCTACAAAGTTGAGGCTGCGAGCCTCTTTGGAGCTTTCGGCTTCGTGGTTTTCGGCCATAATCTATAATGTGTGAAAAATTTGTTGAAGTTTTGAAATGCAAAGTTAGCCATAAATTCCTTATCACCATCTTTTATATCGCAAAAAATCGCTACTTTTGCATATAACAACCGCATCGGTATTGTTTGAACTTGAATATGTAAGAAACACTTGAAATGGAATATGCATTGACAGCCCTGCTGGGCGTTATAATCGGAGTCGTGGCCGGCTGGCTCATCGGCCGTGGTGCGGCGTTGCCACGTATCACTGAGCTGCAGACTCGACTGGGAGCAGAGAAACAGAGAGCAGAATCTGCTGCGGCTCAGGCGCGTGAAGCCGACTCCCGCGCGGAGAACGAACGTCAGCGGGCCGAGCGGCAGTTCGCATCCCTGCGGGCCGAACATGCCGCCGAAATGGATGCCAGGCACGCCGAGCACCGGCAAGCGCTAAAAGCCGACAACGACCGCTGGCAGGAACGCTTTGAAAGCCTTAAAGCCGAACTCGGCAGACTGCAGGCTGAATCGCTGGCACAGAAACAGTCGGCGCTTGCCAGTGAGAACTCACGACAGATAAACGAACTTCTCGAACCGGTGCGCCGCCAGTTTGCCGAACTCGGCAAACTCACCCGTGAAAGCCACACCGCATCCGAAGTCGGACGCCGGGAATTGCAGGGAGCATTCTCCACCGCCATGAAGCTCTTCCAGCAGCAACAGCAGCAGGCAGTGGAGCAGATGCAGCGCCAGACCGAGAAAATATCATCGGACGCCGCCGCTCTCGGACGTGCTCTGCGCGGCGACAACCGCGCGCAGGGACGCTGGGGTGAAATGGTGCTTGAGCACATACTGGAAGAGAGCGGTCTGCGACGCGACCATGAATTTGTGCTTCAGAACTCGCGGGCAGGCTCGGAGGGGCAGCAGCAACGGCCGGATGTCGTAGTGCAGTTACCCGACGAACGCGCGGTAATCATCGATTCAAAAGTATCGCTCACTGCCTATGCCGCAGCAGTGGAGGCGCAGGACAGCGATCCGGCGGTAGCCGAAAAACTCCTTACGGACCACGCTCGTTCGGTGCGTCGGCACGTTGACGAACTTGCCGCCAAGGACTACACCGCATCGCAGCCCGGCGCAGTGGAGATGGTCATGATGTTTCTTCCTACCGATTCATCATATATGGCGGCCGTGCGCTCGCAGCCCGACCTTATCGAATATGCTCTCCAGAAGCGTGTGGCAATAATAACCCCCTCGAATCTGATGCTTTCACTAAAGCTGGTCTATCATCTCTGGCAGCACGAACGCCAGGAGCGCAATGTGGAAAAGATTGTTGCCCGAGGCAACGAGCTATATTCCCGCATGGCGGGTTTCATGGACTCATTCACTGAAATCGGCACGATGCTCGGACGAGTCGGCAAGGTCTACGAAACAGCCGAAAAACGCCTTACCGGCCGCGGTGGCCTTGTCTCGCAGTTCGAGATGCTGCGCAAACTCGGCCTGACGCCCAAAAAGAGGATACGCCAGGCCGAGATTGTGGAAGAGGATGCCGAAGGTGATGATATCCCCGCCGTTTTGCCGGCCGACAGTGATACTACCGGCAATATTTTGCCTCAGAGTTCTGAATAAGATGGTGTGAATGTGTCGCCCGCAAGCGGATTACCCGATTTGAGCCCTTTTGTCAGCCATCTGACACGCTGCGACGAACGGCCGTGGTTGAACGAATCGGGTTGTTCCATTCCGGTGGCCTTGCGCTGAAGATAATCATCACCGATTTTTGAAGCGGCATCAATTGCCAGCTCTACATCGCCGGGCTCAAGCGAACCGAACATCTCATTGTCGCGGTTGGCCCATACACCGGCATAGAAGTCGGCCTGCAGTTCCAGGCGCACGCTTACTTTGTTGGCCTCCGTTTCCGGAAGTCTGTTCATCAGAGAGTGGGCTTCGTCAAGGGTGCCGAGCAGATACTGCACGTGATGCCCCACCTCATGAGCGATAACATAGGCGTAGGTGAAATCACCTCCGGCGCCGATTGTCTGCTTCATCTCCCTGAAAAACGAAAGGTCGATGTAGACAGTCTGGTCGGCTGAACAATAGAACGGCCCGACCTGCGATGAAGCCTGCCCGCATCCCGACTGCACGGATCCGGAATATAGCACCATTTTTGGACACTCGTATTCGCCCCATCCCTGACGCCGGAATTCTTCTGTCCATACATCCTCGGTGCCGGCGAGCACCTTGGATGCAAGGTCGGCCAGACGCTCGTCTTCTGCATCCGGCGTATAGTTGCCGGTATATGAATAGTTGCTGCCGCTTCCGGCTACATTCTGGATTACATCGCCCAGGTCGCCTCCGCCGAGAAGAGTCATCACAGCCACAGCAATCAGCCCGATTATGCCACCCCCTATCCCGACCGCCTTACCGGCTCCACGCCGGTCTGATACGTTGGAGCTGCCTCGTCGTCCGTCAAGTTTCATAATCTTATCGTTTAACTGTTTTGAAAAATAAAGCCGGCCGCCTCCACTCTGGGACAGGCAACCGGCTTGTATCTATTCTGTCATTGCCATTTTGGCATTTATCACATCGCCTCTACGCGCTTAAGATTCTCCTCGTCGTTAAGCTTGTAATAGATTCCGCGCAGAAGGGTGCGGGCATCGTCAAGGTTGTTGTCGATTTTATAAGCCTGCTCGAGATAACCGGCAGCTTCCTTATAAAGAGGATCAACCTTCTCGGTGCGCAGTGCGTTGTATGCTGCATTGGAGAGGCCGCCGCCTTCCGATTCATCGATGGCATCGCCCTGCTTGCAGAGCTGATAGCCGAGCTGAAGCAGCGCACGCGCGTTCTCGGGATTGATTTCAATTGCCTTGCGATAAGCAGCCAAAGTCCCTTCGGTATTGCCCTCGCTGTCGCAAAGAATCCCCTTTACATAATAGAGTTCGGAATTATCCGGCTCTGCTGCGATATACTCGTCAAGCATCTTGTTGGCGTTGGCGAAATCCTTTTTGGCGATAAGGTCATTTACCATAAACCCGATGTAACGGGAATCCTCTTTGCCATAGATAGGATATGCCATGCGGGCTATTTCAGCCATCTCGCCGGTGTTCTGGAGCTCGGAGGCCTCCGAAATAGCAAAGTCGTAGGCGTTTTTCTTGTCGTATCCGAGCTGGATAGCTTTCTTGAAGCTGTCAAGCGACTTCTGGTGATCCTTGTTCAGGGCCGAGGCAAGTCCCATGTTGAAATAGATCTCGCCATAAACCGTGTCGGCGAACTGCTTGGCCTTGGGAGCAAGCATCGGATTGTTTGCACCTTCGGCAAACATGCGCCACGCTTCATATGCACCGGGGAAATCCTCTACCTGGTACATATAAACGGCTGCATTCTGCAGGTCAAGATAGTGCCCCTGAGCGAGGTCATATATCTTTTTGGAGTATTTTGTCTTGATTTTGCCTTTGGCATCGGCAACGGAATCAAGGGGAAGAGCTTTTTCAAAGAAGCCGAATCCGTCGATAAGAGCGTGCCCCACAGCCTTTTTGTCGACACTCTCGTTGCCCATCTGTATGAGCAACTGCTGCTTGTCGAAGAAATCCACAGCTCCTTTACCGGCTACAAACCATGTATAGGCATCGGATGCCGATTCCTGGTCGGTGAATGCGGGTTTGAGTTTTTCAATGGCGGCGGGATAGCTCTCGGGGGCGCTTTTGAGTTCACGCTCCACATCCTTCACCAAAGCCTGCTGGGCCATGGCGCAGGTGGCAGTAAGCATTCCAAGTCCAAATAAGCTAATTTTTTTCATAGCCTTAAATGTTAGTTATGTAGTTGATGTTATGTCTTTTCAGAATAGAGTAGGCTGTATGTCGGCATTGCTGTCATCGTCAGCATCAGCATCCGTCTCGTCGCTGCCGGCATCATCTGCCTCAAGAATTTCGTCATCGAGTTCCTCCTCCTCTTCTATCGCCGCTTCAATTTCATCGGCGGCAACAGTCTCGGCTGGAATCTCTTCGGGATTCTCCGGGGTTTCCACAGCTTCCTCTTCAGGGTCAGTGTCAACGCAGCATACTGATGCGATTTCATCGCCACGCTTGGAGAGGTTGATTACACGGACTCCCTGGGTGTAGCGCCCGAGAATACGGATGTCGGCCATACGTACACGCAGGGTTATTCCCGACCGGTTGATTATCACGAGGTCATTCTCGTCTGTAACACTCTTGATAGCCACGAGTTCGCCGGTTTTCTCCGTTACATTCATGGCTTTCACGCCTTTGCCGCCACGATTGGTGATGCGGTATTCTTCGAGCTCGGAACGCTTTCCGAAACCGTTTTCAGAGAGAACCATCACTGTATGGCCGTCCTCACGGTGCATCGCCACCATGCCTACGACATAGTCATCGGCTCCGTCAAGACGCATGCCTCGCACACCGGTGGAAACTCGTCCCATCTGGCGCACGGTGCTTTCCGGGAAGTGGATTGCACGGCCGCCGCGATTGGCAAGCAGAATGTCGGCAGAGCCGTCGGTGAGTTCTACGCCAACGACCTGGTCGCCCTCCAGTATTTTAATGGCTTTCTTCCCCTTAATGTTCACTCGGGCATATTCGGCGAGTGAAGTTTTTTTGATTATACCATTGCGGGTGGCAAACACAAGATTGTGCGACGCAGTGAATTCGGCATCGTCGAGGTTCTTGCAACGGATGAAGGCATTCACAGAATCACCCTGCTCGATATTTAGCAGATTCTGAATGGCGCGCCCCTTGGTGTTTTTCGCCCCTTCGGGTATCTCATAGACCTTCATCTTGTATACCATTCCCCTCTGTGTGAAGAACAGAATGTTGTTGTGCATCGAAGCGGGATATACATATTCGATGAAATCCTCCTCTCTGGTGCTGGAGCCGCGGGAGCCTACGCCGCCGCGGTTCTGGGCGCGGAACTCGGTCAGTGGAGTGCGTTTG
The DNA here is from genome assembly GCA_004102785.1 of Muribaculaceae bacterium Isolate-013 (NCI). GTDB lineage: Bacteria > Bacteroidota > Bacteroidia > Bacteroidales > Muribaculaceae > UBA7173. Next base: position 73,577 of record SCEJ01000003.1, read on the forward strand.
ATATAGCCCATGTGCGAGATGGTGATTATCATCTCGTCATCGGCATAAAAATCCTCCGCATTGAATTCTCCGGCTGTATAATCGATCTGTGTTCGGCGGGGATTGCCGTATTTCTCGCGTACTTCGGTCAGTTCGTCCTTGATTACGCCGCGGCATACTTCCGGGTCATTCAGGATGAGCTCCAGGCGGGCGATAAGTTCTTCGATTTCCTTATACTGCTGGTGGAGTTTATCCTGCTCGAGTCCGGTGAGCTGACGCAGACGCATGTCAACGATAGCCTGTGTCTGAGCGTCGGAAAGGCCGAACCGCTCACCCAAAGTGGCCTTGGCGGCCTCCGGGCTATCAGCATTGCGGATAATCTGTATAACCTCATCAATATGATCGGAGGCTATGATGAGACCCTGGAGTATATGGGCGCGGTCCTGGGCTTTTTTAAGCTCGAACTGAGTGCGGCGTATCACAACTTCATGGCGGTGGTCAACGAATGCCTTGATGAGGTCCTTGAGGTTGAGCAACTGCGGGCGGCCGTTAACAAGAGCCACGTTGTTGACCGAGAACGCCGACTGCATGGGCGTCATCTTGTAGAGCTTGTTGAGCACTACGTTGGCATTGGCATCCTGACGCAGTTTTATCACGATGCGCATACCCTCGCGTGCGTCCGACTCGTCGTTGAGGTCGGCGATACCGTCGAGTTTCTTGTCATTTACAAGCTCGGCGATATATTTGATAAGCTCGGCTTTGTTAACGCCGTAGGGTATCTCGCGAACAATTATAATCTCATGCTCTTTCTCCTGCTCGATTTCGGCTTTGGCACGCACCACGATGCGTCCGCGGCCGGTGGCGTACGCCTCCTTGACTCCGGCATACCCGTAGATGGTGCCGCCGGTAGGGAAGTCAGGCGCCGGAAGATAGTGCATCAACCCTTCCGTGTCTATTTCAGGATTGTCAACGTAAGCCAGGCATGCGTTGATGGTCTCCGAAAGGTTATGCGTAGGCATATTGGTGGCCATACCTACGGCAATACCCTGCGCGCCGTTGACAAGCAGGTTGGGGATACGGGTCGGGAGCACTACCGGCTCCTTGCGCGCATTGTCGTAAGTAGGCTGGAAGTCCACAGTGTCAGAGTCGATATCGCGGAGCATCTCCTCCCCTATTTTCTGAAGGCGCACTTCAGTGTAACGCATGGCGGCCGGTCCGTCACCGTCAATGGAGCCGAAGTTGCCGTGGCCGTCAACAAGACACTCCCGCATGGCCCATGGCTGCGCCATACGCACGATTGTGCCATAAATTGACGAGTCGCCATGCGGGTGATATTTACCCATCACCTCGCCCACGGCATTTGCGGCCTTCTTGTGAGCCTTGTCTGAGGTGTTGCCCATTTCATTCATGCCGAACAGCACACGGCGATGAACAGGCTTCATGCCGTCGCGCACATCAGGCAGGGCACGGGATACAATCACCGACATCGAATAGTCGATGTAGGCCGATTTCATCTCGTTTTCGATATTGATCTTGATAATACGATCTTCTTCCAGCATTTTTCTGATGAATTATTTCAACAATAAAAGTGGTTTGCTCCAAGGATTCCGCCGGGCAATACGCCCGTTTTTAATCATCGCTTTGTCACGCCACAATTGGAAACCATATGCAAAGCACCAAATCTCAACATTTTAACACGGGTCACGATACATACGGTTGTTTCTGACAGCCCGGCGAAATGCCAAAATTCGCTACAAAGATACGAATTTAAATTCATTTTTCAATCCTTTTTCGCAACTTACTTTCATATCAGGCACGGCTCTTTCATTTAAAAATGCTTGGAATTTTCAAAGTGTATGACTGATAGTTAGTTAAAAGCCATTAACCCTTTTATCCAAAATGAGATTAATACAGCCATTGCGTAACTGCTACATATAACTACCTGATTAACAGTGGCGCATTATAGCATCAAAGTTAAATGAAAGAGCCGTGCATATCAGGGGAGATGCTTCAAAAGAATAAATACCGTCACTTACAAATTTTCTTGAATTAATACTAATCACCAAATAAGCCTCAATTGATTAAATTTTCACAATATATACACTAACATCCTATATTTTCGGTGCTTACAAGTTTATTGTGTCTTAATTGGAGTGGTGTGTGCCGCAAACAGTGGTGAAAATTTTTTGCCAATATCAAAAATAAATAGTAAGTTTGCAAGTGAAACATTTTAATAACTCCACAACCCAACTATTTGGATATGGAAGAGAAGAAACTTAAAATTAGGGATTTGACGCTGCGCGATGGCCAGCAGTCTCTGTTCGCCACACGTCTGAAACAGGAAGACATTGACCCGCTGCTCCCCTTATATAAGGACGCAGGATTCTACATCATGGAAGTATGGGGCGGCGCTGTGCCCGACTCCGTGATGCGCTATCTTGACGAATCGCCATGGGAGCGCCTGCGCAAGATTTCAAAAGCCATCGACGGCAAATCGCTTCTTTCGGCCCTTTCACGCGGCCGCAACCTCTTCGGTTATGTACCCTACCCCAATTCCGTGCTTGAGGGATTCTATAAAGAAGCCATCAAGAACGGCCTTAACATAATGCGTATCTTCGATGCGCTCAACGACATCGACAACGTAAAAGAGTCCATCCGTCTTATCAACGAACTTGGTGGAATCGCTGATGCCGCCGTCTGCTATACCGTCGACCCCAAGGAGGAACCGGTGGCCGCCGCTCCCGAAAAGAAAGGCTTCTTCAGCCGACTGTTCGGCAAAAAAGAGGAGGCTCCTGCCGCTCCCAAGAAAATCTTCACCGACGAATATTTCGTGGAGAAGGCCAAAGAGATGGAGCGTCTCGGCGCCAAGATAATCACTCTGAAAGATATGGCCGGCCTGGTAAATCCGTCGCGTGCGGCTTCAATTATCGGCAAGCTGAAACAGGCTGTGAACGTCCCGGTCGACTTCCACACCCACTGCACCCCCGGCTACGGGCTCGCGTCATCCGTGATGGCAATCATCAACGGTGTGGACATCCTTGACACCAATATATGGTACTTCGGCGAAGGCTCTGCCGCACCCGCCCTCGAATTGGTGTATGTCTTCTGCAAAAAGCTCGGCATTGAAGTTGAAGTCAACATGGAGAAAGTGGGCGAAATCCGCGTACAGCTTGAAGGTGTACGCCGCCGTCTGGCTGACTTCGACCTCAACAAGGATAAATTCCCGCGTGCATTCGATCCTCTGAAAGATACTCTCCCCGCCGAGGTCGACGCTATGTTCGACAAAGCCATCGCCGCCGCCAAGGCCGGCAACGAAGAGGAGCTCCTCGCCCAGTGCCATGCCATTGAGGCCCATTTCGGCTTCCCCAAGCCCAACCTCCTTGTAAAGGATGCTGAGGTCCCCGGCGGTATGTATTCCAACATGGTGGCCCAGTTGAAAGCTCTCGGAGCATCCGACCTTCTCGACGATGCCATGCGCCTGATTCCCAAAGTGCGCCGCGATGCCGGTCTGGTACCCCTTGTAACCCCCACCTCACAGATTGTAGGCTCACAGGCCGTACTTCTGGCAATGGATCGTCGCAAAGGAAATCCCGATTACACCCAGGCCAACAACCAGTTCATATCACTGGTCAAGGGTGAATACGGCCATACTCCGGTGCCCGTAGACCCCGCGTTCCGCGAAAAAATCACAGGCGACCCCAATGAGAAAGCCTACGACGTATCTTCTTATAAGAAACCAGGCAATCCGGTTGATGACAAGCTCGGTGTGCCCCTGGCATCCAACACTGAGGAAGAACTCCTTCTGGAGCTTCTCCCCAATGTAGCCAACAAATTCCTCCGCAACCGCCGCGAGGAAGAGGCTGCAGCAAAAGCCCCCCAGACCGAAGCCAAGCCTGCCGAGGCCCCCGCTCCCGCTGCAGTCCCCCAGACCGCGGAGATTACCGGTGAAGTGTTCCGAGCTCCGATGGGCGGACGCATCGTGGAAATCAACGTCAAGCCCGGCGACAAAGTAAAGAAAGGCGACGTTATGCTGGTTTACGAGGCAATGAAGATGGAAAATGACCTGGAAGCCGAACGCGACCTTACCGTAAAGCAGGTACTTGTGGCCAACGACCAGGTTGTAAACGCCAATGACGCCCTTATCGAATTTGAATAACAGAACCTGCAGATGAAGCCGTTGTAGCTTCAGCTTATACTGACACAGACGGTCATCCGGTGTTGAGCCGGATGACCGTCTGATTATTATTACACAATTTAGGTCGCCAAACAGCTTGCAGCCAGCGCGGGACAGAACCTCCATCGCATTGTGGTAAATTTTTCCGTCAAAATTCTTGCGTAATTAAACGAATAAGATTAATTTTGCGTTATAATAATAAAGCAAGCGAGCTTTACAGGCTTCATCGAAGCCCCGATGATATTGCCACACCAAAGTTGATTGGGAAACTCATCAATTTTATATGAAATGCCGAGACATCCTCTACGTCTGATGGCGGGCCCCGATTCTCCAATTTGGAGAATGTGTTTCACACCAGGCGGATTACAAAGGGCGCAGAGACCTCAAATCCTGTCATTCGGAGTTTCATCGCATCCTTTGATGTGGCACATTACAAATGCCGGCAGTGCTTACACCAATTTGGTAGCGCTTGCCGGCATTTCCTTGTAAAATATTGCACACCAACCAACTATAATGTGCAGAAATAAGAAAATATGTTCTACAACATATTTTCAATCTATGCTTCTGAAACACTAAGGTTTATGAGCGCAATTTAATACGGTTTAATACTTGTTTTACGTTTTTTAAGTCCTTGAAATTTCGCTCCAAGCCTGATTTTTAGTAACTTTACGACATCAAATTTCTCACAGCATCATCCTTCGGCATTCAGTCGGGAAACTTTCATTCAAGCTGCCTGATGAGATTACCATAAAACAGGATTGTTGTGTGACACAAACCAAACCTGATAACACGATTATGGAAACAACTCTCGTCATCCTCAAGCCCTCCTCCATACAGAGGGCACTTGCAGGCAAAATTCTATCCCGCTTTGAACAGAAAGGCCTCCGCATTGCCGGGCTTAAGATGATGATGCTTGACGAGAATCTGCTACGCGAACATTACGCCCATCTTGTTGACAGGCCGTTCTTCCCGTCGCTTATCCTCTCCATGACAGCCACTCCCGTCATTGTGGCAGCCATATCCGGTGTTGAAGCCGTTCAGACCGTAAGGCAGATGACCGGAGCAACAAACTCCCGCAAGGCTCTGCCGGGTACGATACGCGGCGATTTCAGCATGAGCGGCCAGGAGAATGTGATTCACGCATCCGACTCGCCCGAAAATGCCGCAATCGAGTTGGCAAGATTCTTCTGCCCGGAAGAGCTTTACGACTATTCTCTCATTTCCACACCGTCGCTCTATGCCCCGGATGAATTAACCCGATGAAACCTCCCGGCTCAAAAGCCTTTCGCATAAAGAATGGCTCAAGAGAAAAAAACAGACTATGCTTCATAACAATATATTTAAAACGATTACACTCTCGGCTGTGACGCTGGTTTCAGCATTCACAGCCCTTGCGCAGACCTATCAGCTACCCAAAGCCCATCGCAGCGAGCACTCATCGCTGATTGCAAAGCAGGAAAATGTCGGCAACCAGGTTTCAGTGAAGGAGACCCAGGAATTTCTTGACAATCTTTTTAAAGACGAAGAGGAGCCTGAAATCGACATCTACACCCAGGGATGGAATTCACGCAGCGTAAACGCTTATGTAGGCCAGGAAGTGCCCAACTCAAAAGCCATTGACGTAAGCGAATTCGCCATGCCGGTGCCCGGATTTATTACCTCCCCCTATGGCTATCGCCCGCGATTCGGCAGAGAACACAAAGGCGTGGATTTAAAATTGCATATAGGCGATACCGTAAGAGCCGCTTTTGACGGCAGAGTGCGCCTTACGAACTTTGAGCGAAAAGGCTACGGGTATTATGTCATCGTACGTCACCCCAACGGGCTTGAGACTGTCTACGGACATCTCTCCAAATTCCTTGTGAAACCCGACCAGTATGTAAAAGCCGGCGAACCGATAGCTCTTGGCGGAAATACCGGACGAAGCACCGGCCCGCACCTGCATTTCGAGACCCGATTCATGGGATATCCCATAAATCCGCAGGCTATATTCGACTTCGCCAACCAGACAGTACACACCGATACCTACACATTCAACAAGCGGACATACAAACAGGCTCGAAACTTCGATCCTGCGGCGGAGAAGAATCATCACATGCAATATGTGCAGCAGGCTCAGAAAACAAGGCCTGCCGCCACAGCAACCAAAGCGAAGAAAGCCACCGCATCGTCCTACACAGTGCGCAAAGGAGACACACTCAGTAAAATTGCTGCCCGTAATGGCATAACTGTGCGTCAGCTTTGCAAACTCAATGGCATAAAGACCACAACCAAACTGCCGGCCGGTAAAAAGCTACGCCTCAAATAACACTTTCGTGCCGTATAAAAACAGCGCTGATTCCAAAGACGGAATCAGCGCTGTTTTTATACGGCACGAAATGGCTACGCTTCTTTCAGATATCAGAATGCAGTGTCGTTCAAAAGATGACCATCGAGTTGCGAGGCAAGTCTGCGATATTCCTTACTTGACAGATAACCCTCTATCGCATCAGCATGGCGTGCGTGATGCATATCCGTGCCCAGAAAGTCAACCCAACCTTTCTCCACGAGGCTTTCTGCCACCTTCTTGACCTCCTTGTTATAGAATCCGGCCAACGACAGGAGATTAACCTGAAAAAGTATTCCGGCTTCCTTAATCTGCTTGTAACGGTCGTGGTTCTTGAAATAGTAGGCATACCTTTCAGGATGCGCAAGAATCGGCTTCATGCCCTGAAGGCGCAAATCAAAGAGAAGCTTGTCAAAGTTCCACGCCTCCTGCACAAATGAATTCTCTACAAGAATATAATTGCCCGGGAATGGAGTGATGGCCCCGGCCTTCAATTGCCGCTGAAAAAAATTATCAATGCGGTATTCCGCCGAATGGTAGAGTTCAACATCTGTGCCACGCCCCGACACAGCTTCTTTAAGCCGCGCAAATGCAGGTTCGATTGTAGCAGGTGTATTCTCAAATGTATCCTGGGTGACATGTGGGGTGGCGAATATGCGCGATATTCCCCAGGTGACCTGTCTTTCAACAAGGTCTGCCGCCGGCTCAGGCTCTTTCTGGCCGTCATCTATGCCGGGCACCAGATGGCAATGTATGTCTGTATGAAAACATATTGTCTCCGGTTTCGATTTCTTATTGAAAAAGTTAAACATCGTGATTAGATTTTGTAGTAAGACAACAGCTACACTCTTTTAAATTTAATCAATATTTTATTTCGGATTATTGTGCGGGTATCCTTGTCAATAGCAAGAAGCCAGCCAAGCGCCAGTATCACAGCCGCCGAAATCACTCCGATTCCGAGCACTCCAAAAAAGGAGTCACGCCACGCGCCTGACACCGACCACGCGGTGACCATTGCAAGCGACAGAATCCCGACCGGCACGGCAACGCCCCTGGTCCAGAAACGCAAGATTCGATAATCCTTTATTTTCGTTTTAAGGATGGTGCTGTCAATGAACGCAATCACAAAAATAAGCACAAGGTGCACAGCATATACAGCTTCCGGGATACGTGTAAAATACAGCAACAGCCACATAAGTGCCAGTTCGACAAGATACATCGTGCCTGACACCAGACTGAGACGAGCCACTTTGCCGGTTGACTGTATGCCGATTGAGACTATTTCATTAACAAGCTCTCCGCATACGGCAATCAATGCCAGCCGGCAGAATACCGCAGTAAATTCCGGAACCTCCTTAAGCCATATGCCAAGAATAGTATCCATTCCTATAATCATCGGTACGATAATAACTCCTACGAGCAGCAACGAATACTTGGCGCAGTTCTCGAGAAGCCTGTTCATATAGCCGATATCCCCTTTGGCATATTGCTGGATTATCTGCGGACGAAACGCCGTAATCACATTAACAGCAAAACTGTAAAGCGTGGTACTGACAGTAGTCGTAAGCCCCGAAGCAGCATTTACAGCTATTCCTCCGAATTTATTGAGAATCAACTGCAGCCCCTGCACCCTTGCTGAAACGCACATGTTGCTGTAAATATTCCACGCGCTGAATCCGACCATCTGCTTCACGACATCACGCCGCATGGCGCCTTTAAAACGGCATTCTGTAAAGTTCCTGTGACAATACACTGCGTACATCAGCCCCATCAGGAATATAGCACCGAACATCATGGCGGAATAACTGATCAGATTGTCAGCAGTCACCATATACATCAGCAACAGCACTATCCCAAGTTTTACCATTACATTCACAAATGCCACAAGTGCGAAATACCCCATACGCTCTCTGGCTATAATCAATGCATAATAGGGCACCTGCACTATCTGCACGATAACACCAAGGATTGCGAACTGATAGGCCCACACAGCCACAATGCGTCGTTCGGGTGCTATCTCAAGCTCCTTGAGCACATACCACAGCCCGACAGTATCGGCTATCAGAGCGATTATCACAGCCAGCACAATATGCACTTTCAGAGCCACTGTAAAAGTAGATCTGAGTTTTTCCTTGTCACCTGTGCCAATTTCATAACTCAGAAAGCGGGAGGTGGCTCCGGCCATAGCTGAATTAAGAAATCCGAATCCGAAAGCAAGCCCTCCGACCACAGTATAAATGCCATAGTCATCAACTCCGAGCACATCAAGAACGACCCTGGAGATATACAGGGATATAAAAATTGTGAGCAACATCCTGCCGTATAGGTAGAATGTGTTACGCGCAATCCGTTTATCGTTTTCTGTCGGCAAAACTTTATGTACTTTTTTCTATTTTATGCAAAGTTACTAAATTCACGGCAATCCGCCAACTCCGTAATCTCAACATAACCCATGGCAAAAGCGTTTAATAAGTGAATCAACTGTTTACTATTATTCCGTTCCAGGTTATGAACAATAGCATCAAACATATGGCATGTGCCTTGACCGCAGCATTATGCGGTGCAGTACCATCCCATGCTCAATACTATGAACTGGCAAGTCAGTTGCCGTCGCTGATTTCGCCGGCTCTATCGGGCTCAATGCGATATAAAGGGTATGCCGACGCCGGCTTCACCGGCGGCTTCACTGACAACAAAGCCAACTTCATGAGTTTCTCCACATCGCAGGGCTTCCAGTATTCCGACTGGTTCTTTATGGGAGCCGGAATCGGCGTGGACGTGACATTCCGAAACAATGACCTCCGCACGGACATACCCGAAGAACGCCGGAATTACCACACCACATCGACCGGGGTAATGATGCCTGTGTTTACCGATTTCAGATTCATACTGGGAGGCCCGCAGGCTGCAGCCAACTTCTTTATCGATTTGAAAATCGGCGCCACATTCCTGCTTGGCAACAATTACATGGAGTTCAGCAACGGGTACCTTACCAACAATGCCAACTTCTACCTGAAGCCCTCTCTCGGAGTCCGTATTCCCGTCAACAGCAAGAATCCCCGTCAGGCAATAAACCTGGGTCTGACATACCAATTGATAACATCCAACAACAACCTCACATGGTATGGCGGGAACACATTGACGCTGAATTCTATCGGGGCGACAGTAGGATTCGAGTGGTGATTAAGCCGTTTACAGCTTGCCGACTATACGCTTCCGGACGGGGTCGAAGGTCACATATTCGGTTGTGAAGTGCTTCTCCATCAATCCGCTTTCTGAAAGGCGGTCAGCCGACATGCACTTTAGGTCAGGAGGCACAATCAGTGCAATCGAATCGCATATCTCGAATGCCACATCCACCTCATGAGTGGAAAACACAATACATTTGCCTCTTTCACGGGCAAGCCCGGCCAAAAGACGGCAGAGCCCATATCTGCCCGGCTGGTCCAGAAACGAGGTAGGTTCGTCAAGAAGCAATATACCGGAATCCTGAGCCAGCGCCCGTGCAATCATTATTTTCTGATATTCTCCGTCGGAAAGGGTATCTATCCGCCGTGAAGCATAGCTGGCCATCCCGACCGATTCGAGGGCCTCATCAACAACACTGTGGTCGGCCTCTGACAGGGCGCCGCTCCATGAGGTATAAGGAGTGCGACCCAGTTCCACAGCCTGTCGGCATGTCAGCCCCGGCACACGCTCACGTCGCGTTGCCACAAGAGCCATCCGGCGTGCTCTTTCTCGCGGCGACATTGATTTGACCGATACGCCGTCAACCGCAATATCACCGCAATAGCGTGACTCAAGTCCGATTATCGAACGCAGAAGAGTTGATTTTCCTGCACCGTTACGCCCGATCAGAGCCGTGAGCGTACCGCTGTGAAACGCGGAATTGCATCCCGTCAGCAACTCCTTGCCGTTAAAGCCTATGGAATAATTCTTTATTTCAATCATCCTTTAGCAGCTTTGAAAAGTACATATATCACCACCGGAATGCCAAGCAGCGCAGTAACGGCATTCACCGGCAGAGTAAACGATGACGCAAGTATATCGCACAGCAACACTGATGCCGCACCACAAAACATAGATGCCGGCACTAAAACCCTGTGATCAGCCGTGTCAGTAATCATACGTGCCACATGTGGCATAGCGAGACCGATGAAACCGATTGGACCGCAGAATGCAGTGACAGTACCGGCCAGAAGCGTTGTCGATGTAAACAGCAATCCGCGGGCACTCCTGAGATTCAGCCCCATTGTCAAGGCATATTCCTCTCCGAACAAAAGCATATTGAGCGGCTTCACAGTCAAAAGCGCAAGAACAAGTCCAGCCGCTATGGCAGGCACAAGTATCGCAAGTTGAGCCGAGGTCACTGTTGAAAGCGATCCCATAGTCCACAACACATATGATTTAAGCGCATCCTCACGGCTCAGGAACTGAAGTATCTGCACTATCGCTCCGATGCCTGATGAAAACATCATTCCGAGAATCAGCACCACCATTATATCCTTGAGCCGGGCCGATATAACCGACACAAGCACAAGCACTGTCACCGATCCGAGCCAGGCCGCTCCGGCCGAGCCAAGCCACATCCAGCGCCCGGCAAGCCCGACAAGAGGAGCTCCAAGCACAAACAGGGCGACCCCGAGGGATGCTCCAGATGATATGCCCAGCACATAGGGCCCGGCAAGCGGATTGCGGAAGAGGGTCTGCATCTGAAGGCCGCTCACTGACAGCGCCGCTCCGGCCATCAATGCCACGAGGGCTTTCACAAGACGTATGTCAAGTATTATCGCCCGTACAGACTCATCGCATGCTCCTCCGGTCATAGCCTTCCACACTTCACCCACCGGTATGGCGACAGCGCCTGAGCCTATATCGCATAGAAACAGCATCAGAGTCAGCACTCCAAGCCCGGCGACAGAAACACTTATCCGATTTATTCTTATATCAGGCATAATCATCTGAGTTTATGATAATATACCAGTTCGCCATGAAACCTGTCAGGATGCAGGATTTTTGTCAGGTCGGAGAGTATCACATCGGGATGCATCACACCCGACTCGAAATAATCATTGCCTCCCCCCGGAGTTGACCGGAGATTATTGTTGAACACGCCCCCTCTCTGCACGCAGCGTGTCGAGGCAAATCCGGGAGCAAGCCGTTCAAGTTCGGCCAGACAGTGCACATTGCCCGGATTAAGCCAGATATCGGCCTCCCGAGCTATGGCGTAGGCCTCCTCACGGGTTACTGGTATCACTCCTGACGTTTTTTTCCCGCCGGTAAGGATTTCTCCTCCGGCATCGGCAATCAGACGCTCGCCATAGCTGCCGGCCGGCGGCAACAGCCATGAATCCGCATACGGAGCATTCATCAGCACCTTTACAGGCGCGAGGCCAAGTGCGGCTACCGAATCGCGCAGAGCATTATATCTCGCTGGAATATCCCGGTACACTCTTTTCCCCTCATCCACATTTGAGGTTATCGCGGCAAGAGCCACAATCCACTCTGCCTTGCCCAGCGGTGACTCCTCAAGATAGTCTCCCACATACATATACGGGATGCCAAGCTCCTTGAGCTTACCCTCCATGGAGTTCGCTCCCTCCACCCCGTAAAGCAACACTATGTCAGGGTGGCAGGCTATCAATGCCTCATAATCCACTTGCCCCTCGTAGCCTACATCGGCGATACTGTCAAGCCTGGCTCTGACTTCAGGGGCTGATATGAATCTTTTCCCCGATACTCCCGCGATATCGGAAGCCTTGCCGAGAGCTACCAGCATGGCTACATTTGTCGATGACATTGCGACGATACGCCCTGCGTTGCCTCGGAGCACCTGTCCTTCATATCCGGCAGGCACATCCTCGCCGTCAGCCAGCACAAGCAGGGAGAAACTTACTGAGTCGGCTCCTTCCCAGGGGTCCGACACCTCGATCATGATACTTTTCATGCCGTCACATCCGAGAATACGGAATCCGGACGCATATTCAGGTTTGTAAACCTCGCGGTTGAAAATCTCGGAATTATCAACCGGAGGTTTACCCGTGCAACAGCAAAGGAGCACAGCCAGCAATGCCGCCGGCAATATGTATCTGATTATTTCAGTAATTGATTTCATCGTTTTTATTGTTGCATGTGAATTTCGGTGTTATGCCGATAAAGAATTCAAAATTGATTCCGGGCATCGGACGCGACAGCACCGACACATAGTCCTCATTGAAAAGGTTGTTGATATTGAGCTTCAACTGCAGGCCCACCGGTTTGAAGTCAAGATGCTTTTCCAGCGAGGCATTGTTCATGAGGTAGGCGGGCAGCGAGCCGGTAATGGTTATATCATTGCTCGACATCGTATGCCGGCGGCTATAAAAGCACCATTTGTAGCCCAGGGCCCAGCCGCGCCAGGTGACGCGCCCGGCAATCGACGCCGAGTGGAGGGGCACATAAGGAAGCTGTTTGCCCACCGACCGGTCGGCTTCTGAAACCTTGTCGCCACGATTTATTGACGGAGTCCATGAGTACGAGCCGCTTATATCAACAAACCAGTCCTTATGAGGCACAAGCGCCAGGTCGGCTTTTATCTCCACGCCATATGAATGCACCCTGCGGATGTTGCGCGGCGAAAAGAATCCCTTTGCCGTAGGGAGCCATATTATCCAGTTGTCGATATATGAGTCAAACCAGGTAACACTGCCGCTCGTAGAGAATACCGAAGACTTTCCGGCAGTAAAATTCAGACCGGCATCATAGCTCACTCCCGATTCGTTTTTCAGCGACGGATTGCCCCCCGGCAGGAAATAAAGGTCATTAAGCGACGGAAATCTGTAATTGCGTGTTACCGACGCTTTTGCTGTGATATTGGCAGGACGCCACAAAATATAGTCTATGTATAAAGCCGGAATCGGTGCGGCCCATGTGCGACCGTTCATTTCTTCACGGATTACCGCCGAGATACCCATCCGGTCATAAGGCTGCCACTTCGCAGAGATGGCGGCAGAGAGTTCCGGGCGACATTTGTCATATCCATAAATCATCCGGCCGTCGGCAGTAGCCGCCGGATACAGGTCCCTACTCTCGACCATATGATGATAGAATGATAGATTTGCAGTGAGGAACCAGTTTCTTGACGGGGTATATTCCCCCTCGCCCTGTGCATAGACAGTGTTCACTCTCGAGCGTGACGCTGTTATCGGCGACAGCACTCCGGCGCCGGCATCGCGCTTGTAATCGTAATCCATACCGGTGTGCAGATAGCCGGCTCTGACTCCGGTTTTCCATCCGGAACGTATGCGGCTCCATGACACAATGCCGCGGAAGGTGCTTTCCTTCTGGCGGTTTTCTATTTTGCTGACATCACTGTAATCTGTGGTTATAAGGGGTAGTTCACGGTTTGAATTGAAATACCATGCGCTTAGTCCGAAGCGGTCACCGTGCAGCGTGTTGTAATATGCCTCCTGGAGCACATGCAGGTCTTTGAATGAGCCGTTGCGGTTTTTCTCTTTAGGATGATACTGCCCGATGATATTACCATCGCTGTCGTATATGTTTTTCTTTATATCATGGTTTGTATATTCGTAATCATTGGGTGAGGACGAATATAATGCTCTGGTGGAAATCTGCCATTTCTCATTTCCATATCCGAACCGAAGAAACTCATCAAAAGTGCTGAACGAGCCGATTCCCTGCACATACTGCGCGTTGAAGCCCTCGCCGGCGTCGGGAATCGTAGCAAGCCGGACCATCCCGCCGAGTCCCCCACCCGTCTCGGTCACGGATGAGGAGCCGTGAAGCAACTGGGCATTGTCGATAAAAAAAGCCGGAATTGTAGAGAAATCGGTCATCCCCAGCATAGGACTGTTGATTTTCATTCCGTTCCAGCTCACCTGTGTATGGCTTGGGGAGGTTCCCCTGAAAGCAACCGTTGAAAGGGTTGCCCTGCCGTAGCTTTTAACAAAAACAGAGGAATTATAAGCCAGCACATCGGCCATTGAGTTTGCGAGGTTGTCGCGGAGCGCAAGAGAGTCGAAAACAGTTTTGGTCACTCCTATATCCTTCATCGGACGGCGCCCTGTCACAGTCACTTCCCTAAGAGAACTGCTCATGACCGGCTGCTGCGCCGCGGCTGTGATAACCGCGGCGCAGGCAATGGCCGATAATGTCAGCTTACGTTTCATTTCCAGCAGAAAGAGCCGGGTATTATACCCACATAGAATTTATCAATGAGGCTTCCGGAGGTCGAATAACGGTAAACCATCCCCGGCTGCTGATAGTCAACAGCGTCAGCCACATATATCTCGCCGTTGGCCGGATTAACGGTCAGGGCATAGAGGCTGTAACTGTCGGTTGTGATTAACGGGGCGGCGGGAAGCGCCGATGCGTTGATGTTCATTTTCCACACGCCTGAATTCAGCCAGTAGATATTTTCGCGGCTTCCGTCGATAGCAAGGCCTTTCACATAGTCGCCGAGCTGGAGACTAAGAGTCTCGACAACCTTGAACGAACCGGTATCGATTTTACTGATAGTCGGAGCCTCATAACCCACAGGGTTAGCCTCCCAGCCGCCGCCGTTGGTCAGGCACCAGATGTTGTCGTTGCGGTCAAGAACAATGGCTATCGGCTGAATCCCGACCTCAAGCTCATCGACAACCTTATCGGTTGTCGTGTCGATTTTAACAATCTTTTTCTGGTATGAGGGGCAGGCACAGTATACATAGCGCCCCGACTGCACCATCGGACCTGTTGACGCGGTAAGAGAATCATCCATTCCGGGCACAGTTATGTAACCGGTTATTTCGCATGTCGAGGGGTTCACAACTGCGATACGGTTGTCGTAGAACTGCGAGATATAGGCCTTTGACTCACTGACAAAGTGGATTTCACGCGGAGAATTCAGACCGGTGATACGGTCCTCCTCCTTGAATGTGTCGGGATTGATGGCAAACACCACGTTAGAAACATTCATCACAATCCACACCTTGTTGCCGAACATCGCCACATAATTGGCCGTATCGCCAAGTTTCATGCCGTTGGCCCGGGCGAACACCTCGTTCTGCACCTCTTTCGTAGCAGGGTCGTAATATGAGAGAGATGCGGTTGAACGGGAATAGGCGCCCTCGTTGGCGATAAACAGACCTACACCTTTGGTGTCGAATTCCTCCTCTTTGC
Organism: Muribaculaceae bacterium Isolate-013 (NCI); assembly: GCA_004102785.1. Taxonomy (GTDB): domain Bacteria; phylum Bacteroidota; class Bacteroidia; order Bacteroidales; family Muribaculaceae; genus UBA7173. The sequence goes on from SCEJ01000003.1 coordinate 89,215, forward strand.
CGGAGTTGTCATCCATACATCCGCCCAGCGGAAGCATGAAGGCAAGCGCGGATAAAGCCACGATGGCTTTTGCAAACATCTTTTTCATTTTCGTATATTTAAATCTTTGATAGTGAATATTTCTGTCGACACTTCGCCGAGAGGACCGCTTTCGGCCTGAGTGGCACACTGCACCTTCACAAAATCTATATAGCCGAGTCTAACGGGCGAGCCGTCGGCGTTTACAGCATTTGAAATACAGAATCCGCAGTGGCTGCCAGGTCCGAGAGCCGGTTCCTCCAGATTGTCAGAGCCGATATTGTCGGCATAACCCCATGGATACGGCATATTCTCCCACTTTCCCGCCGGGCTCAAGGCATTGCGTGGAGCGATTCTTGAGCCATAGAGTGTATATGAATCCGCATTAATCCACGAGGGATAATAATCACGTCCTGTTTTTTTCAGAGATGAGAGATAGGTCACCACACCCGAGGCGCCCTCGGCATCGGTCCATTCCACATCAAGGCCCGGTGCAGACGGCCGGTGATATGTCACATATGTGTTGCGCAAAGTGGTGGCTGAGTCATATTCGCTTCCGCGGAGCTCATACCATTCATCATCGGGCAGTCCGTTGCCGTTAGCATCCTGCATCACCCACACTATTCCTGGCTCGTTACTCGAGCCGTATTCCGTCACAAAGGCATTTCCTCGGATTACAAAATCATATCCGTCATCCGAGGATACCACACTGTGGTCAAACCCCACGGTGATATATCCACCGAAAGCACCGAGAGAAATCATTTTCCCGTTCTGCATTCTTTCCTGCGCCCATTCAGCCGCTTCGGCCGGAGTACCTGCATTCCTTACATCTCCGACAAACTGCCCCGGCGCAGGCAGATACTCGAACACACGTATGGCCGTTTCTGATGAGGAGGCTGCCGGTATACGGCAACGGCTCTCCTCCGTGGCATCAACAGCGACAACATCACATTCACCGATATGCTTCGCACCTTTGACGGCAGCTTCCACGCTGATATGATATATGCCCGGAATATCAGGCGTGAATTTAAGCAGACGTCCGTCCGATTCAACTGCTTTACCATTGATTGACCATGAAAAAGCGATAGCCTCGTATTCAGGCGCCACAGCAGCCAGGCACACCTCCCTCTCGGGGAAAGTATAGCGGTCGGAGTTTTCCGCTAAAGAGGATAACGGCACTATGCGCACAAGCGAGCCATCAGTGTCAATTGGAGAGTTGTCATCCCCGTCCACAGGAACAATCTCCTCTTTGCTACATGAGGAATACGCCATACAAATAGCCGCGGATAGAAAAAGACTCAAACGTGACTTCATTTTACGGCTATTTTTCGGTTGGCAAATATGTATATCCCGGCCGGAAGTTTCCTCACAGCCTCAATATCGGCATTATTGAAGACTTCAATCCCCATGGGGGTATAAACCGGGCCACGGTAGCCGTGTTCATTCTCATCAGGCTTCGTTTCATGGATTGAGGATATAGACGCCGGATAAAGAATCTGCGCCGGGAACCAATATTCATCAGGCATTTCAATAGTTCGGTCAGGAATCAGCTCGCCGGTCGAGGCATCCGCGGAATAGATCCTGAAGTCGTCATTGAACACATCTCCTGCGGAATGGGCTGCTATAACCGTCACCGAGCCGTCGTAAGGCGACACACTTATCCCCTGGCCATATACCACTCCGGCATATCCTTTGGATGTCTCCGGCAATTTTATGAATCCGGAGATGAATTCACCGGTATGCAGTTCATAGCGGTTGACTTTTTCGGCTGATTTTCCGGTAATCAGCAAAGCATTGTTCCCACAGTCAAAAGCAAACGGCTGTAAATGCCAGGACTCCCACACTTCTGTCAGAGCGGCATCGCCGCCCGGCAAATCTATCTTTTCAACAGAATAGTCATCTGCCGATATTTTCACGATTTCCCCTGACGAGTTTGTAGTGCCGATATAAATCATGCCTTCAGCCGATGAAGATGCAATTGCGGAGGCACCCTGCACGGGTATCACTTTCTCCACCTCATCAGTGTGTATATTCACCACAACCACGCCGTCACGCCGGCTTATCGCATACAGCCTGTCGTGCAGACACAGGCTTTGCCCGAACATTCCCGACGAAAGCCCCGCGCCGGAGACTCGGGCCGTAACCACCATGCCTGCCAGGTCTATCACATATAGCCCTTCCGAGGTAGAAAGATAACCTTTTTCTTCCGACACAGTGCTGAGATAAAATGCCTGGCAATGCCCCGGCAGACTATTTAACGCACCTTTATATTGAAGCGTTGAGGCCTCCATCACTGTGATGAACCCTCCTCCCGCGGCATCCTTGCTTACGACATACACATTATCGTTCCGGCAACATCCCGACTGAGATGTTGTGCCGAGATAATATCCCGGATTAACCTCCGAGAATACACGATACATACGGCTGCCGTCTTCACCGAAAAATGCCAGGGAACCATAATCGGCACCGAACTGACCTTCGCACACAAGAAGCATGCCGCGGCGGAAGTCCGCCGCATGCATATGCGATACAGCCAGCACGGCTACAAGAAGAATCAATGTTTTTCTTATTTCGGCCATAAAACGGTCTAAAAAAAATCCCGGAATCCATTATAGAGTTTCGGGATTACGCGACCGTATAAGACTTGAACCCGGAATGCGGCGCACACAACTTGTAAAAGAAATTCGCCGGCAATTCCATATCAAGCATAATGGCCCATTATCCCGCAGGCTCCTTAATGCCTTTGCTTCCGGCAGGTATTCTGACTTGCCCCATTTTCATTGCGCGCCTTCCCAAAGCATATGCTTCAGTGACATATTGCGCCTGATTGCCGGATGCCGGCAAGGGGGTTACAGCAGCGGGTACTGTCGACGGATTCACACCGTGTTCCCTGCCCTCCCGAAGCGGGAGGTTTCCAAAAGCTTTGCAAATTTAATGAGAATTTATGAAACCGCCTCTATCCGGGTTATAAAAAAAAGCAGTACCTTTGCTGACATGACTATCAGAACCGCAACAGAGATACAGAAAATCATACGCTCGGCGGCCGATGCCGGGCAGCAAAAAATCCTTTCACGCTTTTTCAAGACCGGCCCGGGTGAATATGGCGAAGGCGACAGATTCCATGGTGTCCGTGTGCCTGAGGTGCGCAATGCGGTGAAGCAATACAGGCATCTGTCCGGGATAGATGATGTGCGCATCCTTATCAGCTCTGACTATCATGAAGAACGGCTTGCAGGTTTTCTGCTGTTGGTGGAGATGTATAAAACAGCTTGTAAAGCAGCTTGTAAAACAGGAAGTCAGGATGAAGTGCGGTTTATCGTCGACTTTTACCTTTCGGCCATCGACCGCGGCAACAACTGGGACCTGGTTGATCTTGTGGCGCCCAAGATATTAGGCGAATATATCGCCGCAAACCCTGCGGAGAGCTATCTTTTGTATAACCTTGCCGCTATGGAGAGCTGCCTCTGGCATCAGCGGGTGGCAATGGTGTCGACATGGACTCTAATCCGTGACGGACGATATGCGGACGCGCTCAACCTGGCTGAAATGTTTCTGAACCACAAACATGACCTTATGCATAAAGTTTCGGGCTGGATGCTCAGGGAGATTGGCAAGCGAGGCGGCATGAACCGGCTGCTGGCTTTCCTTGACAGATTCGCCGGGATTATGCCCCGCACGATGCTGCGTTATTCCATTGAAAAGCTGCCGGAACATCTGCGCAAACATTATATGGCGGTAAAACAGACGAAGGTGCGACCCGGGATCTGACCGGCAGGCGCACCTTCGTGATATGTGTAAACGAACGAGGGATGTTCACATGTACATCCCCCGGACATCATTGTTCGGCCTTGGCTTCCTCTTCCTGAAGAATCTGAACAGCCATATCGTAGATAGTGGTGTCATCAAGAACCACGATGCCGCCGTCAGGTCCCGGCTCGATATGCAGGCCGCAATTCTTGCCGAATTCATAGTTTGAGCCGCCGAAGTAGTTGCGTACGGTCTGGGCGGTGATATTGAGTTTGTCAGCGATACGTGCGGTTGCTCCGTCAGGCAGCGCGTCTTTCAGACGACGGAGGTCATTAAAGGAGATCGTTTTAGTCATGACTTTATGATTTTGGGGTGAGTATTAATTTTATGGCTTAAATTTAAATCTTATTTTTTTAATTACCAAATTTTATTAATGTGTTATATAACACATTAATTCGGTGAATATCGCTAACAATGCCAAATTCAAAGGATTACCCTTCGGTCATCAGATTTTCTCAATTTCGTCGGCCTTGATCCAGGCACGCTCACGGGCTCCGACTCTGACTTCATACCATTTGCCTTCGACTGATGTTGAAATCGAATCGACAATCATAACCTTTGTTCCCTCGTGCAGGAGAAAAGCCTGCTCCGACTGCGAACGGGCCACACGCGGCGTAGTGGCCAGTTGGGCCGCCGGCGGGAGTATGATACCGTAATCCGACGATGTAACGCGGTTGGCAGCCGCAAACGATATAATTATGGCAATAAACGTGGTGACAAATACTATGATTCCGCCAAAAAAGCTGATTTTTCTTAAAACCACTGCATTGGCAAAAAGATATACCGCAATGCAGCCGATAAAGACTGCAAACAGCACAACTGCGATGACCGCCCAGGTATCGGCCTTGAATGCGCTTACCGCGCGGTCGCTTAGCCGTGTCATTATCGAGCCGTCGTCAAACTGTTTGTCGGCAAGTTTTCCCTGTACGAATTCAAGATTCGCACGTGCGTCTTCATCGGTGGGGTCAAGTTTCAGCGCGCGCTCATAGTTCACCACGGCCATTCCGAGATTTCCCTGACGATAGTATGCGTTGCCGATATTATAGTAGAGGCTCGGCGACGTTCCATGCTTTTCAAGAGCGGATATATATAACTGTTCTGCCAGGACAAAATTATCGGCTTCATAAGCCGAATCGCCCCTCTCAGTGAGAGACAGCGCGGCGGCAAAACCTCTGGCGGGGCTGAATACGACAAGTGTCAGAAGGAGCAGTCCCAATATGCGGTTGATTCTTTTCATTTCCATTCGTATCTGAGGTTATTTACGGAGGAGCCTGGCGCGGTCAAGCTCGGTAACGGCTTTTTCAGCCTGTTCATAGCTCTGATGTATTGTGGAAGCCTCGGATGCGCCGGGTGTATAGCGGGCCATCTCGCAGTTGTCAAGCACTCCGATTACGTTTTCGACAAGTTCGGGGGCAACTCCTCTTTCAGAAAGATTGGCCACAATGTTCTCCCGGTTGAGCTGCGACACGGGGATAGTGAGTTTGTCACTCAGATACCCCCACATAGCCCGGAGCAGTTCGGCATAGAATTCCTCGCTTTTGCCTTCATTCATGAAGCGACGCGCAAGTTTCAGACGTTTTTGTGCAGTTTTTCCGGCTTTTGCATTTCTGCGCCCGGCCACATCGGCCAGCATGGCGTTGCGTCGCGAGGCAAAAACTACGGCTCCGGCCAGCAATACAATCAGCAGTCCGTACACACTCCAGTACCACCATATACGCACCGCCGGAATGTTATCCTTGCTCATATCGCTTACACCTTTGCGGATGTGGAGAATATCGGTGTTCTTCACCTTTATGTCGGTCTGCTCGGAGACGGATGCGCCTGCACCTTTCTCAACCTTAACGTTATAGGCCGACGTGTTGAGTGTGACATATTTGCGCGCTGTGGGATCAAAGTAGACAAACGGCATAGCCGGTATTTTGAACGTTCCCACGCTCTGCGGCACAAATGTGTATTCTATTGATGTGGTGCCCGAGACATTGGAGCCGCTTACACGGGCCCTGGAGTCGGTCTTGGGGGTGTACTGCTCGAATTCCGAGGGGAGTTCCGGTTTCGGCGCCTCGATATATTTGATATTGCCCGTACCCGTGATTATATATGTCAGCGCCGCGGCCTCGCCGGTGCGCAGTTCCTCGGGGGCGAGCTGGCTCTCAATCTGGAATTTTCCGACAGCATTCGTGAAGCCGGCCGGACGCGGTTCAGGCAGCGGAGTGATTGTCACGGTAGAGGTGTAGGGAGGGAGCACCACTTTCTTCTCTACCGGACGGGCGGTATAATACCATCCGCTTGAGACCCGCTCTATCTGCTGCACAGTAAGGTCATATTTGCCGGAACTGATAGTGAGCTTACCTGATTTCTGCGGGAAAATGATGCATTTCTTAAGAACGGCCGTAAGGTAGTTCTGGCCGTTATACTGCTCTACGTTGTTGAGCTGTCCCTGCACGTCGACTTCATCAATAAGGAATCCGTCAAAAGTGGGCGGTGCGGCAGCCATGAACGATACGATGCTCTGATATTTTGTATAGAGTTTAATCGTGCACTCAACGGCTTCCTGCTCATATACATGCTGCTTGTTGAGTATGATTCTTACGAAAATATCATCCTTGCCAATCTTTTTGTCGGAGGTCTGAGTGGAAAGGTCGTCAACAAACACGTGGTCGGGAGCGGCGTCATATCCGCCCCACCCCTGCCGGGCAGCCTGTGACTGCGCCGTGCCTTTGTCGGCAGGAAGCACAGTAAACTGAGTGGCCTTGGTCGACAGTTTCTTGCCGTCGACAGCGAGCGACACTGCCGGGATGGTATATGTGCCCTCTTTTTCGGCCCGGTAAACAAAAGTATACTCCACCGAGGTGCTTGAAGAGGACTGTCCGTTGATCATCTGGAAACTCTGCATGGTGCTTCTCCCCGGCGTAGGCGAAAGGAGCTTGCAGCCAAAGATGGATGGAGCCTGTGGCGCACCCGATTCTCCATTGACGACCTTAAATTTGACCATGAACTTATTGCCGGCAATCACGTTGCGCGGCGGGATTACCTGGAACGCAGCCTGGCACCATGCCGGCAGACAGACCGCTAACAGTAATATTACTAATAAAATCTTTTTCATCCGAAACTGATTTCTTTCCACTCTTCTCTCAAAAACTCTAATCCCGGCAGGTGTTGCCGGATAGCAACGCAGTCAGAGGGCCTTACCAGGGCTTTTCAGGCTGGCGTCGGGATGCCTGACCTGCTTTCCCCTGCTTCATATTCTCGAGCTTCTGGCGGGTGGCATTCTCCTTATCCTCCATAGCTTTCAGAATCTGCTGGGCATTGGCATCGCTGAGACCGCCATTCTGCTGCTGGGGCTGCTCCTTTTTGTCTTTATTCTGGTTAGCCTCGTTTTGCTGCTGATTCTGGTTCTGCTGGTCCTGCTGCTTTTGATCATCCTTGTTCTGCTGCTGATTCTGTTGTTGCTGCTGGTCCTGGTTCTTGTCGTCGTCCTTATTCTGCTGATTCTGATTCTGCTGCTGTTGCTGCAGTTTAAGCTGAGCCAGGCGCAGATTCTCTCTAGCGGCATCATCAGCCGGATTTCGGCGCAGAGCATTCTTGTAATGCTCGACAGCCGAGGAATAGTCCTCACCTTTATACGCAAGATTACCGCGGTCATAAAACGCAGGCTGCGCGATTCCGGGTTCGGCGTCAGCCGAAAGTTCAGCCAGCATCGAGTTCGCCCGCGACATAAGGGAATCGCCTTTATTTTCAGAATCCTCCCCGCGCTGCTTTATATATGCTGAGGCGAGATTGAACTTCGCCACCTTGTTGTCAGGATTCTCGCCCAAAGCCTTGTTATAGCTTACCTCGGCTTCGGCATAACGTTTCTGGCGATATAGGTCGGTGCCATTTTTTATGAAGTTGCGCTCTTTCTTTGTCGACACAACTTCAGCCTGCCCACGCTCCCCCGAATCCGCGCATGAAGCCGAGATGAGGAGAAGTGAAGCCAGACCTGTTGCTATGTTTATGAGCCTTTTCATTTTTTCCTTGTGAAGAAATTATATTTGGTAAGCCAGCGTATCTTGCGGGGCAGAATGAACACATCAAGAACAAGCAGGCCAAAAGCCAGCCAGGCAAACACCGGAAATTGCTCCGCACTCGCCTTGTAGGTTATATGCCTGAGATCTGATTTCTTTATTTTGTCGAGATTGTCGACAAGTTCGTTCACTGCCTGGCTCCCGGAACCGTGTATATACACGCCACCGCCGGCAGCCGCAATCTCTTTGGCTTCTTTTTCATTAAGATAAGTAGTGACCGGCGCACCGGAAGCATCCTTGAGGAAGTCGCCGGAATTTTTATGCAGGGGAATAGGAGCACCCTTGGCCGAACCAACACCTATAACATCGACTTCAATGCCGAGTCCCTTGGCATACTTGGCCATCTCTATGGCATCCCCTTCGTGGTTCTCGCCGTCGGTTATTACCACAATAGCCTTGTTCACATCACTGTCAGGGGTAAATGAATTGATTGCCATATTTATCGCCGTGCCTATCGAAGTGCCCTGAGTGCTTACCATATCGGTTGAAATCTCATCGAGATAAATCCTGGCCGAGACAAAATCGGTTGTTATCGGGAGCTGGGTATATGCTTCACCGGCGAATACGATAAGCCCTACACGGTCGTTGGAAAGTTTATCGATCATACGGTTAAGTATGAACTTGGCTCTGTCAAGGCGCGATATTCCGCCGGCATCGTCAGTCGATGAGGCAAGCATTGACCGCGATACGTCAAAGGCAATCATAACTTCGATTCCCCTGGTATTCTCGGTCTCTTCCTTCTCGCCGGCACGCGGGCGCGCGGCTGCTATAATCAGCATGGCAAGCGCAAGGAGCTCGACTGTGATTTTTACAGCAGGCATGTATTTTGATACAGCCGGCATCAAATCCGAGTAATTGGCAGCATCGCCGAACCGTTTCAGCTTCCTCCTCCGTGTCATGCGATTGATTATCCATAATACCAGAATAACCGGAATAAGGATAAGGAGATATAGTAATTTAGGATATGCGAAGGTCATAATTGGCAATCGTTGAAGATTATTCGTTTGAAGTCTGTTACATCAGGGCATCGTGCGCAGCCATGTATTGCGGAGAAGCAGATCCAGAAGGAGCAGTCCGAGCGCTACCATGGCCCACGGAAAGTATATGTCCTCTGTGTGAGAAAAGTGGCGCACATCAATCTCGGAGGTCTCAAGCCTGTCGATTTCGGCAAATATGTCAGCCAGGACTTTATTGCCTGTCGCGCGGAAATACTTGCCTCCGGTGATATCGGAAATCTGCTTCAGTGTGCCTTCGTCAATCACTACCGGCTGAGGCACGAACTCCATACGGCCGAACATGTTGATCTGAGGATATGGCGCGGTGCCGTTGGTGCCGATGCCGATTGTATAGACTTTTATCCCCTCTTTATGGGCTATTTCAGCGGCCATCAGCGGCGACACTATACCTGTGTTGTTGGAGCCGTCGGTCAGCAGGATTATGCTTTTTGACTTTGCCTGGCCGGACTTTATGCGGTTGATCGCGGTTGCAAGTCCGTCGCCGATAGCTGTGCCGTCCTCCAGCATCTCGCGGTTCAGCGACTGCACATAGTTCATCAGTGTGGCGCGGTCAGTGGTCATCGGCACTCCGGTAAATGCCTCTCCGGCAAATACCACCAGTCCCATATTGTCGTTCTCGCGGCCGTTGATGAATCTCGAGGCTATCTTTTTGGCAGCCTCCAGGCGGTCGGGCTTGAAATCCCGGGCAAGCATTGACGACGATATATCAAGGGCGATAATCATGTCGGTTCCCTCTGTCTTTGATGTGGACCATGCATCTGAACTCTGCGGACGCGCCAGCACTATTATAATGCAGCCTAAAGCCAGAAGTCGGAGTACAAACAGAAAATACAGTCCATACTGGCGCAGCGGGCGGCCCGCCTTGGCCATCCACGATACTGTTGACATGCCCATCGACGGGTATGCGTCGCGATGGCGCATTATGTACCATGCAATCAGAGGTATATAAAGTAGAAACAGCCAAAGAAGGCCGGGATGAGCCAGTTGCATCATTTTTCCTCCTTTCTTGTTATCGTCTGACCGGCGGCCGGAGTAGCATTTGTAGATTCGCTATCCGCTTCTGCCTCCGGGGCAGGCCTGGTTTCTTCAACAAACTGAAGCGCCTCGTTGAAGGCACGCACATTGTCGTCGGGGAGAGGGCGTACCTTTGCAAACTTCACAAAATCAGCAATCTGAAGAATATTCCTCATATAGCGGTTGGGCTGACGGGTCGCCTCGTTGCTGGAAAGGACCTTTACTATCTGGGTAGAAGTCATCTCCATGGCATTTATACCGAACCGCTCCTGGAGATAGTCACGAAGAATATCTATAAGACGCGTATAATATTCCTTCTCCATGCCACGCTCCCAAAGAGAATCGGTGCGGAGTGCCTCCAGGCGTTTGACGGCAAGTTCGTAGGGCGGCAGACGTTTTTTCTGCGGAAGTATATTCACTGCCACCTTGCGTGTCATGATAAGGTATGCACATACACCGGCGGCAATTATCAGTACCGCGGCAAGAATCCAGCCCCAGTAGTCAGTAATCCAGTCAGGCAGAAAATCATACCACTTGCTCTGAAACTCAAGCGGCTCTGCTATGGGATGAATATCATTAAGGTGGCTCACATCAACCGGATTGACCTTGATGGTCAACGAATTTGACTTTAGTGTATCGTTGCCTGAAACAAGACAGAACGGAGGCAACACGTACACTCCGGAGTCAAACGACTGGATTACAAGCGCACGTTTGATTTCACGCAGACCGTTGCCGAGATCGGTTGTGTCTCCGGCAACCCAGTCGACCGGTTCTACCTCTTTTGGAAACGCATTCTCATCGATTACCAGCCGGCTCTCGCCAGATTTTTTTTCCACAATGTCAAGGCGCACGGCTGTAACGTTGCCCATCGTAATCTGCGACGAGTCAAGCGCGGCTTTTATCGACTGGGCATTCCCCTCTGAAACAGAAAGGGTCAGCCCCGCAGCCAACAACAATGACGTAATATGTGATTTGGAAGGAAATTTCATGGAAATTGTTATATAAAATCCCTGGAATTGCGCCGCAGACTTACAGGCGTTTATGGAAGAGCCCCATCAGAGCCGCCACATAGTCTTCATCGGTCGCTACCGAACAACTGTTTACACGGCAACGCTTCAGAGTGTCCGACATCACCTGCTGGCGTCCGTACCACCATCGCGAATAGCTGTCGCGCAACTTCTTTGAGGAGGTGTCAATCCACCGCGATGCTCCTGTTTCAAGGTCGGCTATGCGTATCAGCCCTACATTGACCATTACGGAATCACGTTTGTCATAAACCTGTATTCCATATACGTCATGCTTGTTAGTGGCTATCGAAAGAGCCTTGTAATAATCCCGGTCATCAATGAAGTCGGAAATCAGGAAAGTAGTGCACCTTTTTTTCAGAGCATCTGTGAAATAGCGCAGAGCCATGCCGATATCGGTGCCTTTGCTTTCCGGACTGAAGTCAAGCAACTCCCGGATGATAAAAAGGATATGTTTGCGCCCTTTTTTCGGAGGAATGAATTTCTCGATTTTATCAGAGAAGAAAATCACACCGATTTTATCATTGTTCTGAATTGCCGAGAAAGCCAGGGTGGCGGCAATCTCGGCAATCATCTCCCGTTTCGGCTCTCCGACAGCACCGAAAAGGCGCGAACCGCTCACGTCGACAAGCAGCATCACCGTGAGCTCGCGTTCTTCCTCATACACCTTTATATAAGGATGATTGTGGCGCGCGGTGACATTCCAGTCGATATCGCGGATGTCATCGCCATACTGATACTCGCGGACTTCCGAAAAAATCATACCCCTCCCCTTGAATGCCGAATGGTATTCACCAGCGAATATGTTCTGAGAAAGTCCGCGGGTCTTGATTTCAATCTTACGTACTTTTTTCAGCAGTTCATTTGCATCCATATGGATTTCCTGGGGTTTAGTCTGACAATCTTACTTAAGGCACTATTACCTTGTCGAGAATCTCGGAGATGATTTCATCGGCGCTGATGTTGTTTGCCTCTGCCTCATATGTGAGACCGATACGGTGCCGGAGCACATCGTGACACACAGCACGCACATCCTCAGGAATCACATATCCGCGCTGACGCAGGAATGCGTAGGCTTTTGCCGCACGGGCCAGCGATATTGACGCACGAGGCGATGCTCCGAACGATATGATGCTCTGGAGATCGGCAAGGCCGTATTCGGCTGGGAATCGTGTAGCGAATACGATGTCAACGATATAGCGTTCGATTTTCTCGTCAATATATATTTTCTCAACCACACGCTGGGCGTCAAGAATCTCCTCGGGGCGGAGAAGCGGGCGTATCTCACGGCGTGTGCTGCTGAGGTTCTGGCGTATGATAAGTTTCTCCTCATCCCGTGTAGGATAGCCGATAACCACTTTCAGAAGGAAACGGTCGACCTGTGCCTCGGGAAGCGGATATGTGCCTTCCTGCTCGATGGGGTTCTGAGTGGCCATTACCAGGAACGGGTTGTCGAGGGGGAATGTATGGTCGCCGATTGTGACCTGGCGCTCCTGCATGGCTTCCAGAAGGGCCGACTGCACCTTGGCCGGGGCACGGTTTATCTCGTCCGCCAGCACAAAGTTGGCGAAAATAGGGCCTTTCTTTACCTGGAACTGCTCGGACTTAACCGAATATACCATAGTACCGAGCACATCGGCCGGAAGGAGGTCGGGAGTAAACTGTATGCGGCTGTATCTGGCGTCGATAATCTGCGCGAGTGTCTTGATGGCAAGTGTCTTGGCAAGGCCGGGAACACCCTCGAGAAGTACGTGGCCGTTGGAAAGCAACGCAATCAGAAGCGATTCAACAAGATGCTTCTGCCCTACTATGGCCTGGTCCATACCTTGTGTTACAAGATTCACAAAGTTGCTCTTGCTGGCTACAAGATCGTTAAGTTCTCTGATATTTACCGAGTCACTCATAATGAAGTTATTATATGCTGATATTTCTTATATTGGCTTTCTCGAACGGAGAAATGTACTGCAAAAGTAAAAATTTCCCTACGCCAAATGTGAAAATCAAATGTTAATTTTAACTATCAATCCTAAACCTCTATTAATTATTATGGATTTTTAGGATTCTTTGCTTAGAATCTTGCCGGAAAGCCTTTCGGCGTTCTGTATTGAAGCCTTGCTTTTGGGGTCGATGCCATATTTGTCCGCAGGAGGGATAACCACCACTGTGCCAGGGCAGATATTATTGGGATCCTGGATTTTATCTTTGTTCTCCTCGTAGATATACACCCAGAATATATCCTTGCCATAATGCCTGCGGGCAATCCGTGAGAGATAATTGGTGCCCTGCACCGTATCGGTGACAATCTCAGGCGCTGAGTCTCGGACCTCATCGGCGGCACCCGAAACAACAGTGGCCGAATCAGGCTCAGCGACTGCAGAAGCCACAGGCTCCTCTGCGATCTTCTGTCGGCCTGTATCTGCCTCCGCCATGGCAGGCGTATTTTCACCATTCATGAGCGTGACTTCCTCTGCTGTGATTTTAACACTCCTGACTCCATTAATGTTTAGCCCGGGAATGCCGAAATGACCGGCAAGCAATCCGGCAAGCAACGACAGCAGACCGACAAGGACGATGATAATTATCTCCTTTCGGCGGTGTGTTGCCTTGCTCGCTTCGGGTGGTTCATTTTCATCATTATTACATATGGCACCTTCAGCACAAGTGAGAACGGATACCTCCGGCGCAGGATTAGCCTCTACGGACGTACCGTAAATCTCCGGTGCCGATGCATGGTTGTCAGCTCGTTCGGCGGCCAGTGGAAGTGGCGGAATTCCGGACGGCAATGGTTCTGTGGCTTTTGGTGTCTCTGCCTCCGTAGCGTTGTCAACAAAATTTACGGGATCGGGATTCTCATGACACTCGCAAGTATCTTGAGGAACATAGCCGGGTGTCATAGCCTCAGTCTCTGTTTTCAGTTCGTGAGTTTGCGGCAATAGATTGTCGGCACCTGGGGTTATTGCAGAATCATCGGAGGTGGAAGTATGCGTATCAAGCATATCTTCAGTGACGCCATCGCTTAAAACCACCGGCTCGAATAATGAAAACGGTGAATTGACTTCCATGGCAAGGGACGTGTCCGGACGAAATTCCACAGTCTTTTCCGTCCCACTGTCGATTATACGAAACTCCCCCACCCCCTTTACAACAACAGTGCCGTCGGACGAAAGCCCATCTATAATGGCCTCTGTCATTGCGTGAATGAAATCGGCTGCTTCCTCAGCGCTGCAGCCACAGTTGTTCTGTAACGATGTGAGTATCACAGGAAGTGTTATAGCGTTTCCCATCGGGATTTCAATATAGTTAGATAGGTCAGTTGAATCTCTTCTTAAGCATCGCCCCGGCCGAAAAAACGACCTCGATCATCGGAGGGTAAAGCTTTTTTTCGCCAGTCGATAAATCTGTGCGAATCTCTTCTTCATGTTTCACTCCTTCAAATGACCCGAAACCGGGAATAGCAACTCTATTGAGTTCGGCACATTCACTGCCTAAAACTGATGCAAATTCCTCAAGAAGACGGGCGGCAGTTCGGGAGTCCATCCCCGTCTTTTCGGATATGACGCTGAAAATATTTTTATGTTCCATGAAATATGTCGTGACTTATCTGACAACAACTTTTGAAATGGCGTCACCCCACTGTGCTATATAACATCCGGGGTTAAGAACGTCGAGGTTGACTTCCGTGCAATTACCAAGCGAGTATGCAAGAAGGCCGTCAACTGTGTAGATATGCAAATCTGCTACTGAACCATCAAGCCTAAGAATGTTGCTGCTACGGGAGATTACCTGAAACTTTTCGTGGGATGGATCGCCCAAAGATGTCATCCACCCATTATAGGTTGGCTCAAAATCATATTTCCCCACTCCTGATGAAGGCGAATAAAGGTAACATGTGGTCTTGCGCCAATTCTCCGTGGTAACTTCGTTGGGATTTTGAGTGATTCTGACGGGCTGCAGGCTCTTCATCCGTTTAGATAATGTTTCTTCATTTGGCTCAGCTTGCCCGTCGTCGTAAATTTCATATTCTACAATGCAGTGCTGGGTATAAAGATTGTAATATCTGTCGGTGTTTAATGTGAATTTATTCCCAGGTAAGTTCATCATCCTAACCATTTTATCGAAATCAGACTTGTCAACCCAGCTCCAAAGACTAAAACCGGTCGGTGCGTTCTCTTCATTTCCGGATTCTCCCGATGTTATGTAATATTCCTCGCCGGCAATATATACCGGCGTGAAAAGTCGGTTATCAGCGATGACTTTATTTTCAGTATCAGAGTACCATTTCTCTGTGGATTCGTGGCTGCATGAACCGTAGATTGCAGGGCGAATGCGTGTAGAGCCCTCAAGGGGGGTGTTTAAGATATATGTGTCGTCGTTGAGTTTTGAAATAGTGCGTGATTCATATGTTGATTTAAAAACACAATCTCCTGACATCGAAAGATATCTATTGGAAAGCGACTGGGCTTGAGCATCAAAATGAAACCACCTGTTATCGCCGGTCGATTCTTTCGTCCCATTGTTATACTGCATGATAAGGAAGTCAAACGAAAGTGAATAGTCTTTCAAAAAACCTTTTACATTGAACAGGTTTGAGACATGGTTTTCGCTACCCGAAAAGGCATTTTTGTCGGAGGCTGTCGCACAATACTGCAAACTCAATTCTTTATTGATTAGAGTTTGATTAAGGTCTACTTTGAAAACCGTGGCTTTAAGTGTTACTCTGCTGTCCGGATCTGATCTCACATAGTCTCTCAGGAACGAACAGAGCCCCAATTCTCCTGAGTCGTCAATAAAAAACCGCAACCAGGAATTCTTTATGTCAGAATTAAAATTAGGATTTATCTGAATGCTTTCATAGGGACCGTGTATTTGATTGAGGTTGTTTTCCGGTATTTTTATTGCTGTGAGTGCAGTTCCGTCATCCGACAGCACCATCTCTCCTGTTGATGCGTTGAATTTTCTGAGATGAATATCATTGGAATTATATTGATATACAAGCGTATAAATAAATTCATTATATTTGAATATTGCATGAGAATTTCCATAGGCATCATCGTTTTCGAGATCTGTTTCCCATATAGCTAAAGGTTTAACCCCTTCGTTGTCGTCACTGGTGCCTCTGGAAAACTCATCAAAAACAGACATATCTGAATGTCCGCGTGGCACTGCACTGTCTTCAGCCTTGGCATTATCTATGCCAAAACCGACTGATAAAGTCACTATGATTATAAAAATCCGTATTGAAATTTTCATTGTAATTTAGCACTATAAAGATAAGAAGCTTACGTCTATACACTGCTGTACAGCTCGATATATTCGGTAAAGTTAGTTCATTTCGTTGCAATAGCCAAATTTATTCAACAAAATCTTAATAGTTCAAAACAAAACGCCTTAAAATCATATTTTTGTCAAACCATCATTAAATTTAGACAAAAAAACAGCCTAAAAATTTTGCCATTCAAAAAATAACTCATAACTTTGCACACCGAAATGAGACAACAACTCATCTCAACCCCGACATATTAATTGGAGCGATGCTCGAGTGGCTGAAGAGGCACGCCTGGAAAGCGTGTATACGCCAAAAGCGTATCGGGGGTTCGAATCCCCCTCACTCCGCTAAGTAACACGTTATAAATCAGCACGATTTAAGCGTGTTACTTTTGTTTTTAGCCTCGACAAGTGACTTAAAAAAAAGCCTTCCGATACCGAAAGTTGACGGAATTTGCCGAAGTTTACCGAGGTTTACTTGCGCATCACTTGCGCAAGTTGCGCAAGTAGATGTTGCAAGTCCTATTCCAGAGCGGTATCGTAGGAAAATTTTTAAGCCTATGGCAACAACAAAATTTTACCTCGACTGCCGTCGAGCCTCGGAGAAAACCCATAATCTCCGCATCAACATCTGCCAGCACACAAAAACTGCGGCCTACCCTCTCGGGATAAAACTCGAAAGGCACCAGTGGGAACCCAAAACACTCTCGATAATCAATCACCCCGAGGCGAAGTTTTGGAATAACTACATCAACAAGCGTAAGGTCGAGATTGACACTCTTATTCTAAAATTAGAGGACGAGGACGCGCAAAAATTGGTGGCGATGTCTGCAACGGAGATACGCGACTATTTAGTAAGCAAACTTTCTCCGGCAGACACTCCAAAGAAAGTGCAGAAGCCGAAAGAAGACCCGAACACATTCTTAAAGTGGTTTGACCGCTTCACAGCCCGAAAGTCGGGTCGCACTAACGACATCTATACCGCCACGCGCAATCGCCTTGTAGCTTGGCTCGGAGAAGAAAAACTCGGCAAAGTCAAATTCGAGGACATCAAGATTTCGTGGTTGGAGGACTTCGAGGATTTTCTCTCGCAGACAGCCGGAGTTAACGCCAACGCCATACACTTCCGCAATATCCGTGCCGTTGTAAACTACGCTATCGACAACGAGGTAACAAGCTACTACGCATTTCGCCGCTTCAAAATCAAGTCCGAGAAAACACGCAAGCGCAATTTCGACATCGACACTCTGCGCCGTATCTTCAAGCACACCTGCGATGAAGAGTGGCAGCAAAAATACCTTGACTTCTTCAAGCTCTCCTTTATGCTAATCGGTATAAATGTTGTTGACCTCTGCGGCTTGAAGAAGATTACACAGGGGCGTGTCGAATACCTCCGCGCAAAAACACATCGACCCTACTCTATTAAGGTGGAGAAAGAGGCACGGGAGATAATCGACCGTTACGCCGGAAAGGAGTTGCTTGTCAACTTCTGCGAGAGCTATGCAAACTACCGCCATTTCTACAACAATCTATGCAAGGGATTGAAAGAAATAAAAGGTCAGCTCGAACTCGAAGAACTCACAACTTATTGGGCGCGGCACTCCTGGGCTACAATAGCCCGTAAGTTGGGAGTAAGCAAAGATACAATCGCTCTCGCCCTCGGTCACGGAAGCCACGATGTGACCGACATTTATATCGAATACGATATGAAAGAGGTCGATGAGGCTAACCGCAAAGTCCTCGATTACGTCCTCTACGGAGGCGTAAAAAGCGAGGCTCCGGCAAAGAAAAAGCGTGGCCGTCCGAGGAAGAACGCCACGCCGGAGATTGAGGCGGAGGTTGCCGCTTAATCCTTGACGGGGTAAAAGATGCCTTTGAGTAACTGCGACATTCCATTTTCGGTGAACGTCGCAGTTATTTTTTCGCAGATGTAGCGTTTGCCCCGGATAAGGAACAGGGAGCGCACATCGGGGATTGTATTGGCGAGGAACTTAAAGGAAGTCTTCATCTTCGGCTCGACGGTGTGGAACACTTTGCTGCGGCGTGTGAGGCGGTTGTTGATGCGCAGGGAGAAGTGGACGTATGCAAAGTTGCTCCAATCGTCGGCAATGGCTATATCATCGACATTCGGGTACGGGAGGTGATTGCCGACAAAGTGATTGGCGCCGTCGTACCAGCCCACATATATGCGGTCGTAATATTCCGATTTCTTCTCTTTCTCACCGGCGGCGAGTGTCGAGTCGGAGATTGTTTTGAGAAAGGGGTGGTCGCTGTCGTCCTCGCTCGTTGTGTCGGTGTCCTCGTCATAGCCGGAGAAAGAGAGGAACAGCACACGTCCATACTTTTCCTCGGTATCGTCTATCCACGCCGGAACAAACTCTATTTCCTCGCTGTCGGCATCTTCTTCGTCATTGACTATGCGGCCACCAAAGAGATTTACGGGTTGCAGACGGCAGGTATAGAGGTAATAAATCCGTATCAGCCCCGGGGAAAAGTCAATCTTCCGCTCGCGGCTAATGGTGCGTATCAGGAAGTAGGCGTCGCAGTCCTCGGCATAGAGCAGCTTGTCGATTTGGGCGTTGCGTCCACGCTGCCCTCTCCAAGTGCGATAACCGCGATTGGCGGCAAGCAGCTCCGACATCGTCTTGTAGCGCACCACACGGTTCTGCCACCCCTCGATAAACCAGTCGCAGCTGTAATACTTCCACATTTCGTGGTCGCAGTCCTTATAGACAAGGTTCTTCGCCTCGGAGTAGTCGCAGTCTTCTTCCTCGACTTTTACCTCGGTGGAGTGTTCCTCCACCACGTCGGCGATGCAGACGGTCGGCTTGTCTGCAAGCACCTCGTGGGTAAAGGCAAAGGTGATGCGCTTGCCCCGGTGGTCGAAGTCGAACTCTCCCCCTAAAAACAGCTCCAACTTCTCGAAATATTCCTCGACCGTCCAATGCGGCAGGGCGTTTGCGAAGCCCGGCATATACCACGCATGAGGGAGAGCATTGCAAATAAGGAGGTATTTGTATTCCTCGTGTTCCTCCCATTTCGAGAAGTCGGGCGTGTAGCCCACGGCCTCGCAGATTTTCCGTGTGATGTGCAGCAGATAGGGTTGCCACGACAGCCCCGTGGTCTTCTCGCTGTTCCATTCAAAATGCCCTCTCCCCTGCGCGGCATCATCTACGACATATTCGGCGAGATTTTGGATATTGCCGGAATAGTCGTTGACCCACGGCAGCGCCACGCATCGGTCGGAGTTGGAGGCCGGGTGCCAGGCGTTGGAGGGGGTTATCTGCGAGGTAGAGGTTGTCGGGGGTGCGCCGAGGTCGAGTTCGTTTATATACACCTTGTCGAAAGTCTTGTCGAAGTTCTGCTCGGAGCGCCCCTCCAAGAATTGCGTCTTGACCTCGGCCTCGGATATTTCGGTAATGGTGATAGAGCCGAACTTGTAGAAGCCACGGTCGCGTATCTCGCAGTCGAAAATCACCTTTTGCGCCGCCACATCGGCACGGTTGATGTGGCCGAAGATTGCAAGGTTCTCCGGGCAGTCTTTGAGCGGAAAGGTGATTGTCAGCGTGTAGCCGTCGCTTCCGCTGAACATACGGTTTTCGGAAACATACTCAAACGAAGTGCCTTGCTTCAAGGCCGCGAGCCTGTTGTTGACGTAGATTTGCATAAAATAAGCACCTTTACAGTGGTGTCTGCAAAGGTGCTATTTTATGAGCGTTTTGAAAAAGACGGTTAGTTAAGACGCGACATCGCATCGGATTGAGCCGCAGTAACTTCCTTTTCTTTTTGTTGAACCAAGTTTTGGATATCTTTTGGCACTTTATCAATCGAGCATAAAGAGTCATACTCTTGGATTAGCTCGCTGCTCTTGAAGTCGGAAAATTTCTCCGAGGTTGCATCGAAGTTTTCAACATTCTGGGCAGCATTAAATTCCGACATAATAATGTCGTATTTTGAAATCACTGACTTATAGATTTTTTCATCGCTACTTTCGCAAGAGCAAAGTATTATAGCGATAACCGAACAAAGGAAGATGAGTAATTTTTTCATATACTTGGGTTTTACGCTGCAAAATTACAAATTATTTTCGAGATTTGGGTGATTTGTTCTTCATCAGTCGGTCGTATTCCTCCTGTGCCTTTTGTATGCCGTGATCGCCGCTGACGGTGTTCACGGTCACAAAAGGTTCGTTGAGCCGGGCATCGAGGCGGTCGAGCACGGCCACCATTCTGCCGTCGCTCGCCGGGGCTTCCTGGGTGTAGGTGTTGTTCACTACGGTTTGGGGTACTGACTGCTGCGCCGCGATAACCGCCGGTGCGGTTATTGTCCTCGACACATCGGCTGCTGTGATAGAGCCGATTGTGTTGGTACGCTGCGCATAGTCCAGAGCCTCCAATAAAGGGCGGGTCCGGGGATTATTGACAAGTCGCTGCGAGGCGACCCATTCCCCTTTGTGAACGACACCTGCTTCCTCGTACTTTCCGCCGGGAGGTGTGAAGCCACCCTCGGCATATCCCTGCGCCTCCGAAGCCTGTTGCTGCTTCTTGATAGTGGCGATTTGGATAGCACCTGCGGCCACGGCCATAGCCGCCGCGATAGGTGCGATGATATAGCCGATTACGGGCACCTGCGCCGCCGAGCCGTAAGCGTTCAGGGCGTTGGTGGCAGTCTGCGCCACGGCCTGTATCACCTGCATTGCGAACTGCTTGCGCGAGGCGTCGGACTTAATCTTGGCTATCTCCTTTTCCTTGTCTTTCTCGGCTTTCTTGACCTTGTAGGAGTTGCCCTCCGCAAGCTCAATCTCGCGGTCGTACTTCTTTTCAGCCTTTGCAACTTCAAGGTCGGCCTCGGCTTGCATATACTCCGACATCTGCTGCATACCTGCGGCCATTACAGCGAACACCGATTGGGCGAGAGCGGCAAGGCGCGTGGCCCAGTTGCCGCCGTCTTCCTCGGTGGCATCAAAGAAATTCTTCCACGCCTCGTAAATGTCGAGAAGTTGGTTTGTCTGCGTCGAGCCGAACTTGCGGACTGCATCAAGCGACTTCTTGTTGTATGCCCTCTCGATGCGCTCCTTTGCGTCCTCGTACTGCTTCTTGTCGAGTATGCCCTGGTCGTAGAGCGACTTCACCACATCGAGGTCGCGCTTCATCGCCACGGCCTGACGGTCGGCAGATCCTTCGGAAGGTTTTGCCGACTCCGGCAGGTATTCTCCGGCATACTTCTTTTTCAAGTCGCGCTGCGCTTGCAGATAGTCCTTGTAGGAGATAAGCCCCCGGTCGTAGGCTTCGAGCAACAAGTCCATTTCGAGGGCATAGCGTTGCCCGGCCTCGCGGTATTCATACTGCTTGCGCCATTCGGCCACACGCTGGGCGAGCAATTTCTGACGGCGCAGTTGCTCCGCAGCCTCGGCCTGTTCAATCTGAACCTTGTAGCCGTGCCATTCCTCGGAAGCCTCGTTATAGGCGGCTTGCATCTGTTTGAGGTACTTGATGCGGATATCGAAAAGCCGCTGCTGCAAGGCTTCCTCCTTTTGGTACAGCTCACTGCCGGGCGTGTAAAAGTCCATTTGCGCGTCCGTTTCCTCGGTCTGCTGCATACGTTTCGCCTCGTCGACTTTGAGGGCTGCGTTGCGTTTTAGCCACGCGGCCTGCATTTCCTCTTTCTTTTTGAGCAGTTCCTGATAGTCCTCGTCCTCGGTGAGGTTGAAGCGTTTATAGACAGCCTCGCGGTCTTCGTAATACTTGACTTCGAGATTGTATTTGTCGAGAAGGAATTGCGACCACGGCTTCAACCCAGCGGAATAGTCGGAGATATTCTGCGCCGCAGCCGCCTCCCAGTCGCCCTTGGTGTCGTTGAGGGCGTCGCGGAAGTCCTTACGGGCCTTGACCTGCGCCCGACGCTCGGCGGCTTCCCTCGCCTTGCGGTCTTTCTCCGACTCGTAGGGTGTGAAGTCGTCGAGGTTGAAGTCGGGATTACCGCCCACGACCTCCGGCGTCGGGCTTTCGAGCACCGACAGCCGGGCGCGTGCCTCGTCGAGGAAGTCGCGCAGCTCCGCTGCCGACACATCGCGCACCGTGGGGTTAGGCTCGTTGAGTCCGAGAATAATGCGCCCTCCGCGGTTGGCATCGACATTCGCCTCGTTGTCACGGATAAAGCGGCGCAGTTCCGCCTCGGTATATGTGGCGAGCGGATTGCCGTTGCGCTCTATATCCTTGATTTCCTCCATAGTGACATTATACTCGGTCTGCCCGGCTATCATTTCATTCACGATGTTCACCGGGTGCGTCGCCATACCTTTCTGCTGCCAGGTGTTGCCCTTGATTGCTTGCAGCTCGTTCACAAGGTCTTGCGAGAGCGTACCCGTGGTCTGCAACTGATACACCACCTGATTTGTGATGCGGACGGCGTCGCGCAGGGATTTGCCCTCGTCGATAAGCGACTCCTGCAACTTCTTCGCCCATTCCTTGAAAGAGTCGCGGTAAGTTTCGTCGGCGGTTTCACGGGCAACCTGTATCGAGCGCTCCCGGGCGGCGATACGGGCAGCGGCGGCGAGGCGTTTGTACGCCTCGGCAAGGTTCGTGATTTCTCCGCGCTCGTCGATAAGCCCTTTGAGATATTTGCCGTACTGCTTGATAATTTCGTCCTTGACCTCCTTGTATGCTTTTGTGCCTTTCTTTGCCGCTTCGAGCCGCCCCATGAGCGTGTCTATGGTCTTCATTTCCTTGTGCAGTTCCTCCGAGAAATTGGCGGCGGTGTTCCTGGCCTCGCGCATCTTCTTTGTATATTCCGAAGTGCGGTCGCACAGCGCCTTGATTGCTATTGCGACAGCGGCGAGCACCGAAAGGATCAGCCCGAAAGGGTTGGCCTTTACCACGGTGTTGAGTATGCGCATGGCGTGTGTGGCCGCGCCCACGCCCTGCGTGAAAGCGATAACGGCGATGCGCCCGAGGATAATTGCCGTGCGGTATGCCACCATAGCGGCCTTGCCGACAGCGACAACGGCGTTCCACGCCACGGTGGCCGTCTTGACAAGCACAATCCACCCGTAATAGGCGGCGATAACGGTAACGACATTGGCGATAGCCTTGCGGTGTGCGATGATGAACGACACAAGGGTGTTGAGCACACGGAGGAACACCGACGATGAAGTATATATGTGCTTCATCAGCGGATAGAGCTTTTCTCCGAGTTCGATTGCAAGCTCCGATACACGCTTACGCGCCTTGTCGATAGATGCTTGCACGGTGTTGTTGAAGATTGCGTACTCGTTGGAGGCCGACGTGCCCTCGCGGAACGCTTCGGCTGCCTCACCCATTTGCCAACGGAGGAAGTCGAGGTGGGAGGAAAGGTTGGAGAGCACCGACGACACACGGGCGCCGTCGAGGCCGAGGTCTTGGAACAGCGGCGACAGGACGGCCAGAGCCTTGTCCTCGCCCAGTTTGCCGAGGGCTTCGAGGAACATCATCACGCCCTGCGTGGTGCTTTTATTGAGCGTTTCAATAAAAGTGTTCGTTTCAAGACCAACCTTTTTCGCCATTTCGGCAGGTTTCTTGAACAGCTCCATAATGGTACGCTGCAAAGCCGTGGCCGACATTTCCACCTTTTGGCCGTGCGCGTCGAGCGTTGCGGCAAAAGCCATAATCTCGGGGATAGTCATTTTGGCGGTCGCGCCGATGCCGGCCATACGTTGCGCAAACTCTACGATAAAAGGCTTGGCGGCGGTGCAGTTCTGCGAGAGGTGGTTGACCGTCGAGCCGATTTTGAGCATCGAGTCACGCACACCATACATCTGCTCCATACCGAAGATGTTAGACAGCTTGGCAATGGTCTGCGTGGCCCCCTCTCCGAGGTCGACGAGCGCCACGTTGATAATCGACGCGGCCTCGACATACTCGCGGACGGAGGCGACAGTATTGTAGCCGAGTCGTCCGCCCTCCTGGGCGAGCAGGTTCAGCTGCTCACGGGCAAGACGGGTGTCCATGCCCTTGAAGATCTCGTTGAGTTCTTCAACCTCGGCGGCGGTCATACGGGTGTACTTTATGGTGTTAGCCATAGTTTCCTCGATGTCCGAATACGACTGCACCGCCTTACGTCCGGCCATAATAAGCCCCGTGACGGCGGCGGCAACTGCCATTATGACTGTCTGCGCCGAGTTGAGCCACCCGTTGAAGCGTTGCCAAAGGGTCTTTTGTGTGGCGAGAGTGGCGTTTACCTTTTGGAGTTCCGCTTTGAGCATACGGATTTTAGCGACGTGCGCATCCCAAGCGGCGGTGCCTCGCTGCAATCCGTTGAGTTGCTGTTGGAGTTGGCGCAGGGCTGTGTTGAGCTGCTTTGGAGTGGCCTTGTTGAGCCGCAGAAGCACCTGCTCGGCAGTCGAGGCGGTGCCTTTCAACTGCTCCATAGTCTTGCGTGTGGAGTTCAGCTCGCGCTGCAACTTCTTCATCGTGGCCTTGTCACCTGCGACGGCTGCTTTCGCTATCCCGTTTTCCAGACGCTTTGCGTCCTTTTCGAGCTGGGATAGCATCTTTTGAGCCTGTTTGCCGTTGACGGTGAGTATTACGTTGGCGGAGGTGGAATAATTTGCCATTTGAAAACTGAAATTGGGAGTTGTACCTGCAAATTTCAGCCGTCTTTATCGAGGGCGAAAAGACGGTAAAAGGCTTATATTCCGCTGAAAAAGGGAGAGGTGTCGGAGTAGGAACGCCCTCTGACGGAAGGGTGCCGGGAGGGAAAATCCCGGCTTGCACTCTCAAAGGGCGGCGGTGCCGGTCGGGCCCCGTTGAGAGTGCCTTAAAGAGTTGACATTTAGGCAACTCGACCGCAATTTCAGGGGTCACGCTGCAAACTTTTTCCAGTTTGTAGTGGGTTGAAATTGCTAACGAGTGAAGAATGAGCGAGTTGGGGGTTACGGGGGCTTGCCCCCGTAATGGCTTTGCACACCCCCCACCGCCCTGCCGCTACTTTTCGGCTCACCCTTGCCGCTCCGTGCGGAATATGCAGAGCCGCCCCCACGGAGGGAGGGCATCGGGCGGTCAATGGCTTGCGTGTGTGTCAAAATCCGCAGGGTGGATTTTGATGCACTCGCAAGCAACCGCTCTCCCTCGGCGCGGATTTATCAAGGCGAGGGGTTGAATGACGGCGATGTGCGGTGAGGACGATGCGGCGCGACACGGAGGTGCAGGGTCAAAGTAGCGGAGGGAACTCGGCGTGGTCAGTCGAAGTAGCCGCGCTCCCCCCGACGCAGGAGAACACTTTTCGACGCAGCGCAGGGCACCGAGCACGGGGCGATATGTGTGTGGGGGTGGCGTGGCGTTCACCTCGACCGACAAAACGCGGAGCGAGTGTAGAGGTTGACACTGGGCCTTAGTGGAGTCTGTGCATCGGCTGTCCGCACATCGGGGCCTGGGGTGGGGTCGCGTCGCAGACGATGTTCGGGAACCGGGAATTGGGGATTGGGAATTGGTGCGCCTGTTCCAAATCCCAAATTCCTAATTCCTTGATTGGGTGGGTGGAGCGTGGCGTATGTGCGGCTGCTGCGCCGGGCGGAGTTCGGAGAGCCACGGCTCGGCATCGGCGGCTCGGAACAGCAAGGGGTGGTTGCCGGTCAATGCGTGACGCAGACGCGCACGCCACCGCGAGGCAAGGAGCGGTGGCGTGAGGGAAGCGGCGGCGTTTCGGATTGAGAAGTTTGTCGTGGCCGTCGCAGATCCGCAACTCCCGACAACCGACGGCTCTGCCGGAGGTGTCGGGGCAAAGTTGCGGTCAAGAGGGAGGCGGCAATCTTCGTGCCGGCAACCGCCCCGGTCGCTATTCATAAGCGTAACTTGTGGAGCCTATGAACAGCGATGCTCGGAGTTGACGATGTCGTGGGCTGTGGCTTGGAGAATGGAGAACGTGCGGTGTGATGCCGGGGCGCGCCACGCTCCGGGTGGGTCAATGATGCCTCCCCCTACGTCTGCCCCCTGCGGCGTTCAATCCTCTCTGCCCTGCAAGGGCGTTGCTCCGTGTGTCCGTCAGTCCGCTTTGGGTGGGGAGGAAGGTGGCGTGGCGGCTGCTGTGCCAATGAGGGAGGGAGTGCGGCGTATAGACCTTCGGGAAGCCGGAAAACAAGCAAGGTGGCGGACGGTTGTAGCGAGCATCGCCACAGCCGAGAAAGTTTTTGAAAGGAGGTGCGGACATCGCGCACGCCACCGTGAGTTTAGGAGCGGTGGCGTGATGGAAGCGAGGGCAAGCCGGAGAGATAAATCTTTCGTTCCGCCAACCGCAGCGGTCGCAGTTTACAGGGAGGTACGACCCGTGAACTGCGATGTTCGGGCTTTCAAAGGTCAGATACGCAAGCGAGTGAGTGAGGCCGGTTCATAAGTAGCCGCCGCGCCACCTGACGGGTCGGGGTCAATAAGGACGGGCACGATAAACAAAACGAGCCACCCTCACGGGCAACTCGCTTGCTATCTATGAAAAAACTTACTCTTGGGGTATGGGGATTAGCGTTTTCGGAGGAAAAGCCATATAAGGACGGCTGCGGCCAGGAGGGCTGCTACGGATATTATCGTGCCGTCGGGCGGATTGTATAGGCGTGTGGTGGCGGTGTGCTCGGTTGATGCCTCAACTGCCGCTTGCCTGTATCTTACCGTATCGAGGCTGTTGTAGGCTTCAACGCTATCCCGATGCTCACGCCGCCGGTCTATCACACGCCCTTTTATGGCTTTTAGCCGGATAATCTCGGGTGCCTCGGCGTATTGACCGGGTCGCTCGATTTCGATTTTCAGGGTGTCGAAGCTAAAATCGAAATGTCTTATGGCGGAGTCTATCACCGCTGTTGTGCGGTGATGCTCACTGTGCGCGAGCGAGTCGGTGGCGAGCGATTTATCAGTGACGATGTTTTTGTTGGTCTTACAGCCGCAAAGTATGAGGAATGGGAACAGGTAAATGGGAATTGACCGCAGCCAATCAATCCTCAATCTCCAATTACCGTTTGCCTTTATAGTGCGCATAGGTCGGTGTCGTTTTTTACGATGAATGAGGGGCAAGCCTTGTTTGCGAACTCACATTCTGTGCATTGACGGCTGCACTCGGCATAGTTGAAGCGAGCTTCACTCTGCGCTCGTTTGCACGTCAATTCGTTATGTCCGTGGAGGGTGGCCGAGGGATAGCGGCTTTTCAGCTCTTTGCAGAGCCTGATTATGGCGGCACGTTGCTCCGGGGTGCGTGTGTCCTTGCCTTGGTTGGCCCAGTTCTTGACGGTGCGCGGAGGGCAACCGCCGCAGTAGCACACTCCGATTGAGTGGGAGTTTTGGCCTGTGGTGTGCGCCCCGATTTTGGCCTCGTCGCGCCCTTTGTGGATTTTTCCGTCGCGTGTGATGTACCAGTGATAGCCGATGTCGGTAAATCCACGGGCGAGGTGCATCTGCCGGATTTGGTCGACGGAATAATCCTCACCCTCGGGGGTGGCCGAGCAATGGAGGATTATCTTGTCGATGCGGCGAGGGTTCGGTGATGAGCCGATGCCGAGCGCAGCCCAGGTCTTGGGGCCAACGATGCCGTCGACGGCGAGGTTATGGGTGCGTTGGAAGTCGCGGACGGCTTCGTCGGTAATTGGGCCGAAGATGCCGTCGGCAATAAGGTTGAGAGCGTGTTGGAGGGTGGCGACGTCGCCCCCTCTGCTGCCTTTACGGATTGTCTGCATTTTGGGTTGATGTGTTATGAGTTGATGATTGTGATGAGTTTTCGTGGTGGCAGCTACTGCCGTATTCATAATGGTATTTTAATCCGAACACCGCCCCTGCGAAAGTGAGGATTTCACCGAAAGCGATAAGGACTGAATTGTGGATTTCGCCGGGCGGTGGCACGACAAATCCGGCGATGAGCAGACCGCAACCTACGACAATCAGAAAGACTGCCGCAAGGAGCTGAATGGTCGGGCGATGTTTGCGAATTTCCATTGTAAAATGTTGTGTATGTGGAGAATTATTGTTACCTTTGCATATCAAGATACGTTAAACCAAACTAATTAACCCGGACACCTCTACCTGTAAGTGAAGCCAAGCTAAAAGAACTGTGATACCTATGTCCGTATGCGTGATAGCACTCCGTTTGGGCTATCATTGCGGTGCATTTGCGATAGCACCCCCGCAGGTTTCGGCCTCGGGCTATCGGGAAGCGGTATAAAACAGATAGCATCACCCTTGCGGCTCTGCCGTGAGGGCTATCTTTTTTCGCTCCGCTCACGGAATTGGGAATTTGGGATTGGAAATTGGTATTTGCCAATCCCCGGTTTCAGTTTCCTTGTTCCTACTTCCCAAAAGTCCACTTTTGGGAAGTGGGGTTGTAAATTATCGAGAACTCGGCGAGCGAGCTTGCGAGGTTGGCGGTGGTGATAAGGGAGCGTCCGGGGAGCATCTTCTTTGCAAAGCCGACGGCGAAACGCAGTCGGATCATGCGGTGCTTCTTCGGGTTCTTGGGGTCAAGCAGGGAGATTGTCGAGCGGCCCCAGCCGATAGAGGGGGTGCCGTCGCGGCGTATATGGACGGTGACGAGGGCATCGGGCGAGGTCGAGTAGCCTATGGCGACGGTTGTTTGCTCGGTTTTGGGGTTGATTGAGAAAGAGAGCGTAGAGCCGGATATTTTGACGGAGTGGACGGAGCCGTAGAGGTTCCACCCCTTGCGTTTGTCGCAGTATTTCTTGGTGGCGCCTCCGGCCTCGATTACGAGCTTGTCGCCCCACTGGTTGCGCTTTCGTGTGTGCCGGAACAGGTAAGGCACATACCCGTCGGCGATGAGCTGTTGCGCACCGTAGATTTTCAAGGTGCTGCCAACGACGGCCACGGAGATTTGGGCGGTGTTATACAGCCCTTTGGTGCCGTCGGTCATACCGAGTTTAGCCTGAATTTTTTCGAGCAGGGGCAGGATTTCGGCGATGCGGTTACGGGCGTTGTTGAGGTCTACGACCTGCTGCGCACGCATCGCCCCGGCACGCTCGGTGGTGGCCTGTTTGATGAAAAGGTTGTTTGAGGCGGTTGCGATAGAGCCGTTACCGAGGTCTACGGCCTTGATGTTTGCGAGGATATTGTTGCGGTCGGCAGCCCCTTGCTCAATGGAGCACACCGCTTGCCCTGCGGCCTTGAAGCCGTTGAGCAGGGTTTGAATAGCGGTGACGGTGTCGGACGTACCGGCAGTAGCGAGCAGGTCGGCGATGCGCTGCAAGATAGCACCGAGCGACTCCGGGGAAACGGAGTCCTTGGATTGCAGCTTTCGGAAGTCCGAGATAATCTGCGTGAGTGATTTAACGTCGATAGCCATACGAAAAGCGCCGGTGGCGCGGTTTATGGTTAATAGGTTTATGAGTTTACCGCAAAAGTATGGCTATCGGTTGGGCGGTGAAAAGACACATATAGGCACAATAAAATCGTCTGTCAAGCGTTTTATGATGTATATAAATTACTCTAATGAAAACGATTAAGATTTTACTGGTTGCTGTTTTAGCAATATTCATTTCGTCTTGTCACCACACAAGCGAACCTCTTTATATACAGCAAAAGATTACGCAACTGAACACTGTAATTGCGCCGTGGCAAAAGGATAATGACCTCTTGCCGTGGAAAGGCGTAAATCACATGGATATAATAAATTCGGTTGCAGATGTATATGATACGCAAACTGAAAAATTTATTGAAGCAAATCCAAATTGGCTCAATGTGGATTTTACTACAAAGTCTATTATTTCCGTAAGAACTATTTTAGTGTCAAGCAATTATTGGCAGGCTACGAAAGTTCGTAGCTTCTCACTATTTGTCGGAGATCAGGATTATCATATGATAAAGGGCGATTATTATTTGGTTGTAGAAGAACAGTTTTCTTCATACGATGACCCCGAGGACGAAGATGAAAGCCAATATCGCATCTATCAGGTCGCTTTTGTGACCGATAAAGTGCCCTCTGATGCTCGAATTAAAATGAATTGGGATTTGAATATTACTCCTGAAAGCAAATAAATTTATGTAACGAAGCGACGGGAAATGTTGCGAGTTAGGGCGTTGCTGACGGTGTCGGCAAGGTCGCGTCCGAGGTTGTCGGCGTAGAAGTCGCGTATGTTCATCACGGAGGCATAGTATTTGCGGCTGAACCACCGCTTGCGTCGTCGGGCGTTGTCACGTCCGAGATCGCCGGGGTTGCCGCGTGGCGTGTTTGAGCCGGTGGCGTAGTCGACGAACAGGCCGTACAGGTTAAATGATTGTTCGAGGGTGATAGATGTATATTTGCCGTCGGCGTTCATACGCACGGCAAGCGTCGAGCGGTAAAGTGCGCCGGTGTCTATGACCCCGAGCAGGGCAATTTGCTCGCGCCAAATCCGCACCATAGTCGCATTGAACGCTTTTACATAGCGTTCACGCGCCTTTTGTGCGGATTGGGAATTTGAAATTGGGTATTGGGAATTGGGCATAAATGTTTATCTTTGCGCAAAGATTGAGAATATGGCAGTTATAACTTTTGAAGACCTCGATGCTTGGCGAGAGAGTATGAAGCTCGTCAAGGACGTTTACGCACTCACAAAGAAATTTCCACAGGAGGAACGATTTGGCTTGACAAGTCAGGTGCAAAGGGCGGTTGTTTCTATTCCGTCGAACATCGCAGAGGGGCATGGAAGATATTCTAAATCTGAATTTGCAAATTTTGTGTCTATCTCACACGGCTCTCTAAATGAAGTGAGGACACAAATACGTATTGCTCAAATGCTTGGCTACATTTCCGATAATGAGGCAAATGACATCATAGCCAAATGCACTACTATTGGAAAAATCCTCGGAGGATTGATGAAATCACTTAAACAATAGGTATTCAACGGGTTTCTAATCCCCGGTCACCCATTCCTCTTTACAATAGCGTAGATCTGTAAAACAGTCTACCGCTATTGTAAAGTATGCGCCGGCAGCTCCCGAGAAAAAATAGCGGTCTATCTCGTTGAACGATATTCGGGGGTCGAGGTAGATGCAGTTCTGCTCCAAACGGACTTTTTCGAGTATAAGGCGTGTGGCGAATTGGCGGAACAGCTCGCGCATGGTTGCCATACATTCGGCCCGTGCCTCCATATCTTCGGCGGCGTGTCGCATGGCGAAGAATACGGTCTTGATGCGGCGAGTGCGAGGTGTGTTGTTGAGGTCGGTGTAGCCGTCGGCTACGTCCGACACGCAGACAAATGCAGCGGTGTTCTGCATTTGCGCGACGGCTTCCTCGAAGCCCTCCAAACCGCTGACGCGGCAGAAGGTGAAGCCTTCGGCCAGAGCGAGGCGGTTGGCGGCGGTCAATTTCTCGAAAAATTTATCAGCCGCCCACGTTCCTTTGAGTTGGGCTGTCATTTCTTGTTGAGTTGGGAGTTGAGCTGTTTGTACTCACGGGCTTGCGCATTTAGCTCGGTAAGTGCGCGGTGAGTATCGAGGGCGAGGACTTCGGCCTCTTTTGTGACATCGCCTTTGGTGAGGGCACGGATTTGTGCGTTCACGGCATCTTCGATGCGGGAACGGGAAATTGGGGATTGGGAATTGGCAAGCAGGTTTCCGTCTTCCGTTTCCGGGTTTCCAGAAAAGAAGTCGGAGTATCGGCTTGCGAGCGAGGATTTGAGCGATGCGACCCAGTAGAAAATGGCGATGCGCTCGTCGGGGGCGAGCGGTGTCTTGATGCCGGGGTATACCACCGAGGCGATTTCGTCGAGCAGTGTATCGTCCTGTGTTTGGAGATAGCCTTGGTAGAGGTTATCGACGATGATGTATTGCTCAAATGGCACCTCGTCGAAGTCGGCGGCGATGCCGGGGCGGTGTTTGAGTTTTACGGGGCGAATTGGAGAAGTCGGGAGCGAGCCGAGCCAATCGAGGTTCGGGAGCAGTTCGGCGAGTGTGAGCGGCGTAACCTCGAAAAGGAAGCGTCCTTTTCGGAGCAGGTAGCCGTCGGTGTTTTGCTTGCCAATAACTTTGGTGCCCGTCCAATGGAGCAAGCAAAGAGTCTTCACCTCGTCGGAGGTGAAATTTTGAGCGAGCAGTTGATAAACATAGCGTAGCTGTTTATCGGAGAGTTCGTGCCACCCCTGCGGCACGATGAAATTTATTGAAATTGTCTGCATAGAAAAAGGGCTTTAACGCACTGCGAAAGTACGGTAAAGCCCTCTATGCGGAAAAGACAGGGGCCTGTCTTACATTTTTACTTTTGGATATTCACGAGGAAATAGTTTGTGGAGTACTTCTTGTTTCGATGAGTTGATGATTTCTTTGTCGGATTTCAGAATTTCTCCATTCGGGAGCGAATATGTACGTTCAACCACAGTTCGGTTGGGGGCATCTTTAACTGCCGTAACATTTGTTACCACAATAACTTCAACACCTCCGTCGGTATTACCCTTGCAAGGATTATTCTTTTGTGTCAGGTCAATTTCCGACCCATAATAATGAGCTGTGACAGTTTCCGCAGACAATGGGAGCACGGCACAAAGAGCGATGAATAGAGTGTAAAATATTTTCATATTATTATAGCTAATTTATGTTATAACAGACTATGCTGTAAAATTGTTCGCGTGAAGTGATATATCTTTGCAAATATAGGGATAAATTCTACAATAGACAAATAATAAGTTGAAGCAAAATATATTATGGCCTCCGGTTCAGTCGTCGCTTGCGTGGAGGCTTATGTTGGCTACGGGTATGCTCAAAAGAAGTAGCCGGAGGCTTCTTTGCGGTTGCGGAACGTCGGGGGCGTGAACAATCGGGCGGTGTCGGAGCTGTGCCATTCGGGAAAATCGGTCGGGCGGTGGCGTATGATGTTGACTATATCGGCGAGGCGTCGGCTGTTGAACGTGCCTTTATGCAGGTAGGCTATGAGCTGCGCCTTGATTTGGCGGACTACATCGTGGCGGACTGGTGGCAGATCTCCGCGCAGGTTATCTGCCCGGAGCGCTGACATCAGTTCCGGCGACAACCATTCCTCGGCCAACGATGCCTCCAAGTCTATGATTTGGGGGCGGAGTTCGAGGTAACGCTCCCAGTTGGGGGAATTGGAAATTGGGGATTGGGCGACAATTTCCAAAGTCGGAAAGAGGGTTGCGCCGAAGAAAGCGGCTTGCCCGGAGTTGAGCCACCGGCTCGCGCCCGGCAGCTCGGGCAAGAGCGCGGCGATGCAGTCGTCGCGGTGGGTCAGCATAGAGCCGACAAGTCGGTCGACACGCATCTTCGATGCGGCGACGAGGTTTTGGGTGCCGACGGTGGCGAAGCCGTTGGGTGTAAGCACAAGGTCGAGCGAGGGTATGGCACGGCGCATGGCGTCGGCGACGACGAGCCGGGCGGTGGCTATGCGGATAGGGTTGCTATCCGTGTAGCCGCAGATTGTGTTGTAGGTCGGCTCGGAAGTGAAAGTGTCCTTGACCCACGCTTCGGCGAGGTCGAGGAAGGGAGCGAGCTTGTCAAAGAGCGGCGTTTCGCCTTTGACTGTGATTAGGCTGTTGGGAATTAAGGCCGTCAGTTCCTCGTTGCTGTTGATTATCTTTGCCATAATGTTGTATCAGGTAAGAGTATTGAAGTGAATACTTTACGCCTTGTCACCCGTGACTTTGACTTCTTTTGCGTCTTGGTGTTCGTCGAGGGTGGTTAATTGGATAAAGGGCACATCGACGGTGACGCCCTGCCAGGCGTTGAATTTGATAATGATGCGGTGGACGGTAAAGAGCAGGTCGTGGTATGGCTTTTGGAGAGCCTGGGCTATGGTGTACAGCTCGCGCTTGTCGGAGCCGGAGTTGTTGGTCTGCGCCTTTCCGGGCACGGAGCCGACGAGGTTTGAGTGGACGCGCATAGTGAAGCATATCATATTGATAGCTTCCTGAATGTCGGTTTCCCAATCGCCGCCCTCTTTGGTGGCGTCGATTTTGTTTATCACAACGTCGTGCTGCTCCTTTCCGTCGGGAGTGATGTAGAACGTGGAAAACCACGCTTTGCCGGAGTTTTCCGCGCCGGTGAGAAAATCAAGAATTGATTGTTTCTCACGGACGATGCGCTCCTGTTGCTTGCGGCGGTCGGTGATGCCCTCGGCACGGAAAATCGACTCCCAATATTTGGCGGAGATTTCGATTTGGTATTTTATGGGAGCGTGGTTTTTGAGCTTCGCTTCCTTTGCTATGCCGATGAGCTGCTTGATGTTGTACCATTTGCCCCGGAACAGCGAGGCATAGTAAGGTATGGGGTAATAGGTGGAGTCAACGGTGGGTATGCGGCTCACGATTGCGAATTTTCGCAATCGTGGGGAATTGGGGATTGGGGATTGGGTACCGGGGGGCAGGTTTCTTGTTCCCGGTTTCCGCTCGCGCTCCAAGCGAGCTTGCAGATCACGCCACGGCGCGGAGGGGTCGAGCAGGTCTATGACCTCGATGTCGGAGGGAGAAGCGACGCACTTACGCCAGTTGGCGTAAAGGACGGAGGGGATTTTGCCGACGGTGTCGGCAGGGGCGAAGCGGCAGTAACAGGCTTCCTTACGCAAGAGGCGCACAATCTTTGTGCCGTCCTCGTTGAGAATAAGCACACTGACGGCAAAGCCGAAGTGCTTGAAGTCCTGACTGACGCCGAGGAAGTATGCGGCGAGGTCGTTGTCGAGAAGGAAGTCCTCGACTTCTTGTTTTACGGCATCGGAGGCGATGCACGTATCATACCGCAACCCTGCGCCATAGCAGACCTCGGCGTTGAAGCATTGGCAGGTGGCGAGGGTTTCGTCTTTCTCTATGAGGTCGAGAATATCGAAAGGCATCTGATTGTCGCCGCCCCACGGGATATAGGAGAGCTTATCGTCTATGAGCGTCGGCACTATGTCGGTGTCCTCACGGAACACCGACTGCGAATTGACGGTGAACGCTGCACGGGCTTCAAGACCGGGCAGCTGCTCCACGGAGCTGAAATTTAAGTCGTCGGGGAAAAAAGAAAAGTCCATAACATTGAGGTTGGTTGCTCAAAGTTATGGACGATATGATGAGCGCGAAAAGACGCTTATTTCTTTGAAGTCTTGAAAAATTTTATGCGTTTTAATATATGTCCAATGCCTACCGCCAACATTAAAAATCCAATCTTGCCGTGCACTCCACCAAGAATAGAATGGTGATTAGAAATGAGCCAATGGATAAAGGTTGCGATGCCAAGAATAATGGTTGCGAGAAACAAATACCATAAAATACGCGTAACGGGCTTTTTTAATTTATTAAATCTGGCAAACCAGTTACACCATTTGAAATGGAGATAGATGTGTAAAATAACTAAGAGAGAAAATAACAAGCCAATAAACACATGAAGCCATACCGGCAATAAACCTCTGCTTCCTGTGGCTTCAAGTTGAATACTGGAAGTTAATATGAGTAAACAAAATATTAGTAATGCCCAATTGCAAATTTTCAGTTTTTCAAGATGTTTCATACTACAAAGTTACTTATTTTCTGCGAACTATCAAAGAAAAACTTCGAGGCCGTTAATGCGGAAGATGCAGCAGTCGCGCAGACGGCAGCTGCTCCACGGAGCTGAAATTGAGGTCGTCGGGATAAAAAGAAAAGTCCATAACATTGAGGTTGGTTGCTCAAAGTTATGGACGATATGATGAGCGCGAAAAGACGCTTACTTCCTAATCATATTCAAGGCGGCGTTTATCACATTATCTTCGCCGAAGATTATACTCTCATCTTCCAATACAACTATGTCAGGTTGAATGCCAACACCTATAAATTCTGTACCGTCGGCAAGGCGTTCATGCCGCGTACATATTCTGCCGTAGTAGCCCCAACCGAGGTCTATCATTATAGGATTGCCTGTACTTCCGCCTGTTGGTGTACCCATTACGATACCTCTTTTTGCATTTTTGAATAGAACTGCAAAATCCTCTGCGGCAGAGAAAGTGCAGGCGTTAACAAGAAGTATAATTGGCTTGTCATATTTTGGCACCTCACTGGTGAGCATAAAAAACGGAGTTATCGACTGCGACGGTTCGGAAACAGTATGCCATTTTTTACCCCAAGAAGCATAAGCGGCATCATATCGCGGTGTGTCCCATGCCGCTTGTGGAATAGAGTCGGTGGCCAAAAGCATCATAATTCGTTCCCCGACCTTACTATTTCCGCCATTGTTCTCACGAATATCTATAATAAGGCCGTCTGTGTTAAGTATTTTTTGTTCATATAGGTCAGCAAAAGTTCCCATGTTAAAATCGTTTGTCTGAAACGATGGAATTTTTAGATACCCTATATTACCCGGCAGGGAGTCAAACGAAATTTCCCTACTTGGGTTTACAATACCCCAAGGAGATTGTCGTTGGTCGACAATCTCGAATTTCTCACCGTTACCATTTCTGAATGTCACTGTTATAGCCTCACCACGAGCACCTTTTGTAAGGTTTATGCTGTTGAAGGGATAATAGTCCGACCATTGCTGTGTAGAAGAGGCAATATATGGAACAACATATTTATTGCCATAGTCAATAACTGGCATTCCGTTGATTGCGATTATTTCAGTGCCTTTCTTTACTCCTTTCCGAGTGTATTCGTCGGAGTAAACCCCGGTGACAAAAACCTTGTCACCGATGCGTCTTTGTGAAATAGGAGCATACGTTACATCTGCGCTGAAATTGATGCTTGTGTGACCGTCGTGCAGACGATTGGCGAGAAGTTGAAGCTGTTGGCTGAATTCCTCATCACTTGCTGTGTTGACAATGTTAGGAAGCTCCGCACGGCAAATGCTGTCGAAGTCTTGCGCAAAATTACCATATCCTGCATAATTGTATTTTACCTCCGAAGCAAAACGCGTAGCTATTGCAGCCTTTTGGTACGGCTGCAAATCTGTTTTTGCATAGACACTCAAACCAAGCACTAATGCAGTAAGAAATAATGATAATGATTTCATATTTGATATATCTTTTCTTATATGACGCTCTAAACATGAATAAATTACATACAAAGGTAATTATTTTTTTTGTTAGAGAAAAACATCGAGGCCGTTTATGCGGAAGATGCAGCAGTCGCGGACGCGGCGGCACTCGCCAGAAGCAAGGATTTTGACGTTTCGCCAGCCTCCGTAAAAGGCATATCGCAGGGATATGACGTTGCGGAGTTCGAGGATAGAGCCGTCGCTGCGCCATACTGATAGGTCAACGGGGTCGCCGGAGTTGAGCATCGTGCGAGCGGTTGATATGTGGACTGCGTTCATAGTGTTATGAGATTGTGTGAGGTATTATCGCGTTAGGGATATAAGCCCGAATGGGTCAAGACCATAGGCTTGACGGCTTGCCGCATTAGCCCGACGGCGCTGTGGCGCCGGAACGCCAAAACCATTAAGAGAAAGGGGGTTGGAAATGGGTGTCGAATATGCCGGGAGAGTATCGGGCGTTGAATTTGGGTCGGGTGTCCTTGAAGCGCCAAGTGAATTTCACGGAGTTGGGCTTGTCGTCGGTGTCGGAAAGTTCGGAGGTAAAATCGGTGATGAGGATTGGGAGCATAGCGTCAAAGTCGGTTTCGGCGAGGTTTGAGTCGGTGCCCCAGGGAATACGGACAACGGGAGAGGTAAGCATCTGCTCGACCTGCAAGCACTCGTCGGAGGTAAGAGGCGCGGACTGTACCTCGTATTCCTTTGCGGTGGTGACGTTGTAGAAGCGTGCGGATTTGCCGAGGGTGGCGATAGAGCGGTCGGCCTTGATTTTGTGGGTGGTGGCGTGAGGGAGTATGAGCTGTTCCGCGACGTTGAAGCAGTTAGTGTAATGGAAAGGGAGGGTGTCGGCGAGAGCCGGGTCGACAAATAGGGTCAGAGAACGCTCGCCGCACCGTGCGGTGACGGATAGCAGCGTGGGAGGTGTGGAGGCTTTGGTTGCGGCCTGTATCTTTGCGCGAACATCGGCGAGCAAGACGAACTCACGGTTTATGCCGTCGCCGTGCTGTATCATACCGTTGCCGGAAAGGACGTAGCGGTAGGTGGCGGTGTTGCCGTCGAGGGCGAGGTATGTAGCGTAGATGAAGAAAGCGATTGGCTCGCGGTCGGTGGCGAACCATTGCAGCTCGAAGAAGGTGTCGGGGGCGATGCGCCGGTAAGCGGAGAGGGTAAGGAAGTTTTCGAGGAGCCATTGCGAGGGGTCGTAGAGTCCGAGTGCGCGGTCGCAGTATATGACACGGAAGGAGTGTGAGGCGGCGGATCCGTCGGGTGCCGATGCCTCGATGATAAATTCGGAGAAATTGAGGTCGGGGTTTCCGGCCATATATTGCTCGATGAGAGAAGCGATGTCGGCTACGGTGGCCGAGCCGTTATAAGTGTAGTACCGCTCGTCGAGCAGCACGTCCGCGCCTGTGGAGAGGCGGAAGTCGACGAAGTCTTGGTTGGTGAAGATGCTGACGTCGGGGAGGTCGGCGGAGAGCATCACCGTGGGGGTGTAGAAGCCTATCCGTATCATAGGGGCAAAGTTAAGGAGGGTGGCGGCGAGGCGAAAAGACAGTCAGCGGTCGCTTCGGGAGGAAGCAACCGCTGTGTGGCAGTGGTTAAAGTGTCGTTATCGAATTTGTCTTGTCAATCTTGCAGAGGCGCAGGGTGTAAGACTTGCCGCCGAAGTTACTCTCTACCTTGATGAATTGCTCGCCGTCGCGCCAGCAGTAGAAAAGGGCGAGCCGCAGGGCATCGGTATCGGAGTCGGCGTAGAAGCGCCATGAGCCTTGTCGAGTGAAGCATTTGTATTCGTACATCGTCGTGAGATTTATAAGGTTGGACTTCAAGGGGAGAGAGAAAGAGAGAGGCATTACGCCTCTCTCGCGGCCTCGAAAGCGAGGCGGTCGTAGATGTTTTGGGAGATAACGGCACCGTACCGGGCTTTGAGCAGGTGCATATATCTTATCGCGCTTTGGGCTGTCTTGCAGCCGCACCCTACATTATCTTTTGGAGCCACGCCCTTGAAGTAGACGTACCAGCGGTTGAACTTGCGCTGCGCCACGATGAGCTTTGGGGTGAGGGTCGGCTTGGTATCGACGACGGGGGCCTGGGTCTGCTTCTTCGCACGGGTCGAAGTGGTTTTAGCCTTTTTGTTTTCTGCGGTTTTGGAGGTTTTCTTTGCCATGATTTTGAAGTGTTGGGGGTTTGAGAAGTGAGCCGAGGCTCTTAATTTTTACGAACAATCAAAAGTGCGGTCGTAATGAGCTGCCAAAAGCAAGGGTGATTACGCTCTTGCAGGAGCTTGCTCCGAAAGAGGGGGGAACGTGGAGCGCACACCTGCCCTTGCGCCAGTGAATGACCGTACTAACTTTGTGACGGAAAAATAAGCCCCCGGCTCGCTCCCCCGGACATCTTCAAGGCAAAGGAGGCCGACCGCAGGGAACAATGGCAAAACCGCTCCGTGCGCAGAGGCGGCTCGTGCCCCTCGGTAGGCGAAGCCTGACCCTCGCACAGGCTCGGCGGCGGCAAGTTCGGCGGTGGGGAGTTTCAAGGGTTAGTGGTGAGAGGTTAATGTGGGGTGTAAGATGTCAGCGCGCGATGAGATATTTGCATCTGCGCCCGTGTGGGGTGCGTGTTCCAAAACGGTATGACCGCCCGGGTCGAGGCTGTGGGGGTGGCGCACCGGGCTGCGGCCCCCTCTCCCCTTGCAGTCCAACCTCTCACGGCGTATGGGGCAAATGGTTCACGGTCAAAGCGCGGTGCTTGTCGACTCCGATAGCGATGCGGTGCGGTGTTCCGTTGGGTGGCGGTCGGTGCGGCGGCGAGGGCTATGGGCGAAGGTTAGAGGTCGTTGCCCGGCGGTGGCCGGATTGTATTATGCTGCGGAGGGGGCGAAAGAGCAAAGTGAGAGTTGACCCGTGGGGTCAACCCTCTATCGTTGGGGAGGTGGAGATTAGTATTCGCAGAAGCCTTGTACCATAGTGTAGTCTGCGTCGGGCACCTGGGCTGCTGCCTTTTCCTGTGCCTCGTCGGCTGTCCGGGCAATTACATATACTATTTCGCTTTCGCCGTCGAAGGTGATAACTTCTACTTGATATTCTTTGAGGCGGCGGTTTGTATCGAGGGAGATGCAGCTAACGTATGTCATGGTTTTGAAGTTTTTGAGAGTTATTACTGTGCGCCGGGGCGCGTTTGATTTTTACGCCGCAATCAGGGAACGGTTGAGCCAGTCGGCACGACGGTAGCCAACAAGGGTTCGGGGCAAAGGGTTTATCCCCTGTGGAATACTCTTTTTTATGCTTGCCTGAAAAAAGGAAGATTTTTGCCCTGAACGTGTCTTGCCCTTGTCAGCGTAGGCGACCCGTTCTAACTTTGCGAAGTGAAATATCAACCGTGCTTCCGTGCGTGTTTACAAGTATGACTCCCTCAAATAACTGCCTCGCAAAACTATGATATATGTTTGCCTCCCCCGATGCGAGCCGCTGCATCACACCAATCTATGCCGTGAAGTTATCCCCGACGGCCAAAGCTCTCTTTATTCTTATTGCCCGAACTGCCGATGATGCGCCATAGAATTGCAGCCCTGTGTCCTGTGCAGCCGGAACACCGCTGTAAGGCTCTTGCGAATAGTCTGCCCTCCCGAAGATAGAGGCCGTAATGAACGGTCGCAGTCCTTATCTTTGCGAAGCGCCCCCGGAGTGATACCGCTCTCCCTCGGGGGTGGCCGAGGGGCACGGAAAAGCAGCGGACTCCGGCTCTATCATCAGGATAGATCCGAAGTCCGTTGCCTATGTTAGCGATATACGCCCTCAATGGGTCGAGATTACAAGCTCGACGGCTTGCCGCATTAGCGCGACGGCGCGGTGGCGCCGGAACACAAAAAGAAAATCCCCGACATCGCTGCCGAGGATAATATATGTTGTATGATTAGATGCTGTATGATTATATGTGTCTTTTAGAATTGGTAGCCGACTGATAAGAAGATGCTTTGGCTCAGTTCTTTATTAGGAACCCAGAATTTCGAGCCGTTTTGGAGTGTCACGTTCCTGCGACCGGAATAGTAGTCAAGGTTGGATATGCCATATCCGGCACCAATCACAAAACGGTCAATAGAAAGATTTACGGAAAGTCTTGCGTTCCAGTAAAACCAGTCAAGCCCTTTGTTCGGAAATTTCATATAATCTACGACTGTGCCTACATTACCTTTAATATCATAAATATCATAGGTCAGTGAATTTCTAAAAGGGCAGGCAAGACTGATGCCGGGTTCGGCTTGAAACCACAAGCGAATATCATCTTTGTTTTTGAGCAGGTTCGGAGTTTTGAAGATTACAGATGGCTTGAATATAATCCATGCCACGTTTTTCTCATTATCCGCCAAACTCGCTTCATGCCCGTTTATCGTAGTTGTACGGCTCGGTTGGTTGTATTGTGACGTCAGTTCCATACCAAGAGCAACACCGATATATTTATGGAAATGCCACGCAATAGACGGCTCAATCGTCCAAGCCTGTTCATTGTTTAGATATATGCCACCATAAAGAGTAGCTGTGAACGGTCGCTTTTCTTCCTGTGCGAAAGTTGTCAGAGCAACCATGAATAAGACAAAAAGTATCAACAACTTCTTCATAACCGTTTTATTTGAAAATATCAATGAA
Source organism: Muribaculaceae bacterium Isolate-013 (NCI) (assembly GCA_004102785.1). Taxonomy (GTDB): domain Bacteria; phylum Bacteroidota; class Bacteroidia; order Bacteroidales; family Muribaculaceae; genus UBA7173. Next base: position 130,988 of record SCEJ01000003.1, read on the forward strand.
TAAAGCCAGTCAACAAATTTAGTATTGTTTTTATCGCTGAGTTATGCTTGTTTTCGAGCCAAGTCTTGTTATTGTCAAGTACCTTGTAGTTTAGACACCTTAAACTCAGCATCTTTCCCGTTAATACTTAACTTGACGACAGGATTTGAGAACTTTGTAAGGTGCAGAACTGCAAGCGTATGAAAAATTCATCAGGCGTTTTCATAAATTCCAGATTTTAAGAATACAAAATTAGCGAAAAAATCCGGAATACGGAAGCAATATGCTCACAAACAGGTGTCAAAGCACCCCCGACATAGAGAGGTTGAACGCATCGCGGTATGGAAATTTCTCACAACCGATGTAGAGGGTATCGAAAGCGTCGGTGCCGTCGGTGCGGTGTTCGAGCAGGTCTTCTTCGCTCTCGGCGAGCTTTTCGCCGGACTTGTCTTTGTCGAAGCCGTTGCGGCCACGGCGCACTCCGGCTGACTGTATGGCGAGGATAAGGTCTTCGTTGTTGGAGCGGTTGAAAAAAGGCATCAGGCGTTGCTTACCGGCAAAGGCTTGGTTGATGAGCAGGTATTTTTCCTCCTTGCGCATAGGGTTGCCGAGATATACGGCCTCGACCGTCCAACCGTGGCGCTCGAACTCGTGCACCACCCACCAACGGAAGTCCTGGTCGTTGACGGCGTAGTTAGAGCCGAGGGCGGTTGCATCGAAGTAAAATACTACGGTCTTGTTGCGGTGGGTGGCGTAGTAGCGGCAGAAGTCGTCGATAAGCGCAGGTATCTTGCGCTCGAATTTGACGTAAAAGGATTTAATGACGTTGAGGCGGCGGTCGCGTGGCTGACCGGCGACAATCCAGTTGATATTGGCGTTGTAGTCCATACCGATGCAGATAGGCGCGTCGGGGTCAACGTCGGCGTCGGCTCGCGCATCGAGCGTGGCGAAGTCGTAATCATAGCCGAGGGTGTCGAGGTATTGGTTATCGTTGGCATCGTATTTGTGGGCCTCGCGCATCGAGGAATAAAAACCGTCCTTTGCAATTCCGATCCTCTGGCACAGGATAGAGGTTTGGAAAGTCAAAGGTGTAAGGTCGCGCTTCATCTGCTTTATGTAGTTCTCGCCGAGAAGCTGCAAATTTCCGATTGAGGAATACTCGCGATAATACACGGCGACTGACCGCATCTTGTTAAGGTTGCGGTCGAGGCGGCGGAGGTAGCCTTTGAGGTGAGCCGGAACGGGTTTACCGTTGGCGTTAAGGGAGCGTATGCGTTCCTTGGTGCGCCAAATTTCATATACGGTGCCCTCAATGGTGGCTATCAGCTCCGCGTCCATTTTATCCTTGTAGTGCAAGAACCAGGAGCCTTTGGTGGTCTGCGGCATATCGCTCAATATCATAATCGAGTGATTGAAAGAGTGCTTTCCGAAGTGCGACTTAATGCCGCCGTTGGCCGGTAGCGTTTCGTCTTTGAGTTTGGCGTAATCAATAAATTTGGCTTCATCGACCAACAGCCACGACAGGGTCAGTGAGTTGGAGCTGCCCGGTCGGTCTTGCGAAATGATAACGGCGACGCTGCCGTTGTAAAAGGAAATGACGTGTTCGTAGTCTTTCGGGTCGATGATTGGTTGCTTGAAAGTCTTTGGTGGTTTTCGGCCGACAACATAATGCACCCCCTCGATGAAGCCCCAGCGTTTCCACGCGGCGAGCAAGCCAGGGATTGTGTTAGTCAATCCGTGCTTGAAAGTCGGCACTACGATGCCGCCTGTCGAGCCGGGCATACGCTGCATATTGCGCAGCACAAATGGTGCGGCGATGCTGTCGGTCTTGCCGGTGCGTCGCCCTGCGACTATAACTGTGGTGTTCGCGCCGATAAGCTGCGTTAGGCGTTGGGGCTTGTTAAAGTAAACTTTCTTGTCGGCCATATTGGAAAAATTTGTAAATTTGCAGGGTGAGCTGCTAAAATTCAGATAACTATGAGTAGAGAACTATTTGCAATAATCTTACTAATCGGCGTTCTTATGTTCGTCGGCCTCGTTATAATGTTAGGTATCTACTCTCGTCGCCAACTGAAAAAAGTTAATGAATTGAAGATGCCCCCGAACATAGAGCAGATAAGAAGAAAGAGCCGATTATTTGCCTTACTCGTTGTTATAATCTCCCTCATTTTTGCTTTCTTCATTTTTGGGAAATAACAGGTCAAATTCGAGGTCGACTTCCTCAAATTCCACATCTTCGATGTCGATTGTTTCGGCGCGATACTTTTGTATCATAGCCGAGATTTTCTCGTTGATGTTGGGGATAGGCTCGATGCCGAGGACTCGCGGATCATCGGTAGCGGTGAACGGCTGCACGAGTATTTGGTCGAGCGGCAGTGCCTGTTCATCTTCGAGGTCGACGCGGTTCAGCTTACCGTAGGCGGTGGCCGCACGTTCCATAGTCTTGCTGTCCTTGCGCTTCTCGGCCATTTTGTAAGTTGCGATAAGCATTTCGTTGGTGCGCCAACGGTGGAAGTCGCGGCTTGCGCTGCCGAGCATGGGGAGCAAGGACTTGACAACGGCAAGGTCGGAATAAGCCGTTGTGCGGTGTATTCCGTGGCGTTGGCATACCTCGGCGACAAATTCGCGGTCGGTGCCGTCGGGGTTTGCGATGAACCAGTTATACATTTCGCGCACACGAAGCACCTTATCCACAACGGCTTGTGGATATTGCTCTCGCAGTTCTACCTCTTTGGTGAACAAGTGCGCCCGGCATACATCTATGGTGTTCGGTGTTGGCACGGCTTCAAGTATTAGGTATGAGTTATGAGTGACGAAGTATTACTCGTCGTCCTCCATATCAAGGAGATTTCGGTGTGCGTTCTCGATAGCGAGCGGCGACCCTACCTGTGCAAGCATCATTTCCTGGGAATGGAGCTTGACTTTTGATGCAGCCTTGCCGCGTCGGTAGGCTTTCGACACCTCGGTTGTGCGGTCGGCTATATCGGAACGCAGCACATCAGCCGGAATATCGAGTATTACGGCCATATCGGATATTTTGAGGTAGATAGACGCAAATTTTTCAATCTGCTGCAAGTCGTTCTGCGAATAGGTCATGGAGCGGTACGGAGTGATTGGTTATTAAATCGTTGACTTGGTCGTAGAGATTTGCGAAAATCTCCGGCGAAGTCGAGATAAAGGCCGACTCGTGGCGGTTGCCGCGAGTGAGGTTTTGCGAGGTTATTACCGATACGGTTTCTCCGGCCTCGGAGCGAACCAACAAAATCTTGCTGTGATTATCGGCAAGATATGTACGTTCTATAACTTGGGTGATGAACGCCCAAAGTTTGAGCGTTTTGTTGGTGGCCTTATGGTCGAGCACAAGGTTGATGCGCGACACTTTATTTGCACGGCAGATAAAGAAAAGTCGGCGCAAAAATTCCTCGGAAATGGAGAAAGAAGTTTGCCAAACCTCGGCGGTGCCGACTTGGCTTAAAATCCATTCGAGAATGTCGGCCACCTGCACGGCATTAGAAAGATATGCCTGAAATGGCGTATCTTTCAGTGGGCGGAGGATTTGGTCGATGTCGGCAGTGCGTTTCACTACGTTTAGGTTTTAAGTTTAAGTTATGAGTGACGAGGTGATTTTTTGCGTGAGCTCGGCTTACTTTTGACTTCGTCACTCTGACTTACTACATATTTGTCGTATGCTTCCCAGTTGGCGTGCAGCTTCTTGTCGAGTGATATAAGTTCTTTGAGGAACGGGTAACGCTCGGAGTCGGGGCAGGTGGCGCTGTCGAGCGAAAGCGAGCGGAGGCGCAGATGCAGCTCGCGCATACGTTGGAGAATAGAGAGGTTTTCAACGAATTTCGCCTTGATGTCGTCGGGGAGTGCGTCGTGGTCGGCACGTTTGCCTTTTGGCTGCTCGTCGGCTTTGGCTGCGAGCGGTATGTGTTCGGCCACGATAGCCTCGACCTGCTGCTCCATATCCTCGACCTGCGCACGGGTGAGGTCGGCGACGCGGAAGTTGTAATACTTTTGAAGTTGGTAGTCCACGAAGTCGTGGCGGCGGTCAATCTGCGATATTATGTTGCGGTACATAATTTGATTGCCCGACAGCTTCAAAAGGTAGAGAGCGCCGACGGCATAGTCGCGCTCCGCTTCCGGCGTTTCGAGCCACTGCTTGATTTGTTCGGTAAATTTGTGGTCCATTTGAGGGGTCAGTTTTACTTTGGCCGCAGGGGTCAAAGTTTATTATTTATTCCTGTGAAGAAAATGAGGTTATAACCGAGTGGTTGGAGCAGGTCGCGCATCGAGAGCATCGTTGCGCCGGTGGTGACAAAATCGTCGAATACGATTATGTTGCGCTCGGTCGGTGGCGCTTTAACAAGGGTAAAGACAGCCCCGACACGATGCTTTGAGTGACACTCGGCGAGATCTTCGTAGAAGTTCACGCCCAGGAGTGTTGCGAGCCTTGCGGAAATGAGCGATGCAAAATTGCGTTCCTTGTGGCGACGCTTCGGCGAGGTGACGATGCACCAGTCGCCGGTGGCGAGCGAATTGCCGAGTATCTGCCGGATAAGGGTATTCATTCCCACGGCGAACTTCCCGATCATATCGGGGTCGCTCTTGATGTCGGTGAGAGTCCGGCCATATAGCGACTTTTTCCAAAGGGAGATAATGCCAAAAGCCGGGTTGCGGTAGGAAATGCGCACTTTATTAGGGGCGAAGTCGCAGCGAGCCTCGGCCTGTTGCACATCTTTCCACGCGGCACGGCTCTTTTCGGCGAAAAGGTCTTTGGTACGGGAGGGAGTAAAAGATGCGTCGAGGTCGGGAACATCAAGCGAAGGCACTTCGATGTCTTTCAACACTTCGTCCAACGCTATCGCTCCCTCCCTGACGCATCGTTTGGGGAGTGGAAATTGGAGATTGGGAATTGGTTTGTCAATCATACAATTACCAATAACCTGTTACCTTTCAGGCGGCTTTCTTGCACTCGATGTCGCCGTCCTCGGTTTCGAGAGTGCCGACATAGAACGGCGCAGGCACCTCGTCGGTAGCCTCGACGTTAATAGTGGTAGAGGTGGTGCCGGTGGCGCCCTGTCCGAGATCTTGTGCGACGGTGGCCTTTGTGCTCCATTTGTCGTTGCCGAGGACGCGGAAGTTGCCTTTCATATCCTCGATTACGAAAACATTGTCGGTGTTGTTGATGTAGGCAGCGGCGGCGGAAGCGTCCGCGCCCACGCCGGGGTGAACGGCGACAAGTTTGTTAAGCTGCGTTTGGCTCGGAAGCTCGCCCTGCGCCTCGGAGGTCAGCTGCGACTTGTCGGGGAGTATGTCGATATATCGCCATTTGGCATCGGCGGCGAGAGTGAAAGAGCCGTCGAGGATAGCCGACGTGGGGCGACCGAGTTCATCACGGGGAAGCTGCGGAAAGGCCACAATCAGGCTCTTGGCGAGATAGTAGATGCGGCGTTTCACACCGGGCAGCTCGGGGGTGCCCTGACACCACCCGAGCGACTTTTGGATTGAGGTACATTTTGTAGCCATAGCGGTTTGATGAGTTGTTGAGTGATGTGTCTATGAGGGTCACACGGCGATTTCCACGGTCTTGAAACGTCGCTTGTCGAGGGTTTCAAACTGCACGCCGAAGAACATAGTGGCGATGTATGAGAGGATAAAGGGTGCGTATTCCTTTACCATTACATTCTCCACGTCGCCCATTTGGTCGTAACCGACGAGCATATTTGCCTTGGTGGTGACGTGCATAAACTTCGACCCGGCTTTGTTGTAGAGGGGGCAGAATTTGAGCTTGCCGTTTGACCCCTCGACGGCACCCTGTCCGTACTGGTTGTTGTAAGGTATGCCGCCGTGTGTGAGCAGATAGCCCTCGTTGTATTTGTCGACGAAGTCCTGCGAGCAGTAGAGGTAGAGGTCTTGGCTGCGGAGGCGAGGGTCGAGGGAGAAAAGGATTGACTTGGCGATGTCCACCGCGTTTGCCGCAGTGATTTCATCGGCGATTTTCATATAGTTGCCCTCGGCCTCGGCGATAGCCCCGGCGGCGATTTCCTTTTCGGTGATAGTGTCGAAGCCGTCGAACAGGTCGGCGGTGGTGTCACCGGCGGCGTTGCGCACACCGTTCCATATCGCATCGTTAAGATGCTCGGAGAGGTTCTTGGCGATGAGGGCGAGGACGTGGCGAGCGGTGGGGGTTGTCATCTGCCCGTCGCCCTTTGTCGCGCCGGAGCCGAGCAGTGTTGAGATAGCGGTGTTGGGCTCGAAGTTGGCGACTACGGAGCCAAAGTGCGTTTCGAGGTCGCGGAAGTCGATGCCGAGGTTGTAGTCGACGGCACGTTTGGGATTGTAGGGCGCAAACTGCGCGTCGCCCGTAAGCGAGCCCACGCGCTCCTTGTATCGGATACCGGGGCGGCCTGTCATATATTGGAGGGTGTCGCCGATGCCGATAATGGGGAGCATCAAGAGGTCGGAACGGTACTTGACCGCTGCCTCCTGGTACTCTTTGAGTGTAAACTGGAATTTGCCTGCCATAGTGGAAAGTTTAGAGTTGAGTGGTTAGGGTTTAGGGTGGTGTCAGACCTCGTTAAAGAGCTGACGGGCGGAGTTGCAGGTATCGACGAAAGCCTCGACCTCGTTCTTGGGTGCAGGGTCGCCGGCAGGTTTGGAGTCCTCGACAACCTGCTTCGACGGCTCCGCCGGAGTCTTGGCGAGCTTTGCTTCGAGTTGGGCGATGCGGCTGTCGCGTTCCTCGATAGTCTTCTTCTGCGAGTCGGTCAGGGCGGTTGCCTCGATGAGCCGTGCATTGAGGGCGTTGTACTCCGCCTCGGTGTAGGTCTTGGGCGTGGGGTTCTCGGTTGGCATTGGGATATTGTTGGATTGGTTCTTGAAAAGCGATGACAGGGCTGTGATGAACTTGCCGAAAGCGCTCTCGCGCTCGGCTTCGGAGATTGGAATATTGGGGATAGGCATACCTGCGTCGGCCATAGCCGAGGCGAGGGCATCGGTGAGCCGTGGGGCGGAGTCTTCGGCAAGGTCGGTGATTTCATCGACGAAGCCCCAGTCGAGGGCTTCCTGCGGCGAGAGCCAGCCTCCGGCTTTCATCAGTGCGAGCAGATCCTCGGGCTTGCGCTTGCATCGCGCGGCGTATAGCCGTGCCACGTTTTGGTCGAGCTTGTCGAGGTCGGCCTTGATTTTCTCGCAGTCGGCTATGAGAGTGGCGAACTGGTCGCTGTTGAGCGAGCCCCACTCGAAAAAGGCCATAGAGCATTTATGCACGAGGTACATCGCGCTGGTGTCTATCGAGATATGGGCCGCGCCGAGCGATGCTATTGTAGCGGCGGAGGCGTTCAGCCCGACAAAATGCACGTTGACGTTGCCGTGGTTGCGGAAAGCTGCGGAAATGGAAAGGCCGGTGGCAAGGGAGCCACCGAGGGAGTCGATGAGCACGTTGACCTGCTTGCCGTCGTGTCGGGCAAGCTCGCGGTCAACGGTCGAGCGGTCGAAGTCGGAGCCTCCGACATAGCCTTTGAGCGAGATATTGTAAGTGGTCTTTGCCATTGAGCGGTGATGTTTTACACCGCAAAGCTACCGCTGTATATAAGTGGAGGAAAAGACACTGAAATTCCGAAAAAATGCGTAACTTTGTATTTACTATGGGAAGAACAGCCATAACACTTGAAAAGCAAATCGAACTTCTGCGCAGCAGAGGTATGATTATAAATGATGTCGAGAAAGCGAAAGAAGTACTTCTCGATGTCGGATATTACCGTCTTGGTTTTTATTGGTATCCGTTTGAGAAGCCTTGCGCTCAACATCAAGCACGAACACACGAATTTGAAGCAGGTGCAAATTTTGACGATGCAGTAAAACTGTATTATTTTGATTATGCGCTTCGCAATATTCTGCAAAAATACATTACGCGCATAGAGGTTAATTTCAGGACATATCTTGTATATTTGATTTCCAACCGATATGCTACACTTCCTACTTGGTTTGTTTCCTCGCGCGTTGTTGACCGTGACTATATCGCAAGTTTTGACAAGGAAGTATATACGGATAAATTCAAAAGGAATAAATTCATAGCAGCGCATCATAGGAAGCATATAAACGACAAGTATGCTCCGGCGTGGAAAACACTTGAATTTATGACGTTAGGCAGTAATATCGCTTTGTATAAATCTTTGCTCGACCTTGAAGATAAAAAGGATATATCAAAGCATTTTGGAATTACATACACAAATATTTTTGAGAACTATCTGGACGTAGTAAGATGTGTAAGAAATACCTGTGCTCACGGAGGGTTGCTTTACGATATGGCATTATATCCGTTAATCCGCAGGGGTCCGGCCAATGTTGGCGGAAGTGAACGCAAAAAACTCTATGGCGCATTAAAGGTTGTAGGATATTTGTTAAGGCAAGTATCAGCTAACCGTGCGACGGAGTTTGAAAAAGAGGTTGACGATTTACTCAAAAAGTATGCTACCACTCCGGCAATAAAGACAATTCTACGCACAAGCAGCGGTTTTCCTGTTTGATAGAGAAACTTTCTTATGAAATATTTTGTTGATTAAGAAAAAAGAAGTACCTTTGCAACATAAAATAGTGCTCGTATAGGCTATGCCTCTATACCAACACTTAAAAAGGGAAAAAGAGGTCGCGGACTATGTCTCCGCGACCTCGCCTTTTTTATACCCATATAATTAACGAAAAGAGCCGCCCCTTGCGGAGCAGCCCAAATAGGGAGAGAGGGAGGTCAGGGGTCAGACCGGGCGGAAAACGTGGCCGTTTGCGCCCATAGTGTAGTCGTACATGAACAGCTCGCGTCCGAAGGCTTCATAGTCGAAGTATCGGGCGAGGTCGCCCATAGTTCTTTCAAGGTCGTAGCATTCCTCGACGATGTGCCGGGCGAAGTCTTCCTCGCTGTCCCACTCGCCGCAGTAGGCTTCCTCGAAGTCGTCGAGATCATCGTGGAACTCCAAATAGTCGTCGACAGCCTCGGCGGAGTGTTTCTCACACATTTCAGTGTATTCTTTGATGTGGTCGAAGTCTTCCTCGGATATGAAGCCCTCGTTGTACCACTGACGGGGGAAGCACTCGAAGTCCTGTGCCATAAGCTCGGGGTCTTCCTCGTCGGCGTGTATCGCCTGGCAGAAGTTGATGAACTCGTCGTAGTCGTCGAAAGTGGAGAGGTCTATCCACAGGCCGCAGAGCGAGCCGTCGTTGTACTTGCCGTAAGTGCCGACATACACGGAGGGTTCACCGTCGCAGTCGCTTTTGTGTTCGGCGACAGCGTCTTCGAGTTCGGGCACTGTGAAGTCCAGTTCGTGGAGTCGGTTAACGACTCTTGGAGTGATGTTGAGTTCTCCGAATTGTAATCTCATCTTGATAGAATTTTGAGGGTTTGACATGATGATTGTTTTTGAAGTTTTACACTGCCCCCAAAGTGCCTCCGGGCGGATAATGAGGCAAGGGTCGGAGAAATTTTACTACCCGTAGGTGTGGAGAAAATTTAGCCGATGTATTCACCCTTGCCGTTCCGCAGGGAGGTAATAACTTTGCGGCGTAAAACTCAACCAATCATCGTGTCCTCAAAATGCCAAGATGCGGTTACAGGAGAGCTTGACTCACGCAGAGCGGTGTGCCGCCACGAACCTGCCGGACTTCGTGCCCAACCAAAAAAGCCGCCGACCGAAAGCGCACGGTGATCCCGGATTGTCGACACAGACGGAAAAGCAAGTACACCGGCGGCGGTGCCGTCGTGGATAGACCCGTAACTCCGACAACTCCGACACCGAATTGCAAGGCGATGCCACCGGCGAGGCAGTCCTACCACAAGCGGCACGGCACTGCGATTGCTCCGCCGCATATTTATGTACTCCGGGGTTCATATCCGAGGCAGACCGTCCAACCGCAGAATAGAGAAACACACCTCCGGGGCAGTCACCGCTGAAAATGAGTTGCACGATGTTCCGGCAACCGCGCAGCGGCCTACTGCGGAGTATGGCCCAGGCACCCGGCGCATCATCGTGGATTGCTACTCCGAACAACAGGCGATTTCGCCGCTTCGCCAATGAAGCCGTGCTGTTCACCACGACTTTCTATACACGGCGCACCCGTTTTCCGTCGGGGCTGACCCCTCCCTCACTCCCTCGGGTTGCTCCGCAAGGGGCGGCTCTTTCTACCGCTGAAAAAACAAAATCCGCCTACGCCTCACGCGCAAGCGGATTTCTCTAACTTCAAAATCTGAATATGACCTGCGGCCTCGCGGTCGCAATTAGCCTGTGGTTGGGATTGGGAATATCTTTGTCAGTCAGCCGAGATATGACACTCGACAAGGGATTTGAGGGCGACGTGGGAGATTTCATAGAAAAATCCCGCGCCGTCGCCGTCGGGCAGACCGCATCGGTGCTCCACCTTTACCTTTGGGAAAGGCGGCTCTTTCGAGCCGATGAGCCAGCACCTGCCGTTGACATCGGTAACGGCAAAACCGAGTTTGAGGTGGATAGGGAGCAGTTCGTGTGTAAGGAATTTCAAGGTGGCGGTGTCTTGGAAAGAGCCGCCCTCTCTCTCGGTCACGCAACTGCACTGCGCATCATCGAAAACCCCGACAGCCGAAAGTGCGGTCAGCACCGGCACCGGCATACGGCAGATGCCGTGCAGGTCAACCCTGCGCGGCAGGTGGCGACAGTCAAGCCAATGTATGGCCTTGACGCCGGGAAGTATTTGTCGGGAGGTTTTCATACTGAATTATGCTGTGGGGAGGACAAAACGGACACTTCCGTTTTTATGCCCCTGAACTCGGGATTATTTTTGTGAACTTTTTTTGCGTCGGTCGATGCGTCGGTAAATGTCGCGCTTGCGTTGGTAGCGTTTGGCAATGGCGTTCCAGTTCTTCTCGGTCAGCTCAATGCCGTGCTTCTCCATAAAGGCATAAATGAGGTGATCCTGCCGTTGGAACACCGATGCGAAACGATGGAGCGACTGCCACATCGAAATGTCGAAGCGGTTGCGTATGCAAGCGACGAGTGCATCACGCGCTTTCGGGGGCAGGTAGTAATAGCTCCGGGTGTCCTTGTTGCGGAAATTCGGCAGCTCGATAGCGAGCTTGCCGTCGCCCCCGAAGTCCGGCACATAGTCCGGCGGCGGTGTCTGCAAGAATTGTTCGAGCAGCCCCGACTCAATCGACCCACGGGTAAGCCGTACCGGGTCGGTGCCGCCCTGTTCATGGCGGAACCACTGCGCGAGATAGTCTTCGAGTTCGATGTAAAGGAGCATAGAGAAATGGCGTATTTATATATGCAAAGTTACTCAAATTCAAGCAAGTAGGCAATGATTTGCCAATCGCTGAAAGAGTGACAATCAGGGATTTGGAGGGATAATGCGGTACTTCGGCGGTGAGCCGTGGCGAGCCATTCGCCCATTAAGGGCAACAAAAGGAAATGTAGGAGGCATATACCCGGAGGGGTGACAGCGTTGACACTGTTGACACAGCGGCGAGCCACAAGAAAACATGCGGCAAAGGCCGCTTATATACAAATGCTTATCTCTTTTTGAAATAAAAAAGAGTAATGAATATAAGTGGCACGGAAGTGTCAACCGTTGGCTATGAAAATCTGTGGATTTTCGGAAATGGCTACCGTTGTCAACGATTGTCAACCCTGCCATTACGGATTAAAGTGTTGATATACAAAGAGTGCTATGCTGTCAACGCTGTCAATCCGTGAGCGCCGCCTTTTGCAGTCCACTGCAAAAAGGTGAAAAAATTAAAGGCCAACATCTTTGTTGACCTTTATATCCCGGGAAAAGTTGCCGCCGCATCAAAATGGAGCATCATCATCGCCGGTGGAGCTGAAAAGAGATTTGGGCTTCGGCGGTGCCGGAGCATCAGCCGCCACAGCTGCCGCGTCCTCGTTGATTTCCTCCGTTTCGGTCATTACCTCCGTTTCGAGAGTAAGGCCGAATTCCTGTTTGAGTATCGAATAATCGAAGCACAGCGCTTTCGGGCGGTTGACTTTCTGCTTGCGCACCTGCTGTCCGTTGACCGACTCGAAAGTGTAGTCGGGCGTTCCTTGCGGAGTGAGCAGCACGAAGCGGTCTTGTTTGAGGCCCAGGAACGCCGGGTGCGATTTGAGATAGGATAAAGTGGTGGACCAGTTGGAGCGATTGGCCGTAAGGTTCGCTCCACGTCCGCCGCTGAAAAGCGCCGACACCGCCGGGGCGTTGAGATAAAGGATTGGCTTCGCCTCGACGAAGATCATATCCTCGTCCATAGAGATAGCGCGGAAGCGTTGTTGATACTTGATGCGGTAATGCGCTTTCTCGACGCACCGGCCCGAAGTCTGCAAGCCTTGCAGGTCGTTCCAGAAATTGGCGACCTCCGACGACTCCTTGGCATATTCGTTTTGGTTGCGCATACCGTCGATAGCGCAGTCGAACAGGTCGGCGTAGCTGAAAGGCAGCTCGACGGCTGTTTCGAGGGCCCGGAAAGTGGCGAGCGGTATCACCCAGTTGCCGAAGATGCGGTCGTGTAGCTGCTCGTCCTTGACACGGGCCGCAAGCTCGCTCTTGGTGAGCGAGTATGCCTGTGGAAAATTCTTCTCGAACAGCGGACGCTGCGAGAGTATTTCGACGGCAAGGTGTGTCAGCCCCATATTGCAGAGCGCGACAAGTTCCTCGTATTTCTTGCGTTCCTCCTGTGTGAACGATGTTTTGGTGAAAGCGAGGAATATCAGTCGCGTAAATAGCGCCATGTCCTGTGTGGGCTTGTCCTGGCCGCACAGCGCAAGGCCGGTCGACACGATGGTCTGCGCCGCCATTCCGTCGGTGTTGGTGTTCTTCTTGGTCTGACCGCCGCCACCCCACACACCTTTGAGGTAAGCTATCTTGCGCACATCAAGGTCGTTCTTGTATTCATCGAATACAACGAGGGTGTTCACCGCTTGCGAAACGCGGTCGTTCATCGCCGGAATTGAGGTAACGCCGAGGTTCGGAGGGTCGATGCCGTGGACGAAGAAAGATTGGAGGCAGGTGGCGAGCGTTGTCTTGCCCGTGCCTTTCTCGCCGAAAAGGTTGAGAATTGGGAAATGGCGTGTGCGCCGGAAGATAATGTCACGGAACAGGCATGAGAAAAGGTAGCATAAGGCCACCCGTGCGTTGTCACCGAACACGTCGGTAAGTTTTGTGGCGAAGTCTGCGAGCCTCACGCCCGATGCGTTCTCGTGCACCATAAGCCGCTCGAACTGGTATATCTCGGGATTGTTGCGGTACATCTTTGATGTGGCCGGAATATAGTATGTATGGCCGTTGCAGTCGCGTATGATGCCGAGGTCGTCGACACTGCGGAAGTGGCCGTCGAGCAGTATGCCGTTGCCAAAGGCGAAAAACTCCCCGGCATTATCCCAGCCCAGCTTGCGGATACGCTCGGCGGAGTCGGTCTTGGCATAGGTGTATTCCTTTACGTTGTTGAGTTTGTCTATCTTGGCTCGCCACACGAAGTTGCCGAGCGAGCCTACACGTTGCTGAAAGGTCGAGAGCGAGCACAGCTCGGCCTCGGTCAGCTCGATAATGCGCGACTGCCCGAATTTGTTCTTCATCTGGAAAATACGGGTACCGTTCCTTTCGTCCTGAATATGGTAAAGCGGTTCGAGTATGAAATTGGAGAGCCGGGTCGGCTCGTCGTCGCCGTCGAAAGTGAAATAGCAGTTGTCGCGTATGGTGAGGTTGTACTGGCGCAGAAGCTCGATGTCGCGCTCCCGTTCATTCTTCGGCGATGCAGCGGCTTTCTGCCGCGCCTCCCCTTTGGAACGGGTCAGCGCGTCGCGCCACAGCTTCACCTTGCCGTGCATCTTGGCAAGCTGCTCGATGCAGGTATCGAGCACGAGCGCGTCCTTAACGTGGCGCAGAAGCTCCGCTATCTCGGCCACGCACTTGCGCTGCTCCACGAGGGAGTCGGCTGTGGCGAAGCGTTTCTCCGCGAGCCATACGACAAAGGGCTTTTCCTCAATAGAGGAATAGATCTCTTTGGAGAGGATATAGCTGTCGGCGTCCTGTTTGCCGACAGTGGCTATCTTCCTCCGCCGCTCAAAGTCGCTTATGCCGTCGGCTTCGAGGACTTCGATTTCAAAATCGAACAGCGGCACATACACGTCGCGGAAGTCGGCAGGGAGCTGCCTTACCGTGACATCGAAGCCGAGCTGCACGGCACGTTTGCCGTTATCCATTACGGCGACGAAGCCGGGGCCGTAAGGCTCACCCTCTTTCGGAGGGTCGGAGTCCGGGATAAAGCATAGCGACCGGGTATGCTTTTTCAGCTGCTCGAATTGCCTGTCGCTCCACGCCGTTCCGAGAGTGGCTACGGTGTTCAATATCCCGACCGACTGCAAGCGGAGCACGTCGGGCGCACCCTCCACGATGTTGAACAGCCCGGCCTCGCGGCAACGGCTCGCCCTGTCGAGTCCGAAAACGGTATCGCTCTTTGTGAAGATGTCCGAGTTTATGGAGTTCATATACTTGGCGGTCTTCTTGCTCTTGCCGAAGTACCGCCCGGTGAACGCCACGACACGCCCGATGCGGTCGCGTATGGGTATCATCACTCGCTCGCGGAACATCGCATAGGCTCTGCCGTCCTCCGAGCGCCGCAGCAGCCCCGACTGGAAAAGCAGATCCTCGGGCAAGGCTCTGCTTTTGCAGTAGTCGATAAATGCGCGGCTGTCCTTCGGGGCATAGCCTATGCCGGAGGTGTCGCAAAATTCCTCGTTCCACCTGCTGTAAGTATAATCCCTGGCCGCTCTCGCCTCGTCGTCCATTTGCAGACGGAGCTGTGAGGTGAAGAATTGATGCGCTGCCGACAACACGGCAAAAAGAGCCTCGCGCTTTTTGGCGGCTTGCAGCTGTTCCTCGTTCTGCTCCGTCCGGGTGTATTCTATGGTGATGTTGTGGTTACGGGCCAAAAACTCGACCGCCCCGTAGAAGTCCAGCCCCTCTTTCTCCATTGTGAACTGTATGCCGTCGCCGCCCTTGCGGCAGCTGTGGCAGTAGCAAAGGTTCTTTGCCGGAGATACGGAGAAAGAGGCTGTTCTTTCGGAATGGAACGGGCACAGCCCGAAAAACTCCGAGCCGTGGCGCCGGAGTTCCGTGTAAGGCTTGACAACATCTGCGATGTCAAGCTCCCTCACACGTTGTACGGTTGTTTCGCTAATCATAATCTGCTCGCTTTATCCCAGCAGTCGATTATCGCCCTGCCGGTGTATTTGAGGCGCGCCCGGTTGCCGGGATTGACAGGTTCAATCAGGCCGAGGGAGCGCAGTTTTCGTAAAGTCTTGTGACACACGCCAAGTTCGGCACAAGTTCTCTTAACCGAAAATACACCCTCGGGGTCACAGGTAGGTCTTGTTTCAATCATTGGGCGGTACACATTTCCGGCTCGTCCGGCACAAAAATAGTGTGCCCGGCCTCGCTCTCTATTATCTCTTTGGCCTCCGCAGGTATGCGGCAGGCCATACATTTCCAGTTGAAAAAGGTTTGCCGTTTCACCTTGAAGCGGCGTATAACGGCGGTTACGAACTCGACCCTCTCCCAATAGGTGAGGGTGTCGAGAAAGGCATTGAGCTGCCCTGCCTCCCGATGCTTTATATCGTTGTTGGTGTTCATATTCAGATTTGCTTGTTCCAGAATTTGAGTATTTCACTGCCGAGATAATACTTCACGGCTCTGCCGCCGCGTCGATGCCAACCGCATTTAATCTCGCAGGTGTTGTGGGTGTACTTATATAGTGAGTCGCGGTGAATTTGCAGCAGCTCGCACGTTTCCTTGATTGAATATTTGGCAGTAAGGACTACCATAGGCTCCTTTGCTGTCATGTCGGTTCTTCGTTAGAGGGTACGTTTCCTGCCTCGTCTGCCGGAAATAGTTCATCGACAGGAACATTAAGGATTGCAGAAATACGTTCTTTTGCTTTGGCATTGGGTACCTGAACACCCGAAAGCCATTGACGCACGGTTGATAGTTCACGGCAGGTTGCTTCTGCAATCTCTGCGATGAACACCTGCGCCGGGCTTGGTTGCTCTTTGGCTTGTTGGTAGAGTTCTTTAAGAGTCATATTGTATTATTTTGAAAGTTTAGTAATTTTAACATTCAAGAAGAAAATTATTGCACCAATATATTTGTAATAATAGGCAATAATTGTTACCTTTGCATATCTGATTTAGTTATTGGCTAAACGACGTAAAGGTAGTTTAGTTGCAAATGTACTAAATATTACGAAATATTAGTAATTATATTGCGTGAAAATTACTAAAACATCTTAAAGTTATGGCAAGATATGACTTTCAAAAATTGCGGAGTGACCACAACATCACGCAGAAAGAGCTCGCAGACAAGTTGAAATTGTCGCAAGGTTTTCTTTCAAGCGTTGAAAAATGGCGCAATCCTTTCCCTGACGATAGGGTGCAAGATTTACAGGCGGTATTTCCGAATACCGACCTCTCGCAATATGAGGTTGATGAAGATACTTTGCCCGACCGAAGTATTGGAAGCCACAACAAGTTCTCGCAAATAGACATCAACAACCCCGAGGTATTGAAAAAGCTATTGGATATAGTAGAAAAATGTACTTCGGAGTCCGACGGTGCGAGAAACGCAGAAACAAGCGAGTCCTCGGAGTGGCGCAAACGATATGACAAAGTATGCGCCGAACTTGATGCAGTCCGAAGTGAACGCGACAAGTATATGAAAGAAAAGTACGAATTGCAGTTTGAAATTTTCCGACTCAAAGAGTTGCTTCTCCGCAATGGTATTGAGTATGAGGAAAAAAAGTAAGAAACAAGAAGATTTCTTATTGAGTATTGAGAAAAATTTCGTATCTTTGCGTTGTAAAACAACTTGCGCATCACTTGCGCAAGATAGAACACTGAAATAAGTCCCTTATTAACAGTTACTTGGAGAGGCTACGCTACTTCTGGAAAGCGTGTATACCCCAAAAGGGTATCCCGAGTTCGAATCTCGGTCGCTCCGCAAGTTAAAACGCTAATACTCAAACAATATTTGGATGAGTTTAGCGTTTTTTTTCTTTGCTTCGGGGCCTCCCAAGTACCTTAAAAAAATCCTCGCAATGCCGAAAGTTGGAGGAAAATTTGCCATATTTGGGCAAGAAATCTGATGAGATAATCTAAAAAGTCTCAGAGATTGTCTAAAAATTAGTGCGAAATAATGTTATTAGGCATAACAAACCCTCAATCAGAGTGTTGAAGGAGAAAAGCTAATATTATGCACGAAATCAATCTCTATCAGACACATCTGACCGAGGG
>SCEJ01000315.1 GCA_004102785.1 Muribaculaceae bacterium Isolate-013 (NCI)
CGGGTAAATAGACCCTATAAGGACTTCAAATATGGTTATGTCGTTGATTTTGTTGACATCAAAGAGAACTTTGACTCCACCAACGACCGTTATCTGCGTGAGTTGAGCCGTACAACCGACATCCTGCCGGATTCTGATGAACCTAAAACTCCGGGAGAGGTAATTATTGAGGATAAGGACAAAATAATCTCCGATATGAAGGAGATCAAGAATGTTCTTTTCAACTTCACATGCGATAATCCAGAAATATTCCGGCAAGAAATTGACGAAATAGAAGACAAAGACCAACTATATGAGTTGAAAAATATTCTTGCCAGTGCCAAGGCTATCTTAAATCAGGTACGTGCTTTCGGTGATAATGAACTAAAGGAAAAGATAGAGAAACTTAC
>SCEJ01000316.1 GCA_004102785.1 Muribaculaceae bacterium Isolate-013 (NCI)
TAATATCTCGCTGTTCAGCACAATATTTTCTTTTATCCTTTTTTTCCCTTCCTTTTCCCTTTCTTACTTCTTCCTTTCCCTTCTCTCTCCCTTTTCTCTTTTTCCTCCCGCCCCCCTCTCTCTTTTTCCTCTCTCCTTCACAACCTCCTCCCTTATACTCCCCCCTCTCTTTTATCCCTCTTTTTTCCTTTCCCCCCAATACTTCGTTTCTCTTTATTTTTCCCCTTTGGTCTCTTATCCTCATATTTATCTCCCCTCCTGTTTTTGTTTCTTTGTTTGTGTTGTTTTGAGTGCTTTTGTATGCGTTTTTTTGGAATAGTTTTTGATTTGATGTTGTCGGTTTCTCGACAGTCGGTGGCGTGTGTGCTGTTTGTGATATAGCCTGCGGC
>SCEJ01000317.1 GCA_004102785.1 Muribaculaceae bacterium Isolate-013 (NCI)
TTTTGTTATATATAAGCTGCGCTCCGGCTCATTCGGTTTCCCGCGCAAGGTCTATCAGCCGGCCGATGCCGCGCATCTGTTCGGCTATCGGCAGATGCATCGGGCAATTCCCTTCGCAACCACCGCAGCCCGCGCAACGGTGCGCGAGATGCCGGTCGCCGATTTCACGCTCCACACGCCTGACGAACTCAAGACAGCGCTCCGACCCTCCGCCATTGCGGAAATCCTTGCCGCTGCGGGCTATCGCTCCGTTTCTGACAGCCTCGTTGTAGGCCGCATACATAGCCGGAATGTCAACGCCGAAACGGCATGGCATGCAACGGCCGCAACCAACGCAACGCACCTCGCCGGGCAGCGCGGCCGTAATCCTGTCGGCATCAAACGGGTCA
>SCEJ01000040.1 GCA_004102785.1 Muribaculaceae bacterium Isolate-013 (NCI)
GTGCGCCGGTCGCCGGCAGGAGAAAGCAAGCTTCCTCCCCCGCTGCCCCTCGACTTGCATGTGTTAAGCCTGTCGCTAGCGTTCATCCTGAGCCAGGATCAAACTCTTCGTTGTTGTTATCTTGTTTTCTTTCTTTTCAGAAATTATTGGCCTCGCGGCCGATACAACATCCGGTCTTTCTGATTCCCGACCCGGCGATTTCCTGTAGTTATACCGTTCAAAGAATTGACAGAAACTTTTTCCTGCCGCAGCCTGAGCCGCGGCGAGCTCTTAGTTCTTGTACTACTACTTGTCTATTGTAATTCTTTCAATGTTCTCTTTATGAGTGCCGGGCCTGCCGGCGCTTCGGAAGCTCTTTTCCGAAAGGTTTTGCAAAGTTACAACCAATTTTTGAATTACCAAAAATTTTGTGACTTTTTTTTTGAACTTTCGCGCCGTGGCCGGCGTTACTCCTTTCAGCCCTCTTGCGAGGTAAGACCTCCGTCTCATTTGCGGGTGCAAAGTTAGGCACTTTCTGCGAACCCACCAAATATTTTTGCAACTTTTTTATACTAAAAAACATATCCGGATAGCACTCAACACCACAACCCACACAAATACAAGAGGTTATCGAACGCAAAAAAATTCATATAAAACGAACACATGCATTGCAACACCTCGCACAAACCGCCACAGCTACACATTTGAGAATAATCTCTGCATAATATTCAGCATTATGCACTATAATTCACCAAAGATTTATTAAATTTGCCACAGAAACATCACTACAAGTTTCATTTAAACAACGTAACGAACATTACCAGCCTCTACACACCTTAATTATATATAGATGAAAAAACCGATTGCCGCCGTAGCATTAGCGCTAAGTGCACTCACAACCGGAGTAATCCACGGAGAAACACCGATAGTTTTTGACCCGGTGCCATCACGCACGGCCAACAGACTGCCGAAAAAAATCAACCGGGAGGCCTACCGCCTCAAGTCCATACCGGCACAAAAGAGCGCAGCAGCAGCATCCGGCGAGATACGCGCCTACGCCAATATGTGGTATAAAGCCGACTGGGACTACGAGACACCCAGCTACGGAGTATATTCGTTCCCGGTGAATCCGGGTACATATTTCTCATTCCCCTCCGTTGTGAAAAACCAGCGCATCTGCGGCAACGCCGGTGCAGTGTACGCCGACGGAAAATATTTCATCGCCAACTCGGAGGAGGTCAATGCCCCCAACGGCGGCTATGTGGTAATGTCGATGAAATTCTACCTTTTCAACACCGAAACATGGGCATACACCGAAATAGCCGACGCCGACGAGGAATTCAAAGCCATGGATATGGCCTACGACCCCACTACCGACAAAGTTTACGGCTGCTTCGTGAAACGCGGAACCAACGGCTACTACTACTTCGGAACCCTTGATGTGAACACCGGAGCCGTTACCATGATTAAAAACTACGGCCAGCAGACGGAATACTCATTCACCGGGGTGGCAATCGCCGACAACGGCACTATCTACGCCATAAACTCCACCGGAACACTCTGCACTATCGACAAGTCAACCGGCGAGACAACAACCATCGGCGAAACCGGACTCACCGACCAGTATATGACCTCGGCGGCCTACGAGCCGGTCAGCGGCAAGATATATTACGCACTCAACACCGACTACCGGCAGGGGATGTACGAAATAGACCCGGCAACGGCCGCTGCCACCAAGCTCTATGACTTCTACGATGAAGAGTCGGTTGCCGGAATGTACTTTCCCGACGCCCCCACCCCGGCCGGAGCTCCGGGAGCGGCAACCGCACTCTCGGCCAGTTTCACCGACGGCAGTCTTGCGGGCACAGTGACATTCACCGCCCCCTCCGTCACACACGGAGGCTCACCGCTGACATGCCAACTGAACTATACCCTTAAAATCAACGGCACACGCACCTCATCAGGCGCCGTAGAGCCGGGGCAAACAACCTCCGTACCGGTCACGGTAGCCTCTCCAGGCAGCTACTCAATATCTGTGACAACAGCCAACAGCACCGGCGAAAGCACCCCCTCCCGCACCGGGCTCTTCATAGGCCCCGACACACCGCTCCCCATCAACGGCGCGACACTCACCGATGCCGATGGACGGTTCACCCTCACCTGGGATGCCGCAGAGAGCGCTAACGGCGGATGGCTCAATCCCGAAGCCCTCGGTTACAGAATAATACGCTACCCTGAGGCCATAACCGTGGCTGAAAACCACAAAACGACCACATTCAGCGAGCCCCGCCCGGTGCCCGCTACCCGCACACGCTACTATTATACAGTAGAACCGGTGCTCGGCACCTTCTCCCCCGGCGCCACAACCTCCAACACCATCATCACCGGCAACTACTCCGCCCCGTGCACAATAGACTTCGACCACCGCGACGACACCGACGACTTCACCCTAATCGACGGCAACAACGACGGAAAGACATGGGTATGGGCCGACGGACAGATGCACTCTTCAATATGCCTCGACGGACCGGTCAACGACTACCTCGTGCTCCCACCCGTATATCTCAGAAGCGGCAACAGCTACCGCATCACATTCGAGGCCAAAGCCACCCGCTCGCCGCTCCAGATCTATCCCGAGCGGGTGGCACTGTATGCCGGAGCAAGTCCGCAGCTCACCGCGCTTACCAACCGGATTATCCCTCCCACCGACATCGTGACCGATGAATACCAACCTGTTTCAGGCGACTACTCCCCGGCGGCCGACGGCCCGGTCTACTTCGCAATCCAGGCATGCTCCGACGCCGATAAATACTACCTCTGGATTGACAATTTCAGCATCAGCGCGCCGGTTGCCTCGCAGGTGCCCGCACCCGTAAGCGGTCTCGAAGCCACCGCCGGGGCAGACGGCGCACTCGAAGCCACCATCAGCTTCACACTCCCCGCCACCGACATGACCGGCGCCACGCTCAACGCCATATCCGGCGTGGAGATATACCGCGGCGACACCCTACTGGAAACCATCAGCGGCACACCTGGCAAAACAAAGAGCTACACCGACCGCAACGCCCCCAACGGACTCCAGACCTACTCCGTTGCCGTGACTACCGCAGGGGGCCGCTCGCTCAAAGAGTCAGTGGAGATATATGTAGGCGTGCATCGGCCGGCTCCGGTGACTGAAGTCACAGCCATCGCCGGCGCCCACAACGGAATAATCACCCTCGACTGGGAAGCCCCGCACACCGACACCGAGGGGATAACACTGCCCGAAGGCTCGATACGTTACACCGTGACACGCTACGACCACAACACCACTGTGATAGCCTCCGACATCACCACACCTCACTTCAGCGACGAGGCAGCCCGGCCTGATGCCGGCCAGGAATTCGTGCAGTATGCCGTCACAGCCACAAACATAGCCGGAGACTCCGATGCCGCCTACTCCAACACCACCACCTACGGCCGTCCCACCCCCACTCCCGCCCATGAATCATTCGCCGACGGATATGCCACGCTTGAATTCGTTATCGAGCGCGACAACGACAATGCCTCCTGGACAGTAACCAATCCCGCTTCCAACCCCGGCACAGAGGCTCAGGACGGCGACGGAGGGATGCTGCGCTTCACAGGCATAACAGCCGGCGACGCAGCCACATTCATCTCCGGCTCATTCACCACAGCCGCCCTCGCCACCCCGGCGCTCACCTTCCATTACCTCTATCCGTCAGGCACCGACCGGGGCATCACAGCCACAGTAAACTGGGAAGAGGACGGCACACTGCACACCTCCTCCACCCCGGCACTCCCCCATAAAGGCATCAACGGGTGGCAGCGCATGATTATCCCTCTGCCGCAGGCCGACAAAGTGCAGTTCGCCCTCACCGGCACCAACCACAGCGAATACGCCACCACAATATTCATCGACAACATCTCCATCGTCGACCTCCCCACCCCCAACGTCACAATCCACACCCTGAGCGCCCCGGCAATAGTAGAGGCCGGCGAGCCGTTCCCGCTCACCGCCATCATCGAGAACTCCGGAGCCACCCGGGCCGAAACCACAGTGGAACTGATGCTCAACAACGAGACAATCGATGTATTCACCCTCATCCTCTCGCCGGGAGAATACGCCGAGGCACAATTCACACACACCCTCGGAGCCGTGCATCCCGCCCAGACCATATACCAGGCCCGCGCCACCACCTCCGGCGACAAGATTGCCGATGACAACCTCTCGGCGCCACACCGCGCCGGCGTGCATCACAACAACCTTCCGGCTCCGGCCGACGCCACCGCGGTGACCACGCCGCAGGGCGCCTCAATCACATGGATCGCCCCCGACCTCGGGCCTGACACTCCCGCTGAAATCACCGACGACGTGGAAGGATACGTGCCCTTCTCAATCGGCCTCCCAGGCACCGAAATCGCCGAAGACTACCTCGGGCAATGGGCCTCAGCCGACATCGACCGCCTCTATACCATCGGCGTAGGCCATGGCTCCACCGCAATCCCCAACGCCTCGGTTCCAAAAGCATTCATGGCATTCAACGGCGCAGCCGGCAACCTCACAGGCAGCGCCTGGGAATGCCACTCCGGCGCCACGATGTTTGTAGCTTTCGCCGCCATAGCCGACCCGGGCGAACACAATGACGACTGGCTCATATCCCCGCGCCTCACAGGCAAGCCCCAGACCATCAGCTTCTTCGCACGCTCAGCCACCGATCTCTACGGACTTGAGCAGATGGAAGTGCTCTACTCCACATCCGGCACCTCCCCCGCCGACTTCACACTCATCGAAGCCCACAGCGCCGTGCCTGCAACCTGGACACGATACAGCTACGCACTGCCGGAAGGCACACTCTACTTCGCCATACGCTACAAATCGGCCAACCTCTTCGCACTGTGCGTAGACGACCTCACCTTCACCCCCTGCGGTTTCCGCGGAGAAGGACTGGAAACAACCGGCTACAACCTCTACCGCGACGGAGAACTACTCACCACCCTGAGCGCCGGACAAACACAATACACCGATCCCGCCGTCACCGCAGAGAACAAACCCACCTACCACGTAACAGCTCTGTATGGCCGCCGGGAGTCACGCCCCTCGAACGGAGCCACACTTGACGCCTCTGCCATCGACACTCCGACAGCCGCATCCGTACGAATCCGCACCTCCTCCGGCCATATAATAATAGAAGGCGCGGAAGGTATGCCGGTAATCGTCAGCACCCCCGACGGCCGCACCACCTACGCCGGCACACCGGACCACAGCCTGACAATCGCGGCAGCCCCGGGCACCTACATAATCCGCGCCGGAGCCACCGCGGCCAAAGTAGCAGTCAGATAACCCTCCCGTCACACATATATATATAATACATTGTGTAAATGGCGCCGGCAATTCCATTGGCCGGCGCCATTTTTTTGTAAAAAAACGGGAAAACCGCTAATTTTGCATCATGAAATTTACCGAGGCAGAAATAAAAGGAGTGTGGATCATCGAGCCGGAGCGTCACGGCGACTCGCGCGGATGGTTCATGGAGACGTTCCGGCTCGCCGACTTCAGGGCAGCCACCGGGCTGACCGGTCTGGAATTCGTGCAGGACAACGAATCAATGTCGGTGCGCGGAGTGCTGCGCGGGCTGCACTTCCAGCGTGGCGAGCACTCGCAGGCCAAACTCGTAAGGGTTTCGCTCGGGCGCGTGATCGACGTTGCCGTCGACCTTCGTGCCGGCTCCCCCACCTACGGACGCCATGTGGCCGTGGAACTCTCCGACATCACAGGACGCCAGATGTTCATACCCCGCGGTTTTGCCCACGGCTTTCTGGTGCTGAGTCCCGAGGCCCGTTTTGAATACAAAGTTGACAACTACTATTCACCCGGCGAAGAAGGCTCCGTGCGCTGGGACGACCCCGACCTGGCCATAGCCTGGCCCCTCGACGGCATAGAGCCGTGCCTCTCAGAAAAAGACCGCAACGCACCACTTTTCAAAGAACTTCAGAAATGAGACCACTCACCCCCTCCGAAATCACCAGGCTCGAATCAAACGGCTGCCGATGCAGCGACTGGAACCGCATATCTCTGCGACACGATGAATTCGACCCCGGCAGCTATGCGGGGGTATGGTTCTCGGGCGATGTCACACTGGGAGCCACACTCCCATCGGCATTGCCCGGAATAAGCAACGTACACCTTCACGACTGCGAGTTGGGCGACAACGTCACAATCCACAACGTACACCTAATATCAGGCTACACCATAGGCAACGGAGCCACCCTCACCCGATGCGGCACAATCACCGCCGACGGCTGGAACCCCGGAGGCATACTCGTGAATGTACTCGACGAGACAGGCTCGAAAGCGCTGCGAATCCACCCCGGACTCACAGCGCAGATGGCAGCCCTGGCCATTGACAACGACGAGGCCCGCACGCTGATAAACACCCTCCCACTCAGTGCGGAGCACAATCCCGTCCGCCCGGCCATAAACCACGGAGCTACACTCTCGGGCGCATCACTGATAAAAAGCTCCATAATAGGCGCCCATGCCACAATCGGCCACAACGCCATCATCGAAAACAGCATAATCGAATCAGGCGCCACAGTCGACAAAGGCACACAGATTACCAACTGCTTCACAGGCCAGAGCGTGACACTGTCGAACTTCACCGCACAGCACTCCCTTTTCTTCGCCAACACCCACCTCTGCAACGGCGAGGCCGCGTCGGTGTTCGCCGGGCCGTTCACAGTGTCGGAGCATAAATCCACACTCCTCATCGGCGGGAGCTTCATGATGTTCAACGCCGGCTCAGGCACCAACCAGAGCAACCATCTCTACAAACTCGGCCCCATACACCACGGCTCCATGGGTCGCGGCTGCAAATGCGCTTCCGACAGCTACATCATGTGGCCGGCCCGAATCGGCGACTTCACAATGGTGAGCGGCCGACACTACACTCATCCCGACACCCGAATATTCCCCTTCTCATATCTCATAGCCGAAGCCGACGGCCGGAGCCGTCTGCTCCCCGGCGAGAACCTGTGCAAATGCGGCACCGCGCGTGACATTGCCAAATGGCCGGCACGCGACCGCCGCCATGCCGGAAACCGCCTTGACATAATAAGCCACGACGCCCCCAACGCCGCCATAACGGCAAATATCACAAAAGCCCTCAGTTTCATCGAAGCCCACAGCAACGCCACCTCCGACATTGAGACCGACGGCGTGCTCATCTCCCCCCATGCCCTCCGCAAGGCCCATACATACTACACCAACGCCATAATGCGCTACGCCGGCAGCAGAATCCTTGCCGCCGCCGAATCAGGCGCACTGCCGGGCGGCCGCCACTGCGAGGAATGGACGGATCTTGCCGGCTACGTAATCCCCTCCGGCACGCTCCGCGCCATAACCGGACGCCTGCGCCAAGGCGATATCGCCGACACCGCGGCACTGGCCGCCGCTATCGCCGGCACACAGCAGGCGGCTGCCGAAGAAGAAACAGAATACGCTCTGTCGCTGGCAGGGAAATGGATGGAACGCTTCGGCATACTCCCGGGCGAGACGGAGACTTCCGTCCTGCTCCGCGGCTACCTCCAGGCCGAAGAGGAATACCTCGCCCTTGTGCTTGGCGACGCCGCCCGCGAAGCGAAAATGGCAGGGCGCCCCGCGCTGGCCGAGGAAGACCCTACGCTGGACGCCCTGAAAAAACGTCTTATCAATTTACGCACACGTGTGGCCAGGCTGTCAGAACGACATTAACGCCAGGCCGCCGATGCCGATAAACACCAGGCTCACTATCACCAGCACAATCGCAATCACCGACAGCACGAAGCCGGCGATAGCCAGCCCGCGCGGAGCCTTGAACAAACCGATTATCGAAAATACCAGTCCAAGAACCCAGAGCAGGGTTCCGACCACCGGCACCAAGCAGAAAATCCATGCCAGGAGCGAAAGCACGAATCCGGCGGTGCCCAGGCCGTTTGTGTGCGGACGAACAACCACCCGCGGCTGACCGTAAGGGGGCTGCTGAGCAGCATACGATGGCTGGTTGCCATAAGGGGGCTGATTGTTGTAAGGAGGCTGATTGTTGTACATTATATAATACGACTTAACGGGTTATGAATTCTGAAACTGTGTAGGCGACAGCCCGGTGATATGCTTGAAATACTTTCCGAACGACGACTGGTTGGTAAAATTCAGCTCATAGGCTATCTGCTGCACATTCTTGCCCGAATAGCGCAGAAGATTCTTGGCCTCCTGAATCACATACTGGTCAATCCATTCGGCGGCGGACTTTCCGGTAGCCTCCTTGATAATCAGCGAGAGATACTTCGGCGAGATGAACATACGGTCGGCATAAAAGCCAATCGAGCGCTCGCGGCGGTGGTTGTCGCGCACCAGCCCCAGGAATGTACGCACATAAGTGGCGCGGCGCGTGCGCGGCTGTTCCTCCGACATCCGCCTTACCGCCTCCTCGCCATAGGCCATCAACTGATATCCGGCAGCCTCGGCCAGCGACCGGGCAATGTGGCGCGAATAGTTGTTATCCTCAAGCGAGGTGAGATGCAGCAGGTCGAAATAGCGTCTTAACACCTCCGTGCGCTCCGGCGTAAGCTCAAGCACAGGGTCATTTGACGCCAGCAGCGAAGTGTTGACGGCATTCATATCGAAGTTGATGCCATGCATGAAGCGGTTCGACAGAAAAAGCATAAAAAACTCCAGTTCCTCTTCGTCGACCTTCTCCGGACGCAGAAAGGTTTCCGGAGCGATAAACACCGCCGAATTAGGCTTTACCACCACCGACTCCATGTTCAGCGTCAGATGCAGGGTGCCCCTTACGGAAACAAGCACCGTCATGCCGTTGAAACGCCCCATCAGCTTCCGCTTGAACTGCGGCTTTACGGCACTGATACGCGATATAATATAGTCCTCGCCAAGGTGCGAATAATCAACCGAATAGTTTTTCAGCGTCTCCATCACCGTGGCGAGGTTGGCCTTGTCGAATGGTGTAGTGTTTTCAGTCATCTCTTCGGTGTAATGATTTAATTGGCAAATATACTCATTATTTCCGAAATCAACCAATATGTTGGATATTTTTGGAAATAAAAAAGCAGTGACAGCTTTACCCTCGTGCGGGAAAGCCGTCACTGCTTTTTATTACTTGATTGAGTGGAATCAGAAGTTGTAGCGCATACCGAAGCTGAGGGCGTCGCCGCTGAAACGCAGACCGAAGCCTTCCTTGTTGCCTACGCTCTTGGCGCCGTCGTTGGCACCCTCATAGCCGAGGAAGCCGAAATGGGCCAGCAGCGAGAACTTGTTGTTGAGATTGAGTGCCACACCGGGACGGAAACCGATATTCCAGGCGGTAGCAGCCTCCGACGATTTGCCATGGAAGCGGGTTTTGCCGGTCTCGATGCCGAAGCCGCCGTCAACGAAAAGGTCAACGATACCCACGGTATAGTAAGTATAGCGTGCGTAGGGAGCGATCTGGAAGAAGTTGCCGATTACCTTGTTGTCATCAGCGCCTACCTCATCGTGCTGATAGCCGATCTGGATGCCGAGATCCCACTTGTTGTTGAGCTTGTAGCCGATTTCGGGGAGCACGGTGATGGTGGTGTGCTCATCGGTGGAGTTACGCCAGAAGTTGAGCGAGCCGCCTACATAGAGGTCCTCAGCCATAGCGCTGAGCGAGATGATAGTCATTACTACCAAAGCAAGAATCTTTTTCATACCTAAAAGTGATTAAAGTACATTCAGACAAAGCCTTGCGGCAGAAGTCCATAATATTCAGTTCAAATAAACGGAAGCACGTGCGTTTTCAAATCCGGGGCAAAATTATGTATAAAAGCGTAAACTTTCGTTATCATTTGAATATTTTAACACAATTACGACCTTTTTACCAATATTCTCATCTTAATATTTTAGCGTGTTTGCCGGAACCGCGGATTCTGAGTAACTTTGCAGCGGAAAATGAAAGAAACCGCATCCGAAACAGAGAAAGCCATTAGCCCGTCAAGGGCGGACGGAAGCCGCCGGTGGCTGTCAGTGACACTAAAAATCATCGTGCCGCTGGCCGTCAGCGTGGGGCTGTGCTGGGTGCTGATGCGCGGCATCGACTTCGGGCAGATGATGGAAATAGTGCGCACGCAGTGCGACTTCCGCTATATAGCTCTGATGATGGCCATGTCGGTGCTGCCCATGGTTTTCAGGGCCATGCGATGGGGCATACAGCTCCGGGCCATAGGCGTCAAGGCGCCGCTCCACATATTGTGCTACTCCATATTCGGCACCTACGCCGTAAACATCGTGTTCCCGCGCCTGGGCGAAGTGTGGCGCACCGGCTATATAGCCTACCGACAGCACGCGCCATTCCCGCAGATATTCGGCTCGATGGTGGCCGACCGCCTGGCCGATACCATTTCGGTAGCGCTCATAGCCCTCCTTACCCTCCTGGTGGCATTCGAGCCACTTGCCGACTTCGTGCGCACCTATCCCGCGGCCTACTCCATGATAGCCGCCATACTCACCTCGCCATGGTTCTGGCTGGCAATCGCCGCCGCGGCAGCAGCCGCCATCACGCTGCTGCGCATATGCCACGGCAAAAAGGCCACCATGGTAAAACGCTTCATACGCGGCCTGTGGGACGGCTTCGCCGCCATATTCCACATGAAAGGGAAACTGCCCTGGCTTCTGCTCACAGTGCTGATATGGGGAGGATACTTCGCCCAGCTATACGTGGCGTTTTTCGCATTCCCCTTCACCCGCGAGATGCTCCATAGCCACGGCGTCGCCGTTGTGCTGGTGTGCTTCGTGCTCACGAGCATATCGATGGGAGTGCCGTCAAACGGCGGCATTGGTCCCTACCAGGCCACAATGCTGTTCGGCCTGCGTGTGTTCGCCCCTGCGGCAGCCCTGGCCACCGATACCGCCGCCCGGATGTTCACCACCGGCGGAGCCGCATTCGGCAGCCTGCTGATAGCCTCGTCGACCGCCACCATGGCCGTGCTCGGTCTGCTCACCTTCCTCCTCATAGCCCTTGACAAACGCCGCAACAGCCGCCGCTGACTCCCGCGCCCGTCCGCGGTTTTCCCACGTATTATCTTTATCGGCGGTTAACAAAATCTCGAATATATTTCTTAACTTTGCAACATAATCTGCGCTTGCGCTGACAAAGACCGCTCATGTGAGAAATATTTCTTATACAACTTATTACGTAACTTCCCTGTAGTCGCATAGAGGATTGGTCGCCTGTCAGCCTACATGGAAGTTCCTTGTCAAACAATGAGACATAATTATAATCTCGGCTTCATATCTGATGACGATATTTTCGAGCATGTGAAGTTGACCGTCGAATCGTACAGGCGCGAAATCACATTGCTACAATTCAACGAAAATATTGTTGATCCTATCAAACTTACATTTGATTCAAAAGTCTACGGCAAGACTATCCAACAAGCGATTGAAGATGAATGCTTCCGTCAAATTGACAAAAGTAATTCTAATCGTATCGGTTATTTTCATCAGAATCTCTTTCGTTATGCAGGTAATGGTTGGGTTGTGCCACCACAAGGTTTTGATGTTGAGAACAACGAACGTCATATTTATGTAGAATTAAAGAATAAGCATAACACAATGAACGCTGCATCTTCTCAGAAAACTTATATGAAGATGCAAGCTAAGTTACTTGATGATGATCAGGCAACTTGCTATCTCGTCGAAGCTATTTCCACAAAATCAAAAGATGACACCTGGCGTATCACCTTAGATAAGAAGCCTCGCTCCCATAACCGTATCCGTCGTATGTCGATGGATAAGTTCTACGAGCTCGTTTTCGGCGCCCCTAAAGCTTTCTATAAGCTTTGTATGGCTCTACCGCAAATCATAGAAGATGTTGTTAGCGAAAACCAAGCTCTTGCCCTCAACAACACCGTATACAAAGAACTTACCAAAGAACATTCAGACCTTCTTACGGCGCTTTATCTTTTAGCATTCTCCACCTATGAAGGCTTCGATCAAATTGCAGTCAAATAAGATGCGAGGAAGAACAATATCTTTTAATAATTTTGCAGACCTCCTCGGAGTTTCAAGAGCTACTGTTGAAACATGGATTCGCAGTGGCAAATACCCTGTTCATACTCTTGCGGATGGTAAGCGATATTTCTATCTTGACGACGTAAAGGCTGCGCCGGAAGTCGCCGCAATGTTGTCGTCTAAATGGAATGATGAAATAGATGTTACACCATCTTATAATTTTACCTCTGCTGAACTTTTCGCAGGTGGCGGCGGTTTGGCTCTCGGGATGGAAAAGGCTGGCTTCCATCATGTCCTTCTTAATGAATTTGACCATAGTGCATGCGAAACGCTACGCTGCAATCGCCCAAATTGGAATGTTATTGAGGGAGATGTACACGACATCGACTTTACTCCTTTCCGAGGTAAAATCGATTTTCTTTCCGGTGGTTTTCCTTGTCAAGCGTTTTCCTATGCCGGAAAACGCCTCGGTTTTGAAGAAACACGTGGCACTTTATTTTTTGAACTGGCTCGTGCAGTTAAAGAAATTCAGCCCAAAGTCTTTATGGGCGAGAATGTCCGTGGATTATTTGAACACGACAACGGGCGTACATTACAAACAATTACGGATGTTATAGCCGAATTAGGCTATACTCTTATTGAACCTCGTGTCCTTCGTGCGATACAGTACGATGTACCTCAAAAGAGAGAGCGCCTTATTCTAATTGCTATCCGTAACGACATAGCACCTCTTGTTGATTTCAAGTGGCCTGATGTTTGCACTTCAGTAAGAACCCTTAGAGATGCATTTTTCGCAGGCGAACTGTTCAACACCGATGTTCCAGTCTCAGAAGGGCAAAGATACCCGGACTCTAAATACCGAGTGATGCAACTTGTCCCTGAAGGTGGCGACTGGAGAGATCTTCCTGATGACGTGGCTCGCGACTATATGAAAGGAAGTTATAATCTTGGTGGTGGTAAAACTGGAATGGCTCGCCGTCTTGCCATGGATGAACCTTGTCTTACCCTTACATGCGCTCCTGCTCAAAAACAAACTGAGCGATGTCACCCAATAGAAACACGACCACTTACTGTCAGGGAGTACGCTCGTATTCAAACATTCCCGGATAACTGGCAGTTCTGCGGCAATTTAACTGCTAAGTATAAACAGATTGGCAATGCAGTACCTGTCAATCTGGCATGGGCTATCGGTCGTTCACTCATTAGGCTTTTTAATGATATCGCAAATTTAGGACTAATCAGCGAAGATAATAATGTAAGTTCTACTCGTCACTACACCAAGCTTCATGGAATTTTTGAGGGTATGGTTTGTGATAACAAAGCTGAATATTTATCTTCATCTCATAAGTCACTGCTTTGAGGCACAGCCGCTGCGCTTTCGTAAATCAAGCTCAAACTCATGACCGTTCGGCTTCAATCGTATAACGCTTCATGAACAAATACGGAAATCTAAGGTCTTTACGAAATGGCCCGTCATCAGACACCTCATATTATATATGCTGAAACTTTTGGTAATTCCCGAACTTTCGTTAACTTTGCACTGTTATTGATTGCAGGGCGCATCAAGGGCGCCTGAAGGGTAAAAAGGAATCAGGGTCTCCCCCGCAATTCGGGGCGAGGCGCTTTCTTTTTGTTATACCTGCAATTTCAACAATCATTCCAGAATAATTATAAAACGCATAATATCATGGCATTAACTTACATGACCAAAGAAGGCTACAACAAAAAAATGCAGGAAATAGCCTATCTTGAATCGGTGGAACGTCCCCGCGTATCCGCCGCAATTGCCGAGGCCCGCGACAAAGGCGACCTCTCGGAAAACTCCGAATACGATGCCGCCAAGGAAGCCCAGGGCATGCTTGAGATGAAGATAGCCAAACTCAAGGACCTCGTGGCCAACGCCCGCATCATTGACGAGACCAAGCTCAACAAGGACGAGGTTTCAATCCTCTCCAAAGTGACCATAAAGAACCTCAACAACGGCGCCACCATCGAATACACCATCGTGGCCGACTCCGAGGCAAACCTCAAGGAGAAAAAAATCGGCGCCTCAACCCCCATCGCCAAAGGTCTTATCGGCCACAAGCTCGGCGACGTGGTTGAGATCCGCGTGCCGGCCGGTCTCATGAAATTTGAAATCAAAGAAATCTCCTTCTGAAAGGCGCCACGCCCCGGAAGCCAAAACACCATCCAGAAATGGCATCGATTTTTTCAAAAATAGCCGCCGGCGAAATTCCGTCGTACAAGGTGGCCGAGGATGAGCGCCACTTCGCTTTCCTCGACATAAACCCGGTTCATCCCGGTCACGTACTGGTTATTCCCCGCAAAGAGGTGGATTACATCTTCGACCTCACCGACGAGGAATACACCTCGCTGCTGCTCTTTGCAAAACGGGTGGCGGCCGCCATCAGGCGCGCCATCCCCTGCCGCAAAGTCGGCGTGACCGTAATTGGGCTCGATGTGCCCCACGCACATATCCACCTCGTGCCTATGGACAAGGGGGACGACATGAACTTCTGCGCACCCAAGCTCACACTCCCCGCCGAAGAGATGCAGGAGATTGCCGCCAGGATAGCCGCCGAATTCAAATAAACCAGTGAATATCCAACAGCCGATTATGAACCGACAACTATATATCATAGCCGGAACCTCGCTTCTGCTGCTCGCCTCCTGCTCACAGAAAAAATGGAGCGTGGAAGGTAAAATCGAAGGAGCGGAAGGGAAGGAACTCATTCTCGAGGGCGCCAACGAACTCGGAGGATGGTACGGAATCGACACCCTCACCGTGGAGAACGACGGCACATATGCCTTCCACGGTCTCCCCGCCGGACACCCCGAAATCTACCGTCTGCGCCTGGGCTCCGAATCTGCCTATTTCCCGATCGACTCGCTCGAGACAGTGACGCTCAACGGCTCTCTGGCCAACTTCGCTACGACCTACACCCTGGCAGGCTCGCCCGAGGCCGACGCCATGCAGTCGGTCAACCAGATGGTCGACAGCATACAGCGCCACGCAGGAGCTGCAGCCATTGCCTCCGACGAAGGCATAAAGCGCCGCATCGCAGAAATCATCCTGCGCAATCCATCGGGCATGACCGCCTACTACACAATATTCCGTACAATCGGCGGCACACAGATGTACGACCCGGCTGTGCCGTTCGACAACCGCGTTATCGGTGCCGTGGCCAACGCTTTCAACCAGACCCGGCCGGCCGACCCCCGCACACGGATGCTTTCCGAGCTCTTCCTGGCGCACCGCCGCAAAGCCTCAGCAGCTCCCGGCGACACCATCGTGGCAACGGAGATAAAACACCCGGAAATCTCCCTTAGCGATGTCAACGGCAATGTGCGTGTGCTCTCTGACGAGACCGCACGCGGCAACGTGGTGATACTCAATTTCACAGCCTATTCGGCACCGGAGTCGCCGGCAATCAACGTGGAGCTCGCCAAAGTCTACGACACCAACAAAGGCCGCGGACTCCAGATCTATCAGGTAGGTTTCGATACTGACGAATACCTCTGGCGCCAGTCGGCCAAGAACATCCCCTGGATCGCCGTCTATAATCCGGCCGACGCGTCGGCCAAGACCCTGGTTGACTTTAACGTGGGCGCTCTCCCGGCCACATTCATTATCAACCGCAACGGCGACCTGGTGGAGCGCGTCACCGACATGTCGAAACTCTCCTCGGCCGTAGCCCGCTACCTCTGACCCCTCCCATATGTATCCTGCACTACCCCCTCCACGCCTCCAGGTGCTGATAGCCACCCACCGCGCTCCAGGCATAGAGCGCGTGGCCGCTATGGCTCTGCCTGAGCTGGAGGGGGTGCAGTATATTGTGTCGTGGCAGGACTGCGACGGCATACCCGAGCCGGAATACTTCTCCCGGCGGCGCGACATCTCCGTCCGCCGCTTCTACCATCCCGGAGTAAGCGCCAACCGCAACAACCTCCTCGAGCTGGCAACAGCGCCGTTTGTGCTCATTGCCGACGATGACCTTGTCTATACCCCCGACAGCCTGCTCGGAGCCCTCGCCATAATGGAGAACAACCCCGATACCGACTATTTCTCCTTCCGTTACTCCGGAGCCGACAACAAAACCTACCCCGAAGCCGAAACCTCACTTGCCACCCTGCCGAAAGGATTCTACCAGACCGCATTCGAGGTAGGCCTCAACCGCAGCCGTCTCGGCCGCGAACTGCGCTTCAACGAGTATTTCGGCCCGGGCGCACCCTTCTTCACCGCCGCCGAAGACGAGATTTTTCTCTACACCGCCCGACGCAACGGCCTGGTGTGCCGCTATTTCCCATTTACTGTATGCACGCATCCCGGCCTTACCACCGGCTCGCGCACCATTGTGCCCGACGGCTTCTACCGGTCGCACGGTGCAGTGATAGCCTTGAACAACCGCCGCACATGGCGCCTGCGGATCGCACTCAACGCCTGGCGCTCATGGCGCCACCGCCGGGCGATGCTCTTCCACATATGGCGGCAGATGCGCCAGGGCGCCGTGCGCGCACTGCATGCCGATTATATATAACACCTCTCTTTCACTCAGAAAAATGGAGTACGAACTCACCATTGTAATTCCGGTATATAACCGCGCCGGCATCGTCGGACGCACACTCGAGAGCGTGCAGCGACAGACGCTCCGCCCTCTGCGCGTGGTGCTGGTTGACAACAACTCCACCGATGCCACCCCCGAAGTGCTCCGCGCATGGAAGGAACACGCCGAAGGCCCCGGGCTCGAAATCATCCTCATTGACGAAAGCCGTGCGGGAGCGGCCGCCGCGCGCGCCCGCGGACTACGGGAAGTAACCACCCCCTACACCATGTTCTTCGACAGCGATGACCTTATGGCGCCTTCTCACGCGGCACGCGCACTGAAAGCACTGAAACAGACCGGAGCCGACATCGTGGGGTGGGACGTCGACTTCATATCTCACCGCGGCAAGCCGGAACGGCGACGCTTCTACGAATCCGACACTCTTTGGCATACTCTCATGCACGGCTCCATGGCCACTCAGCGCTACGCCGCACGCACCGACCTCTTCAGGCGCGCAGGCAACTGGGACGCCGCCGACCATGGCTGGGACGACATCGAGCTGGGCACACGGATGCTGCTGCTGGCCCCCTCTGTAAAGAAAATCAACGGCCCGGTGACAGTAACTGTAATCGGCCTCAAAGAGTCAATCACCGGCGAGGCATTCTCGCCAAACGCCCGCAACTGGGAAGAGAGCCTCGACCGCATAGAGCGTTCGCTCGCCGCAGCCGGACGCCCTACCGAGGCCGTGCGCCTGCGCAGGGCACACCTGGCCGGGCTGTATTCAGCCGAGGGTAGCGCGGAGGAAGCGCTCCGCCTCATGCTCGCCACCCTGTCGGCCGAGCCGTCGGCCCTACGCCGCACACTGCTGCGATTCGCCTGCCGCTATACCTCGCTTGGAGGGCGCGGCGTTGCCCGCCTTCTACGTCCGTTCTTCAAGATATGAACAAAGCCCTGCCAAAAGTATCCGTAATAGTCACCACCTACAACCAGGAGGATACCCTGGCCGCCACTCTCGAGTCAATCCTGGCCCAGGACTGCGTATTCACCTTTGAAATCGAACTTGCCGACGACTGCTCTACCGACTCAACCGGCGATATATGCCGCGAATACGCCCGCAGGTATCCGCACATAATCCGCTACACGCGCAACAAGGTGAACCGCGGCGCGCGCGACAACTATTTCGACACCCTGCTGCGCTGCCGCGCGCCATACATAGCCGATGTGGCCGGCGACGACCTTTGGTGCGACACCTCGAAACTGCGGCGCCAGGCCGATATTCTCGACCGCAACCCCGACATAACCCTGGTGCACACCGGATGGCAATACCTCGATGCGGCCACCGGAGCGACACGCCCCTCGGACGCCGACACCACAGCGCCGTGGATGCAGCCGGTTGCCGACGGCCGGATGCTGCTCGAGCCTCTGCTGGCGGCCAACGGCTCCATGACCGTACACTCATGCACATGCCTCTTCCGCAAACAGACCTTCATTGATGCCTACAAGGCCGACGAACCCCTCTTCCGCTCCGGCGAATATCCCTGCGAGGACCTCCAGCTAATAGCCGTGCTGGCCGCCGCCGGAAAGGTGGCATACATCCCCGACATAACCCTGAACTACCGTGTGGGGCACAGTAGCCAGCTAACCTCTGCGGCAGACGCCGCGCGCGCTTTCCGCTTCTATTTCGGCACACTGCGCCTGCGTCTGCGCCTCCAGCGGAAATTCGGCATACGCTCCGCTGCCATTGACCGCGCCAACACCAAAGCGGCCGCCTACGTATCGTCGCGCGCATTCGCCGCCGCCGACTCTAAAGCAGTTTCCGAACTACTTGATTTCTGCCATACAGCCGGCATAGCCCTTCCGGCATCCACCCGCGCCAAACTGCTTCTCCGCCATCTGCCCCGCCCCCTCTTTGCTCTTCTCGGGCGCCTGCGCCGGTAACCACCTGCCGGTCACATCCATATCATCATAAAAAACGGCGCCGGGGCTTAAGCCTCGGCGCCGGAAGAGTTGACTTACCCGGACTCGAACCAGGACAGGCAGAACCAAAAACTGCAGTGCTACCATTACACCATAAGTCAATCCTTAGCGACCCAAAGGGGAGGACTCCCCTCTAAAGTCAGCCGCAAAGTTACATATTTCTTTTCAAATCTCCAAAAATATCAATACCATTCCACACCGTTCGAGCGCGAGGAGCGCTTGTCGTACTTGAGGTCGGAAAGGAGCGACGACTTCACCGAGATATGGAAATTATAGCTCTTGTACGGCCCCACCGGAATAACCGAGGCACGCATGGTGAAACAGTGGAGGTCGCGCGAGATATTGAGATTCATATAGGCCAGCTTTTTAGTCTCGAAGTTAAATGAAGCCGAGGCGGCGAACTGCCAGTTCTTCGTAGGCCGGATGTTGCCCGACAGCGAGAGATTCTGCGTTATCTTGCCGTCATACTCCATCTTCTCTTTATTGAAGGCGCCATATGAATAGTTTATCGAATAATTCACCGACAGGCTCCACGGCACAGTCCACGGCACATATCCGTCGGAATCGAGCACCAGGTCATCGCCCGAGCCTTTTCCGGTGTCGTTGTCGGGGGTGAGGTTGCCGTTGTCGCCTCCCCAGTTGTCATCGTTGCCGGAGGAGCCGGAGGCACCCTTGTCGTCGGCCGACTTCTTTTTGCGGAAAGTGTCGTTGTTGAATGTATAGGAGAAAGAGGTGCCGGTCGACGACAGGCGTCCGAGCCCCTTCCCGGCCTGGAGGCGCGTGCGGTTTATGCGCACCGGTTTCCCTTCCGGGTTCAGCCCATAGGTATATACATCCCATGTGGCAGCCAGCGAAAGATTGAACTGGCGGGTGAGGCGCAGCAGTATCGAGGTGTTGATGTTGCTCCAGTTGAGCGAGTCGGCCGCGAAATTATAGCTCTGCGACACCGTGAAATTCTCGATAAGCGATATTTTTTTCTCTCCGATGGAGTCGTTGTCGCTCTTGACCTTCATCTCCAGGTTGTTGGCCAGCGACACCGATACCGCCCCGGTCTTACCCTTGCCGGGCACTCCGAACAGTGCGTTGGGGAACATCGAGTACTCCCTGCGCCGGGTATTGCCCTGGGCATCGGTATAGTTGTAGGCGCCGTAGTATCCGAACCATGAAGAGCCGAAATCGGGGGCGCCTGAAAATGATATCGTCGGGGTGAGCACGTGGCGTATCATCTTCACCTTGTCGCCTAAGAACGGCAGCGGCTGATAGAAACCGTAGAGCTTGGTGTCGAGCGACACCGATGCATTGAAGTCCCACACG
Source organism: Muribaculaceae bacterium Isolate-013 (NCI) (assembly GCA_004102785.1). Taxonomy (GTDB): domain Bacteria; phylum Bacteroidota; class Bacteroidia; order Bacteroidales; family Muribaculaceae; genus UBA7173. The sequence continues at coordinate 19,840 of SCEJ01000040.1, forward strand.
TTGTAGAGCGAATAGGTGGTGTCGGCCACCTCGGCGGAGGCGGCGGGGTCCCACTGGCGGCGCACCTTCTGGGTGTACATGCGGTCGGTAATGTTTATCGACGGCGTGAGGTTGAGGTATTTGAACACCGAGAATGTGGCTGATACCGGGATGTTGTGCTTCATGCCGTTGCGCCAGTCCTTTATGAGCGATTTCTTAAGAAACTCATCCTGCTTGGCAGTGAGCGAGTTCTGCAACTGACCGGAGTACGACATGCGTATCTTCTCATACCACCGCTCGGCTCCGACGGCCCGCTTGCGCTTGAAAGGATAGGTCTGCGCCATGGTGACGGTGAGGTTGGGGAACGACACGGCAAGTGTGGAGTCCTGTGTGCGCTGTGAGATGTTCAGCGAGGTCGACAGCGACCACTTCGACTGCGGAAAGCGGTAGGTGAGGTTCACCGTCGAGCTCTTTGTGTTCTCGGTGAACGCCGAGGAGTAGTAGGAGTTTACGTTGTTGCGGGTATAGCCCGATGTGGTGAAGTTGACCGATGCCGAAAGCGACATGTTGGGGTTCGCCTTGGAGTCCTGCGAATGGCTCCATATCACCTGGAAGTTGGTCGACGAGTTATAGTCGGGGTCCCCCTTCTCGCCGTAGATGCTCTTTAGATAATTGATGCTGAAACGGCCGCTGAACTTATATCGCTTCGCATAGGTAGACTGCGCCGAAAGCCCCCATGACCCTTTGGTGTAGATTTCTCCGGTGAGGGCGAGGTCAACATAGTCGTTGATGGCGAAATAATAGCCGCCGTCGGAGAGATAGAAGCCGCGGTTGTAATCATCGCCGAAGGTAGGCACGATGATACCCGAGGCATATTTGTCGCTGAAAGGGAAATAACCGAAAGGCACAGCCAGCGGCAGCGGCAGCCCTGCAAGCACCATGTAGGCCGGTCCCGTGACGATATTCTTTTTCGGACGCACCTTGGCGCGGGTGAGCTGCAGCCAAAAATGCGGATGCTCATGGTCGTCGCAGGTGGAATAGCGGCCGTTTTCGATGTAATATTCATCGTTCTCGGTCTTTTTAGTGGTGCCTCCCGTGAGATACCCCTCCCCCTGCTGGGTGGCCACATTGGTGATGAAGCCGCGCTTCGACTTGAAGTTGTAGCGCATCGACTCCGATTCATATTCCGACCCACCCTGCTCGAACACCGGGCGTCCCTGCATCTCTCCCAGGCTGTCGACCACGCCGGTTGCCTCCACTTCCGAGCGGTCGAGGTCAAGGGCTATGTCGGCGGCCTGCAGCTTGAGGTCGCCGTAATCCACCTTGCCGTCGCCGTACATATAGGTCATCTTGCGTCCTATCATAACCATGGAGTCGGCACATGAAAATACCACCTGGTTGTCCAGGTCAACCTTTTCGCGGCGTATGCGCGACGGCCGCTGCGGCATAGCATCCGCGGCAGCCAACGCCATTGTGTCGGCGACAACACTGTCGGCGACAGCAAGTGATGAACCGGATACAGAATCCACGGCATCAATGACACTGTCGGCCTCCTCAAAGACGCTCCCGGCAAACGGTGCTGCGGGGAGACCTGTGGCCGGAAGCGGCATAGCAGCCACAGTCTCGGCGGGGGCCTCATGCCCCGCGACGGCAGAAACAGGCTCAGGCACGCTTACAGACGCAACCATCCCGTCGCGGGAGAACAGCGGTCCCGCAACGAGGCTGGCAGCGAATACAAGCAATATGTAAAGGCTTTTGTTACGCAAGGCGATAATGGCCCGAAGGCATCTTCATGCAGCCGTTATAAGGCTGAATCAGACGGCTTTGAGCAGGAAATAGTTCTTTTTGCCCTTCTGCACGAGGATGTATTTGCCGTTGAGCAGCATATCCTCGGTGGCCGGGGTGTAGGGGTCGGCGACCTTCTCCTTGTTGATGGCGAAACCGCCGCCCTGGGCAAGTTTGCGCAGCTCTCCCTTGGAGGGGAACACTGCGGCACGGTCGGTGAGCAGGTCGGCAAGCTGTATGCCGTCCCTGATTTCCTGGAGCGATACCTCGAACTGGGGCACACCGGCAAACACATCGAGGAGCGTGCGCTCGTCGATTTTGCGTAGCGAGTCGGCGGCCTTGTTGCTGAAAAGTATCTGCGAAGCCTCCACGGCGGCCTCGTACTCCTCGGCCGAATGCACCATGGTGGTAATCTCCTTTGCCAGGCGCTTCTGCAAGGGGCGCTGGCCGGGGTCCTGGCGCTGCTGCTCCACCAGAGCCTCCACCTCCTCGCGGGGAAGTACGGTGAAAATCTTTATATATTTCTCGGCATCGGCATCGGATACGTTGAGCCAGAACTGGTAGAACTGGTAGGGCGATGTGCGGGCCGGGTCAAGCCACACGTTACCGCTCTCGGTCTTTCCGAACTTGCCGCCGTCGGCCTTGGTGATAAGCGGGCAGGTAAGGGCGAAAGCGTCGTCGGCGCCTTCGAGGCGGCGTATGAGCTCTGTGCCGGTGGTGATGTTGCCCCACTGGTCGGAGCCGCCGAGCTGCAGGCGGCATCCCTTGTTGCGATAGAGCCACAGGAAGTCGTAGCCCTGGAGCAACTGGTAGGAGAATTCGGTGAACGACATTCCCTGGCCGCTGTCGCCCGAAAGGCGCTTCTTCACCGACTCCTTGGCCATCATGTAGTTTACGGTGATGCACTTGCCGATATCGCGGATAAAGTCAAGGAAACCGTAGTCCTTCATCCAGTCGTAGTTGTTGACAAGGATTGCCGCGTTGGGCGCGTCGGAGTCGAAATCAAGGAATTTGGCAAGCTGACGGCGTATCGCCTCCTGGTTGTGGCGCAGGGTCTCCACATCGAGGAGCTTGCGCTCCTGGCTCTTCATCGAGGGGTCGCCGATCATGCCGGTGGCACCGCCGATAAGCGCGATAGGCTTGTGGCCGCAACGCTGGAAATGCTTGAGAATCATTACCCCTACGAGGTGTCCGATATGCAGGGAGTCAGCCGTCGGGTCGATACCGAGGTATGCGGCGGTCATCCCCTTCTTGAGTTCATCCTCAGTGCCGGGCATCATCTGGTGAATCATGCCGCGCCACGTCAGTTCTTCTATAAAGTCCATTACAAAATGTTGATATTGTTTCAATTAATAAAGGCGTGCGAGAGCCACGCGGATGCGCCCCATGGCTTCGGCCAGTTTCTCGTCGGAGGCGGCGTAGCTCAGGCGTATGTAGCCGGGCAGGCAGAATGCCGAACCGGCCACCGTGGCCACATGGGCTTCCTCCAGGAGGAACATCGCCAGGTCGGAATCGGTAGTCACCGTTTTCTCCTCGGCATTCCCCTCGGCATCCTCCGTTTTATATTTCTTCCCGAGATAATGTGTCACTTCAGGGAAGAGGTAGAACGCGCCCGAGGGCACGTTTACTTTCAGTCCGGGAATCTCGCGGGCGAGGTCGACAACCAGGTCACGGCGGCGCTCGAAAGCCACACGCATCTCCTCTACCGGAGCCTGCGAGCCGTTATAGGCCGCTTCGGCTGCCTTCTGGGCTATGGAGCAGCAGCCCGAGGTGGTCTGCCCCTGGAGCTTGCTCACGGCCTTGGCCACATCGAGCGGAGCGGCAAGGAAGCCGATACGCCAGCCGGTCATGGCATAAGCCTTCGACACTCCGTTGACAAGCACCAGGCGGTCGGCGATTTCCGGGAACTCGCTCAGCGAGGCATAGCTACCGGTATAATTGATATGCTCGTATATCTCATCGGCAAGAACCATCACCTGCGGATGGCGGGCAAGCACCTCCACCAGGCCGCGGAGCTCCTCCCTGGAGTACACCGCCCCCGAAGGGTTGGAGGGGGAGCAGAGCATCACCAGGCGGGTGGCCGGGGTGATGGCTGCCTCAAGCTGCGCCGGGGTCACCTTGAAATCCTGGTCGATACCGGCCGGCACCGTAACGTTGACACCGCCGGCGAGCTTCACCATCTCCACATAGCTCACCCATGCCGGCACGGGGATTACAACCTCGTCGCCCTCGTTGACAAGGGCGAGCACGGCGTTGCTGAGGGCCTGCTTGGCGCCTCCCGACACCACTATCTGCTCGGGGGCGTACTCCACACCGTGCTCGCGGCGGAGAGTGTCGGCGATAGCGCGGCGCAGCTCCATATACCCCGGCACAGGGGTGTAATGGGTATAGTTCTCGTCAATGGCGCGCTTGGCCGCCTCCTTGATATGCTCGGGCGTAGGGAAGTCGGGCTCCCCTACCGAAAGGTTGATCACATCAATGCCCTTGGCTCGCAATTCGCTGCTTTTCTGCGACATGGCCAGGGTCTGCGAGGCTGAAAGCGCCTGGATTCTCCGGGAGATACGTGAGTTGCTCATACTGAAGAAAATTTGTACCGCAAAGATAACTCTTTTTCCCGTAACAAACAAGAAAACGCACCGGCCTCAGCCCGTCACGGCACCGAATCTCCGCACGGCGCCCCGAGCTGTCAGGGCGTCGCGCGCTCCGCAACCTGCTTTCGGTAAATATCATATATACCCGCGCTGTCGGCCAAGGCATACCCTTTGGCGCCAAATTCCGAACCGATTTCCTCATAAGAAAGCTCCGGCAGATCCGACCTGCGGATTACCACCGCATCGACACTGTCGGGAATCGTACGGATAAAATCGCGTGCATCCTGCTCGTAGTAATAATGAAAATGGTTCAGCCGGTAAGGTCTGCCGCTCTTATAGAAATACATCGGCTCATACCTGTGGTATCCCATGAAAATATATCTGTCGCCACTCTTCTCCATGGCGGAGGTAGCTTCAGCCAAAGGGAGAAAGAATTCGAGATTCTCCCTGAAATCCACAACAAGCTCACGCCGGGGAAGCTTACCGACAGCGAAACGGCTGCTGTCGGTAAACTGCCATATGGCATTCCTTATCCCGGCGGCAAGCGCCGGCACGGTCATGAACAGCATAAGCCACAGAATCACCCCGTTCCGCCGCCGGTAGAGCTGCACCATCAGCAGGGGGATGGAATAGTAGAATATAAATCGTACCAGCACATGATCTGACCCCACCACAGGCACCAGGGCAAACGCCACCACGGCAACTACAACCAGGGGATCGACCCGCTCCATATCACTGCCGCGCCTTATATGCCGTTCCACGAAATTATGGCACGGAGCATACAGCAGCAGCCCCAACGCCACGACATACAACGGATACACTACCCATTGGTCATACACCACATTATAACATGTGAGTGCCAGAACAAGAGCCAGTCCTGCCACGAGGCGGCTTCTCCGGTTTATACACCGGACAACCGCCACGGCGACAAACATATAACGGAAAAGAAAGTAGCTGCCACAAATATAGGCGGCCGTCCAAATGGTAAAGTTCCAGTGCCCCGGCCCGTGCAGCACATCGTCCATCTTATGCCCGTTGATGATATTCTCAGGCACCCACGAGTGTATGTAGGCCGCCGGGCTCCCCGACATCACCGTGACTGTGACCGCAGTCACTGCCACGAACACACACAGGCACAGCCCGATACTTTTCAGTTTCTCCATCGCACTCTTTTTCAGGCGCGACTCCACCGCCAGGACTATGGCCACGCAGGCCGGAACCGCTACCAGAGCCGCCGGCACACGCGCCAGCACCACAAGTGCCAGCACCGCAGCCGCCAGCAAGGTTTTAATGCGCCGGGGCGACCCTATATAACTCACCATTATGGTCAGCAGCCACCCGTAAAGCACCGCAGGCGCTGAATCCCAGCTATAAAACTCATTGCGGGTGCATCTGATGGCAATCATGCATACGGCAAGGATAAACAGAGTCCACATCAGGTTGCGCGTCCGGCGGTAAAAATAGCAGCATGGTATCAGCGCCGCGCCTAACATGCTTGCCGAGGCAAGCCCACGCAGCACTATGATATGGTCGCCGAACAACACCATGGCCACCCGCCCGGCAAAGAATGTGAGCATGGCGAGTGGCTGCTCGCGGTAGTAGCGGCAACACAGTGCCATGTAGCTCTCGTCCTGAATAAGATACTGGGAAAGGAACGTTCCTGCCCAATACCACATAAAAGTCACGATAAAGAAGCTCCACACCATCGTCTTGATGAGGGCGCCGGGTATGCGTATATCGGCCAGAAAAGGCAGATTTATCCCTCGGAAAGCGCGTATCTTTTCAAAAATCATTTTTAGAGGTTGTTGAATAATCAATGTGAACACCCGGCCTGCACTTCCGGCTCACGCGGCGAAAAACACAGCCGCGCGCGGCAAAGCGCCGTGGAGCCGGCCGTGAGCTCGGCGCGCGTCTCAGAGCCTGCGGTGCTGAGCCGCACCTCCACCTCCTCGCCCGAATATGCCTCATGCAGATAGGCTATCTCGAAACGTGTCAGCCGGTTGGCGTCATGAAACTCAAGCGGCCACTGGTTGAGAAGCAGCTCGATGTAGCGCGAAGAGTTTACATGGCGGTTGAAATCGAGGTCGCAGTATGTGAACCGATAATGCTCCGTGGTGTATTCGCCCGGCGACTGCGGACGCGAAGCATTCTCTATCGGGCAGCGACCCGGCTGCGCCAGAGCCTCGATCCATGCCATATACGATATATCGGCGGCCCGGCGCGTGTCGGTGTCGAGCATCCCCCACACCGTGCGCGCCCATCCGAGCACCTCGCCGTCGGCCGTCATTATGCAGAAGTCGCGTTCGGAGAAGAGGCGGTTCACCGAGCATATCCACGTCGATATGCGATAGGTATCGTTCACCCCCGGATAGCGCCTCATCTCCACCGCCACCCGCGAGAGCACCCAGGTGTGATGCCGCTCCACTATATCGGCATATCCGATGCCGATGGCGTTGGCATGAAGCGTAGCAATCTCAATCAACCTGTTTATCAACAGTGTAAGCGGCATACGCCCCTGCGGATTACACTCCGCAGGAGTCAGAAACCACTCCATCTCCCACTGGCGCGGCAAGCCGACCGCATGGTCTTTATCTTCAATCTTCATCATCATTCGGTTTGTTTTTCATACACACGGTAGCCGCCGGCATCCGTCACGGCCGGGGCATACCCCTCGCTGCGTATTATATCATCAATCTCGGCAAATGTAAGCGCCGGGGTGTCGCGGGGCTGCACAAAAAGCGCGTCAAGGTGGCGGCACATATCACGGAGCACCGCCTCTGTGGCGGCCGGATAATAGTTGTGGAATGCATTTAGCAGGTAAGGGGCATCTTTCTCATAAAGATACGGCGGCCCGTAACGGTCCTCGCCGAAGGTGCCGAAACGCTTCCCTTCGCGCTCAAGCCTGGCGGCAACGGAACGCAGCGGCACAAGATACGCGGCATTCCCGGGGTAGTCTATTATGTATCTGTGGTATGGCAGGAGCCGGTCAATCGGCTCGCACCTGCCATAGTCGCTGACCCGGCCATAAATGCCGGCACAAAGCGCCGGTACGGTCATGAACGCAAGAAACCACCGCACAATCCCGCCCCGCAGCGGATAAAGCCACACCATCACCAGGGGGATGGAATAGAAAAAGGTGATGCGCATCATTATGCGGTCGGACCCCGCGACGGGCACAAACGCGTATATCAGGATTAGCGCCAGCTTCAGGCGGTCAACGTGCACCGCACCGGCGGCATGCCTTATATGCCGGGCCACCGCATTATGCAGCGGTGCCAGGGAAAGCAGCACTATTATTATCAGATGCCAGGGCAACTCTACGGAATGATGCAGCAAGGCGCGCCGGTAACACACGGCGGCAAGAAGCAACACCCCTGCCACCGGACGGCTGCGGCGCCCGAGCAGCAACAGCAGCGCGAGAGCGGCAAAACTGTCGCGCCAGTAATGATATGAGTCGATATGGTTGTCAAGGTCCTCAAGCATCCAGTCGAGATAGCCGTAGGCCACATCGCGGAGTGTGTGGCCGGTGATGATATTTTCAGGCACCCACGCGGCGAAATACGCCGCCGGGCTCCCCTTCATCACGGTCATGAGCAGCAGAGCCGTCGCCGCGAACGACACGAAGCCTCGTCCTACGGCACGCCATATCTCTGACGCAGGCCGGCCGTGGCGTCTACCCGCCGCAACCGCCACAAGCACCGCGGCCGGGCCGGCGAGCACAAGCGCCGGCACACGCGCCATGCCCAGCGCGCCCAGCAGGCACCCCGTCAGCACCTCCTTGCGCCGCGAGGGGGAGTCGATATAGCACATTGAAAGCGTGAGCAGGGCGCTCTCATACGGGTAAGCTCCCGCATCCCAGCCGTAAAAGTAGATATGTGTGCATTGCACCACCACAGTGACAACGGCAAAAAGATAGACCGACCACAACCGGTTGCCCGTGCGGCGGTAAAAATACCACACCGGCATCAGTATCGCCACAAGATAGCACGCCATGGCCAGCAGACGCAGCGTAATGACCTGGTCGCCGAAAACGCGCATCGCTATCCACCCGGAGAAGAACGACAGCATCGCCACCGGCTGCTCCCCCCATCCACGGCAGCACAGAGCCATATAGCATTCATCCTTGTTGGCGACCACGCCGTAAAACTTGCAGCCGACAGTCCACAGGAGAGCCGCGGCAAGAAACGCCCATACAGCCCCGCGCACCAACGCGCCGGGCACGCTCATCCGCCATAAAAGCGGGAGCCGCACACCTCTGAATTCCTGTATCTTTTTTCTGACATCAATCATGGCATCATCAATCAAGCGATGTTACGGGCCGCTTATCCGCTCTCTTCTCATATACGTGGAACTCGCCCCCTCCGGCCACTTCGGCAAAACCGTTTGCCCGGACCACAGAGTCGACCTCACGGTAAGGCATACGCCAGCCGTACTCCGGCCCCGCGTCATACTCCGACAGAACAAGCACGTCGTAGCGGCGGCAGAATTCGGCAAGCGTGCGCCGGGTGCTTCCGACATGATATGTGTGGAAATCCTGAAAACGGTAAGGCTTGCCCTCCTCCAGAAGATAGCTCACCGTGTAGCGCGACACGCCGTAACTCCCCACGCTCTTCCCCTGCGATTTCAGCGACTCGACCACCGGCACAACGGGGGCAATCCAGGTATAGCCGTCAGGGGTATCATAGATATGGTTGTGGCGCGGAATCTTCTCGCCAAGATGCACTACCTCGCCGAAGCTCTGAATCCGGTCGCAGGCGAAATATGCCACCGTCGGCACGGTAAACATGATGAACATATACTTGAGGAAGCCTCTCCGCCATCGCCACAGCAGCAACATCGACACCGGCACGGAATAGAAATACATCAGCTTCATCAGAAAACTGTCAGAACCTATGGCGAAAAGCACCGCAAAAACTATCACAAGCCAGTAACGCACCCGGTCGACGCGGACTGCCTCCTTGCCGAACAGGCTGCGCAACGGAGCATAAAGCACCAGCACGATGAAACAGAAATACATCGGCATGAAGCCCGAATGCATCAGCAGTATGCGCTTGAGCGAGAGGAACACCGTTCCGGCGCCGCACAGCAATGCGCCGTAACGGCGGGCCGCCACGGCAAGGATGCACAGCGCGGCAACCTGCACATCATAGCCTATATAACTCGAACAAAATCGTATGGCGAACTTCATCGACCGCAGGTAGCCGTCGGCAATATCGCCCACGCCGTGGCCGCTGATGATATTATCGCCGTTCCATGCCGCCATATAACCGGCAACACTCCCTTTCAAAAGCAGCATTCCGGCCAGAGCTGCGACAGCAAAACCTACGGCCGCACCCCCTGCACAACGCCATGGGCCGCATTCCGGCGACCTCCGGGCACCGGCAATGATTATCCAAAACAATGCCGGGATACCGGCCACAGCGGTTGTGACTCTCGACAGTATCATCAGCGCGCACAAGGCTCCGCACACAGTGGCCCGGGCTACGGTCGGACGGTCAAGATAGCACAGCAGCCCCACCAGCAACGCGCTTATGAAAGGGAAAGCGCCGACGTCCCAGCCATAGAACAGGATATGGTCGGCCTGCACCAGCGCAAGCATGAACGCCCCAAGAAGGAATGTCCAGGCGGCATCGGCTGTCTTGCGGTAAAAATAGCACAACGGCAACGCCACCGTCACAAGATAGCAGAGCCGGGCAAGCAGCCTCAGCGACAGCAGTGTGTCGCCGAACACCGACGTCCAGCCGTGGCCGATGGCAAAAGTCAGCATCGCCATAGGCGAGTCTCCGTAAAAGCGGCAGTTCAGGGCCTGATAGGCTTCATCGTGATCAATGATGTGGTCGAAAAACGACGATGTCACAAAAACCAGAACCTCCACCGCAAACAGCACCGCAGCAGCAATAAGCGCGGCAGTGCGTCGTCCGGATACTATTCCTGAGATGCGGCTCATCGTAACTATTCAGCGGACATGTTACGGCGATAATGTGGAATAGACATCACCATTATAGGTAAATTTAACCTGCTGGTTTTATAGAGATTAGCGGCAATTTTATTTGGTAAAGTCAAATAAGTTTTGTA
>SCEJ01000318.1 GCA_004102785.1 Muribaculaceae bacterium Isolate-013 (NCI)
GATACTGCGCAGTGCCAAGGAGGGTGAAAGAGATCCAGTTGCTCTGCGGCGGCTGGCGCTGCTGGAGCTTCAAATCACGCCCCGCGGTTAGGTCTGGCCGGGGCAATGTTTCGAGGTATTCAAGAAATGAAAACCGGGTTCTTGCTTGTTGTTACGCTGTCGCTGGCGCCTTTGGCTGCGACGGCTCAATCGACCGGTTGGCACGACTATGTCGTGCCTGAAAGCGGCGCCGTTGCCCAGATTCCGACGGATATCTTCTCCGAAGACGGCGGAAAGCCGGAGGCCGGATACGGACGCCGCTTTTTCACTGCGGGCCGGAATGCCAACTTGACGGTCCAGTCCATTCCAAACGATGCAAACGACACTCCCGCGGCCTTCCTTGCGAAGA
>SCEJ01000319.1 GCA_004102785.1 Muribaculaceae bacterium Isolate-013 (NCI)
CCGGGCTTCAGTTCCGAGCAGGTGAGGTCGGTAAAGAGCGTAAGCGGGTCGAAGTTGTCGGGATTGCGGCGATAAAACTCCATCTCGGCGCAAGAGGCAAAGCCTTGCCCGTCGCCGTGACCCGACTTCACCACAAACTTCACGGACAAGGGTTTTATCAGAGGCTGTCCAGCATGACTTTTGCTGCCAGCGAAGAGCCTTTGAAGTCATACTCTTTCACCTTCGCATAGTTGGGAGCGGCCTGCGTGGACGACCAAATCTCCACTTCCTTGAAATGACCGTTGTAGCCCTCGGTGCGAGGATAGTAAATCAGGTAGTCGATGCTTTCCTGATTCTCGAAGAAATACTCCAGCGTGATGGGGAAATAATGGTCTCCCTGATTGCTCCA
>SCEJ01000320.1 GCA_004102785.1 Muribaculaceae bacterium Isolate-013 (NCI)
TTGCTTTCACTCCGGTCAGTTCGATGGTATTGATCTGTTTATTTAAAGTAGCGACTTCGCCGGCATGGAGTTGATCTCATCTACCTTCAGCTTGATCTCCTGGTTGATGTCTTTCTGAACCTTTTCCAGGTTGCCCGCCATGCCGTTGAAATACTCGGTCAGTGCTCCGGCATATCCTAGGAATTGGGACTTGGCTGTGTCACTGCTTGGGTCTTTCAACAATGCCTGCATACCGGTCACCATCAGCTGATCGAAGATGGTCTTGAAGCCGGTGCTTTTGCCGTCATCATCAAAATACGTCTCCAGCTGCTGCATGTAATACTGCTTCATATCGTATTCGCCCAGCTGTGCATTGTTGTCCCAGAATCTTCCGTCATAGAACTCATCG
>SCEJ01000321.1 GCA_004102785.1 Muribaculaceae bacterium Isolate-013 (NCI)
GTGATGCCTTCGGCCCGGCAGCGGGCTACGAAATCGTAATATTTCTGATTGTCAAAAAACATCTGGGTCACGAGATATGACGCTCCGTTGTCGACTTTCATCCGCGCGTAACGCAGGTCGCTCTCCATGTTGGGCGCGGCCTCGTGCTTTTCGGGATAACAGGCCATGCCGTAGCTGAAAGGTGTGGCGTTGGCCTCGAAGGGCTCGCCGTCGGCATAGATGCCGCGGTTGAAATCGTTGACCTGAGCCTGTAGATCGGTGGCATGAAGATTGACCAGTGACGGATCGGTCGACTTGTCGGGCCCCTTGGCGTCGCCCTGGAGGAGCAGCAGGTCATGCACTCCGAGAAAGTTGAGGTCGATGAGGGCATACTCAGTCTCGTCGCGC
>SCEJ01000322.1 GCA_004102785.1 Muribaculaceae bacterium Isolate-013 (NCI)
ACCGGTTAATTTTACTTTGTCGGCATTGATAATGATTACATTATCGCCACAATCTACATTAGGAGTAAAGTTTGGTTTATACTTCCCTCTCAACAGTTTCGCAACTTTTGCGCCCAGACGACCCAATACTTGATCTGTGGCATCCACAATGACCCATTCTTTAGTCACCGTAGCCTTGTTTGCAGAAATGGTCTTGTAACTTAAAGTATCCACTCTTAATTGTTTTTTTTAAAATTGTTACTACTAAAATATTTCCTTCACCACAAGCCATTCACCCCGGACAATGAGTGATTAACTTGCTATGAATTAATTGCTTATCCTTTTGAGATAATAATCGGCTTGCAAAGGTACGGATTTTCTTAGAATTGGCAAACCTTTTCCTCTTTT
>SCEJ01000323.1 GCA_004102785.1 Muribaculaceae bacterium Isolate-013 (NCI)
AGAAGAAAGCTCACTCAGTCAAAGTGAATGTACCAGCTGGGGTAGAAGAAGGACAACAAATGGGTTTAGCTGGTCAAGGAGAAGCCGGAGAAAACGGCGGACCATTTGGTGATTTGTATGTGGTCTTCCGTGTAGAAGAAAGTGATATCTTTGACCGTGAAGGTTCTGAAATTTACTATGAATTACCTTTAAGTTTTGTACAAGCAGCTTTGGGAGATGAAGTGCAAGTACCAACTGTCCATGGAGATGTGAAAATGAAGATTCCTGCTGGTACACAGACAGGTACGAAATTCCGCTTACGTGGAAAAGGTGCACCGAAGTTACGTGGTGGTGCCACAGGCGACCAACATGTCAAAGTAAAACTGATCACGCCGAAAAATCTAAATG
>SCEJ01000041.1 GCA_004102785.1 Muribaculaceae bacterium Isolate-013 (NCI)
CTACGAGAAACTGCATCCGCGTTAAGAACCGCCGTATGCCGAACGGCACGTACGGTGGTGTGAGAGGTCGGTAAACACGAAAGTAGGAGATAAACACCTATGATTAGTGTTTACCTCCTACTCGATTCTTTTAAAGGTTGGTGACTAATGAAAGGAGTGGTATGGAGAGTACCTTATTTATCGGTCTCATAAGCCATTGCGGCTGTTTCGCAATACCATACCACAGCTTTTTTTACCATTTTCTTAAAGTTCATAGCTGTAAATTTTAGTGTTTTTAGTTGCGTTTTTTAGTTGAATCAATTGAAGCTCCATTTGAGATGGCTGTGTCGGCCCTGACGTGAGGGTATCACTGCCTTTGCGGGGGCTGCACCGTGCAGTCGCCTGTAATCCGGAATGCGTCACTCCGGCCGAGCTGCTGGCAGATACCCGAGAGTGTTGTTCTGAATCTTCTGAGCATAAGTGTCATTGTAGTTAATGTTATGAAGCCATGCGGCCGCAAAGACTTCTGTTTGGAGGTTCGCCCGTCGGGCCACGTGGAGGTGCGGGTGAACCGTCATTATCCCTTGCGCTTTTTAGGGCGCTTTCATAATTATATACGCTTTACTACGGTGCAAAGTTAGGCATAAAATCCGAATATGTGCTATGTAAATATGTTGTTTAACATATTTTGCTTTTGTAATTTGCTGACATTTAGTGTTTAAAATTTGATTATTTAGTATGTTAAAAAGTCTTAATTCAAACAATGAGTGCTGTTATCATAAAAAAAACGGATGCCGCGCAATCTGCTGCGTGGCATCCGGAGAAAAGGTATTTTACCTTAGAAATTATATATATGAAAAGAGTATTGTCGTTGATTACCGGGTCAGCTCATCGGGGAGGACCGGCATGGCGCCCTGGCATGTGCATACGTAGGCCGAGGTTGCTACGGCGCGACGGTGGGCTTCCTCCACGGTAAGGCCTTTGAGGATGGAGGCGATAAAGGCGGCGGTGAAAGAGTCGCCGGCGCCTACCGTATCGGCCACTTCAACCTTGGGAGTGGGCTGGAACGATACGTTGCCGGGGGTGAACACGTAGCTGCCGTTGATGCCGCAGGTTAATATGAGCATCTTGAGGTTGTATTTGCCCAGGAGAATCCAGCATTTGTCCTGGAGGTCGATGCCGGGATAGCCGAACATGCGCGACACCGTCACGAGTTCCTCGTCGTTTATCTTCAGGATGTTGCACCGCTGCATGGAGTTGCAGAGGATTTCTTTGGTGTAGAATCCCTGACGGAGGTTTACATCGAATACCACGAGGTTGTCTTCGTCCTGGGGCATGGCGTCGAGGAATCGGTTGATTGTGCGGCGCGACACCACGTTGCGCTGTGCCAGCGAGCCGAAGCACACGGCACGTGTGCGGCCGGCGAGGCTTTCCAGGGGGGCGGTGTAAGGGATGTTGTCCCAGGCCACGTTCTCCTTGATGTCGTATTGCGGCACGCCTACGGCGTCAAGCTCCACCTGCACTGTGCCGGTAGGGTAGGGCACCTTTTCGATAAGGGAGTTGATGCCGCGCTGGCTGAAGTTGGCAAGGAGTTCTTCGCCCAGGGAGTCGTCGCCGATGGCGCTGACGGCGCAGGATGGTATGCCGAACTGTTGCACGTGGTAGGCGAAGTTGGCGGGTGCGCCGCCGATTTTTTTACCTTCGGGAAGGACGTCCCAGAGGGCCTCGCCCATTCCGACTACTATTTTGTCTGTCGTGTTCATGATATGCTTGGTGTCAGGATTTTTTGATTTTAAGGGTATAGATAAGCAGATATATTACGCCGGCGGTCATTACAGCCACGGCTCCGGCCTGTCCCATTGAAGTCTCGGTGGCGTAGCCCATTGCCAGGGGGAACACAGTGCCGCCGAAGAGGCCCATAATCATCAGGCCTGACACCTCGTTTTTCTCGGCTGGCTGTGAGTTGAGCGCCTGCGCGAAGATTACGGAGAACACGTTGGAGTTGCCGAAGCCTATCAGGGCGATTCCTGTGTAGAGCAGGGCGTGGGATGTGGCTCCGAATAGGATTGCCATTGCAGCGAGCATCATGGCCACGCTGATGCCGAAGAATATCCTTGGATTCATCATCCGCAGGAGGAATGCTCCGATAAAGCATCCTGCGGTGCGGAATATGAAGTATACGCTGGTGGCGAATGCAGCGTCCTCGAGAGCGAGCCCGAGGCGCTCCTGGAGGATGCGCGGAGCTGTTGTATTGGTGCCCACATCGATGCCTACGTGGCACATGATGCCGATGAAGCAAAGGAGCACAAAAGGCTTGCCAAGGAGCCGGAGGCATTCCACGGGGCCGGAGGCTTTGTCGGGTTTCTCTTCATTGATGGGGGTTGCGCCCAGGATGCTTACCGAAAGGAAGCTTACCACGGCGTAGATGGCGAAGAGGACTTTCCAGCCGAGACCGAATGTGGGGAAAGCTGTGGTGGCGCCCCACATGGCGATAATCGGGGCGAGGAATGAGGCGATGGCTTTCACGAACTGGCCGAAGGTGAGTGTGGAGGCGAGCTTGTCGGGGGTGATGAGGTTTGACACCAGCGGGTTGAGCGATGTCTGCATTATGGCGTTGCCGATACCCAGCAGCGAGAAAGCAGCGAGCATGGTCCAGTAGCTGCTTCCGAAGAGGGGGATGACGAGCGATACGGCGGTGACTGCCAGTGATATGAGCACGGTTTTCTTCCGCCCTATGCGGTTCATCAGTATTCCGGTGGGCACCGAGAAGATAAGAAACCAGAAGAATACAAGCGAAGGGAAGAGGTTCGCCTGCGAGTCGGAGAGCGAGAGGTCCTTCTGCACGAAGTTGGTAGCGGTGCCTACGAGGTCAACGAACCCCATGGCGAAGAAGCAGAACATCACCGGTATAAGCTGCATCAGCGAGCTTTTTCTGGCGGATGAGATAGATGGTTCCATTGTCAGGGACATGATATGAGATTGTAAGATTTATTGTGTCAGTTGGCGGCTGGAGTGAGCGGGTATATCCGGAGGTTCTGCACTTTGGCCTGGCCTCCGTCGGCAGCAACGGAGAGGGTGGTGTAGGGCGAGGTGGGGAATACGAGATTGGTCATCACGGCGCGTCCGTCTTTCTCGAATACCTCGATGCTCGAGCGGTCGACAAATATGCGCAGGCTTATCGGGCCGGCGTTATGCACCGGCGCTGCGGTTACAGCCGGGAAGTCCTGGCTGAAGTCCACTATGCCGCTCTGAGTGCGGTCCATCGAGAGGGTGTGGCCGGCAGCGTTGTAGGTTATTGCCGATTTCTCGCCTTGTGCGTTGGAAAGGGTGAGTGTCACCGCTTTGGCTGTGCGGGTATCGATGTCGAGTGCTATCTCGCATATGCCGTCGTTGTCGGCGGGGAGATTGAATTTTTTAGCGGAAGCCTTTGCGGTGAACGAACGGTTGACTACGGCTTTGCCGCGCAGAGCGTCAACTTCGGGCGAGGGGGCCGACGACACGTAGAGCTGGCCGTCGTCGCCGGTGAAGATGCCCATTTCGCGGGGCAGAGTGTTGGCCGAACGATACTGCATTGTGGGCACTTCGGCGGCATACTGCCAGTTGCTCATCCAGCCAATCACTGTGCGACGGTTATCGGGGGCGTCGCTGAAGCTTACGGTGGCGTAGTGGTCCTTGCCGTAGTCAAGCCATTTGGTAGGCACAGTGCCGTCGGCGAGGGTTTCGGCCTTGAAGGTTTTGCCGTCGAAGTCGCCGATGAAATATTGTGTGGCGCTGCCGCCGAAGGGGCCTCCGGGATTGATGTTGCAGAGGAGCACCCATTTCTTTTTATCGGTGCCGTCAACGGGGAGCTGGAAGAGGTCGGGACATTCCCACACACCGTCCTGGCAGCCGAGGCCTTTGCCGAATGCGCTCTGGAGGGTCCAGTTGCGGAGGTCGGGCGAGGTGAATATGAGCATCTCGTGGTCCAGGGCATGTGCCAGGGTGAGCACCCACTGGCCGCTCTCCTGGTGCCAGAACATGTTGGGGTCGCGGGCTTCGCTGTCGAGAGTGATTACGGGGTTGCCGGCAAATTTGGTGAAGGTCATGCCGTTGTCGGAGCTGTGAGCCATGCTCTGTATCTGGCTGGCATCGGCCGAGGTATAGAATGCTATCACGGCATCTTTGCCGAAACCGGAAGTGTTGTTGCGGTCAACGACAGATGAGCCCGAGAATATTGTTCCGAGTCCGTCGGGTTCGATGGCTGCAGGGTGGTGTGTCCAGTTTACGAGGTCGGGCGATGTCGAGTGTCCCCAGGTCATGTTCTGCCATTTCGAGCCGTATGGATTCCATTGGTAATAGAGGTGCCATACGCCATCCTTGTAGAACATTCCGTTGGGGTCGTTCATCCATCCGTAGAGGGGGGTGTGGTGGAATGCGGGACGGTATTTTTCGGTGTTTTCGGTGGGGAAAGAGTCGGTTACGGAGAAGTTGGCCCAGCATGCGTCGTCCTTTGCCTCGCGCACGTTGGCCCGGCTCTGGTTGGTGATGATATTCAACACTACATTGTGCCCTTTGTAGGGAGTGAGATCGAAAGGCACTTTGTAGTCTACTTTTGATTTGGCAAGCCTTACGAACATTGTGCGTTCGTTTTTTCCGTCGACGAGCACGTTGACTTTGGCGTCGTCAATAGACTCCTGCACGGGCATGAGGAGGATGTCGCCGTCGCCGGTGACACGCACGAGAGTGTTGTTTGTGCCGAGATGTTCGATTTTTACGGAGTCGTCAGCCGTGAGCGAGGGTGTCAGCGCCGCGGCTGCTACTATTGCCGCGGCGAAGGCGGCGAGTCTTTTGTCTGATAGCATCGTATTCTGTACGGTATTGTTTTTCAGGGTTGTTTTTCCGATGCAAAACTAATAAAAAGAGTGTGTAAGCGATATAAAAAATTGTGCAAACAGTATCAAAATCGTGCCATCGGGATATTTTTTCTGTTTTTTGCATCGGATTTTATAGAACTATATTTAAATTTGCATCAGGATTACATGGCAGCATGCCTGCGGTTAATTCATAGTCTTCCTGATGCTTGATTAAATCCATATCCATGAAATTCAGATATAAAATCATAAGTGTGCTCCTGGTAGCCTTTGCCGCGGCGACGCTCTTTTCGTGCGGACGCCAGGGGAGGACTTACAGGATAGGTGTGTCGCAGTGCTCTGACGACGACTGGCGCTCGAAGATGAACGAGGAGATGCAGCGCGAGATAATGTTTCATCCGGATGCTGAGCTGGAGATACTCTCGGCCAATGATTCCAATGAGAAACAGATTGCCGACATACAGTATTTTCTCGACAACCGGTTCGACATTATCATAGCGGCGCCCAACGAGGCCGACGCCATCACTCCCATTGTGAAGAAAGCCTATGAGAGCGGCACCCCCGTGATAGTGTTTGACCGCAACATCAACGGTCCCTACTACACCGCCTACCAGGGGGTGGACAACACCGAGCTCGGGCGCATGGCCGCACGTTATGCCAGGCATCTTGTCGGGCCGGAGGCGCGTGTGCTGGAGATTTACGGCAATCCGGGCTCGACTCCTGCAGTGCAGCGCCACCTTGGATTTGCCGAGGTGCTTTCGCGCTATCCCGGCATTAAGGTCGCTGCTACCGCATCCGGAGACTGGGACTATGAAGATGCCTCGCGCGCGGCCGACTCCATTCTGCGTCTGCACCCCGAAATCGACCTGATTTATGCCCACAACGACCGTATGGCCATCGGAGCCTCCGAAGTAGCTCGTCGCCGCGGGCTTTCTCCCAAAGTGATAGGCATTGACGCCGCCCCTGCGATAGGTATCCGTGCGGTAGCCGATTCGGTAATCGACGCGACCTTCCTTTATCCGACCGAAGGCAACCGTCTGATACGCACGGCACTCAACATTCTTCACGGCGAGCCTTACGACACAGTGACGCTTATTCCGATTCCATCAGCCGTTGACCTTACAAACGCCGATATTCTGCTTCAGCAGAATGAGGCGATAAGCGACGGTACTTCCAAAATGAGATATCTCAAAGGGCAGGTCGACGAATACTGGGAGCGCCATTCGGCCCAGTCGTTTCTGTTCTATTGCGCCATAGCCATAGCAGTGCTGCTGTTTTTTACCCTGTTTCTGCTTTTGCGTGCTTTCTGGCAGCGCAAGCGCCACCAGGAGACTCTCATGCGACAGAACCGCCTGCTTCAGGAGCAGCGCGACCTCCAGGAGAGCCTGAACCGCCAGCTCCAGGAGGCCACACAGGCAAAACTGATATTCTACACCTCGGTGTCGCACGACCTGCGCACGCCGCTGACACTGATTTCCGAGCCGGTTGACCAGCTTGCGCAGGCCTCGAATCTCACCCCGCAGCAGCACACCCTCATGCTCCTTGCCCGCAAGAACGTCAAGATACTCCACCGCCTTATAAACCAGATTCTCGATTTCCGCAAATATGAGAGCGGCAAGCTGGAGCTCAACCGCCGGAAGGCCGATCTGGGCGCGTTGCTGCGTGAATGGACCGAGTCGTTCGGAGAGGCTGCCCGGCGGCGGCATATAAGGCTGGAGACAGCCGTGGAGCCTACCGGGATTGTCGAGGTCGACACCGAGAAGCTTGAGCGTGTGGTGTTCAACCTGCTGTCGAACGCCATGAAGTTCACTCCCGACAATGGCAGGGTTGCTCTGACTTGCCTCCGCCAGAACGAAAATCTGGTGATAACGGTGGAGGATTCGGGCCGCGGCATTGCTGCCGACGACCTGCCGAATGTTTTCGAGCGCTTCTGGCAGGCTGACAAAGTGCATCCCGAGGGGTCGGGCATCGGTCTGTCACTTGTCAAGTCGTTTGTGGAGATGCACTCCGGCGAGATTACAGCCGAAAGCGAGCCCGGCAAAGGCACACGGTTCAGAATAATGTTGCCGGCACCGATGCTTGCCGACGGCGAGACACCCGATGAACTCCGGCATGCATCGGCCGATGTGGTGTCGCCTGAAATCCTGGATATAGTGACTGCAGCTCCCCAGCCGGAGTCAGAGGTCGATGATGATGCCGCCGGTTCCGGCGATGAACCGAGCGGCGACAAGCCTATACTCCTTGTGATTGACGACAATGCCGACCTGCGGGCGCTCATAGCCTCGATGATGGCTCCGGACTATACTGTGATTGCCGCTCCCGACGGGCGCCGCGGTCTGCGTATGGCGGCCCGCTATGTGCCCGACCTGATTGTGTGCGATGTGATGATGCCGGTGATGGACGGCCTGGAGTGCTGCCGGCGCCTGAAGCAGGAGGTTTCGACCTGCCACATACCGGTGCTCCTCCTCACCGCCTGCTCGCTCGACGAGCAGCGCGCCCAGGGCTACCGTTCCGGCGCCGACGGCTACCTGTCGAAGCCTTTCAACGGCGAGGTGTTGCGTGCGCGGTGTCAGGGGCTGGTTGAGAACCGCCGCCGTATAAAGGAGCTGTGGCAGGGCGATGGCATGACCCCCTCGTTGGCGGCGGCGCCAGTCAAGGCGTCACTTCCGGTAACCTCGCCGGAGGAGGACGGCGCGGGCGCAGCCGATCTCGACAATGAGTTCTACCGGCGTCTGCGCGAGGTGTTTGACCGCGAGATGGGTAACCCGGGGCTGAATGTGGACGCTCTTGCCTCGATGATGGGACTCGGACGTTCGCAATTCTACCGCAAGATAAAGTCTATGACCAACTGCTCGCCGGTGGAACTGCTTCGCCGCCTGCGTCTCCAGCGTGCCCGTCAGTTGCTCACGACCACCGACCGCACAGTCGGAGAGATAGCCTACGAGGTGGGCTTCTCCACTCCGGCCTATTTCACCAAATGCTATCGTGATGAATTCGGCCAGACTCCCTCGGAGCTGCGCGAGAATCTCGGTGTGAGGCAGTAACAGCGGATTTGGTTGCCAATATAGCCGTTTATCAAAATAATTCCCCCGGGCACAAAAGCATGCGCGGGGGAATTCATTTTGAACGGGTTTTCTATCGCCTGAATGCGATAGGTAACCGGTCGAGATTATTTTACAGAAACTTTCACGGCCCTGTCGCCGGCAATCACCACGTAGATTCCTGCGGCGGCGGGGATTACGATGCGCTGGGCGCCGGTAACGGCTGCGTGCAGACGGCCGTCGGCCGCTACAACTGCAACCTGCATGGCTTCGGCGCCTTCAACAGTGATTTCACCCTGTCCGCCGGTCACGGTGATGCCTGAGGATGTGGCGGCGCTGATGCCTGAGGTGAGTGTGACTTCGACTTCGTTGGAGGGATTCGATTCTCCTTCGTCGTAGAGCGCAGTCACTACATAGCGGTGGGTCGACCCGACGTCAAGGCCGGAGTCGGCGAAGGTGTTGGCGCTTACAGTAGCGGGCGAGATCTTGACTCCGTCGCGGTAGATGTTGTAGCCTTTCAGAGTAACTTCGGCCGCCTTGCCGTTGAGGGGGCAGAAACGGATGTCGTCGATGAAGAGCATGTACTTGTCGTAGGATACACCGCGGATAGCAAAATACTTCGCACCCTCGGGGAGGTAGGCCGAGTATTCGATCCAGGCCGCGGGGATATCCTCGAAGCGGGCGAGCATGGTGAAGTCCTCGGGGTTGCGTCCGGTGGTGGAGTACAGAATCTCAAACGATTCATTGTATTGCGGCTGGTCGGCGTCGGACAGGAACGATGATGCGAAAAGCTTCACGGTCTGCGCTCCGCCGTATAGTTCGGGCGATATGGCCCAGTCGTCGCTCTTCAGGGGGGTGGACCCGCGCATTGAGTACATGGAGCAGAGGTGCCGGTTGCCGCTGTGGGCCTTGAAGGCGTTGTTGTAGGTGCCGTCGGAGTTGAAGAATGCGGCGTGCTGGTCATCCATGACGAAGAACGGCTGCTGGCCAGATACGGGCAGTTGCTTGTTGCCGATGCCGCCGATTGATCCTTTGTCGAGGTCGAGGAGGGTCCAGCCGTCAACTTCGGAGCTCCATCCTGTGGCGCTTTCAAGGTCTTCGGTCTGCTCGGCTGTGGCGGCTCCTTCGGCCGAGGGGGTGCTCCATGCCAGAGTCGCGGTGTTGTCGGCACCGGAAACTGTGAGGTCGTCGACAGCGGGGAGACCGCTGCGTTTCACGAATACTGACACGGGCGAAGATGTGTTGTCGCCGGCAATTTCGTCGTTGCCGTAATCGATTTCGGCGGTGTAGGTCACCTTTTCGGGAGTTAGGGCATCGGAGTTGCATTCAAATTCAACGGTACCGATCTCGTTGGGCTCGAGGGCGGAGCCGCGGCGGGAGTCAACAACCACGTCGTCGGCGAGGAGATTCACCGAGTAGTTCTGCACCCGGTTGAGGCCGGTGTTCTCCACGATTGCGGCCACGGTGTAGGGCTTGGCGCGGTCAACCGCAACCGGAGCCTGGAGTCCGCGGGCTGCCAGGTTGTAGCCGGTGACGGAGGTGATGTTGATGTCGTCGAGCCAGAAGAAGCGGTATTTCTCTACGCTGGCTATGAATTTCACCTGCACAACCTGTCCGGCGTAGTCGTCGAGCGGCAGGATAACCTTGTTCCACTGGTTCTCCTCGCCGGTGTCGGCGATGACCACGGTCTGGAGTGTGGCGAAACCGTCGCCGTTTGACACCTGCACCTCAATGGTGTTGATGTTGGGGTCGTTGGTCATGTAGTTGTAGACGTAGAAGGTCAGTGCCGGCGAGGGGAGGTCGGCCAGATCAATCTTGCCAGTGAAAAGAGCCGATTTGGTGTTGGAGTATCCTTCGAGATATGCCATGCCGCCGTCGTTGTCGGCGGGGTTGATGCCATAGTCGTTGTCGGCCGAGATAATCATCCAGGCTTCATCGCCCTCAATCTTGGCAGTGCCGATGGGGGAGGAGACAGCGCGCCCTGCGAAAGATTCCTTCCATGGTGTGGCGCAAGGAGTGCCTACGGGCACAAGCGCGGATTTGCACAGAGCCGACTCGCCGCCTTCGGTGACGGCTTTGACGAGATACTGCACGAAATTGTGGTCGGTCTCGTCGAGGGCGCGGAAAGTTTCAGTGGTGCCTTTGATGCCCTCTTTCACCACTGCGCCGGTCTTGTCAAGGAGTGTGTATGAGAGAGCTTCTGCGGTGAGCAGGCGGCCTTCGGTGTCGGTTGCGGGAGCGTTCCAGGTAACGGTTACCTCACCGAGGTTGCCGGTTTCCTTTACGGTGATTGCTGTGGGTGCCACAGGGGCGGAGTAGCCCACAAACACATCGGCGCTTGCCGACTCACCTTTTGAGTCACCTTCGCCGTAGCAGATCACAGTGTAGGTGTGGGTTCCGGCCGGCACATCGGTATCGTCGGTGATTGTGGCCGCGGTGCCGGGAGTGAGGGCTTCGCTTTTGGTTTTCACAACGGCGCCGTCGCGCAGCAGCTCCATGCGGGTGATTTCAGCGAGAGGCTCTCCCTGTATGGTGAGGGTGGGGAGGGTAAACGAGGCTGTGACGATATGTGCGCCGGAGGCGTCGGCGGTAACGGCAAGGTTCTGCACGACGGCCGGAGCGGTGAGCGACACACCTTCGCCTGCCGACAGCTCTGTGAGGTAGAGATAACCGCTGTTGTTTGAAGTGGCGCGCACGCCTATATAATATATGCCGTCGGCCTGGGGCTTGAATGTGCCGGAGAATTTGACGGGAGTGGCTGAGCTTACCGAGCCGTCGGGCACTATCACGGAGGTGAGTGCGGCAGGTTCGGCCGAAGTGCCGGCGCAGATTTCAAACGTTTCTGTGTAGGAGGTGTTGTAGCTGCGCAGGAGAGCCGACACTTCATAGGCTTCCCCTTTTTTCAGGCGTACAGGAGGCGATATAAGCCATGAATCGGTAGGTTTGCCGCTGGTGCGCACGCGCATGGCTTTGTCAGAACTGCTGAATTCCCATTTGCCTCCTGCTCCCGAAGCCGGTGCGGGCACAGTCCATCCGATGAGGTCGGTCGTGGCCTGGAATCCCAGGTTGAATGCCGGAACCACGGGGCCGAGTGAGAATTCGGTCGATTTGGCTTCGGCTCCTTCATATCCGCCTGCCACGGCTTTTACTGTGTAGTGGTAGGTGGTGCGCTCCTGAGGCATGGGGATGTTGTCGGTGAGCGATGTGGTGGTCTGGTTGTCGGCCGACACAACTACATTGTCGGGGTGGCGGGTCACCACATAGCGGCGTGTAGAGGTGTCAATCGAGCCGTCGTTGGCTCCGGAGGTCACCGACCCCCAGCGTACTGTCGCCACGCCGTCGGCATAGCTGACCGATACCGACGACGGAGCCTTCGGGGTGTCGGGACCGATGAATTTAGCTTGTTTGCCGCGCGGGCTCTTGCCTTCGGCGTTTTCGTGTACCACCGAGATGCAATACCATCCGGGGTTGTCGAGAGTCACGTCGACATTCTGATATCCGGCGCCGTAGGATGTTGTGCCGTTGGCAATCTCATTGCCGTTGGCGTAGACGCGATAGGTGAGGTCGCCTTCGGCCTTGACACCGTCGTAGGTGGTTGTGGGCGGTCGGAACTGAACTCTGCCCGAGAGGGATGTGCCGGAGAACGACAGGCTTACCGAGCCGGCGGGCTTGCCTGGAACCTTGTCGGCAAACACCTCGGGCATATAGAATCCGCCGAGCTGCTCCTCGTTCTCAAGGTTATAGAGGAGTGTGGCGGTGGCGTCGGTGATGTTGACTTTGTAGATTGCGGCCTGCGTCTCTGATTTGACGCTCCAGTAGAATGTGTTGTCGTCGGGGTCGATGAAGCCGCCTGTGATCTGCTCGGAGACCAGGCCGGTCTCGCCGACCAGTGTGGTGGCTCCGGTGGCGGTGTCGACGGTGAATAGCCGGCCGTCGAAGTCGATGGCATACAGTTGGCCGTCGGAAGCGAATGCCATGGCGCTGAATGGCTCTTCGAGCGGGCATATCACTGTTTTGGGCGACCAGTAGCGCACATTGGCGATGGCCAGCACATAGCCCTGGCCGTCGGCAGTGATGTAGCACGCGTAGGTGCGGTCGGTGTTGTAGTTGTAGGCCATGGCGGTGGCCACGTTGCTGAGGTCGCCGGTATATTCGTCGGTGAGCTCAAAGTCTGGCAGCGAGTAGCATAGCTCCTGTACCACGGGGAGTCCCATGATGTTTTCATACCTTACGGAGTAATACTCGCCGTCGACAGCTATACCGCCGCCTGAAGCATATACATTACGCTTGATGAGGGTCGGGGCATAGCTTTCAAGCCCGAATGTGTAGGCGCCTGCGGCCTGCGAGGGGTAGGATACCACCCCGCAGATTTGCGAAAGCTTTGCTTCGGATGCCGTGGGCAGAAAGGCTGCGGCAGTCATCGCGGCCACAACGGCATACGCTTTCTTAGAGAGTCGTTGTTTCATTAAATGAGATATTTGATTGGGTAAATTACTGTTGTTTGACAGGCAGTGTCAGTGGGTTTTGAATTGTTAGATTATTTATAAGTGCAAAATAATCTAAAAATTCTGAAATACACAAGTCTTGTCTCGATTAATGATTGAAGATGCATAAAAAAACAGGCGGCAAGCCTGAATTTCGGGCTTGCCGCTTGCTTTTTGTAAGGTGCGGGAGGATGCGTGAAGTGTCAGATGCGGTCGAGCACGGTGGCGATGAGGTCGCGGATGGCGGTCTTGTAGTTGGGGGTGACGTCGTGGCGCATGCGGTTGGCGATTATGGAGCATACGGTCATGGTGCGGTGGCCCATCAGCCGGCCGAGTCCCTGGAGGGGGGCCGACTCCATTTCGTAGTTGGTGACTTTGCGGCCGTTGTGGCGGAATTCCTCTATGCGCCGGTTGAGGTCGGGGTTGGCCAGGGGGAGGCGCAGCTCGCGTCCCTGCGGACCGTAGAACCCTACGGCCGATATGGTGTTGCCGCGCACCATGTCGTCGCGTCCTATCTGCTCAACCAGAGCGGCGTCGGCATCTACAACATAGGGTTTGGCCCAGAGTGGGTTCCAGCCGGTGTGCTCGCAGAAATCGCGCTCGAAGTCAAGGTCGGCCACTTCGTTGCGGCCGGCGTAGTAGTTGAGCACGCCGTCGAAGCCGATGGCTTTTTCGGCGATAACTGGTGTGCCTACTATAAGTTCGGGCTGGAGGGCGCCTGATGTGCCGATGCGCACCATGGTGAGCTGCCGGTGTTCGGGGCGCACCTCGCGGGTTTTGAAGTCAATGTTGGCCAGTGCGTCGAGTTCGTTGATGACGATGTCGATGTTATCGGGGCCGATGCCGTGGCTGAGACACATTATGGGTTTGCCGTTGTATGTGCCGCCGATGGTGTGGAACTCGCGCGATGATACCTCGAATGTGCGTGTGTGGAAGTGCTCGGCCACGATGTCGACGCGGCCGGGATCGCCTACGAGGATTATGCGGTCGGTGAGTTGCTCGGGCAGCAGGTGCAGATGAAACACCGAGCCATCGGGATTGATGATAAGCTCCGAGGGAGCGATGATTTTCTTTTCCATATGGGTGTTGTTAGATTTGAGGCTGGGCTCTTTTATTATAATGGCCAAAGGCCGCAGTTTGTTTTTAAGGAGGGTTCAGGCGTTGCGGAAGCGGTTGCCCGGGAGGGTGATTATCTGGTCGAGAAACTCCATTTCCATCAGGGTGGAGAGCAGCTTGCCCATGGGGATGGAGAGGGCGGCGGCCATCTGGTCGGCGGTGGAGTCGGGGTTGTCGGTGAGGTAGGCGGCTATTGCGGCGGCCGGACCCTGCGGAGGTGGCGCGAAGAGGGTCTGCTGCACTGCCTCAGAGGGGGCGGCGGTTGTGGCTGCCTGCCATCCCATTGCTCCTGCGAGGTCGGCGGCCGATTCGCAGAGGGAGGCTATGCCCTGGCGTATGAGCATGTTGCATCCGGAGGAGTAGCGGTCGCCGATGCGTCCGGGGCAGGCGAATACCCGGCGCCCTATCGAGGCTGCGTAGCGGGCTGTGTGGAGGGCGCCACCTCGGTCAGCCGCAGACTCCGCCACCACCACGCAGTCGCTTATCCCGGCCACGATCTTATTGCGTGCAAGGAAGTTGGAGCGGTGCACGGGGATGCCTTCGGGGTAGGCTGTTAGTAGCATCCCCTTGTCGCCGGCCACCATGGAGCGGGCAAACTGTGAGTGTGCCGCGGGGTAGAGGGTATGCAGCCCGTGGGCGAGCACGGCCACGGTGGGCACTCGGCGCTCCACAGCGCGTCGGTGTGCCATTATGTCGCATCCAAGGGCCAGTCCGCTCACTATCACCGGCTGCGGCAGCATTCGCGCAAGGTCGTCGACAAGGTTGTTTATAAACCGGAGGGCATAGGGGGTGGCCGAGCGTGTGCCTACTATCGCTATGGTATGCGGGGCGTTGAGCGGGGCGTTGCCATGGGTATATAGCACGGGGGGCGCCCCGGGTGTGAGTGCGAGACGGCGCGGATAGTTGTCGGAATCTATCGGTATGGCGGTGTGCATCGGCAGGGGTGTCAGTCGGTGAGGCCGAAGGCTTCGGCCAGGGTGTCGCCGCGCGATATGCGGCCGTTCTCAAGGCAAACGATGTGTACGAGCGCACGCACCACTTCTTTTCCTTTGGCGTTGAAGATATCCTGGTGGAATATGAAGCGCGCTCCGCGGCGCTCCATCCAGAGTTTCGACTCCATCTCTTCGGCCAGCCGCAGGGGGGTGAGGTAGCTGATCTCTATTTTGCGCACCACCGGGTCGATTCCGGCGCGCTGCATGTCGCGGAATGATATGCCGCGCTCCTGGCAGAACTCGTGGCGGGTGTGCTCCAGGTAGTGCAGATAGTTGGCGTTGTTTACAATTCCCTGTGAGTCAACTTCGTAATCTCTGACTTTCAGTGGAAGGCCATATATGTAAGGTGATTGTGGATGCATTTCGTAAAGGCATATTCAAACCCAAAGTTAGCTTTTTTTCCTCAGAATGCAAAAAAATACCGAAAAGAGCATTAAATTTGCAATTATGAACCGACTTGTCACATTAACGATATCGATATTGCTGGCCACCGTCACGGTGGCGGCGTGCACTTCGGCGGTGGTGCCGGGTGTTTCGACCTCGTCGGGGCGCACTCTGCTGTGGAAGCACCGCGACACCGGGGCTGCGTCAAATTTCATCGACAAGGTGGAAGCCACTGATTCGACCATGGCGTTCATCGGTCTCTTCAATGGAGGCGATGACAGCCGTTCGGAAGTGTGGGTGGGGATGAACACGGCAGGTTTCGCCGTGATGAACACCGCCACATATAACCTCACGCCCAACTCGCCTTCATGCCGCGACCGCGAGGGTGAGGTGATGCGCAGGGCTCTGGAGGTGTGCCGCACGGTGGAGGATTTCGATTCGCTTCTGAGCGCGCTGCCCCGGCCGCGTGGCATCCAGGCGACTTTCGGAGTGACCGATGCCACCGGCGCCACGGCATATTTCGAGGCCGACGATTCAAGCACCTACCCCTATCCGATGGCCGACAAAGCCTGGGATATCCGCACCAACTTCGCTCTCGCCGGCTCGGTTGCAGGGCGCAAGGGGGTGGAGCGCTACCAGACGGCAAAGGAGATTATAACCCGCAGGCGGCGCTACACTCCGGAGTTTTTCCTCACGGAGCTGTCACAATCGTTCTTTGACTCCACTAAGGGACTCGACCTCCTCGATGGCCAGGCGCTCACCACACCCGACGACGGGCGTCTCATACCCCGCCGCTCGTCCACGGCATCGGTAGTGGTGGAGGGGCCGGACGGCTCCGGCGGTATGCCGCGCATGTTCGTGGCGCTGGGATTCCCTCCGGCTGCCGAGGTGTTTGAGGTTACATTCGGCAATATTCCGGCCGATGTGCGGCCGGATGCCTCAGGTGTGGCCCCGGCATGGAGGCGTGCCGACGCACTGGCCCGCACACTCTTCTTCACCAAGGAGGGGCGCCGTTTCTTCAATCTGGTAAATATCCGCAAACTTCTCAACGACAGAAAGTGAATACCGCACTCCTTACATTGTTGCTGCTGGTCGTGGCCAATATCTTCATGACCTTCGCCTGGTACGGCCATCTGAAACTTCAGTCGGCCGGCATCTCCACAACATGGCCGGTGTGGCTTATAATACTCCTGTCGTGGGGAATCGCTTTGGTTGAATATTGCCTCCAGGTGCCGGCAAACCGCATGGGCTTCGACGGCAACGGAGGCCCTTTCTCGCTGATGCAGTTGAAAATCATCCAGGAAGTTATCACGCTTGTTGTGTTCGTGGTGTTCTCCCTGGTGATGTTCGACGGTTTTGCAATCCGCTGGAACCACATCGCGGCAATGGTGCTTATGGTGCTGGCGGTGTGGCTCGTTTTTATGAAATAATTCCAAAAACTTTTTATATGAAAAAAGCATTGATAGCATTGACAGCCGTTACTGCAATGATGACACAAGCACAGACATCCCCACAGCAGCCCGGAGCGGTGTTTGCCTCGGAGTTTGCAACCGAGCACAACACCCCCCCGTTCTCGCTCATCGGCAACGCCGACTATGAACCGGCCATCAGCGCCGGCATCGAAAAGGCCCGCAAGGAGTTGGCTGCCATCGCCTCCAACCCCGAGGCGCCTACATTCGACAATACAATCGTGGCGCTCGACCGCGCAGGCCGCGACCTTGACCGCGTGCTCAACGTTTTCTTCAATCTCCTCTCGGCCGATACCGACGACGAGATGATGGAAATTTCTCTGCGCGTCACCCCCCTCCTGGCCGACTATTCATCATCGATAGTGCTCGACCAGGGGCTGTGGAAGCGCGTGAAGGCCGTTTATGACAGACGCTCCTCGCTCAACCTCACTCCCGAGCAGAAAACCCTCCTGCAAAAGACCTACGACTCGTTCGCCCTCTCCGGCGCCGACCTCCAGGGCGCCGACCGCGAGACATTCCGCCGCCTTTCGTCGGAGCTCTCGGAGCTTACCACACGCTTCGGCCAGAATGTGCTCAAGGAGCTGAACACCTATGAGATATGGCTATCCAAAGATGACCTGGCCGGTCTGCCCGAGGGGATTGTTGCCGAGGCTGCCGAGCTTGCCCAGGCCAAAGGCCGCGAAGGAGAATACCTCTTCACCCTGGCCCAGCCTACCTATATGGCATTCATGAAATACTCCGAGCGCCCCGACCTGCGCGAAAAGTTCTATCGCCTCAACACAGGCCGCAACACCAAGGGGGAATTCTCCAATATCGAGGTTATGAAGCGCATCGCGGCAGTGCGCCTTGAGATTGCAAACCTCCTGGGCTCGCCCAACTCGGCGGTGCAGACCCTCAAGACCACAATGGCCGGCACCCCCGAAAAGGTGTATGAACTGCTCGACCAGCTCCGCGACGCATACCGCCCGGCTCTTGACCGCGAGATGACCGAGCTGCGCGACTTCGCCTCCGAGCTTGAAGGCAAACCCATCGACATCAACGCCTGGGACTACTCCTACTACTCCAACAAACTCC
This sequence comes from Muribaculaceae bacterium Isolate-013 (NCI), assembly GCA_004102785.1. GTDB lineage: Bacteria > Bacteroidota > Bacteroidia > Bacteroidales > Muribaculaceae > UBA7173. The sequence continues at coordinate 17,390 of SCEJ01000041.1, forward strand.
GCCAGGCACGCTATGCCTACGACGAGGAGGAGCTGCGCCCCTATTTTGAACTTGACAACACTATCAACGGAGTGTTCGGCCTGGCCACACGTCTCTACGGTCTGCAGTTCACCCCCAACACCGCCATAGAGCCTTACCACCCCGACGTGAAGGCATTTGACGTGAACGATGCCGACGGCAAGTTCATCGGCGTGATCTACACCGACTTCTTCCCCCGTGAATCGAAACGCCCGGGCGCGTGGATGACCGAGTTCCGCCCGCAGCGCATAGCTCCCGACGGCACCGACGAGCGTCCGCAGGTGTCAATCGTGATGAACTTCACAAAGCCCACCGCCGACAAGCCCTCGCTCCTTACACCCTATGAGGTCGAGACATTCCTCCACGAGTTCGGCCACGCTCTCCACGGGCTGCTGTCGCAGTGCACCTACTCTTCGCTTTCCGGCACCAGCGTTTACCGCGATTTCGTGGAGCTCCCATCGCAGTTCAACGAAAACTATCTCACCGAGAAGGACTACCTCAACACCTTCGCCCGCCATTATCAGACCGGCGAGCCGATACCCTCGGAGATGATTGACAAAATCGTGAAATCATCGCAGTTCGGGGCCGCATATGCATGTATGCGTCAGCTTTCGTTCGGCTACACCGACATGGCATGGCACACTATCACCGACTCAGCCGCCGTGGCCGATCCCGTGGCTTTCGAGCGCGCTGCCCAGGAGCAGGTGCGAATCTTCCCCGACGTCGACGGCTCGATGACCTCGCCGCAGTTCAGCCACATATTCGCCGGAGGCTATGCCTCGGGATATTACTCCTATAAGTGGGCCGAGGTGCTTGATGCCGATGCGTTCGCCAAGTTCAAGGAGAACGGTATCTTCGACCGAGCCACCGCCGACTCATTCCGTCACAACGTGCTTGAGCGTGGCGGCACGGAGGATCCCGCCGAGCTTTACCGCCGTTTCCGCGGTCAGGATCCCACCATCGACGCACTGCTGCGCCGCGACGGTATCCTCCCCGAGGCTCCCGCCACCACCACCGCTCCCCTCAACAAAAAAGACTGACATTTGTAGCTATCCGAACCAAACAGCCGTTATAAAATTATTATTAACCGCTAAACTATAAAAAAGTAAGCCTGACTTCTGAAAGACAGAAGTTGGGCTTACTTCTGTTTTAATCAGTTCACAGCCTTGTGTTTCTCGGTATATTCGATTGTTATCTCAGAAAATTTCGCTAATTTTGCAATATGGTAACCTCAAAATTCTGAAAATGGCCGAAACGGTTAAGACTTTACGGAAGCAATTCCGCAAAACCAATCAAAGCCCCAAACTCTAAAGCAGTCGTTGCAGGCACGGCCGGCCCTCAGATAGCTGCCACCGGAGTTTTTTTATAATCAAATGAGCACTAAGTTCTTCAATAATACACCATCTAATACTCTATTCCTTAAATTGAAAGGAATAGCGTCAGAAATGGCTTCTTTTGATCGGTTTCTTGCAGTTGTCGGATTCTTTCGGTCATCAGGCTACTTCAAACTTAGAGAAGAACTTGGTGATATACCTGAGATAAAAATTCTGGTTGGCATAAACATTGATAATATCTTTAGGAAACATAACAAGGCATTATTAATGCTAGAGAATGAGGATAAGGCCCGTGAAATCTTCAGTACAGACTTTGCCGAAGATATTGTAAATGCCCATTATTCACCAGAGGTAGAAAGAGGCATATTGCAAATGTGCGATGACCTTGTTTCCGGTCGGCTGCAAATGAGAATTCATCCGTCAAAAAATCTCCATGCCAAGTTCTACCTATGTTTACCCCAATCTCATACTCCAAACACAGACGGGTGGGTAATTATGGGCTCGTCCAATATTTCAGAATCCGGTTTAGGAATAACCGTTGCGCCCCGGTATGAATTAAACGTGGCGATGAAGGATTATGACGACGTGAATTATTGCCATGAACAGTTTGATATGCTATGGAATGAGGCTATAGCTATAACCGCTGATGATATATACGCATACAAAAAACATACCTATCTCGGATATCAACCGACACCGTATGAGTTATATATCAAGGTTCTTATTGAAGCATTTGGAGATCAGGTGGAAGATGATTTCACTATACAGCTCCCTGATGGGGTAAAGGAATTGAAATATCAGAAAGACGCGGTAATACAAGGTTATCAGATGTTATTGCAACATAATGGGTTGTTCCTTTCTGACGTCGTCGGTCTTGGCAAGACAATGATTGCAACAATGATTGCTAAAAGATTCATTGAGGCAAATGGCAAAAACACTAATATATTGGTAATATATCCACCGGCTCTTGAGGAGAACTGGCGCAGTACTTTCAAATTGTTTGGCATCATCAAGAAGGCTCAATTTATTACTAATGGAAGTCTGAAGAAAATTCTTGATGGTAAAGACCAATATAAGGATAAAGAAGAGTTTGAACTTATCATCGTTGATGAAGCGCATGGGTTCAGGTCAGACCTTTCAGGGAAATATGATGAACTACAAAAGATTTGCAAGGCTCCTTGCTCCAATCAAGGTCTTTTGAAGTCATTGCGTAAAAAAGTAATGCTCCTTTCAGCAACACCCCTCAATAACCGCCCTGAGGATCTCTTAAATCAATTGCTTTTGTTTCAAGACAGCCAACAATGCACTATTGACGGCGTCCCCAATCTCAAAGCGTTCTTTGTTCCCAAAATATCGGATTATAAAAAACTGATGAGGGAACGAGACGAGAGAGATGTGACTGCTGACGTGGAGAAAATCTATGCGTCAATTCGCGATGAGGTTATTGATAAAGTAACCATTCGTCGTACGCGTAATAATATCCTAAACGACCCGGATTACAGTCATGACTTGGAAGAACAGGGTATCATTTTCCCTCATATACTTCCTCCAAATGAGTTGACCTATCTATTGGGAGATTCTTTAAGCGCGAAGTTTTATGCGACATTGTCTGCTCTTACTGATGAAGAGAATCCAGAGCATTTGGGATATGCACGATACAGAGCCATCGAATTCCTCAATCCCGAATTCCGAGACAGATATCCGCGTGCTAAGCAGATAAGCCAAAGTCTTGCAGGCATATATAAGGTTCACATGGTTAAACGACTTGAAAGTAGTTTCCACGCATTCAAAAAGTCGTTGGCAACATTATTGCGCATTACATCAGACATGATAAAGATGTTTGAGCAGGACAAGGTTATAATTGCCCCGGAACTGAACGTAAAAGCATTACAGGCAAAGGATATGGAGCTTGATGAAATCCTTGAGCTGGCAATGGAGAAGGGATATAGTAAAGATGATATTCTCTATCATGCCTCTGATTTCCAGCCCGATTTCATCGAAATGCTTAAAAAGGACAGGTCTGTCCTCAAAAAACTCAATGAGGAGTGGGCGCAAGTATCTGATGACCCCAAACTGGAGTTGTTCATCAATAGCCTTCAAAACGCCCTGTTATCGCCGGATATAAACCCGACTGGAAAACTGGTCGTATTTTCTGAGAGTGTAGATACAATTAAATTCTTATATGATTATCTCCATAGCACTATGGGGCGAGAGGATGTATTGTTAATAACAGCCTCCAATCGCAATAAAAAGAAAAGTCAGGTAAGAGCTAACTTTGATGCAAATGTACCGACTGAAGAACAGAAAGATGTTTTTAATATCATTCTGACATCTGACGTTTTGGCTGAAGGCGTGAATCTACACCGTTCTAATGTGATTGTTAACTATGACTCACCTTGGAATGCATCACGTCTGATGCAGCGTATTGGACGCGTTAACCGAATTGGTTCTGTTGCTCCAAATATCTACAACTTTATGTTCTACCCGTCTCAGCAAGGCGATAAAGAGATTCAGCTTTATAAAAATGCTCTCATAAAGCTTCAGAGCTTCCACTCTGCTTACGGAGAGGATGCCCAGATATATTCAAGGGAAGAGATTGTAAAGGAGTTCAAGTTGTTTGACAGCAACGTGAGAGATAGTATTGACAAGAAAATTGCATTATTGCGTGAGTTGCGAGATTTGTACAACAATGACCGGGATCTCTATCACAAAATCAAAGTGTTACCACTAAAAAGCCGTGTCGGTCGTGATACCGGCAAACACCATGGTAAAACCATTGTGTTTGTATCATCGGAGGTAAAGACCGAATTTTATCTTGTCAGTGCCGGGAATCCGGAACCCATAGACTTTCTCACAGCCGTCAGCTATCTTAAGGCGCAACCGGACGAACAACCGTCTCCCATTCCGGAAGATGATTCCCATTACATGCAAGTTAATCGAGCCTTGGAGAAATATCGTCAGACTGTCATTGAGACACACGACGAGGCAAAGGTTGATGTTGCTACCCTTGACAAAACCGCACAGGTGGCAGATAAATTCCTTAGAACACTCTTACAGGTGTTTCCAGACCCGACCATAACAGCCAATGTAAAAATTCTACGTGGTTATCTTGGACAGGGTACATATTCACAGCTTCCGAGAGAGCTGAAAACCATATCGCAAGAATATAAGAACGACCGCATTAAAATCCGCGAATCGGAGTATAAGCTACAAAAGGCAATAAGTGATTTAGTTGATGAATATCACACTAATATATCAAGTGACTCCGTTAAAAAGGATGTAAGCGATCCCAAAATCATAATCTCCGAAACATTCATCTGACTTCATCATGGCATCATATAATAAGATGACACTAAAGGAAATCTTCAAATCTCCATTCTCTGCTGAGACATGGCAGGAATTGCTAATCAGTTTCTTCCACGCAAATCGTCTGCGCGTTAATCCTCAGCCGATTTCAGACCCGGAGGAAAAGTTGCAGGGATTTTTTCTCGGTTCAATAGACACGCCTGATGGTTATTCAATTGGCTTGTTCAGATACGATGTGCTTGATGGTAGAGTAACAAACCGTCGTGTGGGGTTGCGCAATCTCGTGAAGAAATTCATCAATGCGTCCTACGGAGAATTTGATGCCGCCCTTGTGGTGTATGATGATTCCGAGAACTGGCGTCTTTCATTTATTTGCGACATAAAGGATGCCGCAACCACACCAAAACGCTACTCCTACGTTTTCGGAGACCCAACAATGCAATATCATACTCCGGCAGAACGATTCTTGACATTACAGACAAAAGGAATCGACTTTTCCAACCTCCGGGATGCATTCTCCGTAGATGCGTTGAGCAAACAGTTCTTTGATGAATACCGTGAGCTATACGCTGATTTCGTGCAATATATAACCGGCAAACGATATGTCAAGGAGAAAGGGAAATGGGTTGAGAAAAAACAATCAGAGGAAAACGAGTTGTTCGCCAACACATTCAACTCCGATGAAAAGCTGGTGCGCGACTACATCAAGAAGATGTTTGGTCGCATCGTATTTCTGTACTTCCTTCAGCGTAAAGGTTGGATGGCTGGCAACAAGAATTACATGCACGACCTTTTCGTCAACTCTGATAAAAAGGACAACTTCCTTGACGGCGTGTTGGAGCCATTGTTCTTCGATTTGCTGAATACCAAGCCGGAACTGCGTCCCTCCTCATCAAAAAATCTCCCCGGAAGTGAGGATATACCATATCTTAACGGTGGACTCTTTGAAAAAGATGATGTAGACCCGGAGAAATGCGTCTTCCCAGCTTCATATTTTGAAAGATTATTCGGTTTTCTCGATAGCTATAACTTCACAATCGATGAAAACGACACAGAAGACGCGGAAATCGGAATCGACCCGGAGATGTTGGGCCGAATCTTTGAGAATCTTCTTGAAGACAACAAAGACAAAGGTGCATTCTATACCCCGAAGGAGATAGTGGATTATATGTGCCGGGAATCACTCATAGCCTATCTCAACAACGGCTACGAGAAGAAAGCGCACCCCCTGATACGTAAGTTTATCGAAACAATTGATCCTGAGATTCTGACTCTAGAACAAAAGATGAAATTGTTGCGCAAACTTGTCGATGTAAAGATTTGTGATCCGGCTATTGGTTCCGGTGCATTTCCTATGGGGCTTGTCAATCTTCTTTCACGCATATTCATTGCGCTGAAACCAGACTCCGACCGCACGCTTATCAAGCGTCACATAATGGAGAAAAGTATATATGGCGTCGACATCGAGAAAGGTGCAGTTGACATTGCCCGCCTCCGTTTCTGGCTTGCAATGGTGGTTGATGAAAAAGAACCACAACCGCTTCCTAACCTGCATTTCAAAATCATGCAGGGCAACTCTCTATTGGAAAGCTATAATGGAACCACTCTTGCCGATATGACCACGGTAAAGTCCCATGCTTCTTTGTTCGACTCCGACGACTCAGAACGCGAAAGTCTCGTGTCAGACCTTAGGCTATACTATGGGACATCTGACCATACCCGACGCGCTCAGCTCTTTAACAATATTATTCAAAATGTACGACGCCAACTGTTTGCAAAAGGCATAACTCTTCCCCAAGGTATGGACCCCTCGGAGAACTCGGATTTCTTCCTTTGGCACACATGGTTTACTGACGTATTTGAAAATGGAGGCTTTGATATTGTAATCGGTAACCCTCCTTACATTCAGCTTCAAGGCAATGGTGGCTCACTTGCAAAGCTTTATGAGAGCTGTAAGTATGAGTCATTTGCCCGTACTGGCGACATCTATTGTCTGTTCTATGAGCAAGGGTGGCGTATGCTAAAGAATGGAGGTCATCTGTGCTATATCACATCCAACAAATGGATGAGAGCCGGATATGGCAAAGACCTCCGACAATTTCTTGCCAAGAAAACGAATCCCAAATTGTTGCTCGATTTCGGAGGCATCCAAGTGTTCGACAGTGCAACGGTCGATACTAACATACTCCTTTTCTCGAAGGAAAGCAATCGACACGAGACACAAGCTGTATCCGGGAGCAAGCAACATAAAGATATCCTCAAAAATTTGAGCGATTTCGTGCGGCACAACGCCGTGACCACCGATTTCGACACCTCTGACTCATGGGTCATCCTCTCGCCCATCGAGCAGAGCATCAAGCGTAAAATCGAAGCGGTGGGTGTGCCACTCAAGGATTGGGATATCAACATTTATCGTGGTGTTCTTACAGGATACAATGAGGCGTTCATCATTTCCACCGAGAAAAGAGATGAAATCCTGAGTAAATGTCAAACCACGGAAGAACGTCAACGGACTGAGGAATTAATTCGACCCATTCTTCGTGGCCGTGACATCAAGCGTTACGGCTACGACTGGGCCGACCTTTGGTTAATTGCTACATTCCCGGCGAGAAACTACGACATAGAAAAGTATCCAGCCGTAAAGTCTCATCTGCTCTCTTTTGCCGAGCCTATGCTCCGTGAGGCAGGTTTTGATTGGGTTGCCGACAACCATCTTGCTGATTTCTGTTACCAAAAGCTGGCTCAGACCGGGCAGTACATCGAAATAGCGGGTCAACGCATACGCATTGGCTTTAGCGACGAGAAAGCCCGGAAAAAGACATCAAACAAATGGTTTGAAACTCAGGATAGCATTAGCTATTGGGACGATTTTTCTAAGCCAAAAATCGTTTGGAAGCGTATCGGTTCAATACTTCGTTTCTCTTATGATGATAAAGGATGCTTTGGTCTTGATAGTACATGTTTTGCCAGTGGGTCTCAATTAGCATACCTTGCATGCGTTCTAAATTCAAAGATTGGTCATTATCTGTTAAAAGACTCACCTTGCACCGGAACTGGAGATTTGCTTATAAGCGTACAAGCAATTGAGCCACTTAAAATTCCGAAGGCGCAAAATGATTCTTTTGACGAATTGTTATGCCGAATTTTATCAGGTTCTGAGAATGCTGAAATTAATGCGTTCCATGCAATTTCAGATTTGTATGGTTTTAATCAGGAAGAACGTGAGTATATTTTGAGGAGATGAATTTAATTTCTTCTGTTGTAAAACCAAAAGCTGTTCGCCATTCTGTCAAAGATTTTGGTAAACGGATATCTTCGACAAATTGTCTCAACCATCTCCACCCGGTTTCATCAAATTTAGTACAAACAACATCTAACTGATACAGGGCTATTTGTGAATTTAGGAGCATGCATAATTGCTCCAATTCAGATGTTGACATAGAATTGGATGTAAGTAGATAGCCAGTATTGCCCAAAAAATTGTTTTCTAGATCCAATGAAAAAGCACTTCCCCTACGGCATAGTTCTTGATAGACGATTTTTGGCTTAGAAAAATCGTCCAAATAAGCACAGTTACGGAGGTTATAGGGGGTGTCTCCTTTATCGGCTCGCGTAGAGATTTTATCCCAATATTGGTCAAGAAATGCTTTGACTGCCGGGTAATCCTCTACGTGGATACGTTCAAGTTTGCCCTTTATACCATTGTGGGTATTGATTAACCACAATCCGGCCCAGTCGTAGCCGTAACGCTTGATGTCACGGCCACGAAGAATGGGTCGAATAAGTTCATCCGTTCTTTTCCTTTCATCCTCATCGGCACAGTTGGATAGTATTTCATCACGTTTCTCCGTAGTGATTATAAACGCTTCGTTATACCCGGTCTTGATACCATAGTTTATTTGAATGTCCCAGTCTTTAAGCGGAGTGCCTACCGCTTCGATTTTACGCTTGATGCTCTGCTCGATGGGCGAGAGGATGACCCATGAGTCAGAGGTGTCGAAATCGGTGGTCACGGCGTTGTGCCGCACGAAATCGCTCATTTTCCCTCCATCAGTTTGATGAAACGAGAGAGGGTGTTTCTATCGACCTTACATATTTTCGCAATCTTCCGTTTTGATACACTCTCCTTAAGCAATTCTCGAATGAGTGTTTCTTTCCCACTAAGTTTATATTTTTCGGGAGAACTTTTACGGCCCTTAGGTCTGCCAAGAGTTACACCCTCTGCTTTCTTGCGTGCTAATGCCTCTTTCGTGCGCTGGGAAATTAGATTGCGCTCAATCTCGGCAGACAAACCAAAGGCGAATGCTAGGACTTTCGATTGGATATCATCGCCGAGACGATAGTTATCCTTAATAGTCCAAACCTTAGCCTCCTTTGTCATGCAGATGTTGAGAATTTCCATAATCATAAATAGGTTTCGTCCAAGACGCGAAAGTTCTGCACATATAATGAGGTCATCTTTCTTTATGCGCTTCAACAACATACCAAGCTGACGTTTATTATAGGCCTTAGTGCCTGAAATTGTTTCCTCAATCCAACCATCAATAGTTAGATTCTCGCGCTCGCAGAATTTGTTAATCTCAAAGCGCTGGTTCTCGACAGTCTGCCTGTCAGAACTCACTCGTATATATCCATATATCATAACCTGATTTTTTTAAGTTATAATATACATGATTGCTTGGATACATCTTAATAAGATTTCATAAAAAGTTTGGTTCGGGCTATATATGCCCGGACAAACCAGACTTATATATGGATATGGCTGTGCAAAAGAAAAGGGCGAGACGGGGAGAATGGGTTGGGGTGTCTAGTGTGTAAGGTAGGTAGCACTGCCGGCAACGTTGACAGCGTTTCTTTTAACCTGTCCGAGAGTTTAAGAATAAAAAACACCCAATTTTGCGGCTTTAGTCGCAAAATTGGGTGTTTTTTTGTAAGTGCCTGGTAGTCAGGTGCTATTTGTGGAGATGGAGGGGTTTGAACCCTCGTCCAAACGCGGAACTAATGAGCTTTCTACATGCTTAGTTTCTACTTGGTTTTCGTCGGACAGCAGGATAGAAACTACCAACTGTACGCTTATCTCCTTAAGTTTCGGAGGCTTCTCGGAGCGGCCGGCCTCCTATTCCCGATTTAACTGCACCGCCTGGTCGATTAGTCTCGAGAAGAGGACAATCGGGCGATGTCTCGTCTGCGCCACTGTGGCGCGGATAAAGCTAACTTACTGATCTTCGGTTAGGCAGCGAGAGCGTAGTTGTTTTCGCCATTTAAATTTGCGATGTCCCAGATTATAGAGCGTAGCCATCATTGCTCTGCATGCTTACACACCACTTCTACGCGCTGTCAAAACCGGTCATCCCCGTTTATGATGCGCAAATGGCATATATGATTACAAAGGTACAAATATTATTTAGTTTATATCGTAGAATTTGGATGTTTTAACAATATTTGGCTTATGCCGATTCAGTTGTTAACTATTCAGCGGACGCGCCGATGTAGTCGCCGTTTAGAAAAGGGCGAGGATTGCGTTGTAGGGCGAGTTGCCGTGCTTCTTGGTTGTCTCAACGATTGAGTGCAGATCCATGAAGGCATCGGCACCGAGGTCTGAACGGAAGCAACCGGATTTTTTGAGTTTGATTTTCAACTTTCTTATTCCACGTTCTGAGGCGTTGTCGTCCGGCGGTATTGTCGGTTCTCGTAGAAAGTTGAAGATGTAGTCACGGCATTTCAGCAAGCCGTTCTTGAAAGAGGTAAACTTTTCGTTGAGCCTTGATAAATTTTCATCAATGAGATTGTCAAGGCGGTCAAGCCATGACTGAGGGTCAATCGATTCCGTCGGCTTCTGATTTCGTTCATGTATCGCTTCCTGAAAGAGGCTTTCCACCGATCCGGACCACTGCTGCTCCTTGTCAAGTTCATTGAGATACTGGCATTCGCGAAGTAGATGAGCCAGGCACACCTGATGTTTTAGAAAGAGTAGTGGTGCGATAAAAATCCAACCACTGCGATTAATATATTAGTATTTAGTCAAATACGCAAGTATGATGGCGATAGGTATGTAAAGAGTTATACTTGTTGGAATCAACTACTTACGCTAATGTTCGGACAATTGTCAAATCGTGAGAGCCTTCGCGATCTCATCGTAGCGATGGAAGCCCATGCTGGGAAACTCTACCATCTCGGCATCGGCAAATCCGTGACGCGGAGTAATCTTAGCAAAGCTAACGAGCAACGCGATTACCGCATCTTTGAGGAGTTCGCTTTCTATATACGCGAGCTCGGGATAAGGAACGCCATGAAACAGTTGAATCGGCAGCTTGAAAAAGTTGCCGATTCTTTTGGTAGCATCATTGATATTTAGTAATTTAGAGGTACCAAACAATAAATACTATATCATGATTACCGAAAGTAAAGTTACAGAAATTTTTTGTATTGCCGATGATTTCTGCAAGGAATTTGAGGTTGAGATGGCAAAAAACGCCCTTCCGTCCACAACTGACACCCCAAAACGGAAAAGAAAGCGCATGATGTCGGATGCCGAAGTCATCACGATTCTGATCTGTTTCCACTTCAATTCGTACCGAAACTTCAAGCACTATTATCTGGGATGTGTGCGCATTCACTGGAAGCATCTGTTTCCGCAGACATTCTCCTACAACCGCTTCGTGG
>SCEJ01000324.1 GCA_004102785.1 Muribaculaceae bacterium Isolate-013 (NCI)
AGCCAATGCTTTGGCAGAAGCAGAAGGCAAAGAAATCCGTCTTATCGACAAAGCTCCCCGCAAGGGTGCTGAAGGTTTGAATATTGCTTTCCTTCACCCGAAATCAACTTTGGGCGTGCTGACAGAACTCTGCGAACATTAATCATAAACTCTAAAACCAACAAGAACTCATGAGTAATCAAATTGAAAAAATTAAAGAGCTTATTGAACGCCGTGCCTTAGCACGTATCGGGGGCGGTGAAAAAGCAATTGCGAAGCAACACGAAAAAGGAAAATACACCGCACGCGAGCGTCTGGCTATGCTGCTTGACGAGGGTAGCTTCGAAGAAATGGACATGTTCGTTGAGCACAGATGCACGAACTTCGGTATGGAGAAAAAACATTATC
>SCEJ01000325.1 GCA_004102785.1 Muribaculaceae bacterium Isolate-013 (NCI)
ATAAGCCCGGCTCCTTTTTTAATTTCTCGGAATTCTCCTATGAAAATGATACCATAAAAAAAGAAAAAACACAATAATATATTTATATTATGTGTTCTTTCTTCGCGCCGTCATTGAAAAGTTTTTCCCCGCTATTTCGATTTTTTGATAAGGCGGGTGCTTCGGAATACCACGCTGCCGTTCACCCTGTCGTTGCAGGGATAAAAAATCACACGGAACAAAATGCGGTTTTTCTTGAACTTTTTGATTGCTTCTTCGCCGATTTTAATCACGTTTTCGATAAGTCCCTGCGAAAGAAAGCCGCCTTCGTGTCCCCACCATATCGCGTATTCGTCTGAAATTTTCAAAATTTCCCTTGCGCTTTCCAGCCATTCGTCGACGTACGAC
>SCEJ01000326.1 GCA_004102785.1 Muribaculaceae bacterium Isolate-013 (NCI)
GTGAGGGTTGTATATCCATAATGAAGAGATATCCTAAAAACTTTATACTCTGTGTCCTTGGGTCACTTGTTTAATGTGTCACTTTAGCCTCTGTGTAGTCTCCGAGAATGCTCAGGTCACGTATGAGAGGCCTTACGGCATCAATCGCCTGATGGAAGCGAAGCACGCTGTCAAATGTAAGGTCGACATAAAAGCGATATTCCCACTCCCTGCCTACAATCGGCGTCGACTGAATCTTGGAGAGATTTACATCGTAAAACGACAGTATGGTCAGAATCTTTGATAGCGCGCCCTGGGTGTGGGGAAGCGTAAACACGATCGAAGCCTTGTCGACATCCTTCTCCTTCGGACCTATCTCTGCCGCCACAAGAGGATCGGCAAGTATG
>SCEJ01000327.1 GCA_004102785.1 Muribaculaceae bacterium Isolate-013 (NCI)
CATACCGTATTCGGTTTGAAGGACTACTACAAGTACATGGACCTCAAGGAGCCTGGAGGACTCGTCCTCCCTCGTGTCCGAAAGCCTAAGAGACTTCCTCGTGTGCTCTCTCAGGAGCAGATGAAACGGCTCATCGGTCTTTGTGAGTTATATGACAAGGCGCTGCTCTCCACCATCTATGACTGCGCTCTCAGGGTGAGCGAGGTCTGCAGCCTCAAATGGATTGACATCAGTTTTGACCGGCAGCAGGTCTTCGTCTATCAGGGCAAGGGAAAGAAAGACCGGTGTGTGCCGATTTCCGAGCAGCAGCTCGCCATGCTCCGTTGCTTCAAGAAGAGATATCCCAGTGACGACTTCGTTTTCAAGACACATGGCAAAGGAGTAGC
>SCEJ01000328.1 GCA_004102785.1 Muribaculaceae bacterium Isolate-013 (NCI)
GGTGCTTTGAGCTTCCCCTCAGAGCCCGATCTCTGTAGCGTGATGTGATGAATGCCGCAGAGCTTTACTGCTTCCGGGGTTGAGTAGTGAGTCGCGCTAGTTACCGCCGCCATATTTAAAACAGCATTTCAAACGTATAGTAAAGCTCAAGTGAGCTCGGACAAATGCTGACAACCCAGGCAAAGCGTAAACGGAAAAATCGGGCGCAAATGAGGAGATCTAGCGCCCAACGCCGGACAATTCAGCCGGACAACTACGGACAATAGCGGACGGCGGCGGCCCTGGAGCCCTACGTATCCGTAGAGGAAGCCCGCCAAATGCTGGGAGGAATCGACGAAAAAACGATTCGCAGATACATAAAACAAGGAAAACTACAGGGCAGCAAA
>SCEJ01000329.1 GCA_004102785.1 Muribaculaceae bacterium Isolate-013 (NCI)
ATCGCACAGGTTTTTATGGAGTGCGACGGCAATTGGGCTACCACTAAGAAGCGTGTGTTTGATGAGAATGTCATGCAAAAGGAGAAATTGTCGTCGACATCACGTTATTTTGCTTTGATAAAGCAGAGATTGGAATGTCTGACGTCCGATGAAATCAATCTTCTGGTAAATTCTCCGGTCGCCATCCAGCGACAAATGGTTCTTTTGGCTATCTGTAAGGCATACCGTTTCATTTACGATTTCATTAATGAGATCGTACGAGATACATATTTTAATCGCTACGAAAAAATTTCAAAGACATCTTTCAATGAATTTTTCAATGAAAAAAAATATGAACATCCCGAACTTGAAAAGGTGACAGAAAAGTCTGTCGGAAAGATGCGTCA
>SCEJ01000042.1 GCA_004102785.1 Muribaculaceae bacterium Isolate-013 (NCI)
CTTGCCTGCGCTATCATGAAGTAGGCGAACTCCTCGAAAATGCGATAGTCGCGCTGCTCGTTGGCTTTGCTAAGATTGCTGCGAGTTACCGATTTTCCCATGCCGAGATGGTAGAGTTTTCCCGAGTGAGCTTCGGTAGCAACAATCAGATCGCGGAGGCTCTCGCGGTTGGTAAGTTGCCCGAACATCATCGTAAGTAACTGATTCCAACACGGAAAGCTCTTAACATACTTGTCACCGTCATACTTCTTGACGATTCTACGGAATTTGAATTCGTCCATAAATTTGACTAATTGGGCAAAAACGTATGGGTCTTTATTCATAACAGTCTGATTCAGACTGTAAAAATAAATTCAAATCGTTGCGCCCGCAAATCAGCCGTAACAATCAGAATATCAATAATTTCAAAGGCCTATTATGATTTTTTAGTGGACACTAATGAGGAAAGATAATCATTTTCATCGGATTGGGCAACAGTGAGAAAAAGGACACCGGGTATCCCTCCCGATGTCCAACCACTAATCCGCGTCAGGATGAAACAATAACATGATGACTGCGAATCTTGATGCAAAGGTAGTGTTTTTCAGCCGTATGCACAACTCTATAACAACATAAAGAGCCAAAGCGCCGGAAATGCCATGGGCTATTTTGCCGTTTCCGTGTCAAACGCGACTTTGCCGAGTTTGTTTATGGCTTTCTGTTTGCGCTGGTCGATCACATGAAGATATTTCTCAGTCATCTTGATGCTCGCGTGTCCGAGAAGAGAGGATACTGTCTTTATGTCGGTTCCGGCATTCAGAAGATTTACGGCGAAACTGTGCCGGGCGCAGTGCCATGTGATGCTCTTCTTGATTCCTGCGTTTTTCACCCATCGGGCGAGATGCTTTCTCGCCGTACCCTTGTGAGGCAGGTCGAATATTCTCTCCCTCGGGTTATCATCATCTTTAGGCTGTCCAATCAGCTTTATAAGCTCATCGTTGAGCGGCGTCACTACGGCGGCATGTGCGCTGCGTCCCGCGCTTTTCTTCTGGTTAAACCTCATCACCATGCTCTCGTAATCGACATTGGCGAATGTCAGTTCCGACACATCGCAGTACCGCAGTCCGGTGAAACAGCAGAAGATAAATGCCCGCTGCACCTCTCGGTGTTCGCCGTCATATCGGAACGCCGCGAGGGTGTTTATCTCTTTCGGTGTGAGAATCTCCTTCAGCATAATGTTTGTGTCGTACACTATGCGGATTCCACGGCAGGGATTCTTTTTTATCAGTTCTTCATCGACAGCATCTGCAAGCACCTTCTTGAACCAGTGGCAATTCTTTCGCGGTCCCTCTCCGGTGCATTTCTTCCGGAGATAGTTGGTGAATCCGAGAACCATGTCCGGAGTGATGGCATCCATCGGCAGGACATCCTTGTATTTTGAGAACTGTGGAGTTAGCTCAAGATACTCGATGAAGCGTGTCAGAGAATATTTGTAAGACCTGCGGACTGGCAGTGTGAACGCTTCGTTGTCCCGGTGTTGCCGGAAGTACCTGAGGAAGTTACTCTCCTTCTCCCTTTTCAGGCGGTAACCCTTTCGGTCTTCAAGCATCTCCTGCTCTTTCTCAAACCGTATCTTCTCGGCGAGGGCGATGGTGTTCTTGTTCTGCTGCCGTTCCTGAGCCGAGCGGGGATGAACCCATACATACAGATTAAGAGCCTCCTTCTTGCGCAGGTGCTGCACCTTGTATTTAAGTTTTCCTTTCATCGCCCCGGATTCATACACGACATGGTTGCCGTCATCGTCATAGACGGGCGATTCGCTACGGCCGAGATAATACTCCAGCCATAGACTCGCACGTCCGTCTGACATCTCCCTCTGGATGAGCTTGGGATTTTGTTTCTGTTTATTTGGCAGTCTGCCCATGATGAATTAATTTTGTGTTTGTGGAGCAAAGGTAATAACGGATTGTGAGACACGAAAATCGCCCACAACATCTATTAACAATCGAAATGGGCAAATGGTGTACTTATGGTGTACTAAATGCGAAAAAAGATACAATCAGGAGAAACTGAATAGAAAGCCTGATTTATCTAATATGCTGATATTCACCGATAATAGTTATAACGGGTTATATCGGTTTTCCCTATGAAAAAACATACCATTATCAATGAAATCAGTACCCCACCTGCTATTGCAGCCCGGCATTATACCTGGCGCCGACTACCGTGAAGCTGCTAACATGGTTTCAAACATGTGCCACTTCTGGTCAGAGATATCGAATGAAAGCGTGTGGTGATTCTCGTCAAGATGAGAGTGTTTGGTTGTCCCGGGGTAAATTATAAATACAAAACCTATGGAAACAGTGTTTTATGCAGGGGATACCGCAAAATGTATAAATCTATCGGAGGCGATGATATAACTTTGCAGTGTTATTCATCTGAGCAGATAACTGAAATGGAGATTCACAGATTTACAGATGAAGAGTTGAATACATCAGAAGTTACAGATAATGGTCTGAATTGATTTCAATTGCAAGTAAACGGAACTGCGCCGGTTCCCCGTGAGGGGCTCCGGCGCAGTATTAATTTATATGTATGGAGCTATTGCGCTACCTGCTGTCTGACGGTATCAGATCCAGCGGGTGTAGGCGAAGTCCATGCGGTGAGGCAGGTCGGCGTTCTTGGGGAAGAGACGGAAGCCGTAGCGGAACACGCCGGCATCCTTGAGCTTGGCGTTGAGCTGATATGTCAGCACGTTGCCCTCTTCTTTGATTACGTCGAACTCCTTGGTGTAGGCGAAGTTCTCTTCGTTGCCTTCCTTCTTGTAGACTACGAGTTCGAGACCGAGGTTGCGGCCGAGACCGTTGGCATCAATAATCGCACGCACAGTGTAGTCAGTGCCGGTAACGGAGTTGGCTACATCGGAGGACTCTACATCGAATACCTTGATGCCGTCCCATGCGGCAGCCACTTTCTCTTTCCATGCCACGATTTCCTTGGCCTTGGCATAGTCGTTGGCGGCGAGTTTGCCGGTACGGGCAGCCTCCTTGGTGTAGAAGCGTTCGATGTAGTCGTCGATCATGCGCTTCATGGTGAAGTGAGGCGCGATGTGGGCGATAGAACGCTTGATGTACTGAACCCACTCGGGGGAATAGCCCTTGGAATTCTTGGCGTAGTAGAGGGGCACGATCTCGTTCTCGAGCATAGAGTAGATGGTAGCGGCATCGAGTTTATCCTGCTGGGCCTGGTCGGTGTAGGTACGCTTGTCGGTGAGAGCCCAGCCGGCCTTTTCGTCGAAGCGATAGCCTTCATACCACCATCCGTCGAGCACGGAGAAGTTGAGCACACCGTTCATCTCGGCCTTCTCGCCTGATGTACCGGAAGCCTCGAGAGGACGTGTGGGAGTGTTGAGCCAGATATCCACGCCAGTCACCAGACGCTTGGCCACAATCATGTTGTAGTCTTCAAGGAAGATGATCTTGCCGAGGAACTGGGGCATACGTGAGATTTCCATGATGCGCTTGATCAGGCCCTGGCCGGCGCCGTCGGCGGGGTGTGCCTTGCCGGAGAATACGAACTGCACGGGGAACTGCTCGTTGTTCACAATCTTGGCCAGGCGGTCAAGGTCGGTGAAGAGCAGGTGAGCGCGCTTGTAGGTGGCAAAGCGACGTGCGAAACCGATGATGAGGGCGTTGGGGTTGATTTTGTCAACAACATGCATCACCTGGGTAGGGTCGCCCTGGTTGGCAAGCCATTTGGCCTTGAAGTCGCGTTTTACGAAGTTGATGAATTTGTTTTTCATCGTCATTCGCATGTTCCAGATTTCCTGGTCGGTGCATTTGAGGATGCCCTTCCATGCCTCGGGATCTTCCTGGTGATCGAACACCTGCTCGCCGAGTTTTTCCGCATAGAATTCCTTCCATTCGGAAGCAGCCCATGTGGGCATGTGTACGCCGTTGGTAACATATCCGACGTGGCTTTCACGCCAGTTGTAGCCCTTCCAGATGCCGGCGAACATCTTCTTCGACACTTCGCCGTGGAGCCAGCTTACGCCGTTTGCCTCCTGGCAGGTGTTGAGGGCGAAAACGCTCATGGAGAAACGCTCGTTGGTGTTGGGGTTCTCGCGGCCCATGTTCATGAGGTCGTTCCATGAGATGCCGAGCTTGGCGGGGTACTCTCCCATGTACTTGCCGAAGAGACCTTCATCGAAGTAGTCGTGGCCGGCGGGCACGGGTGTGTGTACGGTATAGAGCGATGAGGCGCGAACCAGCTCGAGGGCAACCTGGAAGTCGAGGTGCTTCTCCTGCACAAAGTCTACGAGGCGCTGGAGGTTGAGCAGAGCCGCATGGCCTTCGTTGCAGTGGTAGAGTTCGGAGTTTACGCCGAGTTTCTTGAGCATGATCACACCGCCGATGCCGAGGAGGTATTCCTGCTTGATACGGTTCTCCCAGTCACCGCCGTAGAGCTGGTGGGTGATGGGGCGGTCGAGTTCGGAGTTCATCTCGAAGTCGGTATCCATCAGGTAGAGCTTCATGCGGCCTACGTTCACGCGCCATACGTGGGAGTAGATTGTGCGGCCGGGATAGGGCACTTCCACAATCATGGGATGACCGTTGGCATCCATTACCTGCTCGATGGGGAGCTGGTTGAAGTTCTGGGCCTCGTAGTTGGCGATCTGCTGGCCGTCAACGCTCAGAGTCTGTGTAAAGTAACCGTAACGATAGAGGAAACCGACGGCGGTCATGGGCACGCAAGAGTCGGAAGCCTCCTTGATGTAGTCGCCGGCGAGCACGCCGAGGCCGCCGGAGTAGATTTTCAGGGCATTGCAGAGGCCATACTCCATGGAGAAGTAAGAAACCGAAGGGATGTCGGAGCGCATGGGCTTGGCCATGTAGTCCTTGAACATTCCGTAAACGTGTTTCAGACGGCCCATCATATCCTTGTCGGCGATTACCTCGTCAAGGCGCTCTGAAGAGAGCTGCTGGAGCACCATCACCGGATTTTCGCCGGTAGAACGCCAAAGTTCGGGGTTAAGGTCGCGGAAGAGGGCTTTAGCCTCGGAGTTCCACACCCACCAGAGGTTTTTAGCGAGTTCTTCGAGCGGTTTAAGCTTCGAAGGGAGTTCGGATTTAACCGTAATGTCGCGCCAAGCGGGTGCGTTGGTGTTGCTTACTTGAAGTTTCATTGTCTTTTTAGTAAGATATAATAGGTGTTGTTCAATTCATTCGATGTGTTCGCGGCGGTTATCGACAGCTTTCAGGGCATGGCGATAGGCCTCGATGTAATATGTGATGAAATAATCCCATTCGGCTTTGGAGGCTGTGGCGTGTGCGGCTTTCGACGCGGCCGCGCGGTAGTCGTCGGTACCGTCGGCCAGCCTGCGAAGAGATGCCGCCAGGCTGCCTACCACTTCGTGGTAGTTGGAATCACCGCGGGTGATTACCTCAACGCCGGAATTCTCGAATCCGTTCTGACAGTCGGAAAGAACCCACTGGCCGAATCCCGACAGGGAGGTGGTGACGGTGGGAACACCGAATGCCACACTCTCGAGCGGGGTGTAGCCCCACGGTTCGTAATATGAGGGGAAAGCGGTGGCGTCCATTCCGCCGAGCATATCGTAGTATGCGAGGTTGAATATGCCGTCGTTGCCGTTGAGGTAGCATGGCACATATACGACCTGAACGTCAGAGTTGGGATTCTGCCCGAATCCAAGTGCGTGTATGCGGTTGATTATCGCGTCGTCACCCGGATTGTTGAGTGCATGGGTAATCACCGGGTCGGCCAGCGGCTGTCCCTGACGCACTCCATCCCGGTCCAATACCTGATGCAGATCGGCACGCGGCGCCTTGGCCCAGGCGGGAACCAATATGTATATCAGGAATTTGCGGCCATTTGCCGACTGCTCGAGCACCTTGGCAGCATCAAGAAACACATCGATGCCCTTGTTGCGGTATTCGCAGCGCCCGGAAGTGGCTACTATAAACGTATCATCAGGCAACTTCTTGCCGGCAAGCGCCGAACCTACATTGAGCATCGCCTTACGGGCAACCTCCCGGGCCTTTTTAGCCTTGCCTTTTGTGGGCACGAACTCACCATGGAATCCATTGGGAGTAACCACGGCGGGGCGAAGGTCAAGCAACTGCTCGCATTCGGCGGCTGTAACGTCGGAAACCGTTGTGAAGCAGTCGGCTGTATGTGCGGCAGCTTTCTCAAGCGAGTGTTTCGACTGCATGTTGAGCTCGGCGGCCATCTGGTCGCCGTTATATCCGGGCAGATAATCGTAGAGGGGCTTGCCGTTGCCGCATATCGAGCGGCCGATGGATGTGGCGTGGGTGGTGAATATGGTGCCGACGAACGGAAGCTTCCAGTTGGTATAAAGGAGGCCCATGCCGGTGGTCCATTCATCAAAATGAGCCAGCACATTCTTATGGCGTATACGCTTGAAATTGCATATGCTCTCTATCACGATGCCGGCGGCAAGCGAGAAGCAGCAGGCTTCGTCGTAATCGCCGTAAGCGTGCAGGGAGTCAACGCCATAGCGCTCCCACATCTCACCGTAGAAGTAATCTTTAAGCTGGAAGAGTCCGGAAAACTTCACCAGCACCACTATCGGCTTGCCGGGGATATTCCAGCGTCCGGTCCTCACCTCAATGCCATACGGAAGCTCAGCTTTTTTCTTCCATGGCATCAGCAGGGACGGCACTTCTGTAAAATAAGGACATGGATTTTTGTCGTCCCACACATCGGGGCCGATAAAAATCGTCTTATCCTTATAAAGATTTTGCAAAGCGAGTGCTTTGGTTGACAAAACCGTATAGATTCCACCGATTTTGTTACAAACCTCCCAACTCGTCTCGAAAATCATATCAAGGTCGATCGGGTCAATCTTCATAAATAATTCAAATTGTTCCTTTTAGGCCGCAAAGTTATGAAAAAAATTTATTTCTCACCATTTTTTGTGTGCAAAAATCGCTATCAACCGAAAAAAGATAATTTTCGCCCCATATCGAATAATAAAACATTTATGCAATATCGGAGCAAATACAACGAATCGACAGTATATATGCTCCGATATAAAAAACAAAAACAACTGAATCACACCTTTTGCTAATGTAGCGCAAAACGCCACAACAGCACCAAAATACAACACTCCCTACCCCATGTCATCGCAGAATAACCCACGGAAACACATAAATTTATCACCACCAATTCAGAAACCGCGCTGCACACCGCAGCCGGCCTCAGACTAATCACACGTAAGGACTCAACAAACATGACTTCTGTAAAAGTAAAATTCAGGCCTGCCTCATCCGCAGAAAAACAAGGCTCGGTATATTATCAGATCACCTGCAAGGGAAAAGTGCGGCGCATAACATCCGGCCACAAGCTGTTTCAGCCCGAATGGGACACTCGACTCTCTGAAATAAAAACCCCGCTCGTATCGCCAAGATTACCGGCTCTGAACGACATCAGAAACGACATTGGCGGTGACATCAGCCGTCTGCACCGGATAATCAAAAGACTCGAAGCCTCGGGTGTGTCATATTCGGCCGAAGATGTGATTGCCGAATTCTGCCGACACATCCACCAGCTCTCCCTGTTTCACTACATGGAACTGCTGATCTCGAGCTTGATAAGACTTAATAAAATCAGAACTGCCGAAACATACCGTGCCGCTCTCAACAGCTTCCGGCAATTCCGCAAGCACAAAGACATCTTGCTCGACGTAATATCGGCCGAAATCATGGAAGAATACGAAGCCTATCTCAGAATGAAAGGGAACATACCGAACACCACATCATTCTACATGCGAATACTCCGGGCGGTTTACAACCGGGCCGTGAGCGAAGAGCGGATTGATGACCGACATCCGTTCCGGCGCGTCTACACCGGCGTAGACAAAACCATAAAACGGGCATTGCCTGTCGACGCCATAAAACGAATCAAAAACCTGAACCTCTCGGCTTCACCCAAAGACGACTTTGCCCGCGACATGTTCATGATGAGCTTCTATCTCCGAGGCATGAGTCTGATTGACATGGCACATCTGAAGAAAGCCGACCTCTACGACAAATATATATATTACCGGCGTAGAAAAACCGGACAGCCACTCCAGATAGAATGGCGAAAAGAAATGCAAGACATTCTTGACAAATACCCCCACAACAGCTCCGACTACCTCCTGCCAATAATACCGGAAGACTCACCCGACCCACATCGGGCATACCGCAATGCAGGCAACAGAATCAACCGGAGGCTGAAACACATCGCAGCCGAAGCCGGAACTCCACTCCCACTGACTCTCTACTGCGCGCGACACAGTTGGGCATCTGCCGCAAAAGCTCTGGGAATCCCCATCGTTGTAATCAGCGAAGCGATGGGACACGACTCCGAAAGCACCACGCAGATATATCTTGCATCACTTGAGAACTCTGCCATAGACAATGCCAACTCTATAATAATATCATCACTCTGATCAGACTTCAGCCATACACAGCCTAAGGTCAAGCACCTACAAAAAAAATAAAGCACTCTTACTAATAGTGCGTCAGCAATCAAGTTGGGAGTGCAAAGTTACGCAATTTTGTGGAGATATCAATGTTTTGTAATTCAAATTTTATATTTCGGAATTATGCACAATGAAAATCAGATTTTGTCAATCTGCACGAATTGTATGCTATTGGTTTTTCAACTGCCTATATATCAATGTAATTGTGCTGCTGACGCACTATTAGTAAGAGTGCATCACCCCGCACAGACGAGTATTCATTAAAATGAGTGCCCAGTTTATATCTGAAAACATTGGAGTTACGGCAACGCACACTGGCGTTGACGGCGCCGTAGGCGTGGCCAAAAAGCACTGGTTCATTGCAATCGTTAACCACAACTCCGAGATAAAATCAGCCGAACGACTCAACAAAGCAGGCTACGAAACATACGTAGCCACGCAAAAAGAGACTCGCATATGGCGCAACGGCCGGCGAAAGACAATCGACCGGGTCGTAATCTCCTCGACTGTGTTCGTATTCTGCTCCGAAGCCCAGCGCAAAGCCATCGTCGGCTTTCCTTTCATTTTCAGATTCCTCACCGACAAAGCCTCCGCATCAAACGCCGCAGGCAGCCCGGTAGCCGTCGTGCCGCCAAAACAGATGGAGCTACTCCGATTCATGCTCGGCCACTCCGATACCCCGGTTGAAATCACAGGCCACACCTATGGCAAAGGCGACAAAGTGCGCGTGGTCCGCGGCAACCTCCGCGGAGTGGAAGGCGAAGTACTTGCCGACAGTGACGGCCAAAGCCTGCTCATCGTAAACCTCGACATACTCGGCAACGCCCGATGCGTAATCTCTCCACTCGACCTCGAGCCCATCGCGTGAACAAACCTTCACAACCATAATATATGACCGACTACACCCGGCTTGCCGATACCACACGCATCGACTTCACCTCCGCCGGCGAAGTAAACGCCACAGGTCACCTTCTGGTGTCGCTCCTCCAGCACCACGGCGGATTCCAATATCCCCCGCTGACAAGCCCCGGCCTGAAACACATACAGCGGCAATGCGCGGCATGGCTCAGCCAGCTCAGCCGACACGCCGCAATGATTGCACCTCACGAAGTACTTCAGGCAATCGCCTATTACGACATACTTCACCGCGTGACCACAGGAAAGCCCGGCACACAATTAGTCAACACTCAGATTATCCGCGCCTTTAGCGCCGCAACCGACGGCGACACACGCGTTGACGAGACCGAACTCATGCAGGCCATCGACAACGGACGACGCATGGCCGATCCGCTCCACACCTCCGGCCCGCACAACACATGGTTCGTAGCCACACTCCGCAAATGGCTCACGCAGATGCAGACCTCTGACTTCTCCATCTCCACCTCCGCCACTCCGGACCGACAGCTCAACCGCGCTTCTATAATCCTCGCACAATCCCCCGCCCTACTCCCCGGACTGAAAGAGATCCGGAAAGAAATAGCATCCGGCTATCTCCGCTACTGCGAGCAGACACTCCACGCCGACGCTCCAACCCTCCTGGCCATGCTACGATTCACCGGCGCCATCCTCTCCGCCACCCCCGCCCTCTCCGCCATCCCCGGCCACAATCGCGTCAGCCCCCTTCGCCACAGCCTCATCGGCGCACTCTCCTCCTCCCCCACCCTCCACCCGGCCCACCGCGCCGCCTTCACCCTCGACCTCGCCGCCCTCTCCCGGGCCGAAGCCGTATAATCCCCACCTCCTACCAATCCGAGCACAAATAAAATTATGAAAAAGAAAGTTCTATTTCTAATAGAATCATTAAGCGGCGGCGGAGCTGAAAAAGTACTGACAACATTAGTACAGAACATCAATAAAGACAAATTTGATGTCACAGTATGCTCAATTGTAAATGCCGGCGTATATAAAGACGAAATTAAATCCTGTGTCAACTACTGCTATCTGCTTGACAGCGAAAAATGTAAAAGCAGCTCCTTACTGCACCGGCTGAGCTATCTCCTCAAGTATAAACTTATTTACAACTGGCTTCCGGCCAAATGGGTTTACAAATTATTCATACCCAAAGGTTTTGATGTAGAGGTCGCTTTTATTGAAGGCTTCGCGACCAAGATCATGTCAGCCTCAACCAACAAACAAGCAAAAAAATATGCCTGGGTGCATATTGACTTAAAAAACAATCATTGGATTGGCAATATCTATAAATCGCTTTCAGAAGAAAAAGAGTCTTACTCTAAGTACGACCTAATAGTTGGAGTATCCAACACTGTCAGCAATGCCGTAAAGCAACTGTACGGATTAAACAATGTCAAAACACTGTATAACCCAATTAGTTCAGACTCCATTATCAAGGCGTCAGCACTCCCCACCACCATTCCGATGAAATCAAATGGCACACTACGCCTGATATCTATCGGACGTTTTGTGTCGCAGAAAGGTTATGACCGACTGATTGAGATTGCAAACACTCTACATATTGACGGTATAGATTTTGAGCTTTGGCTCTTAGGAGACGGTCCGGACAAAGAAATTTATCAAAAATATATACAAGAGAATAACCTTAGAGATGTGGTTCATATACCCGGATTCCTTAGCAATCCTTATTCGGTAATGAAAAATTGCGATTTGTTTATATGTTCATCGAGAAGCGAAGGTTACAGTACAGTAGTCACTGAGGCTTTAATTCTTGGCATCCCGGTAATTACAACCGACTGTTCAGGCATGGACGAACTTCTTGACAACGGCAAGTATGGGATGATTGTTGCAAATAATTACCACGCTCTTGAAGATGGTATCAGAAAATTAATCACAGATAATCAGCTACTTGAGCTTTACAAAAATAAAGCTCAAGTACGAAGGTGCCATTTCTCTATTAATGAGCTTATGAAGCCCATTGAATATTTATTAAACGAATGAAAAAGAAACTCCTTATTGTAGCCAACAATATATCTGGAGGCGGAGCAGAGAAAGTGTTCCATACTCTTATGGACAATTTAAACAGTAGCAAATATGACATCACAGTCTATGTAGTACATGAGCCGGATTCTCTTGCAGGTTGGCCGGAAACAATTAAATTTAAATCGATATTTCGCCACAGAATCAGCAAAAACACATTTCTAAACACACTGTTATGCAAATTTATAAACAAAATCAAACTACTTATTTACAACCAATTTTCCCCTAGAGTATTTTATCGACTAAATATTCGGGGAAAATATGATACTGAAATAGCATTTATCGAAGGCTATGCTACGCGAATTGTGAGTGGGTCTAATAATTCTAAGTCAAAAAAAATAGCATGGTGTCATATCGATTTTCTAGTCAATCACTGGAGCTTAATATCATATCGGTACAAAGCCGAAGAAACCAAGGCTTATTCTTGTTTTAACTCAGTTATGGCTGTTTCTGAAAACGTAAAAAAATCAATTGACACCATGTTTGGCATTCAAGACCGGTCAAAAGTTATTCATAATCCTATAGACTCTGACTTCATTATAAAGTCCTCTGAAAAAGAGCTTCCTGAAATACCTAAACAGAGTCGCTTCCGTTTTGTAACAGTCGGCAGACTTGTAGATCAAAAAGGCTATGACCGACTGATTCCAATCATAGCAAAAATGAGGGACGAAGGCTACGATACTGAACTATGGATAATTGGTGACGGCGGCGATAAAGCTAAATTAGCCGGACTCATTGAAGAATATAATCTTAAAGAAGAAGTTATATTACATGGATTTCAATCAAACCCATACTCTTTCTTCAAATATTGCGATGCATTTGTTTGTTCTTCAAGGTCAGAAGGATACAGCACGGCTGTTACGGAGGCTCTTATCCTAGGCATGCCTGTTGTCACAACTAACTGTTCAGGAATGGATGAATTATTAGGCGCTGATTCCCAATATGGAATAATAACCGCGAATAATGAAAACGCCCTTAAAAATGGGATGATAAAAATAACTAATCCTGAGATATTAAATCATTACAAGCAAAAGGCATTAGAACGAGGCAGTCAGTTCTGCCTTAAGAGTTTAATGTACGATATTGAACGGGAGCTATGATTTCAATAATAATTCCTGTATATAATTGTGAAAAGCACCTTAATCAGTGCATAGAATCTGTACTAAACCAAGAATTTCATGATATTGAATGTATACTAATAAATGACGGCTCAACAGACAACAGCGGATATATCTGTGATGAATGGGTAAAAAGAGACCGACGCATTAGAGTTTATCATCAAAATAACTTAGGAGTATCAAAAACAAGAAATAGAGGAATAACTCTCGCCAAGGGAGAATATATCTATTTTATAGATGCTGATGACTTTATTATAAATGATAGAATATTTTTTGCCGTAAACGAAAAACATGACATGTATATTGGGTCCTATGCCATTGGCGAGATGAAGCCTCAACGCATATACACCCATTCTTCATATGAAGACAATCTGCCCATAGCTTACTTGAATAATAGCTTAAAAACATGTATTGGTGGATTTATTGTAAAAACTCAGATTTTGAAAATATATGATATTACATTCCCAGAAGATATAAAATACGGAGAGGATCAAATATTCATTTTAAAATCTATAATACATTCAGAGAAGATCAAAGTAATAAATGAACCAATATGTTTATACCGGACAAACCTTTCATCTGCAATGTACAGAATCACGTTAAGAAGGTTTGATGTCGTAATTGCATTGCTTGCTCTCGCCAAATATCTCTCCAAAATAGACTCCCATTTATCAAAAATGATTTATATGAGATACGCTTTGCACGCCCTTTGGGAAACCACAACTGGTCTATTCAGATTTGGGATGGACATAAAAATGGTAAAAAAATATTTCGAATCAAATCAAGAAATACGAGACTACCTATTCGACCTATCGCACAACAGAAAAATAAACAAAGCAGGGAAACTTCTCAATCACCTATATCGCTTAAAAGCAGAAGTGCTGTTTGACAAATATATATATATGTTTAGATGTAATGCTTCAAAAATAAAAAAACTGATACTACGTTAAAATGAAAAAAAATCGAATAATACTTTATCCACATGGCGGCAGTGGCAATCACGGCTGCGAGGCTATCGTAAGAAGTACTCATATCATACTTGGCGTGGATATGACGTTGACATCATTCAGACCTGATGAAGATTATAAATATGGGCTTGATACATATTGCTCAATAATTCCTTATAGGAACAACATCCCAAAGAATATAAAATACCTTTGGGCAGCAATTAAATATCACAGCAAACTTGACAAACATGCATTCGACAAACTAACTTTCTCCAATCTGATTAATGTTGCGCGTTCATGTGATTTTGCGCTATCTATCGGAGGTGATAACTATTGCTATGGCATACCTTCAGATATAATGCTTATAAATCGAGAGCTAAAAAGAGAAAAAATACCACATATTCTTTGGGGATGCTCAATTGAACCTGCAACATTATCAACTTCTATAATTAAAGATTTAACCTCATATGCATTCATTGTCGCTCGCGAGTCCATTACTTACAGAGCGCTCCTTGACTCAGGTATAACAAACGTAATACTTGCTCCTGACCCTGCGTTCTTATTACCTGTAAACAAGGTAGAGCTACCGGATTCATGGGCTGTTGGAGATACAATCGGATTAAATATAAGTCCCATGATTTTAGACTACTCATCCGACAGCGACCTGACTTTACGGAACTATGAAAAGTTAATCGAATACATATTGTCGAACACAAATAGCGCCATAGCCCTTATTCCACATGTAGAATGGTCTATTTCAGATGACCGGAAATCGATTAGAACACTATTTGATAAATATAAACACACAGGTCGTATATTCGAAATACAACCTTCAGATGCATGCACTCTTAAAGGATATATATCCAAATGCAAATATCTGATTGCAGCACGTACCCATGCATCTATTGCCGCATACTCAACTGGTGTTCCTACACTTGTAATGGGCTACTCAGTTAAAGCAAAAGGTATTGCCACCGATTTATTCGGGACATATGACAATTACGTCATACCCGTTCAGTCTCTCGCTCAGGAGGAAGCGTTGACTGATGCATTCAAATGGCTTCAAAATCACGATGCATATATACGACAACGATATAAAACATTCCTTCCCGGATATATCAGTCAACTTCACAACCTTAAAGCACTGATTTATGACTCATTAAAATTAAACAGCTAATAAATGGCATTAATAAATACTTGCTTGATTGTTTTTGGCGCTCTCGCATTGATTGTATTTGCCACTGACCAGATTGTAGCGTTTAACAACTGGCAAAGACGCATTCACATAGGCCGTTGGCGTGAAATATCGGAATGGAAGAACGCCGTAAAAAAACAATGTGACAGATGGTTAAAAAGAACACCTATCGTTCCAAAACTTGATAATGAAAAACTCATACTTATAGACTGCCTCAAAGGTGAATATCAAAATGCCACAATTCATTCATGGCAACTTGCAGGTCTGATTCTTGGTTTGGCAACTGAAAAAAATTACACCTTCAACTACACGACAATTAGGAATATAATTAACCGCAATTGCAAATCAAAAAATCCGGATTCAGCATTGCTGGCATACTCAATGCTTCAGATAAAAAGCATAATCCCAAAACTATCGAAGGAAATAGACAGTTTTGCATCAGATACATATAAACTGATTGCCTCGATGAGGCAAGAAAACGCGACAATACCATACCGAAATTCAATTTCAGATATCCGGTTTGTTGACACACTGGGCTTTATATGCCCATTTTTAACCTATTATGGGTTAATTAATAACAATAAAAGTATTGTTAATCTTGCTGAAATCCAAATTAGAGAATACCTTAATCTACTTCATCCCGACACAGGATTGCCACCTCATGCATACGACATTAAAAGCTCGCTGCCTCTCGGATGCTATGACTGGGGCCGAGGAGCCGGCTGGATGATTTTAGCTTTGGTTGAATGCCATGACACTTTATCTAAATGGCACTCAGCAGATCACACTAAGTTTAAGGACATAATTGCCAAAAGTATAATTACGTTATCAGACCGAATTCTTCTTTTACAACGTAACGACGGTGGATATTCGGCATTTCTATGCCATAAACAGGGACGTTTGGAATCTACTGCAACTGTGTTATGTGCGTTGCTACTTGAAAAAGCATATACTTTATCTAAAAATCTGAAATATAAAACTGCACTTGACAAGACTATAAAATGTTTGATGACCAATACACAACGGGATGGAGCTCTTGACTATTGCCAGGGCGATACAAAAGGTATAGGAATGTACTCAAACATATTTCGACGTATGCCGTTTGCCCAGGGTATACTACTGAAACTCATTAATAACTATAATGAGGACAGCAAACTCTTTTAAGAACTTAGCCACAAGCATAGGAATAACGTTGGTGATGACCTTGCTTGGTTTTTTCACCAGGAAGATTTTTGTTGATGAAATTGGTGTCGAGTATCTCGGGCTTAATGGGCTGCTGCAAAACATCCTGGGGTTAATGACACTTTTGGAGGGTGGATTTGCCACAAGTGTTGTATATAATTTATACAAACCTTTGGCTGAAGACAACCGTCCTCTGATTATAGGACTTATTCAACTCTATCGCAAAGTATACCGCTATATTGCGATTGGCGTAATATTATGTGGAATCGCTATTTATCCTTTTATTGGTTATTTCATATCAGACTTTTCTGATATGAAAGATGTTGGTATAATATACTTTATATTTCTGTTTAACTCAACCATCCAGTATTTTACAGCTTATAAATGGTCTCTGATAAACTCCAGCCAGCAAGCTTACAAATTGGCGACAATTAACCTGACATATCAAATAGGGCTCAATCTCGGCAAGCTTGCCATATTGTATTACACTCAGAACTATATTATATATCTTGTTGTTGAAGCCCTTTTCGGGATTGGACTTAACTTCGCGATTGTAAAAAAAGCAAACAAACTGTTTCCATATATAGTCGGCGCAGAGCGACATAGCGTTCCTACCAATGTAAAAAACAACATCATTACAAACATGAAAGCATTGTTTCTTCATTCATTAGGGGGATATTTCATGCATTCCACTGACAATATTGTAATGTCAGCATATATAGGCGTGGGAATTGTCGGACTATATTCCAACTACACTCTTATCACAACTACATTGCGAGGCTTCACCAACCAGATTTTGAACAGCTTCTCTGAAAGCGTTGGCAATTTAATAGCATCAGAATCTGCCGAACATTCTTATTATATCTTTAAAACGATTCTTTTTGTAAACTTTTTGGTAGCATCCGCACCTGTTGTAATTCTATCCACAACAATGCAACCATTCGTCCAATGGTGGATTGGAGCTGAATATGAATTGTCTAAAGCTACGCTGGCTGTAATCCTGTTTAACTTCTATATCGACAGTATGCGCAGCAGCGCACTCACATTCAAAGTGAAATCCGGCATTTTTGTTAAAGATAGATTTACACCATTGATTCAAGGTGTCATCAATCTACTTTTATCCTTGCTATTTGTTAGAATATGGGGATTGACCGGAGTATTGGCCGCCACGGGAATAAGCATACTTTCCATCGGCTTTTGGCAGTGGCCAAGACTTATATATAAATACACGTTTAAAAAAAACGTAAAAGCATATTTTTTACGATATTTAAAGTACTCTTCAGTATTCCTGTTGGTTATAATAATATCCAACATACTGTGTCATTTGGTTCCTCAAATTAATTCATTCGTCAACCTGATTGTCAATGCATCAATAACGTTGACCGTTATGTCGTCTATCTATTTTATTGCATTCAGAGACACCGAGGAATACAAATCCATTTTGGATCATATTAGGATTGGCATACTATCAAAATTCAGACATCAGGCATAAAGTCTGAGTACCGGCTGACGGCACGATTTCAAATTCAGCACATATTGAAATGCTATTCAACTCAGTAGAATTCCTGATATATCTTCCAATCGTATTTTTATGCTATTGGTTTATCTTCAGGAAATTGAAAATTCAAAATCTATTTATAGTCGGAGCCAGCTATCTGTTTTACGGATGGTGGGACTGGCGCTTTCTCTTCCTGATTCTTCTTTCAACCGTTCTATGCTATGTATCAGGGCTTGCCATTGACAAAGCGAGGGATACATCACTCAGGAAACTGGTCTGTGGAGCGAATTATACAAAACTTGACCGCAACAAACTAAAAGAAGACCTGGAGCTAACTACGAACTCCACCGGAATCAAACATAAAGACATTCCGGATCAGAACATCCGTTACTATAAGAAGCTGGATAAATGGTGTCAGCAGAACAACATAACCCTCGTATTCCTGAATAATCCAATGCACCGCTCTGTGTGGTGTGACACAACTTATCGTAAAATATACTCTGAATACTTCACGCATATCCCGTTTATAGACAATACACATATCGAATTGCCTGACAGTTGTTTCGCTGACCGGGTTCACTTGAACACAACAGGAGCGCGCATATACACCGACTCTCTCCGCAAACAGATTCATTCACTTCATATTTCACTATGAAGCCCCGCATAATCATACTGATGCACTACATGGAGCTGGGCGGTGCCGAAATGAGTCTTATCGGACTTTTGGGAGCCCTCGACCCGACGAAAGTGGATGTGGACCTGTTCGTTTACTCACACCAGGGACCGCTGATGCAGTTTATCCCCGGCCATGTCAACCTGCTCCCGGAAATTCCGGCATACTCCGTTATCGAACGTCCGATGTCAGAGGCATTGAGGAGAGGCCACGTTGGTGTGGTTGCTGGCAGATTGCTCGCCAAATGGAAATTCCGGAGGTTCCGCCGCCGCAATCCTGCCGTGGGCGACGACGGAGCAATCCAGCAGTATGTCGGCGATTGTGTGACTCCATTGCTGCCGCCAATCAATCCTGAGGTTGAATACGACCTGTGCATCAGCTATCTGACTCCACATAATATCGGACGCGACAAAGTGCGTGCCCGGAAACGTCTGGCGTGGATACACACCGACTATTCCACCGTTGATGTTGATGCCGAACGGGAACTGCCGGTATGGGGAGCCTACAATCACATCGCCTCAATATCATCAGATGTAACCGCCTCGTTTCTCAAGACATTCCCCTCTCTGAAAAACAAAATTATCGAGATTGAGAATATCATCCCCGGGGACTATGTAAAATCACGCGCTGAAACTCCCTTAGGATGTGATATGACCGCTGACGTCAAGCCCGGCCACGAAGTGCGAGAGATTACTCTCTTATCAATCGGCAGATTCGCGTATCAGAAAAATTTTGACAATATTCCGTCAATTTGTCGAGAGCTTATAAACCTTCTTTCAATAAGCCGTTTTTGCACAGCGAAAAACTATGATAACGCTTCCGAAATCATGCATCGGATAAATACGGCCGGCATTTCTGATGTGAAATGGTACATCATCGGATATGGCGGAGGAGAGTCGCTTATCCGGGATAAAATCTCTGAGGCAGGAATGGAAGAGCACGTTATCCTGCTCGGGAAGAAGGATAACCCATACCCTTACATCAAAGGCTGCGACATCTATGTACAGCCCTCGCGGTACGAAGGAAAATCCATCACCGTGCGGGAAGCTCAGATACTCTGTAAGCCGGTAGCCGTAACAGACTATCCCACAGCTCCGAGTCAGATCAAGAATGGGGTAGATGGTATAATCGTGCCTCTCGACAACGACGGGTGTGCCAGGGGCCTGGCCCACTTCATCGCCGATACGGAACTGCAATCGCGCATAGTCGACTACCTCCGCACACACGACTATGCCAACACCTCTGAAGTCGAAAAAATCTATGACATGCTGAAATGAAGCCACGCGGCAACACTCTTGACATAATCCGCCTGCTCGCCTGCTTTATGGTCGTGCTTATGCATTCGCCACTGCCATCGGATAACGCCAACGGCCCTTATCTCGCAATAATAAAATAGCCATATCGCCGGCTGGCGAATATCTGATCGGCTATCGAATTAAAAAGAAATGATACCCAAAAAGATACACTATTGCTGGTTCGGGCGCAAGCCTCTGCCTGAATCTGCAAAGAAATGCATGGCCTCATGGCACAAATATCTCCCCGACTATGAGATAGTGGAGTGGAACGAGGATAACTTCGATGTCAACGCCATCCCCTACACCGCCCAGGCATATTCCGTAGGTAAATACGCATTCGTCAGCGACTACGCCCGCTTCAAAATCCTCTATGAGCACGGAGGCCTGTACTTCGACACCGACGTAGAGGTCATCCGTCCGATGGACGACATCATCGCCGCCGGCCCCTTCATGGGGTTCGAAACGGATATGCCATCAAAGTATGCTACTGTAAATCCCGGACTTGGCTTAGGTGCGTACAGTAGAATGGATTTTTATAACAAGATACTCACAGAATATTCCGGTTTTAGATTCTTAAACGATGACGGCACTCTGGATCAGACAACTATTGTAATGTATACCACATATTTATTGCAGCGAAACGGGTTATCAGAAAACGAAGGAATCCAGCGTGTTATGGGGATGAACCTTTATCCGTCGGAATATTTCAATCCGTTGGATGACGCTACCGGAAAACTTCGTGTAACACCAAATACGGTGTCAATACATTGGTACTCGAAAACATGGATAGAAAACAATTCCCATCTTCGCACTTGGTGCTCAAGAGTGTTCCATAGGGTGTTCGGTGTTGACGGCAAGGATAGAATAAAACGTATTCTTTTAAGAAAATGATTTCCTACGAAATAGCTCAATATCTGCAACCGGCTACCGATCTTGTGGTATTGGCATTATCGTTTGCAGCCTTCCAGAAATGGCAGTCGCTTGATGCAAACAAACTGCTGACTCAGAACTGGACGAGCCCGACAATAATAACTGTTGTCTTTACCCTTTATAGTATTCTTATAGGTTTCAGACCTCCATCCGGCATACTTTTTGGTGATTCGGCGAATTACGCCATGTTATATGGTTGGAATAACCTGGGAAACATAGACCAGTGGATAAACAACGGAGAATGGCTTTTTTATTTAATCCAATCTGTTTGCTATGAATATTTTGAAGTAAGCATATTCTTTACAGTAATAATGCTTGGATATATGTTTATTGCCTTGAAAGGCATTAAACGATTATTCAAAAATAACACATACGGAGCCCTGCTGTTTTATATCGGTGCTTTCTCCTTTTTCTCTTACGCAACAAACGGCATCAGAAACGGCCTTGCCTGTTCAATTGCGATATTGGCCATGTCATATGTTGCATTTCCCAAGAAGAATTATCTAGTATTTGCGCTGCTATGCATGGCAGCATATTCGATACATAGGTCAACGATATTGCCGATAGCATGTATGATTGCCTCCTTGTTCATAAAGAGTACACGTCCGATTATAACATTTTGGGTGATATCGATATTTCTAAGTATTGTAGCAAAAGGGCCGATAGAAAGTTTTTTCTCAGGACTCGGTTTTGACGATCGATTATCAGGTTATATCAATTCAGCCGAGGATTATGCCGAGCTAGGATATAAATCCGGCTTTCGCCCGGACTTCCTTCTGTACAGTTTCATGCCGATATTATTGGGAATGTTCGTAAACTCCAAACTATCACGTCCGGACAGTACATATAATTTTCTCCTGAATACCTACACCCTCTCGAACTCTTTTTGGGTCATGCTTATGAACGCAGCTTTCAGTAACCGTTTCGCATACCTTTCATGGTTCATGTATCCAATAGTACTGGCATATCCTTGTCTGAGAATGAATGTGTGGAGAAAAAAACAAGGAGCGACTGCCGGTATAATACTCCTTATACACACACTCTTCACTGTTTTCATGGTTCTTTTTTATTAATATTACTATGACTGAATATAGGATTTCTGTGATAATGGGCATATATAACTGCGCTCCAACTCTTGCCGAGTCCCTGAACTCACTCTTGGCACAGACCTACCAGGGATTTAAGGTTATTATGTGCGATGACGGCTCAAAAGACAATACTTTGGATATTGCGAAAGAGTTTGCCGATAAATACCCAGGTAAGTTCATCCTCATTCGCAATGATAAGAATATGAAGCTTGCGGCTACCTTGAACCACTGTCTAGAGTATGCCGATACAGAATATGTTGCCCGCATGGATGGTGACGATATTTCTCTGCCCACGCGCTTTGAAAAGGAGATAAATTTCCTAGACAATCATCCCGAATATGCTCTCGTTAGTTGCCCAATGATACATTTTGATGAGGAAGGGGATTTTAAGATAGGAAAAGTTGATGTAGAGCCGTCCAAAGATATATTTCTGAAAACTACCCCATTCTGCCATGCTCCGGTTATGGTGCGGACAAGCATCTACCAAGAGGTTAATGGCTATACTGTAAAAAAGATAACTGAACGCAGAGAAGACTATTATCTTTGGTATAAGATTTATAAGGCCGGCTACAAAGGCTTTAATTTATCAGAACCACTCTATAAAATGCGTGATGACAGAAATGCACGAGCAAGACGAGTGGGAATCAAATCAAGATTTGACGCATATCTATGTACTGTAGAAGTTGCTAATGGATTAGGACTAAAAAACGTACACTTTTATGCGGCGATATCCTTGTTGAAAATATTTGCACCTTTAGTTCCATATAGAATTTATAGGAATCTCAGGAAATGATAAGCACTAAAGATATTATCATCAAGATAGGAAATTCCGGCAAAGGTAAGGAATTGTCCAAAGAGGACTTAAATAAACTTCAAAAGCATCTTTTTAAGATGTATAGGGATATTGAGGCCGTGTGTAATCTACATGGGATTCAAATATGTCTTGCATATGGTAATGTGATTGGGGCAATGAGGCATAATGGATGGATTCCGTGGGATGATGATTTGGATATTCATATGTCCCGACAGGATTATGAATTGTTTTTATCCAAATTTGCCTCAGAGTTGCCATCTCAATATAAGGTTTCGTCCTATCTTAGTGAAGGCGGTTCCTGTGCACGTTTTGCAAAGGTCATAGATAAATCGACAATTCATGTGCCATTGACCTCAGACAAAAATGAGGACTCGGGGGTTTATATTGATATATTTCCAATTGATAATGTGCCGAATCAGAAAGCTCTGAATAATATACGTCGAGTTTGGTCGTATTTCTTGATGTATACGGCCTCTTCAGTCATGCAAGTTGAAGCAAAATCAGAAACTCATAAAAAGTTTTTATTTACAACAACTGACGGTAGGATAAATTGGTGGTTTCGACAAGTATGGGGATACATATTCTCTTTCGCATCATCAAGAACGTGGCACAAATGGATTGAAAGATTCGCCCAGAACAAAAAGCATACTGGTTATATGCATGTTATGGCAGATTTGGCTATATGTTATCGAGAAGTTCCTGAATACTATTATTTCCCATTCCGACAGATAGAATTGCCAGAAATTGGAAAAGTAAACATACCCAATAAATTTGATGAATATTTAACAATGTCATATGGCGATTGGCGAAAGATTCCGGATGAGTCCGAGAAATGGCATCACTATGTTTCTGAACTTGTAATTCCCGAAAAATAACAATATGAACCAAGCTTTGATGAACAAATTTTATTTTCTGATTTTTTTTATACTCATCTCAATCGTTTTTAGTAGTGCTCAGGCTCAGAATGTTGAGTCTCCACAGCTTGATGTTGTAAAAAACAACTGGGGAGGCAAACTTATAAAGTCGCCATTCGGCCTTGGCCTTGATGTCCAGACCAAATACGTATGGCGGGGGATGGAGATGATGACTGAAGATTCCGCTCCTGTACTTTTTCCGTCAGTCAACTATTCATGGAACGGGCTGTATGTCTATTTCATGGGAGGGTATTCCACCAACGGCAAATACGCTGAGGTTGATGCCGGTATAAGTTATTCTCTAAAAGACTTCACATTGGGGCTTTATGACTATTACTATCCGACAGTCAATGCCAAGAAAGATGAATACATCGGAGGAGGCAAGCATACAGGCCACTGGCTGGAAGCCTCGCTGAACTACACTCCCTCCAGGCTTCCGATGTGGGTAACCCTCAGTAATTTCTTCTACGGCGCAGACAAATACGTGAATGCCGACGGAAAGGAAAAACAGGCATATTCGACCTACCTCGAAATCGGAACCTATTATGATTTCCTTCACAGCAATAGAATAGCGTTTTGCGCAGGGGCGTCACTGAACAAGTCATGCTACAACAACTATGAGCACGATTTTTATATCTGCAATCTGGATTTAAAATACACCTACAATGTAGAGTTCAAGAGCGGATGGAACCTACCTCTCAGTGTTGAATACATCTATAACCCCGTATTTGACAAGTCCTACGTCAACTTCATCGCCAATCTCGCATTCTGACAGAATGACCACACTTAAGCGCAACGCCATAATAATGGCGGCCGGCACATCATCGCGCTTCGTGCCACTTTCTGCCGA
Organism: Muribaculaceae bacterium Isolate-013 (NCI); assembly: GCA_004102785.1. Classification (GTDB taxonomy): domain Bacteria; phylum Bacteroidota; class Bacteroidia; order Bacteroidales; family Muribaculaceae; genus UBA7173. The sequence goes on from SCEJ01000042.1 coordinate 23,945, forward strand.
ACATCCCAAAGGATTGCTGAATGTAAAGGGCGAAATCCTTATAGAGCGGCAGATACGCCAACTACACGAGGCCGGGATAACGGATATAACTTTAGTTGTCGGCTATAAAGCAGAGGATTTCGCTTATCTTCGGGAAAAGTATGGAGTTGGGATAGTCCTTAATGATGAATACGAAAAATACAACAACACATCTTCCCTTATCCGTGTGCTCGACAAACTCGGCAACACTTTTATCTGTTCATCCGACAACTATTTCCCGGAAAATGTATTTACTGTCCGGGCTTCCGAGAGTTATTATAGCGCTCTGTATGCAACAGGGGCAACGGAGGAATATTGCATCGATGTCGATGCCGACGATAATATCACGTCTGTAAAGGCTGGAGGACAAGATTCGTGGTATATGGTTGGGCATGTGTATTTTTCATCAGATTTCAGTAAACAGTTCGCTGCACTGCTTAGAAAAGAGTATGAGAAAGAGACAACCCGACATGGTTATTGGGAGGATGTCTATATCCGCTTTATCGATAGTCTTCCCAAAATGAAAATTCATCGTTATGATGAGTCTGACATATACGAATTCGACACTTTGGATGAACTGCGGAAATTCGACGAACGGTATGTGAAAGAAAGCGGGTCAAAAGTAATTAAGGAAATAGCAGAGGTCATGCACTGTCAGGAATCGGATTTAACAGGATTTTGCAAAGAAAAGCATCCGTGCTGTCATCTGCAATTCACATTCAAAAAAGGCGGATGCCTGTATCGTTACAACGGATTTGACAAATCGATCATTAAGTTATGAACACAGCAGTAATCCTATCGGCCCGAAAAGAAAAAAGTTCTGCGATTCCGTTCCCGCTGAAAGAATTTACTGGCGGAATCTGTCTGATTGACAGAACACTTTCAATTCTGAGAGAGAACGGATATAATCGGATTATCATAGTGGCCGGCTACCGCAGTGAACTGTTTGACCGATACAAGGCTGATGATGTGACGATTGTTGAAAACCGGGATTACGAGTTCACCGCATCAATGGGTTCTCTTGCCTTGTGCAAGGATATAGTAGCCGATGACTTCCTGCTTATCGAAGGTGATACATTCTTTGAGAAGAAGGTGGTCGAGTTACTTTCAGGGATTAAGTCCGGCAACTGTATGGCCATAACAGAGGAAAGTGGATCCGGCGATGAGTGTTTTATTGAAACAAAGCAAGGTTATGTGACCAAAATCACAAAAGACAGGCACAGAGTTTGTAACTTTGAAGGAGAAATGATGGGAGTCACGAGAATCGCTCTGGCTACATATCGAAAACTCATCGAGGCCTGGGAACGCTCATCGAATCCATATTTGAACTATGAGTACCTGCTGATGGATGTCACTGATGTGCTTGACCGCCCGTATATTCACTTTACCAATATTATATGGGGCGACGTGGACTGCGAGGATGACTTCAGGAAACTTCAGAATGTCACATACAGGGCGCTACGGCGAAAAGAGAATCCTTTTGACAGAGAAAACCTGCAGAACCATCTCCGAATCATATTCCCGGATAAAGACGTCACAAAAGCCGAAATCATACCAATCGGCGGAATGAGCAACAAGAATTTCCGAGTCAACATTGAAGGCAAAAGCTTTGTCCTTAGAGTTCCAGGCAATGGCTCCGAGGGGATGGTTGAACGTGCAAATGAAGAATACAACGCCATACAGAGTTGCCGTCTTGGCGTGAACCCTGAAATCCGTTACTTTAACGCAATCACCGGAATCAAGCTCGCCGACTTCGTTGAAAACGCCGAGACATTGAATGCTGCTACGATACAGCGCCACGACAACATGCGCAAGATTGCACGCATATATCAGACCGTACACAACTCTCATATAAGACTTAAAAACGAATTCAATATATTCAAGGAAATTGAAAAATATGAGGCTCTGATGAAAAAAGCCGGCGTCTCGATGTATGACGGCTGGGAAACGGTCAGGCCTGCAGTGATGGCTCTCGAAGATTATCTGAATACTTTGGGCGTGGACCTTAAGCCTTGTCACAACGATGCTTTATACGAGAATTTCCTGAAAGCGGCCAACGGAACAATATACCTTATTGACTGGGAGTATTCCGGCATGAACGACCCTATGGCTGATTTTGCCGCGCTTTTCTTAGAAGCTGGCTTTGAAAAAGAAAACGAGGATTACATACTTGACAAATACTTCAATGGCGATATCCCACACAATTCCAGGGAAAAGATTATATGTTACCAGATTCTATGGGATTATCTTTGGGCACAGTGGACTGTAATCAAAGAGGCCAAAGGCGATGATTTCGGCAGTTATGGCAGAGACCGGTTTAACCGGGCTGTTGAAAACCTCAACAAAATAAACATTAACTGAGTATGGAAAAGGTAAAGAAGAAAAAAATTGACTGGGCCACGATGCTTACTCCATTCGCGATTGTAATAGCGCTGATGGTCTTGTTCATGGCAGTGCCTGCACAGTCAAAGGATGCGGTAGATTTATTACGCGATTTTTTCGGCAACACAATCGGCATATATTATCCGCTGCTGGCTATCGGGAGTGTGGTCTGTGCGTTGTACGTTGCAATTAAGCCTCGATATGGCTCAATATGCCTTGGAGACTGCAGAATGCCTGCATACAGTGATTTTAAATGGGGAACGATGATTTTCACATCTACCATGGCAGCCGACATAATGTTCTACTCTTTGATTGAGTGGGCGCTTTATGGCGGAGAACAGCATGTTCAGGATCTTGGCGGAACCGAGATGTGGACTGAAGTATTCACTCTCTTTCACTGGGGGCCGCTGGCCTGGGGATTTTATGTGATTCTTGCTGTTTGTTTCGGATTCATGATGCACGTACGCAAACGCGACCGCCAGCGTTTTTCTGAAGCATGTCGGCCGCTTTTGGGGGATAAAGTGGACGGCCTTATCGGAAAAACAATCGATGTAATAGCAATTTTTGCCGTAGTTTGCGCCACGGCAACTACATTCTCACTGGCGACTCCGCTTCTTACAAATGCTATGGGCGCCATATTCGGATTTGAGGGTACAACCGCTGTGACTATTCTTGTGCTCCTTTTAATCTGTACAATATACACCGTGACGGTGCTCTTTGGAGTGAAAGGAATTAGCCGTCTAGCCGGAATATGCTCCTATCTTTTCTTTGGAATTCTGTTCTACTTCCTCTTTCTGGGTGGCGAGACCGTCTACATAATTGAAAGCGGATTCCAGGCAATCGGAACCATGATACAGAACTTTATCGGCCTTGCCACTTACATGGATCCGGGCAGAGCCAACGGCTTCGCTCAGAACTGGACTGTATATTATTGGGCATACTGGCTGGTATGGTGTGTGGCCACGCCATTCTTTATCGCATTGATATCAAAGGGACGTACACTTCGGAATGTGGTATTCGGAACTTTCGGATGGGGACTGGCAGGAACATACATGTCATTTATCATACTCGGAGGATACGGATTGTCACAGCAATTCAAACATGGAGTCGATGTAATAGGCTTCATTGGGGCAGGAGGTGAAATGTACAAGGCTATTATGATGGTTTTCGACACATTGCCGTTACCGTCATTGGCTCTAGGTCTACTGGTAATCACTATGATTGCCTTTTATAGCACAACCCTTGACGGCATTACTTATGTAACATCTTCTTACAGTTACAAAAAAATATCTGCCGAAGAGGAGCCTTCTCGCAAAATCCGTGGCTTCTGGAGCATAATGCTGATTCTGTTGCCGATAGCTCTTCTCTTTGCCGAAAACACCCTTTACAGTCTGCAAGGCGTAACTATAATAGCCGCCTTTCCGGTCGGAATTCTGTTGGTCCTGATTGTGTGGGCATTTTTTAAAGACTGCTCAAACTTCATTAAAAATAACAATCATGGCCAATGACTTCAAAAATGACAAAAATCATACGCGCGTCCACCGTGCCGGGGTCGCTTGACACATTCTGCCGGGGGCTCTTGAGGGAGCTGAGGGAGCAGGAGGGCTACGAGGTGGTGGCCGTCAGCTCGCCCGGACCGGCGATGCACGATATCGAGGAGCGCGAGGGGGTGCGCACCGCCGCAGTGCCCATGGAGAGGCGCATGGCGCCGCTGAAGGACCTCGTGAGCCTCTGGAGGCTGATTCGGGTGTTTCGCAGCGAGAAACCGCGGATGGTCCACTCCATAACCCCGAAGGCCGGACTGCTGTGCATGATGGCGGCATGGATGTGCCGCGTGCCGGTGCGGGTGCACACCTTCACCGGACTGGTATTCCCGACGG
>SCEJ01000330.1 GCA_004102785.1 Muribaculaceae bacterium Isolate-013 (NCI)
GCTGACGGCCATACGCTCACCATACGTGCCGACGGTCTGTCGGAAAATAGCAGATATGTCGCCGGCATAGAGATAGACGGTGTCGCCCACAACGGTAATTTCCTGTCGTGGGACGATATCTCCAATGCCCGTGAAATAGTTTTCCGCATGACTGACTGATTCTGCTCCAATGGGAAATTCCGTAATATTTTTATAGAAACAACGAAGCCGTGACGGGACATCTTGCCCTCGTCACGGCTTCAGCCTGTTATACTTTTTTTATCTCATGCACAATATATCCTCATCGCAGCAGTCCCCCTGGCTATATACGGAGAGCCGGAGGCTACGACGTGCGATATGCCTCCGAAAACCAAGCCCGGGAATGTCGTTTTGTGGTGCTACACAA
>SCEJ01000331.1 GCA_004102785.1 Muribaculaceae bacterium Isolate-013 (NCI)
CTGTGCTACCGCTCATCTTGTACGCTCTTACTCTGAACTTGTAAACAGTTCCCGCTTTAAGCCCGCTTGCTCTGTAAGTTGTTGTGCTGTTACTTGTAATTTTAGCGGCTCTTGACCACTTACCATCCTTGTATATCTCAACAATGTATCCGTCAGCAGAAGCATTCTTAGTCCAGTTTACGCGGAGCGCGTCCGCCGCTCTGCCGCCGAGCTTTACGCCGTTCACAGATGAAAGGGCTGTGATCACACTGAGCGTATCGGAGTAATCGCTGTATAATACTCCGTTCTCATTTGTGTTTCTGTATGCCTTTATTCTGAATTTGAAGCTTGCACCGGGAGTAAGACCGCTGACGGTATAGCTTACATCATCAGACGATGCGGTTTT
>SCEJ01000332.1 GCA_004102785.1 Muribaculaceae bacterium Isolate-013 (NCI)
GTTTGTCAGCCTGATGCGGTTGTCTTACCAACGGAAAATCAAGGAGATGAAAATGTGGAGCGAGCAAGTGGCGGGCATGGGACGTGAACGTCAGAAGAACTTCCTGGAATATTGCCAACGCATGATTCGGGAAAATTTTATCTTCAACCTGCACCAACGCGACCTGACGTATATGACGATTAATGAACAGAATTTTGCAACCCGCTTTGCCCACTTTGTCAACGAACGGAATGTGATAGGCATCATGGACGAATTAAGCGAAGCGCAACTACATATAGAACAGAATGTAAATGCCAAGATGGTATTCTTCGACTTCTCGCTGAAGATGATTGTACTGTTGAAGCAATAATAAATATATAAACTATGGAATATAAACTTCATAATG
>SCEJ01000333.1 GCA_004102785.1 Muribaculaceae bacterium Isolate-013 (NCI)
TCCATGCCTTGGAAAGCGAATATGACCGCAACTGCCCGAACGATTCCTCTGTAACAGTAGCTGGAAGGTGTCGTGTACCCCATCTTCTTCTGGTGAGTGAGGTGGTGAACACAACCGAACCGCCAGGGGCTATCTGGGGAAGAAGAAGCTGATTTAGAAGACGGGTGTTATGGTAGTTTACGTTCATCGTTGTCTCCGGACCGTCGGCACTCAATGAGAAATGGCGCTCCATTGTGCCCGCGTTGTTGATGATTCCCGCCAGTCTCACTCCCTTGAGACGGTTCACGGCTTCCGTAACCGATGATGACATATTGAGATCGAGCGGAAGAAAAACGGCATCGAAAGCAGGAAATTCACGTAGCAATTCCCCGTATGTCTGCGCAT
>SCEJ01000043.1 GCA_004102785.1 Muribaculaceae bacterium Isolate-013 (NCI)
TTCGTTGCTCCTCGCTTATATTTATCTTCGTTGCTTGTCTTGACATAATTGGAGAGATAAGTATATGTAAGACAATAACGTTTGAAAATGGATTTCATTGCATTAATTCTTTAATAAAACATACTTAATAAAAGAGCTATAATTATTTGGCTGGCAATCACAATCCTTGTGATGTTAGCATTGCCTTTTGCCGTTGCCCGGCTTGCGTCTGAATGTTCCGGAATGGCACTGTGCATGATGCTTTTCTTAATTGTGAATCCTATTTATTCTGCGATTCTTGGTTATCGCTGCGGGAAAGACATAAAGAAAATGTGGAATCTTCCATTGGTGTCAGCCGTAGCGTTTCTTGCCGGGACATGGATTTTCTTTGACATACATGAATTATGGTTTGTCGTCTATGCAACAGTATATCTTGCAATAGGTTGGACTGCAATGGCTATAAGCAAGCATATAAACAGTCCCAATAAGGGTAATGATATTTTCCCGTTTTCAGACGCTCCAAATACGGCTGTTTTCATATGCAGTCATATCCTGGATGGTAAAGAAAAAATATTATTTGTTTCACACGATGCGGATGACGGAGCATGGCAATTCCTTTGTGGTAAAGAACATAACGAAAGCGATGCAAGGATAGTTTCATTAAAGTATGTATTGGATTTAGACCCGACTATCGTCAAGCTGAAAGATTTACCTCTTGGCTATTGTGCAGAAAGGAAATCCAAGAACGATAAATGGGTACTTGTAAAGAGTTAAACAATGCCTACATATCAATCGAGAGCGGCAAACTGACCGCTGAACATAAAAACCGTTAATTGAAAATGAGCAACGATACACGAGACATCTTTTCCGGACTTAAAGCCCGCAAGCCACAATATGTGTTGGGCACAAAGAACGGGGATATACGCACATCAAACGTGACCGAGGAAAAGATCCTTGATGCCATAGACGACATTGAGGATAATGAATGCGTATACCTTGAAAAATGCGTGCCGGTGGTGTTGGTCAGCTCTGCAAAGGCATACTCAATTGATTACTTTAAGGATAGCAGTATAGCGGTATGTTTTATGGTCAACGGGTATATGCTGCGAATGTGGCGGTCGGACGTTGATTGCGACATGGCCGCCGATATCATGTGTGACTTCTTCTGCACCGCATCGCTCCCTGATATGACCGGCTGGCACTGTCAGAAAATCCATCCCGAGCAAGAAAAGGCAGAGACGAAACTATGTGTTGACGGCGAGGATTTCCGATACTTTGATATGGCGGATGTGTTCTGTGCTTTGGAAGATATCATAGAGGGCAAATCGCTATGGATGCTTTATGATTTCACTAAAGGCGATGGCGGGTATATCAACATCAGCAGGCGTGACAATGATATCGATCCGACCACCGGATATAAAGTTGAATATGTAAGGTGGTCGGAGCCGGTGCCTATTGGTTACAGAGGTGTTGTTTCTGATGTCGGTCTCCTGCGGAACTGGCTGTGGAGTCTGATTGATGGCGAGAGATTGCCCGATCCTCTGAGCTGTTGGGAGGAGTTTGACGTAAACGATTATTTTGGAAGACTGGTATTCAGATTTTTAGACGAAGAGAAGGATGAAAGGTAAATATAGCAGGCAGGTAAAAACGGCAGTCAAGCTGATTTGGTCAAGTTTTGACCGCGATGAAATACGCCGGGGATACTCAATACTTATACTGGAGGCGCAAAAGGGCGATGCAGATGCGCTGGCATTCATAGCCCGCTGCTTCATGGGTGAGTCGTATGTGTGGCCGCAGGCAGGCTTCAAAGCTGACGATGAAAACGCATCGAAGCTGATGCAGAAGAGCGCGATGATGGGCAGTGCCACGGGCGTTCTTTGTGCTGCGCGGAGCGCAAACCTCACCCCTTCGGTGGAACGTGCAATGCCGTTCGCCTCGTTTAAAGAAGCGTTTGATGAGATTCTCGGTCAGGCTGAGCGCGGCGACGCTTTCTGCTGCTATATGGTCGCCAACGTGTATTTTTGGGGCGACTATCTGCGTGTCGAGCCTGACTATGCCAAGCAATTCAAAGACGAAAGCGATTATAACGCATGGGCCTGGCCGATAGCAAAGATGTGGTACGAACGTAGCTTCGACGGCGGACTTTGTGCCGGATGGGGCAATTACTGCGACATACGCAAATCAGGCCTTGGCGACATCAGCCGTGATGTCTATGAGAGATACTATCAGATGCTGGCAGACATTTCGCCGATAATCTGCACTAACTACGGCTATTATCTTCGCAAGGAGAAAGGTGATGCATACGCCGGACTGCTGCGTTATGTGGAGGCTGCCCGCAAGGGCGACCCTCAGGGCGCATACAATGCCGGACACATCTATGAGGCAGGCGAGGAGGTGGATGAAAATATAAGCCTTGCCTGTCAGCTCTATGAAATGGCAGCCAAAGGAGGTCTTGCTCAAGGGCAATTCGAGATGGGATATTACCTTTTTGAAGGCTGTGGAGACTTTGAGCAGGATTACGCCCAGGCTGTGGACTGGTTTGAAAAGGCCTATTGGAATCCGAAGTGCTCGGAGGTTACCAAGGCGCAGTGTGCCGCATATCTCGGCATCTGCTATCAGGAGGGACTGGGAACAGTGCAGGATGACGATGTGGCGTTTGAGTATCTCCATGAAGCCGGCGATGGTGTCGACCATCTTTGGGATTCAATAACCTCCAGAGTGCTCACCGCACTCGGCGTGGCGTATACCTCCGGGCGTGGCACCGAGGCGGATATTGAGCTGGGATACCAGTATCTGGAGGATGCTGTAAAACTCGGTTCGGAAGAAGCCAAAGAGTATATCAGCTACATCAACTCACCAAACTTTGAAGCACATGAGCGGAAACAGGAAGAACCGGCTACTCCCGTGGCTCCGTTATGGCAGGAAATGACTGCAATGATCACAGATGCGGTAGCATCTGATTTGCGCGAAATTCTTGGACGCATAGACGATGAGCGCATTTACACAGTCGCTTTGGTCACCGACAGGTATTGCTGCTCGCTGTTTCTTGCAGTGAACACCCTGGAGTACCTTGAAAGTGATGACGAGGAACCTGATGACGAAAGCAAATGGCATCCCGATGAATGGGGATATTCCGACGGGCATGACAGCGAACTGGTGAAGCTCAGCAAAACTCTGTGGGAAAACCACAATACTTTGCCGGGCGAAGCTTTCTTCTTCAATGCGATGATTTCAGCGATGAAGCAGGTCAAAGATTCCGGAATCTTTGGAGAGCGCACCGAAGAAATCACATGGTTTATTTCGATATCGGACAATGACGACGCTGAGAACCTTGAAGACTCATCAGCAATGACGCTGAACAGCCCCGAGCTGGCAGCCTCCTTCTTGAACAGACGCAGATAACATCATATTAAGGTATATAAACATTAAAATAATTTCGACCAGTTACTTATTAAAAATAAGAGTATGGCAAGCAACGAAATTCTATACATTCTTCTCCCTGACTTTGCCTCACATGAGATGGTCTATCTTATGGAGGCTATAAGTAGTGACGAACAACAGTTAAAAGCGAATCCCAGATATATCAATAAAATAATTGCGCCTACTATGGAGGCTGTCACTGCCATTGGCGGATTCCGAGTGTTGCCCGATTACTCCTTTGGGGATATGCCGGATGATTATGCCGCCCTCGTTCTGGTAGGTGGTTATGGCTGGTTGACACCATATGCAGATGCTGTTGCTCCGATTGTAAACAAAGCGATTGAAAATGGAAAGATTGTCGGAGCCATATGCAATGGCGCGTCATTTATGGCGAAATATGGGTTTCTCAATAAAGTGAAGCACACCGGCAACGTACTCGACCAGTTAAAGTTGTGGGGTGGTGATAATTACACAAATCCCGAGAGTTACATTCATCGACAGTCGGTGTCGGATGGCCGAGTCGTAACAGCTAACGGCTCGGGAGTGCTCGAATTTACAAGAGAGTTGCTGTTACTTCTGGAAAATGATGTGCCTGAGCGCATTGAGATGTATTATCAGTTTAACAAACAGGGCTTCTGTTCACTTTTCCCCGAGTAAGAAACATGCCATACATATCAATAGAAAGCGGTCGTTTGACCGCTGAACAGAAGAAGCAGTTGATTGAGCGACTGACTGCAACAGCCTCTGAGATAACCCATATCCCGGAACGATTCTTTACGGTTACCATCAAGGAAATACCTGACGAGAACTTCGGTATCGGCGGCAAGTCGATAGACGAGATAAAACGCAATTACAAACCATGAAGGTAATCGGTATCAACGGAAGTGCCCGAAAAAACGGTAACACAACCCTGATTATCAGCAAGGTCTTTGATGAACTCAATAAAGAGGGTATCGAATGTGAGTTGATACAATTGGCTGATTATGAAATACTGCCATGTCGCGGATGTTTTGCCTGTAAAGGCAGAGGCAACTGTGTGTTTACAAATGATGGATTTGCTGAGATATTCAACCTAATGGTCGAGGCTGACGGAATAATTCTCGGCTCGCCTGTCTATTCGGCTGATGTATCTGCAAAGATGAAAGCCTTTCTGGAGCGTGGAGGAGTTGTCGTCGCATCCAATCAGGGAATCCTTCGCCATAAGATAGGAGCCTCGGTTGCCGCAGTGCGTCGCGGTGGCGGCATGACTACCGTTGACACCATGAATCACTTTATGCTCAACAAAGAGATGATTGTCGTTGGCTCCACCTATTGGAATATGGTCTATGGTAAGAACATCGGTGATGTACTCAACGATGAGGAAGGTATGGCTAATATGCGTAACCTCGGCGAGAATATGAGTTATGTTCTTAAAAAATTCAGATTATGAATGTAAAGGCAGAGTTGCTTACTGAAAACAGCACTCACTTGCGGCTTAATGACGTAAATATCGAGCCGGAAAAGATACGGGCTACAATGATAAACGAAGTTGTCCCGGTTGATTCCGGCCATGACCTCTATGGAACACCTGACTCCGCATACATGTCGACTACAATCCCATTGTTCCGTAAAGCGGGTATAGAGGTAAATAGCATTCAGGATAGAACCTCGGCATCTATATCACCAATGCCGTCAAGACGCCCAAATCGGAATCTGCTGTTTCAAAAGAAAGCATTGAAGAAAGTCTGCCTTATCTTGAGGATGTCGCATCCTGCCTTCATATATTATGACAGGGCAAAACCTCCTTATCGAAAAATAAAAGTTTCAAATGGCATCAGAGGATATTGCTTTGATATATAAACTTATTGTCGAATTTTGATTACAATATGACTATTACACCTGACGACATTCTGAAATATTGCCTTGACAACTTTGACGGACTTGTTGAGGTAAACAGTTGGGGCGAGCGTGGCGTTTTCTACAATCCCGGCGGCGTGCTGAAGCGTGGCGTGTATATCTTGACAATCAAAGAAAAAGATGGCGATAATGACCGGGCTTCCCGCCTTGACCGCAAGGATGTGTGGCGTGTGAATGTAGGAGTCAGAAAACCGACATTCCGCACCTTATTCACAGAATTGCCACAACGTCCGAGCAAAGGTTGCGTTGTTGATATGCCGTATGACTTTACAGCAACGGATGTCATTATGCCGCATCCCGTATATGCGTGGATGGGTTGGATTTGCGCTTTGACCCCATCTGAAACCACATTTGAATCATTGAAGCCTTACATCTTTGAATCTTACGAATACGCAAAGGAGAAATTCCGTAAAAAGATGGGCGGGACAGTGAATAAGTCATCTGAAAACAGTGATAGAACCTCTGCCATTAGAGAATCGATAAAACGATATAATGATATTGTCGAAAGCAACGAGCCTTTCTGCATGAAGGATGAGGCTTGGTATATGATGGGGCTTGCCTATCGAGAGCTGTCCGATGACAAAAAAGCCGTCACTTGCTTCAAGAAAGCCGCTGCAATGAATTATGACGAAGCCTTTGTTAAGATAGGAGATGCCTATATGGATGGGCTCGGAGTGAAGCAGAATCCGGCCATGGCTTTCCGCTGGTATCGCAATGGTGCTGATATGGGCGAGATAAACGCCACGCTGAAACTGGCAGACTGTTATAAGCATGGCACAGGCTGCAAGCTCAATTATTCAAAGGCAATGGAGTGCTACCTGTATCTTGCCGAACGCACCGGTCGCTATTGGCAGAGATACGCTGATGGCATCGGCACAGCGTTGTATGAAATCGGCAACATGTATCTACTCGGCACAGGCGTGCCTAAAGATTTGAAAAAAGCCGCCAAATATTTCCGGCTTGCCGCCAAGAAAGGCAACCGTGATGCTGAAAGCACCCTTAAATCCAGTATATTTAATAACTTTGAAAAATAAAACAAACTGCAATGACCCAACTGACAGAATATTATAAGATAATACAACGCTTCACCAGCCTATATGCCGGGGAGGGCGACGACGAACTGGCGCTGCAGGCCGTCAATGCCATCACACCCTTAGCCGAAAAAGGCAACCACTGCATTGGCGACGCATACTTAGACGGGAATGGTGTGGATAAAGACTGGAACAAGGCACGCGAGTGGTATCAAAAAGGAGCAGAAGCGGGCGATGTCATGTCGAAACTAGTGCTTGCGGGTTGTTATAAAAGCGGTATTGGCGGAGAGAAGGACTATGCCGAGGCTATGAAACTCTATCGGCAGATTGCCTCTCGCCGCAACTTATACGGAAAATACAACCATGAAATCAGCGTGGCGCAGCACGAAATCGGCAAAATGTATATAAACGGACAGGGCGTGGAGAGTGATATCCGTCAGGCCTTCGACTGGATACGGCTTGCCGCCGAAAACGGCAACATCGCTGCTGAGAATGCGCTGAACAACAAAAAATTCAGAGATTTCAAAAGATGAAACTGCGCACATTGAGTTTCGAGGGCGATTCGGTTCTCGACAAGAAAGAGAAGGAGAAATCCAACTATTATCTGGTCAGTCTGAATGCTACTAACGCGAGTTCGGGATAAGAACTCGCGTATTTAAGCTCATGCAAACATATATAGCATGATTCACCATAATTCCGGTATTATATTTTTAATTCACGCCCTCGAAAACAATGACCTCGAACATAACCGGGACTTGCACCGTCCACATCTGATCGCTATATTTGCGCCATAGAAACCAACATCATCCACATCAGCACAGATATGAGAAAGTATCCGGTCATTTACAGTTTTACGGCATACTGCGTGTTTGCCATTCTTTTCACCGTCACATCATTTTGCAGCCAGGCCGCCGAATCGCCCGATGCCGCGGTTTACCGGCAGCAGGCTGACTCGTTTGTGAGCAGTCTCCCTGAAGGGATGCAGGCACTCCAGACCGCAGCCATTCGCCGGGCCATTGCCGGTAACAGCCGCAGCCTCGTCGAAATCAGGGCTTCGCGCAACGTTGCGCCGACACTCCCCGACGGAGTGGAGCGCAGACCCGTAAAAGGCAATATGGCTCTTTTCAGAAGCAATAAATTCGAGGGCGACACCCTCCCGCTGCTCGTGTACCTCCACGGCGGAGGATGGACGATAGGGAGCATCAACAGTTGTGCCCGATACTGCGCCGCGATGGCCGACAACGGTGTGGCCGTGCTTGCCGTGGACTACCGTCTGGCTCCGGAACACCCCTTCCCTGCCGGACTAAATGATTGCATCGATGCCGTCAAGACCGCATCCGACAGCCTGGCCACATGGCAATGCAACAGTATATCGCTTGGTGGCGACAGCTCAGGCGGCAATCTTGCCGTGGCCGCGGCTCTTGCCGGGTTGCCGTGCCGGGTCGCAGGTCTTGTGCTTTTCTACCCGGTGACAGAGGCATATGCCGACAATTCCGAAAGCTGGATAGAATATGGAGAGGGATACGGCCTCGACGCCGCACTGATGGACGCTTTCAACGATGCCTATACCGATGACAGCCGGAATCCGCTCGTATCGCCCGCCCTTGCCCCCGACAGCGCCCTTGTCTCTCTGCCTCCGCTGCTGCTGGTGGCAGCCGAGCGTGATATACTCAGAAGCCAGGGTGAGAAATTCGCCGTAAGGCTTGAAAAACTCGGCGTCGACGTAACCCACAGGCTAATCCCAGGCTCGGTGCATCTTTTCATCACGGTGCCCGGACAGCCGGCCGCTTTCGATGAAGCCGTGAGGCAATCCCGTTTTTTTCTGCACGCTCTATAAACTTAAAGGGGAAAGCGCCTCTGCGGCGCTTTCCCCTTTTTCAGGACAAACAAAAGGAGGAATCAGTTGGCTTTGGAATCTCCCTTATTCGGCGAGACGGAAAGTTGTAGAAAGATTCTCGGCTGAATTCGGGCCGATGAAAAGGCGGTAATCGCCAGGCTCGTTGACGTAGTCGAGATCGAAGTTGTAGAACTTCAGATCGTCGGGAGTAAGTGTGAATTCCACACGCTTGCTTTCTCCGGGAGCGAGGCTCACACGTTTGAAGCCCTTAAGTTCCTTCACCGGGCGCGAAATCGAGCCTACGAGATCGCGCACATAGAGCTGCACCACCTCGTCGGCGGCACGGCTGCCGGTATTGGACACGGTTACCGACGCTGTGAGCGAGCCGTCCATCGGCATTACATCCGACGACAGGGCAAGATCCTTGTAATCAAATGTAGTGTAGCTCAGTCCATAGCCGAACGGATAAAGCGGAGAGTTGGGCGAATCAAGATATGCCGAACGGAATTTCACAAACTCGTCCTTATCTTCGGGAAGCGGCCGGCCGGTGTTAAGGTGGTTATAGTAGATGGGTATCTGACCCATGTTGCGGGGCATCGACACAGTAAGACGGCCCGACGGAGCAACATCGCCGAATATCACGTCGGCGATGGCGTCGCCGGTCTCCGAGCCGCCGAACCACACATTGAGAATGGCAGGCACATTCTCCGACTCCCACTCCATGATTGTGGGACGGCCTGAGAAGTTAAGCATAACCACCGGCTTGCCGGTAGCCAGAAGAGCCTCCATGAGGCGTTTCTGAGTGTCGGGCAGGGTAAGGTCGGTTCGCGAAGTAGCCTCGCCGGAGAACTCCGACGACTCGCCCATGGCGGCCACAATGACATCGGCTTCGGCTGCCACGGCAAGAGCCTCGTCGAGGAGTTCCTGCTCGGAGCGCGGGTCGCGCATCTCACGGCCGAACATCGTCGCGTTGGCCTCCAGCACCGGATCAGCCACAAGGTTGGAACCTTTGGCATAGAGGATTTCAGCCTGGTTGCCTACGGCGTCCTTAAGCCCCTGGAGCACGGTCTTGTACTTCTTGGCATCGGCTGCCACAGCCCATGTGCCTGGCATGTTGGCGGCGGTGTTGGCAAGCGGGCCTACCAGCGCGATTTTACCTTTTTTGGCAATCGGGAGCAGGTTGGCGTCGTTTTTAAGCAGCACAAAGCTCTTGGCCGCTATACGGCGGGCCTCGGCACGGTTGGCGGCAGTGAAGATTTCTGTCTTCTCGCGTTTCGGGTCGATATATTTATAGGGATTCTGGAAAAGGCCGAGCTTCCATTTGGCCTCAAGCACACGGCGCACAGCCTTGTCAACATCGGCCATCGACACCTTGCCGTCCTTTATAGCCTGGGGTATGGTGCCGGTGAAACCCTCGGCTACCATATCCATATCAGTGCCGGCCTTCAAGGCAAGCGCCGACACCTGCTCAAGGTCGCCCATGCCATGCTCAATCATCTCCGATATGGCGGTGTAGTCGGTAACCACAAAGCCGTCAAAGCCCCATTTGTCGCGGAGCACGTCGGTGAGCAGCCACTTGTTGCCGGTGGCGGGTATGCCGTCAACGGTGTTGAACGAAGTCATGAATGAACCGGCCCCGGCTTCAGCTCCGGCCTTGTAGGGGGGGAAATACTCGTTGAACATGCGCTGGCGCGACATATCCACCGTATTGTAGTCACGTCCGGCCTCGGGCGCGCCATAGAGGGCGAAATGTTTCACGCAGGCCATAATCTCATCGTTGTTGCTCAGATTATCGCCCTGATAGCCGCGCACCATGGCCCGGGCTATCTGCGCTCCGAGATAGGGGTCCTCGCCGTTGCCCTCCGACATACGGCCCCAGCGGGCGTCGCGGGCCACATCGACCATCGGTGAGAAAGTCCAGAAGATACCTGCGGCCGACGCCTCTTTTGCCGCAATGCGGGCCGATTTCTCGACATCCTCCATATCCCAGGTCATCGAGAGGCCAAGAGGTATGGGGAATACGGTTTCGTAGCCGTGAATCACGTCCATGCCGAAAATCAGAGGTATACCCAGGCGTGACTCCTCCACGGCGATACGCTGGAGGTCTTTGATTTTGGCGGCGCCCTTGATATTGAATACACCACCTACCTCACCTTTGGAAACACGCTCGCCGATGTTGCTCTGACGAGCCTCGCCGGTGACAATATCATCGGCGCCGGGCAGGTTGAGCTGGCCGAGTTTCTCCTCAAGGGTCATCTGAGCCATCAGAGAGTCGATGAAGCCGTCGCGCGTGGCGCCGGGAGCGGCCACTGCCGCCTTTGCCGGTGTGCGGCCTTTGCTTTTTTTCGCCGCGATGCCGACCGGAGCCAGCAGCGAGCATGCCAATATCGGAATAATTATCTTCTTCATATAATATATATGTGTATTATAAATCTGTCAAGTAGCCATTTATATTAGTAACGGAATAATATGGCATATTATTTTGCATCCGGAACTGTCGGAACTGCCGGCGATGTGAAGCCGAGTTTCCGCAGCCCCTCCTGAATCTCGGGAGCGCCCATGAACAGTTTCCACAGAAGCCCCGAGCGGTAGTTTTCAATCATCGGAGCGATGGTAAGCTGGTCGATGGCAAGATAACGGGGCACTGTCCAGTCTGCTGTCTCGGAGAAAGCATCATAAAAGCCATATTTACCCCATATGTTCTCCCCCTTGGCCCAGAAACCTTTGAGGGCTGCCATCGACTCCTTGGGAGTATAGGGGAAAGAGGATAGCGCGGCCGTCGGTGTAATCACCCCGAGATCGTTGGTAGGCATGTGGGCGTTGTACCCCTCCACAGAGTAGCTTGCCGTAAGGCCCCAGCAGTCCTTGCCGTAGCCCTTATAACCTTTCGGATTGGCCACACAGTAATTATAGTCGATGAGCGCGTGGTTGCGGTTGAGCTCCCAGTAGTCGCCATAGCGGTCTGTCAGCCCGCGGGGGTCGAGGCCTATCCAGGAGTAGTGCGCCCAGAACAGCGGGCCGCCCATATCCTCGGCGCCGTTGTGCTTCAGCACCAGAGGCAACCCGTAAGCCTTCTTGTTCGACACAATGCCGCCGGAACGCGCCCATCCCTTGTGGTAGGCGTCGGCCGACACGGGATAGGTGGGCGACGAGGCCGCCAGGATATAGGTTATCAGGCACTCGTTGTAGCCCTCGAGCGGGAAATTCATATCCCACTGATAGTCGGGCGACCAATGCCAGTAAAGCACATCCTGGCCTCCTCGGGTGTACCACTGATAGTCCATTTCGCGCCAAAGCCGGTCAATGTCGGCGGCAAGGGCCTGTTCATTTTCGTTGCCGTTCTTGAAATATTCGCGGGCTATAATGAGGCCCTGCATAAGGAAGGAGCTTTCTACGAGGTCGCCGCCGTTGTCTTTCTGCCCGAAAGGCTTGGTTTTTCCGGTGGTGCCGTCAATCCAGTGACTCCACACTCCGTGATAACGGTCGGCTTTGGCGAGGAAATCCACTATTTTCTGGAGGCGTTCCACCCCCTCCTCGCGGGGAATGAAGCCACGGTCGATGCCGGCGATAAGTCCGGCAATGCCGAAACCGGAGCCGCCGGTGGTAACTATATTACGGTCGTTCTGCGGATATACACCGTCGAGATGGATGCGTTCGGGAGCAAGACCGGAATTCGCCTCCGCACCCTCCCACATATAGTTGAGATGGGTCTTCTGTATATAGTCGAGCAGTTCGTCATCCGAAGCAAACGATTCCGGACGAGTGGCCGATACCGACGGAGAATCCTGAGTATCGTCAGAAATATTACTTTTAGAGGAGCAGGCTGACAGCAATGTGGCTGATCCCAAAAGAAAAACCACTGTAAAATTTCGTATATTCATCATGAGAATTGAAATTTGAATATGGCGAGCTGTGAATCACGGCCCGCCATATTTGTTTAAAATCACAATTAACGCAGTACTGCCGGAGAATTCAGACCGTTTTCATGACAATCAGAGCGAAAGAGCTTCCTCAAGGCTGGAAATCGGCTCTTCTTTAAGCTCGGAGGCGATATCGATCTGAGCGGAGGGCACAGGCAGATATGTCTTGGCCGGAGTCCATCCGCGTGAACCGATCAGGCGCTCTGCGAGCCCGCAGCGGATAAGGTCGTTGTAACGCTCGCCCCATTCGCAGGCAAGCTCCATGCGACGCTCGTCAAGAATCTGGTCGATGGTGACACCTGAAAGTTCAGGCATGGCGGCGCGACGACGGATTTCATTGAAAGGCGCATCGCCGTTCTGACCCAAGCGCACCTTGGCCTCCGCATTCATCAGAAGCACCTCGGCATAGCGGATTACACGCACGTTATTACGGTTCTGGAAGCCGGTACGTCCGGGAGTAATCTGTTCCAGGGGAACATACCATTTGCCATTCCAGCAGTTGGTGTTGTTGGCATTGGCGTTGACATTGATATAGTCGCCGCTGGGAGTAGTGGTACCGCCCTGAAGGAAGGTTGTGGTGAAGCGAACGGTCTCGCCGCGGTTGCGTGCCCATTCCACAAATTCGTCATAGTAGCCTACATTCTGCCATCCGCCATAGGTCTTGAGTTCGGTGTTTTCGTTTGACATCGAAGGCATCATACAGTTAAAATACTGGTCAATGCCGATGTAGTCGCCCGTACCCTCGCCGAAGTCGGTGCACTGGCACTCCATAAGCGACTCATCGCAAAGGCGTCCGGGAATTTTCCAAAGCTGATAGTAGTCGTTGTAAAGGGTGAAAAGACCACTGTTGATAATATCGTCGGTCATCTCCTTTACTTTGTCGTACTGGCCGAGGTTAAGATAGACCTTGGCAGCAAGTGCTTCGGCGGTGTACACGGTGAAGGCTCCCTGATGAGCCATCTGGTTGGGGCGCTTGCGCTCGCAGTTCTTGATAGCATAATCGAGATCCTCCAGCATATACTGGTAGATAACATCGCGGGTGGAGCGGCGGAGGCTGCCCTGAGTATTGTTATGATAGAGGGTGCAGTCGCCGAAGAACTGAGTCAGGCGGTAGTAGGCCAAAGCGCGGATGATACGCACCTCGCCGCAATATGCGCGATAGGTAGCCATGTCGCTCTCACTGGTGATGTTCTTGGCATACTCATCAAGTGACACGAGTGCCGAGTTGCATATCTTCACCATGCCGTAGAACTGTTTCCATATCTCGTCGAGAGCCCAGTTGCCGGCATTGTAGATGTAGTGCTCGCTCATGTTATAGAAGTCACCGCCGTCATCGTTACCGTTCCAGACATCGTCATCACGGATTACAAACTCCATGCCGATAGCCCAGTGCATGTGGTTGGTTCGTATTGATGCATATGCGCCGCTGACAGGCATATACATGTTGGAGATGTCTGTAAAATCTACGTCCTCCTCTGGCACCTTGTTCTCGGTGGCAATATCCAAATAGTCATCGCAGGCTGTGAAAGCCGTGGCGCTCAGAATTACAGCGGAGGCTGCGAATATATTCTTGATGAATTTCATTTGTACTTTTTTTTAAAGGTATGATTAGAAGTCAATCTGCAGACCGAGGGTATAGGTGGAGCTAAGAGGATAAACCTCGGTATCCCATCCTTCGGGGTCGGAAAGTTCCGGTGTGAAGGCATTGGCTGAGAAAATCGAGAGGGGGCGGTCGGCGGTAAGGCTTACGCGGATACCAGGAAGGGTATAGCTGCCCATCTTGATTTTTTTGAATGAATAGCCCAGGGTTATGTTCTGGATTCGGAAGAAGTCGGCTGATTCAACAAAGTAGGAGTTGGAGGCAGTGGCCGAGGAGGCTACGTTCCAGCCCTGAGTAAGAGCCTTGGCCGAGGGGTTGGTGTTGGTTGAGCCTTCACCGGTCCAACGGTTCGCGTACTGGTCGTGGTCAAAGTTATAGTTCGTCTGTGCATAACGGAGCTGACGCTTGCGGTTGAACATCTTGGCGCCGTGCTGTCCGTAAGTGCTGAGGGCAAAATCGAAGTTCTTTACAGAGAAGCCGAGATTAATGCCATAGGTAAACGACGGAAGGTAGGAGCCGAGTGTCGTACGGTCGGTGCTGTCAAACACACCGTCGCCATTAGTGTCGGCATAGCGGAAATAACCGGGTTCGATACCGTCGGCCTGAGCCTGGGTTATAAATCCAGACTGCACATCGGCATCAATCTGAGCCTGGTTCTGATAGATACCTGCCACTTCGTAACCAAAGAATGAATTCATACGTTCGCCGACCTTGTTGATAGTCTTGCCGCCGAGCACATAGTCACGACCGTCAAGGCTGCGCACACGGTTATAGAGGGTCGAGAAGTTGAAGCCTACATAGTAGTTGAAGTCACCCACACGGTCGTTCCAGTTTAAAGAGACATCGAAGCCGGAGTTGAGAATCTTTCCGTAGTTGCCGGCCAAAGATGTGGTGGTGAACGGAATCAGCGGAGAAATTACGGCATTGGATGTAAGACGGTAGAACCAGTCGATGTCGGCAGTCAGTCGGGAGCCGAGAGTCGAGTAGCTCAGACCGACATTGGTTTCAGCCACCTTCTCCCATTTCAGCCAGGAGAAGTAGGTGGTGTTCTGATAACCGTTAACGGGCAGACCTGCACCGTTGCCGTAGGAGCCGAACACACCAGATGCGCCGTTGCCTACATTGATGCTTGCATAACCGGCTGAAGCAGCCACGTTATCGTTCCCAAGCATACCCCATGATGCGCGAAGCTTCAGATAATCGGCCCAGCGCTGGTTTTTCATGAAAGACTCGTTGCTAAGCACCCATGCACCACCCACAGAGGGGAAGTAGCCCCATTTCTCCTGATATTTTGAGGTACCGTCCGCACGGAATGTGAACATAAGGAGATAACGGTTGTCGAACTCATAGTTCAGACGAGTGAACGCCGACTGGCTGCGATAACGGTAGCCGTTATCTGTGGCTTGGGTGGTCGACTGGTCTCCCTGAGCGATATACCAGTACGCGGGATTGCCGACAGGAACGTCGTTGGCCTTGCCCTGGAGCCAGGAATACTTATCCTGACGCATAGAGTAACCTACCATAGCTCCGAAAGTATGTTTGCCCCAGGAGTCACGGTATGTAAGCACATTGTCCCACACATACTTATTGTAGTCTGTCGACTGCTTGGTGAGTGTGCTCTGCTTGAGCTGCTGGTATTCGCTCACATAATAAGGCTCATCCATCGTCACACCGCGAATCGATGAGAAGTCATAACCATAGCTTGTCTTGAAATCAAGCTTGCCGGGAATGAAAGTGATGTTGGCGAAGAAATTTGTCATCGCCTGATAGTTGTCATTCCTGGAGTTATTGTATTTCGCGCGGGCCACCGGATTATAGAAGTTCGAGGTGAAGCCGAGTGTCTCGGGTGATGCGAACTTTTCAGGGAAAGTCATGGGATTGTTCTCATCATATACCGGCATTATACCAGGCATGTTGAACGCCTGCTGCCATGCGGAATTTCGAGCCATCTGCTGGGTCGATTTCGAGAAAACGCCATTAAAACCGACTTTCAACCAACTGGTTGCCTCATAATCCAACTGTGCACGGAAGTTCAGACGGTTATAATCGTTGTCAGCTTTCATAATACCGTTCTGGTAAAGATAGCTCAGACCTACCGAATAGGTCGCTTTCTCTGAACCGCCTGAGATGTTGAGCGAATGGTTGGTCATCACGGCAGTGCGAAGGAGCTCGTCGTACCAGTTGGTGTCGGCTCCGAACTCGTATATTCCTGCGGCGGCATCCATGCGACCGCCGTAATTGGCTATCGAAGCGTCAAGGAAGTTCTGGTAGGCAGTGGGGTTGGCCTCCATCAGCATCTGAGCGTATTCGCTGGAATTACACATCTTGAGCAGATTGGTAGCTTTCTGGAAACCCACATAGCCGTTATAGGTCACTTTAGCTTTCTGATTCTTGGTACCTTTCTTTGTAGTGATGATAACAACACCGTTGGCCGCTTTCACGCCGTATATAGCAGCAGCAGAAGCATCTTTTAGAATCGACATATCCTGGATGTCGTCGTTGTTGAGGAAGTTTATGTTGTCATAGAACATACCGTCGACAACATAAAGAGGATTCGATGCCGAGAAAGACCCGACACCACGAATCTGCACCTTGGGTCCTTCGCCAGGAGCACCGGAATTAAGTACGTTCACACCGGGAACCTTACCGGTAAGCGCACCCATGGGTGATGAAGTGGGGATGTTGATTAACTCATCGCCTTTCACAACGGTGATGGGGGCGGTGAGGTCCTTGGCCTTGGCGGAGCCGTAACCGATAACAACGACCTCATCGAGCTTGAGTGCGTCGTCGGCCATCTCTACATTCAGGCTGGAGCGGCCGTTGACTTTGATTTCCTGTGTGGTCATTCCGAAATAACGGAAGGTCAGCACAGCATTGTCGGGCACATTCGTCAGTGTGTAGTTACCGTCGATGTCGGTAGTCGTACCTCGTGATGTGCCGTTCAGAAGCACAGAAACGCCGACCAGAGGTTCACCCCCCTTTTCGGCAACAGTCCCGCTGACGGTTACATCGGCCAGAGCTGTTCCGCCGACGAGAGTCAGAAGGCTTGCGCAAAGCAGTTTCTTCATTTTGCTTGAGGAATTAGTTAAGGTAATAAGAAGTTAAAAATAGTCGAACTCTGCAATTTCCGCCGCAATGCGCCACATATATAACAGGCATGGCACAGACCGGCGAAATTTGATGCCGCAAAGGTATGATATAGATTTAAAGTTTGTCAAATTTCAATCTACGTCAACCATACTTCATGCTGTAAAACATATACGTCATATATACGTCACCACTATTTATCAAATAGAGTATCAGTAACTTATATACAAAAATTGTTTTGTAAAAATTTTGCAAATTTCATAAAAAGAGGTAATTTTGCACTATCATGAGAAATACCCTGAGAAACGGCCCAATCAAGTTCTTTTACATACTTATCTTCCCGGTTCTTGCAATGTTCAGCGAGGCTGGAGCGCACGCCGCGACGTTTCTCCCCGTCGTAACCAACTACCAGGCCCGAGACTATAACGGCAAACTCCAGAACTGGGATGCCTCCCAGCTCGACAACGGCCTTATGTGCTTTGCCAACAATGCCGGCCTGCTCACCTTCGACGGCTACACCTGGAATCTGCTGAAAGTGCCCGGAGAATATATATGCCGCTCGGTGATGGCCGACGGCGACAGAATCTACATCGGCTCCTTTGAGGAATTCGGATATTACTTCAAAGGTTCATCCGGTGTATATGAATATGAGTCGCTCTCCGACAAGGCCGAGGGCGACCTCTACCGTAACAGTGAATTCTGGAATATAGTTAAAAAGGACGGCACAATATACTTTCAGTCGTTTGACAACGTAATAGCCTACACCCCGGCAAACGGCAAAATCACAGCACTTCCGCGCGTAACCGGCAATCCATATCCAGGAAAAGACTTCAAGCCTCTCAACCTCTTCAGCCACAAAGGAATGTTGCTCTCACAAGGCATAGGCGGCGACCTTTGCAAGGCCGGAGACTCAGGATGGGAATGCGTCATACCACGCGACAAGCTGAAAAGCAATGTAATAGGAATTGCCGGCGATATATTCATAACATCCACCCACGGACTTTACAAAATATCGGATAACTTTACTCCTACCCCTTTTATAACCGAAGCTGACAACGACCTTCAGCGCTACACTATCAACCGGGCCTGCCGCACATCGAAAGGCGACATTCTGATAGGTACAATCGGAGGCGGCATCTACCTGATATCGCACAGCGGAAAACTGTTGTGGCATATCTCGCGTGAAGAGGGTGGCATATGCAACAACTCCGTGCTCGGATTCTACCCCGACCGCGGCGGCAACCTGTGGGCCATGCTCGACGACGGAATATCTCTGATACACACCGCCGCGCCATATACCATGCTGCGCCCCGACGCATCGCAGGACGACATCGGAATGGTTTACAGCATCGGCCGCGACGCCGCCGGCCGGCTGATAGCCGCCGGCAACCAGGGTGCATACAGCTTCGATTCTGACGACCGCAACCGGGCAAGCTTCCATCTTATTCCCGGCACCAAAGGACAGAACTGGTGTGTGCGCTCATTCGACAGCCAATTGTTCATCGGCGGCAACGACCAGGCAATCATATGCACCGGCGCCAACTCATACACAATGGAGCCGGGGTCGGCCACAGACCTGAAACGCGGCACAATAAACGGCCAGGATATTATTATTCAATCATCATATTACAACCTCTCCGTCTACAAAAAGAAAGACGGGGGGGATAGATGGATTAAAGATTACAAACTCGCCAACTTCGGAGCGCCCGTATTTCAATTGGAAATCGCCTCCGACGGCACGATATGGGCCAGCCATCTCACCCGCGGGGTGTTCCATCTTGAACTCAACTCCGACCTAACGGCTGTGGAGCGCTCCACCTATTTCCCTTCGCTCAGACCGGACTCGGTGCCATCGATATGCTTCGTGATGAAAATCAGAGGGAATATAGTGTTCACCGACGACGAGACATTTTACACCTACAACGAACATACCGGAAAATTTGACCGCTTCGATGCTCTTGCCAGGCAGTTGCCATGGATCAGGCAGGCTCGCTCGGCCACACATATCGACGACAACACATTCTGGATTTCATGCGCTGACGCATACTATCTTATAAAATTCGACAACGGGCAGTACCACAGTCTGCTCACCATACCGCTTGACAATTTCCCGAGAGCTACGAACGGCATAAACTCAAGTGTTTTCGCCGACAACACCGGGCGCTCGTACTTCAACCTCAATGGCGGTGTGGGGCGTGTGGATATAGCCGACGCCGCCAAACTCAGCAACTTCAAGCCGGGCCTGGAGATAGCCTATGCCGGATTTATGTCGGGCTCCGGCGAGCAGATAGCCCTGCCCGGCTCTACCGACAGCATCGCCGCCCCCGAAGTGCGCCAGGGCAACTTCCGGATTGTGTTGCAGTATCCTGAATTCGACCACCGCCCGCTGCGCTACCGCTTCACCCTCGACGACGGCGGCCGAAAGATACAGAAAACCCTCCCGGTGCCGGAAATCCTCTACCCTACCCTATCGCCGGGAAATTACATCGTGCTCTGCGAAGTGCTCGACGAAAACGGCGCCGTGCTCGGAAGCATACGCTATAAATTCATGGTGCCGCGTCCGTGGCCGCTGCGCTGGTGGGCGATAATAATATACCTTATATTAATATGTGTATCCGGCTATTCGCTGGCAAGATATTACGCCCGGCGTCGGCTCCGACAGGAACGCGCCAAACAGTCGATGGAGCGCGAGGCACGCAACAAGGAAATCCACCGGCAGCAGCTAATCATTGCCGAACAGGAGAAGAAACTCCTGGAGAAAGAGCTTACTGCCAAAGGAAAAGAACTTGCCTCGATGGCTCTTGACGCATATTCGCGCCAGCAGGTGATAGAGCAGCTACGGCAAAGCCTCCACGACGGCACAGGCGCCAAGGGTTCTGGCGCGCTCATAAAATCGCTGAGTTCACGCCTGCAGTCGCTGAGCAGTTCCGACAGCAACGGAGGGGAGTTCTGGAGTGTTTTCGAGCGCAACTTCGATCTCATACACGAGCATTTCTTCCGCAACATGCGGCAGCGATATCCGCAGCTCACCGCCTCCGACCTGCGCATGTGCGCTCTGATGCGCCTTAACCTCGCCACGAAGGATATAGCACGGTTTCAGAACATGACTGTGAGAGGCGTGGAGACAGCCCGCTACCGCCTGCGTAAAAAGCTTGCAGTGCCTGCCGGAACCAACCTCACGGAATTCATGATTGACTTCTCCGGAGAGAGCGAGGAAGAGACGCCAGCGTCACGGCATCAGCCGTCAGAAAGTGAGGTGGAGGGCCACCCGCAGACCTGAGCGGTCACGCCCCGGCACATCGCGGTAGTTCAGACGCCACACATAGTCGACACGCAGGCACTTGAACAGGTTGTCAATGCCCGCTGAAATCTCCATATACGGGCGGCCGTGCATCGGGGTGTAGTTCACATGCTCCGGGAAGAGCGGCAGCCAGCGGGTGTGCTGCGGGTCGTTCCGATCAGAGAGATGCCCCCACCAGCCGCGGAAAGCCACAACCTCGCGGAGCTTTAGTTTCTTCACCAAAGGAATGAGATTGAACAGCGCTCCGTTGGCCCAGTAGGTCACATCCCACGACGCAAACGAATCGCCCATGAACTCCATCGGTGTCAGCAGAGCATAGCTCTCCGGCTGGATTGTATATGAAAGGTTGGCGTTGGGGGTAAGCAGTGCCGGGAAAGGCACGCGGCTCCATACATGTCCCCCCTTGACCAGCACATCGGCGAACCCGAATGCCGAGAACCAGAAGCGCTTCTGCACTGAAAGCTCCGTGCGGTTCACACAGAAACGGCTGCCGAGGAATCCGCCGGGAGCATAGCTGTGCGACAGCACTATCACGGGTGCATCCTGGTTGACGGGGATGCGTGACGTCTTTGTCTGGAAAAACTTCTCTCCCGGAGCATAACGCAACTGTATGCCGAACACCATCTCGTTGTAATGGCTAAACGAGCCGCCGTCGGGGAGCATGAATTTCACATATTTCGATTCCTCCTGCCGCTGAAAAGAGCCTGACAGATTTACCGACAGATTGTTGGCCATCTCAAGAGTGTACTCCAGGCGGCTCTCGCGCAGGTATGTCATCAGCTCGTTTTTCTGGCGTTTCAGAGCCAGAAAAACGTTATCCTGGTTAGTAAAGAGATAGTGCTGTCCAAGCTGGTCCACATCGTAGCGCTGCGTAAACCGGAGCGAATGCACCGGGAACTCACGCGAATGGTAGCGTTTTTCGTTGAAGGAATATTCTACCTCGGCGCCGTACTTCAGTTTTTTGTCGCGGAAACCATAGGCGGCGTACCCGCGGGCAAACCAGCGGTTGGAGAGATTGGCGGTAGTCATCCCTCCGGCACGCAGACGGAATCCCTCCAGAGTGTTGCCGGAGAAGAATGTGTTCACCGGGCCGATATCGAATTTCGACGGATTACCCGTGCGCACATATCCGCCCACAAGGATTTTGAGCGCTTTCTCGCTGTAATAATAAAGCGGCACGGAGCGCAGTTGCCTCATCAGCGCGTCAATACGTTTTTCATTGGAGCTTACCGCCATCATCCGGGCCTCCTCCCAGTAATCGTCGGAGCGGGAATAGGCCCTTGTGTCGGTCAGCACACTGCCCGGCCTTGAGAATATATCCTTTTCGGCGGGGGGCTCGAAGCTGTAATCGCCATAGGCTGTGGTGCGGCGCGCATACATCCCCTGAGTGCCCTTTATAATGGCAAGCTCGATGTAGAAGTCATCGATTTCCTTGAGACGCGAGCCGTCGGCCGCGCGTGTGAACGACTGTGAGATCTGCAGCTTCTCGATGAAGTTGAGGTTGATTGACGCCGGCACATTCATAAGCAGCCTGCGCACGAACATCGTGGAATCCCCCTCCTCCACATAAAGGCGGCCGGTGAATCCGAAAGAGGCCGGATTGCGCGGCGCGAAACTCAGCTCCACAAGGCGACCGGCTCCGTCATAGTCGGCAATCGTATCCGTGAGATAAAACTTGTAGAAGTCGGGGGCTATCCTCGAAAGCGGGCTGACAAACCGGTTCTGGAGTATATTTATATCATTGTCGTAGAGGTCTATCTCTCGGAACGCATCCTCAAGAAGGGTCTGCATACTGTTGAGGTCGACAATCTCATCCACACCGTGCTGGCGGATGCCGCGGATAAGTTCTTTCTCATCGCGCGGCTCACGGCGGTACACGATTTCCGACACCTTCTCTTTCACCGAAAGCGGAAGCACCTGCTTGCCGGTGACGTCGCTGGTGTCGACATGCTCTTTCAGGAATGCGAACTGCCCTTGCGTGGAGTCCGTGAGATGCAAGCCGTTGAGCCCGAAAGCAAGTCGCTCATGCTTTGTGTAGGAGAGATAGTCGTTGCGGCGCGGGTCTGTAACATCGCCGCCGGCACGGATGCGTTCCATGAAATCAACCGCAGGGTTGTTCTTTTTTGAATAATGCTCCCTGCCGCGGCGCACCACCACCTCGTCAAGAGCCACACCGACCGGACGCATTGGCACCCTGACGGCTGTGACTCCGGGATTTACCGGAAAACTTTTTTTCTCATATCCCATGGCCGAGAGTTCGAGCCGCGACACTCCGTGGTCCGGAACCTCAATCCGCGCTCGGCCGTCCTCATCGGCGAGAGCGCCCCGCGGGGTGCCGGTGAGATATACCGCCACATAAGGCACGCCGTCGCCGCTAACGGAGTCGACAGCCTCGATGGCCACCGAACGCCCGTAAACCGACACTGGCAGCGCCAAAGCGCAAAGCACCGCCGCCAACAAACGCACTATTTGTAATATCCTGTTCAAAATTATTTTTAACTTTGCACAAAAACAAAAATATCCATGGGAAAAGAAATCGAACGTAAATTCCTTGTCAGAGATTCATCCTACAAGGATATGGCAGACTCTCACGTTGAAATCCGCCAGGGTTACCTCAGCCGTGCCAAAGAAGCAACCGTGAGGGTGCGCACATTCGGCAGCCGGGCATACATTACTGTGAAAGGCCCCTCACACGGAGCAGTGCGCAGCGAATGGGAATATGAGATTCCGGTATCCGACGCGCTGGAGATGCTGCGCGAGGTAGCTGTGGGCAGCGTGCTTGAGAAGACCCGCTACATAGTGGATTTCCGCGGCTACAAGTGGGAGATAGATGAGTTCCACGGAGGTCACCGGGGGCTTGTCACCGCTGAAGTCGAACTGCCGTCGGAGGATACGGAGTTCGACAGGCCTGGATTCGTGGGAGAGGAGGTAACCGGCGACCCCCGCTACTATAACTCTAATCTCTCCTGACAAGAAGCACCACATTCTCCACATGGTGCGTGTGCGGGAACATGTCGACCGGACGCACCCGCTCCACGCTGTACATGGCATCAAGAAGCGCTATGTCGCGGGCCTGGGTCGAAGGGTTGCAGCTCACATATACTATTTTAGCAGGACGCGCCCTGAGGATTGTGTCGACCACATCCTGATGCATTCCCGCACGGGGTGGATCCACAATCATCACGTCGGGGACACCGTGGGCGGCTATGAACGTATCGTTGAGCACATCCTTCATGTCGCCGGCAAAGAATTCTGTATTATCTATGCCGTTGACTGCCGAATTGACTTTGGCGTCCTCTATCGCCTCCGGCACATATTCTATACCGACAACTTTGCGGGCATCGCGGGCCACGAAATTGGCGATTGTGCCGGTGCCGGTGTAGAGGTCATACACGAGTTCGTCGCCGGTAAGCCCGGCAAAATCGCGGGCGGTGCGGTATAGGTTCAGGGCCTGCGCGGAATTTGTCTGGTAGAACGATTTCGGCCCCACACGGAAAACCAGTCCCTCCATCTCCTCCTCGATATACGGAGCTCCGGAATAGAGAAGCACCTCCACGCCGTCCATGGAGTCGTTGGCCTTGGTGTTAACAGCATACATCAGTGATGTCACCCCGGGGAAGCTGCGCTTGATGAAATCCATCACATCGGCAATCTCCGCAGGATTATCCTCGCCGAAGGCCACGAGCACCATCACCTGCCCGGTGGAGGCGATTCTTATCATCATGGTGCGGAGCAGGCCTACCTGAGCCTTCAGGTCAAAAAATGAATATCCCTTTTCAAGCGCATACTCCTTTACGGAATTGCGGATGCGGTTGCCAAGGTCGTCCTGGAGATGGCAGCGGCTGATGTCAAGCACTTTGTCGAATGCTCCCGAGATGTGGAATCCCGCGCCACAGCGGTTTGCCGGCACATCTCCTGCGTTGATCTGCTCCCAGGTGAGCCAGCGGCGGTTGGAGAAGGTGTACTCCAGCTTATTGCGGTACTCCCATATGTTCTCCGAGCCGAGTATAGGCGTAATCTCAGGCAGTTTCACCTTGGCGATACGATGCAAGGCATCCTCCACCTGCTGCTGCTTGGCCTGCAACTGGAGGGCATACGGCAGATGCTGCCACCGGCAGCCTCCGCAGGTGCCGAAATGCTCACATCTCGGCTCGCAACGCCGCTGCGACGGTTTTACCAGGCGTTCGATGCGGCCGTTGGCATACGACGAACGTTTTTTCTCTATCTTGATATCAGCGATGTCGCCCGGCGCCCCATAGGGCACGAACACCACAAGCTCGCCCCACCGGGCTATGGCATTCCCTTCGGCGGCAATGCCGGTAATCTCAAGCTCCGGTACTACGGGCAGATTCTTTCGTTTTCTGGACATAGGCTTTCAAGGTGCGTGAAAACACCCCTCTATATATTTTAATTTACATAATCCCTGATGCCGGCAAAAATTCCAGTGCATCAGGAGACCATTGAGACTGCAAAGTTACAATTATTTAATCAATCCCTACCCCGATTCGTCGGCAGTTTATCATATTTTTATCCCTGTGGGCGAGAAAAATCGGAATAAAACACTAAAAAATTGCCCTAAAAAGCGTAACTTTGCACAAAGGTAGCGTGTGCGCGCCATTTCCGCCACACAATGCAGGGCAATGCCTTGTTGCATTTCTCAACACGATGCCTGCCATAAGTTAACTTTGAATACTATTTATCAAATAAACCCAAATAAAACCACCCAGATGTCAAAGAAAATCTACACGTTCGGCGACGGAAAAGCCCAGGGCGACGCTTCAATGCGCAACCTCCTCGGCGGCAAAGGCGCCAACCTCGCAGAGATGAACCTTCTCGGGATGCCCGTTCCTCCGGGATTCACAATCACCACTGAAGTTTGTACAGAATACACACAGTACGGCCGCGACCAGGTTGTAAAAGATATCAAGGCTGAAGTAGAGTCAGCCATCGCTCACGTTGAAGAGCTCACCGGCAAGAAATTCGACGATCCGAAGAACCCCCTCCTCGTTTCCGTACGCTCCGGCGCACGCGCTTCGATGCCCGGCATGATGGATACCGTGCTCAACCTCGGTATGAACGACGCCACAGTGGCCTCCCTCGCCGAGAAAAGCGGCAACCCCCGCTTCGCATGGGACAGCTACCGCCGCTTCGTGCAGATGTACGGCGACGTTGTTCTCGGCATGAAGCCCAAGACCAAGACCGAAATCGACCCCTTCGAGGCCATAATCGACGCCGTGAAGGAAGAGAAAGGTGTGAAATTCGACACTGACCTCTCCGTTGACGATCTCAAGGAGCTCGTGAAGCGCTTCAAGGCCGCTGTAAAGGAGCACACCGGCAAAGACTTCCCCGAAAGCGCATGGGAACAGCTCTGGGGCGGCATCTGCGCCGTATTCGATTCATGGATGAACGAGCGCGCCATCCTCTACCGCCGCATGAACCAGATTCCCGAAGAATGGGGAACCGCCGTAAACGTACAGGCTATGGTCTACGGCAACATGGGCAACAACTCCGCTACCGGTGTGGCATTCTCGCGTGACGCCGCCACCGGCGAAAACATATTCAACGGCGAATACCTCATCAACGCCCAGGGCGAAGACGTGGTAGCCGGCATCCGCACTCCCCAGCAGATCACAATCGAAGGCTCACGCCGCTGGGCAGCCCTCCAGGGTATCTCCGAAGAGGAACGCGCCTCCAAATACCCTGCCCTTGAAGAATCGATGCCCGACTGCGCCGCTGAGCTCATCGCGATTGCCAACAAGCTCGAAGCATACTTCAAGGATATGCAGGATATGGAGTTCACCATCCAGGATGGCAAACTCTGGATGCTCCAGACCCGTAACGGCAAACGCACAGGCGCCGCTATGGTGAAAATCGCCATGGACCTCCTCCGTGCAGGCAAAATCGACGAGAAAACCGCCCTCAACCGCATGGAGCCCCAGAAACTTGACGAGCTTCTCCACCCCGTATTCGACAAGGCAGCCCTCAAGCGCGCCAAAGTAATGGCCAAAGGTCTCCCCGCGTCGCCCGGCGCCGCTACCGGCCAAATTGTGTTCTTTGCCGATGATGCCGAGGCTTGGGCCGAGAAGAAAATGAAAGTGGTTCTCGTTCGTATCGAGACCTCGCCCGAAGACCTCCGCGGTATGGCTGTAGCCCAGGGTATTCTCACAATGCGCGGCGGTATGACCAGCCACGCAGCCGTTGTGGCCCGCGGTATGGGTAAATGCTGCGTATCCGGCGCCGGCGAAATCAAAGTCGACTACGAGGCACGCACCGTGGAAATGGGCGGAACACTCTACAAAGAAGGCGACTGGATTTCACTTAACGGCTCTACCGGCGATGTATATGACGGACAGGTGCCCACCGTAGAACCCGAACTCGACGGCGATTTCGGCGCCATCATGAACCTCGCAGCCAAATACACCAAAACCCTCGTACGCACCAACGCCGACACTCCCCGCGACGCACGTCAGGCTCGCAACTTCGGCGCCCAGGGTATCGGTCTGTGCCGCACAGAGCACATGTTCTTTGAAGGCGACCGCATCAAGGCCGTACGCGAGATGATTCTCGCCTCAGACGTAGAAGGCCGCCGCCGTGCCCTCGCCAAGCTCCTTCCCATGCAGCGCGGCGACTTCGAGGGAATCTTTGAAGCCATGGACGGCTTCGGCGTGACAATCCGCCTCCTCGATCCCCCTCTGCACGAGTTCGTACCCCACCAGACCGCAACCCAGAAGGAACTCGCCGAAGAGATGGGCATCACCCTCGCAGAAGTTAAGGCCAAAGTCGACGCACTTGAGGAATTCAACCCCATGCTCGGCCACCGCGGCTGCCGCCTGGGTATCACCTACCCCGAAATCACCGAGATGCAGACCCGCGCCATCATCGAGGCCGCACTCGCAGTGAAAGCCCGCGGCATCGATGTGCATCCCGAAATCATGATTCCCCTTGTAGGCTCACTCAAGGAAATCCAGAACCAGGCCAACATCATCAACACCACCGCCGCCAAAGTATTCGAGGAAAAAGGCGAGTCACTCCCCTACCTCGTAGGCACAATGATTGAAGTTCCCCGCGCAGCCCTCGTGGCCAACCAGATTGCCGAAGTGGCCGAGTTCTTCTCATTCGGTACCAACGACCTCACCCAGATGACCTTCGGATTCTCACGTGACGATGCTCCCAAATTCCTCAAATTCTACAAGGAACACGGCATCATCAAGACCGATCCCTTTGAAGTCCTCGACCAGGAAGGCGTAGGCCAGCTCGTAGAGATGGGCGTGAAGAAAGGTCGCGCCACCCGTCCCGAACTCAAAGTAGGCATCTGCGGCGAGCACGGCGGCGAGCCCTCCTCCGTCAAGTTCTGTGCCAAACTCGGCATGAACTACGTATCCTGCTCCCCCTTCCGTGTGCCCATCGCCCGCGTAGCCGCGGCGCAGGCCAGTCTGGAAGACTAAGACATAACGTAACATAATCCGACAGTTAGGCTGTAACGCTTTGAGAAATCAGGCGTTACAGCCTAAGTTGTTCTTAGGGGGGTCGTGCATTTGGCGTCACTTTGTGAGTGCAAATGCGCGGATTTGCGTACAGAAAGTGTCACACATTTGACAGGGGTGCATACAACGTGTGTACAGTTGTGTGTACGACACTAACTCTCGGCAGTAGTGAGAGATATAAAATCAATGGAATTTATTAACCTCAAAATATTGGAACATAGAAGAGACAATGGCAAACTTCAAGGCAGTTGTGCGCGGTGAGCGCAAGGACGGATTCATGCAGGTCTATATCCGTGTTACCCATCGCAGAGTGCATGGGTATATCAAGACCGACAAGATGATTACGAAAAAGGAACTCTCCAAGTCAAAGGAGATTAAAGACCCGTTTGTGCTTAATTGGTGTTCGGAGCGGATACTGGAGTTTAATGACCGACTGAACAAAAAGGACATCAGCAGGTGGACAGTGGCCGAGGTCGTGGAATATCTCAAAACCGGTGAGGATGACATCTGCTTCAGCGACTACGCGCGCCACCATATCGACCGCATGGTGGACCGGTACCAGTTGCGCACGGCGCAGAACTATCGGCAGGCACTCGGACACATGGAGCGGTTCTATGGCACGAACAAA
>SCEJ01000334.1 GCA_004102785.1 Muribaculaceae bacterium Isolate-013 (NCI)
GGTCATGAACAGGGAGACATGTGACTCGTGTGAGTC
The DNA here is from genome assembly GCA_004102785.1 of Muribaculaceae bacterium Isolate-013 (NCI). Taxonomy (GTDB): domain Bacteria; phylum Bacteroidota; class Bacteroidia; order Bacteroidales; family Muribaculaceae; genus UBA7173. The sequence goes on from SCEJ01000334.1 coordinate 37, forward strand.
ACATGTCTCCCTAAAATTTTCATTATAAAAAGAAAAAAAGATGGTCAAAGACGTAAGCGATACCCAAAAATGTGTATCGAAAAGTGCTTTTCTTTATGATAGACTATAACCAGCTTAAAAAAGGCATGTTTAGATGCTTTTCCTTGCCTGTCTCTACTAAAGTGTACAAAATAGCATTTGCGAAGGCTCCTTTTGGAGTATCTGCAAAAAGTCAAGCTCGCCTTGCTGTGGCAAAGGGGCGAATATGGGTTTCACAATAATTATTCGAGATAGAAAGACGTCCGTCTTCTAAGAAAGTTTCTTGGCATATCCTAGAGCAGTAGTTAGTTTTTCATTTGTGGTATATA
>SCEJ01000335.1 GCA_004102785.1 Muribaculaceae bacterium Isolate-013 (NCI)
TGCGCACCCGGTAAAAGACAGGCTCGGTCAGGAGCCGCAAGGTCCGCACAATGGGATTGTAAGGATCGGGCCGCACCCAGGTCAGCACGGCGGAGATGATTACAATCCAGAAATAGATATTCAGCAGCGAACCCAGCACCAGGGCTATGGCGCTCAACGTATTTGCAAGCACAATCATGCAGTCTCCGACCTAACCTTAAGACGAGACGTGAATCAATGGCGGCTCGTCAGAACCGGAGCCAGGGCCCGGCCCAGAGCGGCGAAATCCGGCGCGACGATCCGGCCTTGCAGGTCGCCGCCGTTGAAAGCCGCGAACGTCACCCCCGCCGCTTCGGCGGCCTCCTTGTCATGCGGGCTGTCGCCCACAAAAAGCGTATCCCGGG
>SCEJ01000336.1 GCA_004102785.1 Muribaculaceae bacterium Isolate-013 (NCI)
CAATCTTGCCTCCCAGACACAAATCACCTCTTATTTTTTTTCAAGCAGAAGACTGCATACGAGATGAATCACCAAGGCATTCGCTTCTTTCTGGTTTCGTCTCTTCCCTTTTTCAACCGCCTCCTTCGCAAGCCGAGAACCGTCGGTGACGAGCTTCACGAAGCTCTTTCCATCAAGTTTCTGAACGGTATCACGGTTTTCCACGCCCGCCATTTCGCAGATTGAAGGATAGAAATCGGAAGGCGTGACAGGAGTGTTGATCCTCATCCCTGCCTCTGTCTTTCCGGGCCAATACACCATCATCGGAACCCTGACACCCCCTTCATACACAGATCCCTTACCCTCTCTCAGAGGGGCGTTGAATGTATGGGGCACACTGTTTT
>SCEJ01000337.1 GCA_004102785.1 Muribaculaceae bacterium Isolate-013 (NCI)
GAGAAACGATGCACCTGTATGGCTATCACGTTTTCTCCTCTTCGGGCAAAGGAGGTGACGTTGAAGCGGGCAGGGGTTTTGGAGTCTTTATTCATGCCCACGAATTTCCCGTTGAGGTAGTAGAAAGCCGCTCCGCGTACTCCGTCGGCGCTGAGGAAGATTTCTTTGTCATCCCAGTCGGCAGGCAGCGTGAAGGTGCGGCGGTAGGTTCCCGTAGGATTCCACTCTTTGGGAACGTAGGGCGGATTGGGCTTGTCCCAGTAGGGGGCGTAGCCGGGGGAACAGAACTCGTACGACTGGTTGACGTAGATAGGCGTGCCGAAGCCTTGCAGTTCCCAGTTGCCGGGAACGTTGATGTCGGGCCATTTGCTTACGTCTGTAT
>SCEJ01000044.1 GCA_004102785.1 Muribaculaceae bacterium Isolate-013 (NCI)
GCAGCTTGTCCTCTGGGATTAACAACACCAAACTGTACAAATAAATCAGGCGACCTTGAAAGGCCGCCCAATACTCTATGTCTTTTGCTTGGTTGAAAATCATAAAGTTCTTATCCCGAACTCGCGTAACTACGCTCGGACGCGCTTGGTCAATTGCGAAATGTTGAATTTCGGGTGAATTGACCGGAACTTTCTTAGCATTGAGCATAAGCTGCATGAGAGGCGTATCATCGCTTTCAAACTTGAAAAGTTCTTTGTCAATGTCAACTTCTATAAAATTGCCTGCTCCGACACCGCCAGTAGCGGTCGCGGCCGCGCTGACGGTCGTTGCCTCGCCTGCAACCTGCGTAGGTAAGCCGGCGTGACCGGGGGAAGTGGTGGCAGGCGTTCCGCCTGTTACCACAGCATTCTGAGTGCTGATTTCTTCTGCCATGTCTTTTGAAATTAAATGATTATTTATTTGATGTGGATATTATGTTACCTGCTTTTAGCCCGCCAGTAGCATTGGATACTGCACTGACAGTTGTCACCATACCCATGCACTGGCTTTCAAGTCCGACACTACCTTTTGATGGTTTTTCGGGCTTAGTTTTCACTACTCGTACTCGTTGATGCATTTTACTGAGCCTCTGCTGCGAGGTCGAATATTGATTGATTCTTTTGAGGTGAACTTGAATGCCCTTGTCCGTTCTTGCCTCCGAGGGGTGCTGTGCCATCGCCTTTATTGCTCTTTCGCAGTTTCTCGGTTATCTTGGCGTTGCGTCCTGCCACTTCGCCCTCTTCCCCGGCGGCCGCCACATCTGCGTCATAGTTGAGTGCCTTGCAGGCCATGTTGAGAGTTTCGGTACTGAATTTGCCCATAACACCGTCACGGACTACGCCGAGCAGAAAATCTACAACTTGGTCAATCTGCTCATCGCTCATGCCTCGCTCGGCCTGGAACTGACGGAGAGTATCAAGCGTATTGTCCATGTTCTTCTCATACTCTTCATCAAGTTTCTTAGAGTTGGCTATGCGCTCAACATACTCCTTGTTTGCTTCGGCTATCCTATCCTGCATTTCGGGGTCGTCAAGAACGTCCTTGATTTCTACGCCGAAGTTGCGGACAAGACCGAGGACGGGGTCGTTGCCGTTGTGCATATCGGTTAGGAACTGCGCACTGCGAGGGTCGGCCGCAAACATATCTGACAGCGATTTCTCCCTGCCTCTTAATCCCTCCAGTTCTGCCTCGTAAGTATCGTAATCATCGGAAATCTGTCCATAGATTTCCTCATCGTCCTCGAATTTCTTGTCGGGGTATTTACTACGCAGGCGGTCAAGATGTTGGTCGCGTCTGCTCTTAACTTCGTTATTATCAGCCATTACTTTGAAAATCTTATGGTTGTGTCAATCTTATGCGCAAAAGTAAGGTTATAAATTCGTGGGCGACTTTTAAGTTTTGTGACGTGAATTGGGTAACTTTGCAAGTACCTTTCAATCAATATCGCAATGGAATAGATGGCAAAACATTTCGGCTCAATAATGGATTTTACACGAGAGCGCAACGATGACCTTATGCGTGCGTATCGTGAGCAGCTTGCATTGGCTAACTACATTATCATGCCCGAAATTTTTGAAAAAGTGGCTGAATCTCCGGCCAAACGCTTTTGGGTTTCCGAAGAACGTGCCGCCGTTGAGGTATCGCGTATGTTGGTTGGAAAGCCATTCTCACGTATGCGCCCGAATAAACGTGAGATGTTTGAAGAGATATTTCGCAGATATATTGCTCTACGCGACTTACACCCGGATAAATCACTTTTTGTTTTGGTGTCTGATATTGTTCGTCAGCCTGCACCGAAATTTTATCTCACACCTCGTACTGTTGGAGAATTTATATATCGTATTAAGAATGGTTGGTATGACAAGCAGTTTGACCGATATAGAAAAGATATTGACGGAGAACGACCGCAGGAATGAGGTGATGTATGCGCCGTTCAACCCGATAACTGGGGAAGGGTCTATTGGAGAGAGGGTGCAGGTATATATCTCCGATTTCGCTATACCTGTTCAGTGGTTGCCTGCCGAGATGATGGCAATCCCTTTTGTCGGCAAACTTATCAAGGCCGGATCTATTGATAAATTCCTTTCCGATGTCATGCACGTTGAGCCTAACGACATCGACCATGACAAGGTTGCAGAAAAATTTATCCGCTTACGCTATCGTCATGACTTTCCGTTTTGGGCAGCTACACTTGTGTGGATACACAACAAGGACGCAGGCGCGGACGTGCTTTTTCGCCTGCGCTATCCTCAACGCATACTGGTATCACGCTTTGAAGAGAAGCGAAAGGCGGGTCTGCCGATACGTCTTATCCTGCTGAAAGCACGTCAGTGGGGCGGCTCCACTACGACCCAGTTGTATATGGCTTGGTTGCAGTTCTTTCACAAACGTGGTCTCAATTCACTTATCATCGCCCATCAAGGCACGGCTTCCGATGAAATCAAGGATATGTTCGACACGATGATTAAGGAATATCCTATTGAATTGCTCTATGACATGGGAGAAACCTACAATGAGAATGAGCCTAAAATGGTCGGGGTCGGTAAATCCGGCTCCACATCGCGCGTGCCTCAGCGCAACTGCAAGATTAAAATTGGTACAGCAGAGCGTCCTGATGGTTGTCGTGGCGGTGCGTACTCTCTTGTACACCTCTCCGAAGTCGGTATATGGAAAAAGACTGACGGCAAGTCGCCCGAAGATATTGTGCGTTCTGCATGTTCGGGTATTCTCCTGCGTCCGCTTACCATGATTGTAATGGAATCAACGGCAAACGGAACCGGTAATTTCTTCCACACTGAATATTCTGCGGCCGCTGACCCCGATATACCCTCGCAGTTTGAAGCGTTGTTTATTTCATGGTTTCAGATTGAGCAGTATTCTCTGCCTTTTGACAGCGGCGAGGCTCTGCGTGACTTTGCCCGGTGGCTCTACGAAAATCGGGAGAACGACAATGTACTATCCACACGCGAGGAATGCGGTAAGTATCTTTGGTGGCTGTGGGAGAAAGGTGCATCACTGGAAGCAATCAACTGGTACATCAAGGAGCGTAGCGGTAAGAACGACCACGGCGTTATGGCTTCCGAGTTTCCCTCTGATGATGTTGAGGCGTTTGTTCATTCCGGCACAATGGTGTTTGACAAATACCACGTTGAAGAATTTGACAAGGCGTGCCGTCCGCCTCGTTTTATCGGTGATGTGTATGCCGATGGAGACGAGGGAGAATCGGCTCTTGAAAATCTGCGTTTCCATGAGGACAGGCAAGGGCAGTTGTGGATATGGGCGAAACCCGAAGAAGATGATGATGTTGAGATTACTGACCGCTATCTGACTGTCGTTGACGTGGGCGGTCGCTCGTCTAAAGCCGACTGGTCGGTTATCCTTGTTATTGACCGCTTGAATATGATTGAGGGTGGTCGCCCGGCTGTGGTCGCTCAATGGTATGGGCATTGCGATATTGACCGCCTCGCGTGGAAAGCTGCACAGGTGGCGGCTTATTATAACAACTCCTTGCTGGTTATAGAGAGCAACACTCTTGAGACACATGACCGCGAAAGGCAAGTAGAGGGTGGCGACCAGTCGCAATATATCCTCAATCAGATTTCAACCATATATCCAAACCTCTACGCACGCCGTCAGTCTGAGGACGAGATAAGGCAGGGAATTCCGCGTAAATACGGCTTCCACACCAACATCGCCACAAAGCCGATGATTATATCAACGCTTGTCAAGGTCATACGAGAACATCTGTACACAGAGCGCGATAAGCGTTGTCTCGCTGAGTATCTTACATATGAACGCAAGCCCAATGGGGCGTATGGTGCGATTGTTGGCAAGCACGATGACTTGCTGATGACACGCGCTATCGGTATGCACATCTGCTTCTATGAGATGGAGATTCCACGGATTATCCCCAAAAAGCTGGAACAGGCGAGAAAAAGAAAAGGCCCCGTTTCCGAGGCCGTTTTCTGATTGTATAGTTATGCTGCCATCAACATCTGATGTGCCTTTTGGGCTGCCTGCATATTTGCTCCCTGCTGGACCTGTTGTGCAAGTTCGGGCGATAGACCGTCCGGCATCTGGCCTTTCTCCAGTTGTTCACGCTGGCTCTTGATACTTTGCAGGAGTTTATCGGCAAATGGGAAGTCGCCGTGTTCAAGCAATTGCTCCACTGAGATTGCCTGCACCTCAAACAGTTTCATCAGAATATCGTTCGCAATCGCGCGATACGCCGGGGTTGACGTGCTTTCAACGATTGACAGGTCAAACTCAACGTCACGGATTTTGCGTGGGTCGTACTCAACGATTGCCGAGTTCTTGCCTGCGATGTTAAATACTCGCGGTGTATCATAAAACTGCTGTATGTTTTTGACATCCTTTGTCGCACCGTCTTTGATAAAAGAAGAGAATGTATCAAGCAGGTCAAGCAACGAGGTCGTTGCGTTCTGCGCCTGCTGATTGTAGAGACTGGCCGACATACCCGAATAGCCGGGTTTGCCCTGCAATGCGCCGTTCACGCCCGATATGTCCTCAAAGAACTTAAGCTGCATATTCAGCAACTCGGTAATGCCTATCTGCGTGCAGTTGTTGGCAACCTGCTGCGGTAATGCCGTGCCTGTCTTTGGTTGCTTTATCATTATCACGCCGTTGAAGCGCGCCCACTCGTCTGCTATATCTTCAATTGACATTCCTTTTGGCAGACATTCTTCCGGGAAGAGTAGCACACCCTTTGCGCTTGCACGCATAATCCAGTCGTACATCGTGATGAGGCGATTGGTATATCGCTGTTGGTCGATCACATTGCTTACAAATGAATGTATCTCGCCGTCAATAAATGGATATGCCTTGAACACATAAGGATGGCTCTTGTGTTCGTAAGGTGTTTCTCCCTCGTCAAGTATGTCGCCAAAAGGTGTCAGATAGTAATAATACCAGTATGAATCAATAAACCACTCACATTGAATTAACGGAATTTCGCCCGGCTCCATGCCCAGTTCCGCACCTTCTCGCAGGCGTTCCCTGTTGACACTGCCGACAAATTCCTCATAATCCGCGATGTCAATCTTAAACACATCGCCATTGTTGACATCGTGGCAACGGTAACGTGGCTTGCTCTCTTTGCGCCATACCTCTATCACGCGACAGCGTGTGAGGTCACGAGGTACAAGGAAGTCGAAATATCCCTGCAACGGATAACCGAAATAGTCATAGGTAGCACCTACCACAGCCTTATCTCGTGCATGGGCGTATATCTCGGAAAGTCTTGAATAGTCGGCCTCGTTATGGGCGAAGCGTCCGCACAACTCCTCAAACGATATATCGTGAACTTCACCGAGACAGGACACATCCCACCCTCGGAAGTCTCGCATATTATTATCAATAAAGAAATTGTTTGGCTGAACGTAGTCCGTCCAACAATCCAGTTTGTCATTGCGCCAGCCATACCATTTTCGCTGTACCACAAAACCGGAGATAAGAAACTCTTCCATGCACCGGGCATTTATCTCAGTCATGCGGTTGAGCTGCATATTGCATTGCAGGACGGTCGACATTGTTTCTCCGTATTTCTGCTCATCGCGGTCTCGCGCCGTGCAGGTCGGCTCTTTGGCTTGACTGCGGTACACGCCGAGTACCGCCTGCACCATTCGGCGGATAAGGTTGTTTTTTAACGCGACATTACCCTGCGACTTGATGTAGTCCTCTTCCTTGACCATCTTACCGTCAACGCAGATATAGTCATCCCACTGTCTGCCGTATGTATAGTTCTTGTTGCGCTCTCGGTCTTGACGGAATGTCTCCATTGCCTGCCAATATTGTTGCGCTTCCCATAGAACATCAAAGGCTCGGTTGCGCCCCGTACTCTTGGCGCGTGCCACGCTGTCCAGTTCACTCTTGGGCATTACGCGGCTTGCTTTATGTAATTTCTTCTTTGCCATTGTGATTGGTATATAGTGGACGGTGCAAAGATAACTCCATGCATCGTCCACTATCGTTTAACTATTGTTGCGTGTTGTCCAAATCTTCAAGCAATCGGTCGCGTGTTCCGAACATCAGACCAACTATAGAATCGCGCTCTGCTGGAGTTTTAGCTGTAAGATAACGCTCGGTCAGTTTCTGCATATCGCGTTTATATCGCTTTACTCTTCCGTGAGTACGCATATCTACACTTTCAAGCAGTTCTTTACGCCCGGCGCGAAATGCCTCTCTGTCGGTCTTACGGAGTTTGTTAATCTCGGTCTGACGCTTGGTCACCTCATCATATTCCGAAAGCAACTGCTTGGTGCGCTCGGTTGCAACGTTGTTATTGATGCGTTCTTTCGCAAAGTCAAATACTTTCTTCTTGCGGTTTGCTTTAATTGAATCGGTCTCCGCTTCCGAACGAAGCCAACCCGTCAGAGGTTCTTCGCGCATCATCTTGTATTCAGCATATCGCTCGGCAACCTCTTGCGGTGTCATCTCACTCGCCTCTTTCGCTGTCAGGTCAAGTTCCTCAAAATAGACTTTCTCCAATTGACTTGGGGGGCAGCTCAATAAACGTGCCACAAGCAACGCGCACTCTTTCTGAGTCTGTGCATCGGAATTGTAGTCTATGATAGCAGCAGTCCAGTCGGTAATTGTCTGCGGATTTACTCCGAATGCCATACCTCCAATGATATTTATTACATCGTTGGCGGCTGCCATCATATCTTTGTCCGCTTTTTTTGCAGCCTGCATAATATCGCTGTAGATAGGATTGCTTCTACCGAGATTATATATAGATTTCTCGTTTGCTCCTGTCAGCATATTCAATCCATCTGCTATTACATCACCATAAGCAAGACCCTCTACTGGAGCAAACATTGACTGACGCGTTGCGTCCTCCCATTGCTTCTGCTTCTCGTCATCGTCTCCGCTAAGCAAAAGAATAGGTGCTACGCCGCCTATTCTCCATAGCCACGGCAATATCCACCCGAACATTGCGAGATTGACAGTGTTCTTGACGTATGCACTTCTTATCTCTCTCTTGGCATTCTTACGAGCATTAGCCCATTCGGCATCAGTCCATGCACCTTCTGCCTTAGGGTGGAGAGTTCGGAGTATTTGCTTTGCCACATATTCCTCATTAACCTCTCCGCTTATCAGTCGTTTGAGGTTTCGTGCTGACGTATGTGCCTCGCGTGTGTAGGAGGTTGAAGAGTTGCGGAACAGCATTGCTGATGTGGCGTAGAAAGTATGGTCAACCTGCACTGGTGCCATGAAAGGCCCCTCGCTTGACTGCTGACTCTTGTTATAGCAAAGTTCAGCGTCCTGCATTGCACGCCTTTCGGCCTGGGATTCTTCCATGCCCCAACGCAGATACTTAGCCTTTCGGGTCTTGTAAACTCCGTGGCTACCTACAGCGATTGTCCATGCGTCCACTCCGATATTCGGAAGCATACCGTAAGATGAGGCTTTCATTATCTTGCCGTCATATTCGTTTTCTTTCAGTCGGTAGTCTCCCGAAGTACGGCTCAGTATTCTCTTGCGAAAGTTCGGCATGTTTTTCCATGCCCACTGACAGGCTTTAACTCCTCCAGTTCCGAGGTCGGCGGCCACGTATCCCATATTCACTTCTCCAAAGAAAGCAGGAAGTGAAAGAGTCTGCTTCAATGCTGTAAATGGTCTCAACGAGATTTTGCCCATTGTTACACCTTTTGTTCCTTGCACCATCCAGCTGTCAAACTTTGCTCTTTGAGGTTCATAGGCATCGGTGGCAATGGCACAGCATTCTTGGAAGCGTTTCCACAACTGTTCGCCTGAACCGTAGACACTGTTCATTGCGAATACCTGTTGTTTCAGACGATTGTAAGAAAGTAGTGTGCCGAAATCACGGTTCAATTCGGCAAAGGCTGTCCAGTGCGTCATTTCATCAACGTGTTTGGCAAGAACATCCATAAAGTTGCACTTTCGCATATTCCACTTGGCAACGCTCGCTACACGCTTCTTGATGGCACCGGTTTGAACGCTTATGCGGTCATTGGTTTGGGTGACTTGTCCGTTCTCTACCTCTCGTTTCAGTGCGTCCTTATCTCTGACGAAGGGGAAATAGTTGTCTATTGCGTCCATATCCGCGCCAAACATTTTCTTATGAACCTCGTTCGCGCTGTCTCCCATCCGAGGCAGGAGTTCATCCTGCACCCAATCGGCATACGCTTTCAGTTTCGGGTCAAGTGCGTCCGTAATCCTCTGCATCGTTGCATCGTCAATACCCATGCGCCTGTTGGTCGCGCGGCCCATTGGCATTTTATCCACGGCATAGAGGTAGAGGAGTTCTCCCTGTCCTATCTCATACTCGCGCATTTCCGCTCCGTCATAGTATTCGATAGTCGCGCCCGGCTGAGCCTTGGCATAGTCGTAGAGGTCGGAATATGTGTAGTCCACCTTTCGTGTCCCTCCATTGTGCCATGTCCTGCGCTTGCCGAAGATTTCAGCCGCCTTTTCATCCATCTGCTTATGTACGGCCTCTTTCATCTCCTGCTCCCTGTCGGCTGCGTCTATCCAGCCTCGCATGAAGTGGTTCTGCATATAGCCTTCACCATTCGGGTTCTTGCTTCCGAACATCTTAAGCATCTGGTCAAGCGTACTCATCGGTTCTAATAACCAGTTAACAAGCCAGTGGTTACGGAGTTTCATCAAACGGGTATCCTCACGGTCTCCACGCAATTCGCGTCCTTGCATATCCGAGTTCGCAAGATGGTGGATTGAGTTTACTCTCTCTTTCTCGGCCTCTCGCCATGCCTTTGCTCGATCAACGCTCTCGCGGAGTTCTCCACCGAGTTTCATCATCAGTGACTCATATGCCGCGATACGGTCAAGTTTCATCTGCTGAATAGAAACTCTGGTAGCCTCTTCAAATTGGCGATAGGCATCCGCAGTCATACGCCCTGCGTCCTTCTCTTCCTTGGCTTTCTTGATTTCCTCGCGCATCATCTTTTCCTCCTGCTTGGACTTGGCTATGCTTTCGGCATAATCGCGTGCTATCTGAAGACCTGTGTATTCAAGAGTTGCACGTTCAGCGATGGGAGCGTATGGGTCGCTCATTGAGTCTATCGCATCCGCGATGCGTCCGTCTATCTCATCTACGCTCAAACTTTTCCATGTATTGAATATCTTCAGTATCGCCTCTCCGTCAGGGTCAAGTGCGCCCTGCACATTTATGCCCCGTCCGTCAGCACGACTTGTACGCATGGAAATGAGTTTACCAAACGTCTGCTCTATGTTGCGCAGATGGTTATTGACCATAATTTCAAAAACACGGTCAACCTGCTTGCTGATGTCCTGTCTGCCAATTGAATTTGTCACTTGAGCCAAGAGACTTTTTACCTCAGCATTACCAAGTGTGTCAAGAAGACCGTTTTCCATAAGGATTCGGGCAAGGTCTTTGACACTCTTAGCGGTCGTAATGTCATATTCACGCTGACGTGCCATTGCTTGACGCAGATGATTGAGGTTGCCGCCGATTGCACGCATTGCGTCACGTTTAGCCTGCAAGTTGTCGGTGTTGGCCTGCAATGCCTCGGCTTTCATCTTGGTGATGGTTTCTTCCAATCCCAGGCCGGGGTCGCGGAATCGCGTTACATCATCTGCGTCATAGCCGGTCCGTCTGCGCATGACAACGTCCTCGGCTTCGGCGAACACACCGCCTTTGCCCTGCTTGTCTCGCAGATTCTTCCACGACTTGTAAAGGATATATGACAGGTCTTTGTCGTTGAGGCGTATGGTCTTGGCAATTTTCAGACCGCGCAGGAATTTGTCGAGGAACGACTGAACCTTTGCCTTGATTTTGCCCCAAAGCGTCAGTTCATCGCGGCTCATCTTCTCAAATCCCTCACTGCCGATACGACCGCCGAGCTCTGACATATATTCCTCAGTGGCTTCCTTACGGAACTCCTCGCGTTTGGCCTCGGCTTCAACACGGGCCTCAGCCATGTCTGCATAGTAACTTGAGTTGACATCTTCTCCGGCACGCTCACGAGCCTGTGCTTTGCGCACTCGCAGACGGTCTGCCTCGGCATTCACCATATCGTCCGTTTTCTTGTCTATGACTTTACGGATTGGATTGGAAGCATGGTTGTACACCTCGCCGAGGAACTCATTAAAGCGTTCCTCACCGATAAAGGCACGCAGACCCTTGTGTCCTGCAACCTCATGAACAAACGTATTGTCAACATCGGCTACGTTCACATTATTGGGAAGCACGATGACAACCTCATTGTCCTTCGCGCTCCACCAGCCTTTGGCATTTCGTTTCCTGTGCGATGTGATTTCGTTTAACTCTTCAAGGCTTCGGATAATGCGAACTGGAGTATGAACCTTTTTAGACAGTTCCGATATTCGTGCTTCCATCGCCATAGGGTTGGAATCTGATAATGTAGAATAATCTATATCATCATCTTCACGGTACTTGTTGCCGTCTCCGTTGGTCGGGGTGTCCTCGCTGTCCTCATCATCTTCGGAGGTAAACGTGATGTCCGTTGCGTCCTCAATGTTGGCATCCATTTCGGCATACTTGGCTTCTTTCTCTTTGAGTTCCTCCTGCATGGCAATAGTGTACTCTTCAAGTTTCTGCTCCAGTTCCTTGATGCGCTCGCCGTGTTCAAATGGCTTGCCCTTATCTTTAAGCAGGGCTGCGAGGTCTGTTTCATTACGTTCTTTAGCGTTGACCCATGCCTCACGATTGGAACGCTCTTCCTTGCCACTTGTCACGCTATCAACAAGTTCGTTGATAATTCGCTTCAACGGAATATCGCCGAAAGAACGCTTGTAATCTATGTCATGGGAAACCACATCGTGCTGCACATCAACATCGAACGACAAAGGACCTTGACCTCCATACCCGGCTATCTGACTTACATGAGTAGTCAGTGTGAAATGGACGTTGCCTATGTCAAATGTCAGAGTAGAAGTAATAGGTTCGTCCTGCTGAACACTCTGCTTCTTTGCCGCCATAGCCTTGTTGTGTGCCTCAAAGACTTTCTGCATATCCTCACGAGACTGGTAAGTCTTGCCGTTGATTGTGATTGTCGTGGGATTGTTTTCAAGTAAGGCGAGAATTTCATTACTGCGCATAATGTCATTGCCAAACTTTTCAATCTGTTCACGAAGTCTTGGCTCGGCGCGATGAATATACATCTGATGCTGTCTGTGCTGATCTTGCTTTGCCTGCAACTTGCGCAACTCTTTCTCGGTTTGGTTCTGAAGCATGGCATATTGACTGCCCGACAACTCTGCTGTGATGTTGCCGAACTCATCTCCCTCTTCTTCCAGTATTCGATTTTCAAGGTTGTTGGCAAGCAAATCCTTGGAGTGCATGATAGCGTCTGCAATCGCACCTTTGGTTTTCAGTCGCTGATAGGCGGTCACGTCAAGACTATCCTCAACGCCAAAGCGTATAACCCTTACGGGGATACCCATTTCTTTGTGCATATTGCCTTGACGCAAGAGCCTACCCATTCTCTGCCAGTAGTCCATAGGACGGTTAGGCGCATCAATGTGCATCAGCGTGTGAAGACGCTCCTGTATGTTCACGCCTACACCAAGACGCTGTGTTGTGCCGAGTATCACGCGGATTTCTCCGGCATTGACCTTTGCAAAGATTTTCTCTTTGGCCTTGTCGGTCATGCCGTCACGCATGATTACAACCTGCTCGGCAGGCACACCCTGCGCAATCAGTTTGGTACGGATGTCATCGAATAGATTGAACTCGACAGCCCCGGTTCCCTTATTCTTGCGCTGATAGTTGTCGGCAAAGATTGCGACAGTGCCATTGTATGCCTTACTGTCCTCTAATGAGCGGAGAGTCTGACGCACAGCTTCATTGGTCTTGCTGTGTGGGTCATCGGGGGCGTTAGCCATGACAAGCCGAGCGTCAATGGCGGCTGCTTTGGCTATGCCATACATGACGAGCGGAATATGACTATTCTCTTTTTTCTCCTGCCCACTCATTTCATCATAGGCTTTGAGTTGCGCTCTCACGAATTTGAGAACGGCTCGCAGTCCATTGGTCTGCGGCAAATAAAGGTCGGTCGGCTGACCTCCTTCCAGTTCGGGGATTTGGCTTTTTACCTCGCCTGCCTCAGCTGTGAGAACGGTGTCGGTTATGCCTGCCCATATTCGTGCGAGTTCGGGCAGGTTTGAGTAGCCTGCGAAACGATTGTTCTCTTTATACGTTCCCTGCGTGGTAAATTCAAGCATCTGTTGGATGCTGCCGAAGTTGCGCACAAAATCATCGAAGTGCCAAATGTTATGGCCCTCCATGACCTCACGCGGGAGCAGGTAACGCATAAACGTCCAAACCTCTGCAGCCGTATTGGAGATAGGAGTACCGGTTGCGAAGATTACATTTCTGCCTCCGCTCTTCTCCTGCACCGCCTTTACTTTGAGATACAGACCTTGACACTTTTTTGAATATGACGGGTCTACACCCTTGACACCGCGTTGCATGGCAGTGGCAAATCCGAGGTGCTTGTATTCGTGTGCCTCGTCTACAAGAATAGCGTCCACTCCGAGGTCATCAAAGTTGAGAGTGTCATCGGTAGCGCGGTTAAGCATCTCTTCCGCGCGAGTCTTGGCATTCTCCTTTGCGATTGCGGCTCTCTTGCCGTCTTTCTTCGGCTTTGAGCCGGACGTAACCATTACGCGCTCTGTCACTTCACCCTCGGCTGTCTCGGTGTCGCTGAGTTTGTTCAACTGGTCGCGCAGATTTTCAACGTCCTTTTTAAGAGCTGCAACGGCGCGTCCTGCCTCACGGTCTTTTGACATAGCCTCTATAACGTCCATCTTTTCTTGGATGGATTCTTCGATGAATCGGCGTTCACGGTCGGGGTGGTCGGGAATGCGCTCCAATACAGACTGGGGAATGACAACCATATCCCAGTCGTTGTAACGTATCTTTGCATAGAAGTCCTTACGCCCTTCTGCATTGCGGTCTTTATCTTCAAGACTGAGAATGCGTGCGTCCGGGTAGAGTGCTTTCGCGCTTGCCACAAACTGACCGAGTGTAGCGTTCTGCACTACAATCATCGGCTTCTTGGCAGTACCAAGACGGCGCATTTCCATTGCTGTGGTGATGAGGGTAAAAGTTTTACCTGTGCCAACCTCATGAGCAAGCATAAGGCTCTGCATCGTGCCTCTCACAATGGCTTTAGACTGATGTTTGCGCATCTTGATATGCTTCCCTCCGATAACTCGCGCGGCTCCGTCAAAGTATTCTGGAATATACTCATCGGGGATAGTCATTGGCGCAGAGTTGTTGAAGATGTTGTTGTAGGTCTCTTCAATTTCCTTTGCCAGTTCGGGGGCAGATTCCATGCGAGAGCGCAGCCACGATTTGAAGTCATCGCGGATTTCATCTACTTTGGCAGCGCAGGCAGATGTAGCTTTAGGGTCGGATATCGTGGGGCCGTCTTTCTGCTGTTTTGACACACGGATTGTGCGGTTGGTCATGGCGGCCTCTATCAACTCCGTACCAGTGATAATCTTATCGCAGATTTCACTTCGGATGCCGAATGATTTGTCCTGCTCCCCAGTCCATTTTGGCTTATCCATGGCCCACATACCACCTGCATAGGTAAGTTTCACACTTGCGCCTGTACGTTCTTTGACATACTGCTCAAAGAGTTCAGGGCGCAACCACGAAGAGCCGATACTGAACTCAATGAAATGCGATGGGATGTTGTGAGGCACAACCTTACGCAGGGCGGTGATGTTTGGTGTGTATCTTCCGTCCTCATTGTTGACCTCTGCCTGTTGCATTTTCTCACGCACATTCCCCGACAGGTATTCGTGCGCGGCTTCCATTGAATGTGTGAGTGGGTTCTCATAACCAAGTCCGGCTTCAATTACCTCACGGCGAACATCTGCTTCACTCATGCCGAGTTGTTCTGCGATATATCGGGTGTCAAGTGAGCCAGTCTGACGGATACTGAGCGTTACTCCGTCACGGACATTTGTAGCCTTGGGCTGTTCGGGGCGAACAACGACACGGCGGCTGAATATATCAGCCTTACCAAACACTTTTTTGTGTTCAAGACCTTCCTCGCGATATGTTTCAAGGGCAATTACGGAGGGATAGTCAACATCATTCTTCAGCCATGCCAGGCCGTTATTGCCGTGCAGGTGTCCGTATGTCGCCACAAAGGAATCAAAGGCGCGGTTCAACGCTTTGAGTTTCGGCTGTAACCCCTCATCGGAATCTGATGTCTTTTGGTATTCGAGCAAGTCATTGAGGGCCTTCTTGATGGCATTGTAATCTTGTACCACCTGTACGCGACTACGACCCTTAACCTTGTTCTTGTTGAACTGTGCAATACGTTCATCTGCACTTTTAGGATTCTTATTGTCAAGTTTGGACATGAGTGGACGAGCCGTTCCGTCATAGTTGACGCAGATACGACCCTGCGAATCTACAACAACAGTTCCAGTCTTTACCTCATTGCCAACCTTGTCATAGGTGGGAACATACTCATCGCGGTGGTTCATTACCGTGGGAGCAGGCTCTTCCGAGGTGTCAGCCAACTTCTGCTTCATATCCTCAACCCACTGGCTCAATAGTTGCGACTGGTCTTTCTCCTTAATCGGATACAAACCTTTGCTTTCGGGTCTGAAACTGGTGTCGCCTTTTTCAAAACCGAAATGCATTTCGCCTGCCATGTATTCGGGATGCTCAACATAGTAGCGATTGTATGACATGGAAAGCGTTTTGATGATTGGCACTTCGCCAACATTCTTGACTTTCTTTTTCTCGCCGGTGTCATACTCGGCTGTTCGCACTCCTGTCGTGAGTGAGCAATCTATGGCGTTGGGTGACTTAACGCCGTTCACACGCTTGCGCACAACAATGATGTCGGATGTGGCATTAGTGCCTCCGAATGTCTCATTGTGCATACGGAACATACCAACAATGTCTGCGTTCTCACGGTTGCTAAGCCATTTATGCAAACGGCCTGTGCCGTCCATCGAGCCTGCTGTGGTGATGAACACGCCAACACCGCCGTCACGCAGTTTGCGCACGTTCTTGGCAATACAAAAATCGTGGATAGAGGTCTTGAACTCTTTTGAGATGTCGCCGTCACCGCTTGTGTCTGCGACTTTCAAGCCGGGAACAAACGGAACATTGGTTATGACAAGGTCGTATGTGCCAGTCTCTATCTTGACTTTCTCAAAGCCGTCAATATCAACAACGGCATCGGGATAAAGCAGACTGAGCATTTTGCCTGTTGTCGGGTCTTTTTCAACGGCGCGGATATAACTACGCTCACTAAGGTCTTGTGGCATTAGACCGAGGACATTGCCGATACCTGCTGAACCTTCAAGAACGCGACCACCCTTGAATCCCATTGCACGCGCAATATCCCACATTGCATCTACAATGTAAGCTGGGGTAAAATATGCCGAGTTGCGCGACATTTCCGCGCCCTCATCATATAATTTATCGCCGAGAAGCTGCCTGAGCTGTCGGCTTGTATCCCAGTCGCTGAAAGCCTTGCCGAGGCCGCCCCAACCGCTGAATGCACGAAGTTTCTTCATGTCGGCGGCTGTTGGTGCTTCACCGCTCGCTTCAAGTTTCTTCATCGTTTCGATGGCGGCGATGTTGGCTTTGATGCGTGCGCTCTCGCTCTTGGGTGCGACTTCGGTGCCGCGCTCTACATGGTTGTTGTGAACGTTCTTACGTTCCTTTTCGGGCAGACGTTCTAAGGCTGGCTGCGTAGCCACGTCATGTAATCCTCTGCTTCCTGCTCGGTCAGCATCAGAATCCATGCCAGTGCTTCCACTGCCTGCTTCTCCGGCAGGTCTTTCAGTTTCACGCCGGGGTTCATCTCCTCCCACCTGCGTATCCTGCTTGAGTTGCTGTCGTTGTCTCCCGGCTTCTCCGGGGCGAGTTCCCATTTCAGTTTCTTCATGATTGCTTAAGCTTTGAGTGTTATCGAATAGGCCGCCGAACAAATCTCCGAAAGGTTGTTCCGGCTTCAAAGTTACATCTTTTTTGCGAGAACTTCGCTTCTTCTCCTGTGTGGCTCTTGCTACACGCTTTGCCTCGCCGAAGATTCCATCGGCAGGCTTGACGCGGCTCCAGTCTCCCTTTTCTGACATGACACCCTTGACAGCCTCAAAGATAGGCCCACCATCAGTGTCAAAATCTTCTATCTTGACTTTCTCCCAATTGCCGTTGCCGTAACGGTCCCACATGACCTCATCGCCTATCTTGTAGCCATTGTGGGTTTCCTCGGCTTCGGCAGGAGTTGAGGATGGAAGATACTCTTTGGCCTCGCGCTGAATACCTTTAAGCAGGTCGGCATAGGTCACGTTGGCATCAGCCCAACAGTTACGCCCCATGCGGTCAAACGACACATGACCTTTTTCATCGGGCCATTCAACGCGGTACATGATGCGAGTGGCTTGCAAGTTATCTCCGCTGTATGTCACATCGCCCGGCGTTACTGACGGGTCAAGACCGATAGTAATGTAGAGTTCGCGGCCCTCATTGAGGGGCAGGCGAATGGATATGTCACCGCCTGCGGGCGCGATATTCGCGGTAACGGCGTTCTTTCTCTTGCCACGGTTGGCGGTTGTTGAGCCTGTCACCTTGTCAAGTCCCAGGCCGAGGTCGTTCACAAGTTGTTTGGCGAGTTCAACTGCATCCTTGACGGCTTTCTTCTCGGCATTGCGCATATAGCCGTATGCTTCGTTGAAATCCTTGTCAACCTCTTCGGCTTCATAATAGCCGAGGATTGCCAACTGGTCGTTGACCTCGTCAAGGGTGTCATCTACTCGTTTGAGGTCGCGGAGGATGCGCTTGCGTCCTGCTTCTCCAGTTCCTGCGCTTTGCGCTGTAACTTCTGCTTCGCCTGCAACAGCCTCTGCTTTTTCTGCAAGAGCTGCTGTATCTGCTTCTCTCTGCTTGTCATTTTCTCTTCGGTTTTTGTTTCGGGTTTCAATAAGTTCTTTCTGCGCCTGCTCCGAAGCGGTGGCAGCTTTGCGCTCTTCAACAATCATGGCAGCCTGCGCGATAGGGTCTGCCTGCTTCTTGTCGAAGTTCTGCACGTCAAAGACGGCTACCTGCTCCGTAGGTGTAAAGGCGTATTTCTCGTATCCGGGTGTCCAACGTGCGCCCTCGTAGAATGATTTGAGCCACGGACGTATCTTGTCGCCCAACAATCCAACCATCTTGGTAGCATAGTCGGGGAAAGAGGTTGTGTCACGCTCTACAAGACCCATAGCAAAACGTATGCCTGCCGACTGGATACGCTGACGCTCCTGCGGTGTGAGTTCGCCGGGGTCACGGAATTTGATATCAGCGTCTCCCTCATCCTCTCCGATGCCGAGCAACTCGCGCAGCTCATTAGCCAACCACTGCATTTCATCATCGGAGATTTCGTGCTGTGCTTCCTGCTCTGCCTTGACTGGCTCGGCATGGTCGCTCAACTTGGTTTCGCCTTTGGTCGACAGGTCGGTCATCACATCTTCAAGGCTTACGCGGTTGATAGGTGATTTCTTAGGCCTGGGATTGCGTGTGCGGCTCGCACCGACAGCCTCACGGAGTTCCTCGGCAGTCATAGGTTGTACGTCTGCAACCGCTTCCTCGTTGCCAAGCATTTCACCGAGTTGACGTGCAGCTTCTTCACTGCGCATCATATAACCGCCCTGCTTGCGGTCATACCAACCGCGTGAGGTTTTCTTACCTTCTGCGAGTGGCTCACGCACAAAGGTGTCAAGAGCCGCCTTTTCCTCGGCGGTCAGTTCGCGGTTGAACTTGACAAGGTGAACATCGCTCGTCTTGCCTTTCTTGTTGGTGTAGGTTGTGGGCGTAATGGTGTACGGTTCAGAACTTTCCGCGCTCTCCGCTTGTTTATCTGCTGACAAAGTATTATCTTTGCGGTCAGAAGATATAACATTGTCGGACGTAGGAACAAGGTCCGGTCCCTCCGATTCACTCGGAGCCTCGGTTAAGCGCATTTCAGAACTGGGAGACAATTTTTCATCAAGGTGCAGGACAATATCGTTCTGCATCTTGTTCTTTAATGACTTGTCCTTTATCTCATGACTGCTGATGGACACTTCCATGCCGTCTTTCTTGACGGTCACGGATTCAAAATGAACTATGCGAGTGCCGTCCGATTTTACAAACGTCTTGATGAAAAGATATTTGCTATCACGTTCAGAGCCTTCCTTTGGGTCTGCTTCCTCAAGGATTACATCGGGAGTGCTGAGTGTCGGATGAATCATGCCGAAATAACCAGTACGCTTGGTAGAGTAGAGTTTCAGCAACTGGTTTGCACCCATCTTGACAATGCCTATGGGAGTTTCAACAGTGCCGTCCTCTCCGAACTGGGCAATCCAGTTTTCGGGCGTGAGTTCAATTGTGGGAGCGACTTCGGCGGTTGCTTCCATTCGTGCAATCAACTCCGTTGCTTCCTGCTCGGTGAGTGAACGTCCAATCATGTCATTGCCCACAATAGGCTTGACGCTCTTGTACTCGGCAAAGGGTTTGGTCTTACGTCTGCTCGACTGAATCCACTTCTTGAACTCGTCCTTGCTGACGTGGGTAATCGCGCCGAGGCCGGTCCACCCCGGCTCATAGTTGGAGAGGTATGCGTCACGCGCGGCCTGCTCCGTGGGGAAGCCGTACATAACCTTATGCTCGTCAAACGAGCCGTCCTCGTTCACTTGGTCAACGACAAACACATCGCCCTCTTCGGGAGTGTCGGAAAGGAACACGTCAATGTGGTCGCCGTCCACTCCCTCAGTCCCACGAATATATCCGTAGTCGTTCTGCATGGTAGTTTCCCACGGCTTGCCGTCCGCTCCAGTACCACGGCGCACACTGCCTTTGGCATTCTCTATGCTGATGTTGTATCCGTCAACACGGCGGTGTTCCATCTTATAGTTGCCTGCGGCTTTCTGCGCCTCGGTCGGCTCTGCCTGCATACCGCCGTCAATGTAATCGGCAATCTCTTTGAGGTCGCCGAAGTCGCGCCCCTCATAAGTCAACTGACTGCCAGTATATGAGCCGTTCTTGTCGGGAGCGTCAGTTTGGATGACCTCATGCTTGCCGTCAACGTAGAGTTTACGTTTGTAGATGGGTTTGTCGGGCGCGGGGCCTTTCTCTTCCCATTCATCGCCCACGCTGATTCGTGCGCGGAGTGCGGCCTCTTCGGGCGTATCTTCGTGAATGTCGTTGCGCTCTTTGGCAAGCGGTTCTAACTCTGTGCCGCCGTCTGCGGTTGGCTGTTGAGGCACTGCACTGCGTTCATCATCATTCGGAGTTTGTTCACTTGCCTCGCTTCGTTCACGCTGTTCTGCGTCTGCTTCGGCTCTGCGCTTGCGCTCCGCAATGGCAGCGTCCACGAGTGCCTGCTGTTCTTTTGGGGTTGCATTTCTGAAATGTTCATTTACGGTTGTGAGTATTTCTTCTTTTGTGGGGATCGAGCCGGAGAACATATCCATCTGACCGCCCGAAGCTTGTGCAGCCTCGTTGTTGTATGAGGTCAGCACCTTGCGCAGGTCGCTCGGCTTACCGCTGTTGAGAATGTCTGCAAGCAGGAGTGCGGTCGCGTCAGCGACACGGCTGTCTCCAAACTCATCATCAAACAATCCCTGCATACGTCCGAAGGGCGACACTGGCATTCCATCGGTATATACGTCCGGCATAGCGGCCTTGGCGCGAGTAACAAGGTCTACAGCCTTTGCAAGTTCCTCGCTGATGTCGTAGCCGTTTCGGGCAAGAGTGCGGTTATTGGCAATCTCATTCAATCCCATAACGATTGACTGGCGAAGTGTCGGCATAGAGATTATCTGACGCACTGCATCGGGCGAGGTTTGGAACACCTTGCCGATGAGTGTATTTTCAATCAGTTCCTTGCCTGCGGCCGACAACGCTGTGCCGGTTCTCATTTCGGGCATTTGCATATCGTTGATGACTCCTGCCTGCATGAGTGCGCCCAGTGCGTGAGCAATCGCTTTCTCATCGGCATAGTAGTCCGAAAGGCGGTCATAGCGGCTGATATCGTTGACAATGCTTGTGAAAACATTGTAGGGAACAATCTTGCCGAGTTTGACGGCGGCTTCTGGTTTGCCCTGCGATTTCTTCTCCTGCGCGTTGAAGCGTGCAAAGGTGGTGGCATCGTAAGGCAGAGCCTCGTCCGGCACAAACACCACGCGAGGATTCTTCATACTTGCCACCTGCTCCGGGGTAAAGCCGTATTTCTTGTGTCCGAACTGCGCGAGGTAGTCATTGTATGCCCTATCTGTGCCTTGACGCGCTGCGAGGTCGCCCGACATGGTGCGATTGTTGCCCGACAGCACCACGCCGTCCTTGCTCACTATTACTGGGTCTTGCAGGGCGCGGTTGTCATAGTTGCCTGCCATACCCTCAACTTTCTGCTGTGCGTCCTTATCACGCTGATAGTCGCGGTCGTTGACGCTTTGGCCGTTCTCATCAATCGGGAAACCCTCGGTGGGTGCATAAGCATTGTTCACATCATGGCTCGGCGAGGCGGCTCCTGCCTCGGTCAGAATGTATCTGCCGGAGATAGTAGAGCCGTCGGGCAGGGTCAGAGCGTCCTCGTTACCCTCCACCTTAGGAGCGGACTCCCAACGCTCGCGTATCTTCGGATTGACAGCGTGAACACCTATGCGCTCCTGCTCGGCTTGCTTCTCTGCCTTGATACGCTGTTCCTCTTCAAATCGTGCGACAGCTTCATCGTGGGCGATAGCGTCACGCTGACGGCGTTCCTCTTCCTGCTGACGGCGCAGCTCGGCATTGCGCGAGGTATAGATACCCACAATGCCGTTCCATGTAGCAAGGCGAGCCTCCGTGTCGGCAATCTGTTGATTGTACTGGGCGAGGTCGCGCTGATACTGCTCGGCTGCCTCGCGCTTTGCCTGCGCCATGGCCATGGGCGAACCTTTCAGTTTGGGTGCTTTCAGCGTTGGCGGTTTCTTTTTCAGTGCCTCAAGGTCAGTGCTTGCCTGCTGAACCTGCGCCATAGCTATGTCAACAGCATCAGTCTCACCCCCGACAGCCTCAACTAACCCATCCCAGGCCGTGTCCTTGTCAACGGCTTCAAACCTCGGCTCTCCCTGCTCATTGAGAGGAATGCGAGACAGCGCGGTTTGCTGTCCGTTTTCTACACTTGAGACCGTTTCGGGCGCGATTTCAGCATCTGAAACGGAGTTTTCCGTAGGATTGGGAACGTTTTCGGGCATTTCGGGAACACTCTGCGCCCTGCGCTGTTGCTCATAGAGGAATGCGTCCAACCGACCTTTCATGGTCTCTGGCATTGATTCGGGCGTGTTTTGGCTGTATATCTTGATAAGGTTCGCAACCCATGCGTCATCAGCCTTTGCAGCTTCTTCCAATCCCTGCTCATAGCCTCGGTCATATTCTTCGGTACTGGCTGTTTCGGGGGCAGGCTCCGGGGATACATCTGCGGATTGGTCAATGGGTGCTTCGCCCTCGGCAGGCTCTTCGGGTGCAATGGCATTCTGACCGAACACACTCATCTGCTCCTGCTCAATCACCGACAATGCGGTGTCCAGTTCGTCCTGTGGATTTACAGCCTCCGATACTTTGAAGATTTGATCAGGCGATGTAAATTCATACTCTCCAGTCTGCGCGTCCATGACAACGACACTCTCCGAAGAGTTGCGCACATCAACGGCTGAGCCATCGGGGAACATTACAACATCGCCTTTGACAACATACACCTGTCGGTCATCGACCTTCATGGTCGCAGGGATAATTATGCCGTTATCCTTGTGGGTGCGCTTGCCTACTGACTGCTCAACCTCTGCACGCTTTCGGTCGGCCACCTCGTTGGAAGCGTCCATAACGCCGTCAAGAGCCGCCTTTGCGTTGATGTAGTATAGAACTGCGTCCTGCTGTTCGGCAGTAAGTTCGGGGTCGTTTACCAATGCCCACGGATTTTCGTTGACATGGAACATATAATATTCGGCTTCTGCTCCGAACGCGTCCTCAACCGCTTGGTATGCTTCCTGCATACGCAGGGCGATAGCATCCACATCAGCCTGCACGGTCGGGTCTCCCTCTTCAAAGCGTCCGTACAGCAGGCGACCCTGCTCATATCGGTTCTGCGCCTCTGCCTGCTCCGGGGTAGGGTCTGCGTTCTGCTGTCGGGCCTCTTCGGGAAAGAGCCGTTCAAGATACGATTTGACAGCCGCCTGCTCAACCTCGGTGCGCTTGCCCGGCATTTTACGCAGTACTACGTCCACATCAATCCCGGTCTCGTTCATCAGTTCCGCACGGATTGCTTCGGGGCGGTACTTGTCGGCAATCTCCTTGTTGCGGCCGATAGCGTCATCAAGAAACTCAACCAACTGCACCTGCGATTCCGTCACGTCCTTATTCCCTGCCTTGACCGCACGATATATCTTCTTGATTGTTGCAGGGTCTGCGCCGGGCGACACCTCGCTGATAGCGGCATCAAGCACCATGTCATCGGCAACGGCTTCCTTGTATCGTTCACCAACGTCAACCGAGTTGAGTTCTGCCTGACGCATGATGTTGTCGGTTTCCTGCTTGGCTTCCTGCTCGTTCTTGAACGTGCGACTGGTAACAACCTCGCCATTGGCGGCTATGGAGTTGACGGTCACACGTCCGTCAGCGTCCTTATTTGTGGTGTAACCAGTAACGGAAGCCATCGGAAGTCTGCGCCCTGTAAGAATGTAGTAGGCTTTTGCGCGTGCGGACTGGCTGACTCTTCCGTCCTGCATGAGTTCTTCCATTGAGGAATAGCCGTCAAATTCGGGATTGCGACTGATTGTTTCAGCCTCAACGCGCTCGGCTCTCAACTCGATCGCGCCCTCGGCAGGGTCAATGTCGGGTCGCTGGACTTCCTGCACTCGGTCACGGCTGAACAAGTCGGCGAGTTCGCCATAGCCTGCTCTGCGCAACTCTTCACGCTCATCGGATGTAAACGACAAGTCGCTCGGACTTGCGTCCAAATTCCTGCGCAGACGTTCCTCGAAGTCCATGCGGTTGTGGTTGCGCTCTGCCTGCGTCAGCGGTCGGCCGCCAACTGGCTTGACTGGGCGCAGACTGGCGATAACTCGCGGTGCGCTCTTGACCCCGTGACTTACCTTGAACCCAAGCATCATGGCCATGTTGTCAGTCCACACGTCCATTGCATCGGAATCGCCGTTTATCCATTCGGGAACGGAGAATATAGTACCCTCGGCAAGGGTCGATACCGCAACCTCACCGAGGCGCACGCCTGCCTTGGCTGCTGTGGAGGTGGTTGCCTTGACCGTTTTGTCAGCGACATTGCCTATCATGGGCGACAATGTGCCTGTCACGCTACCGAGGACGAGACCATGACCGCCTGCGCTCAACATTGCTCCGGCTGAATAGCCCTCGTTTTCTCCAGTTTCGGAGTTGATGTGACCGCCGTGTAGGAACTGGCTCTCGCCCTCTTTCAGCATTTCGTATGTGGCGAAGTTACCACCGCCTGCGGCTGCCCCTGTGATTATACGACCAGTGAGTGAGGACGAGAAGATACGTGAGCCTAACTGCGTACTCATTGACGTGGCGGCTCTGCCTGCTACAATACGACCGCCGATATTGATTGCTCCTTTGCCTGCGAGTGAGCCGACACCGCCCGACACCCATGTCACCGGGTCAACAGCCATGCCGGTAACGGTGCCTGCAATCTGCGCTACTCGGTGATTCTTGCCATACTCACCCATAGCGGCCTCATAAGCTGCAAGGTCGCCACTCGTTCCTGCTTGGCTTCGGGCAAGACCTTTGCTGATCGAGTTAATCACGTTCATGTCGGCGACTGTACGACCGAAGTATTCCAGTGTGCTTTTGGGCGTGTTCTGCTGAACGGCATACTGATACACGGCATTGTCGGTCAACTGGCGTGCCATCTGCGATGCGGTTGTCTGCAATTCCTCTTCGGATGCGTCAGGATATTGCTGACGCAGGCGGTTGTAGCAGTTGGCGGTAACCTTTGAGCCTGCACGCGCCCACGCATTGTCCATCATCTTCTGAAGGTCAAAGCGTGTCATGTGTGAAATATTGTCGGCGTGGCGGTTTGCAGCCGTTGTAACGATGCGCATTTCACGCCCACCGCCCATAGCGGCATAATTGCTCCATTCGCGGTCGGCATTGCGCTCT
The DNA here is from genome assembly GCA_004102785.1 of Muribaculaceae bacterium Isolate-013 (NCI). Classification (GTDB taxonomy): domain Bacteria; phylum Bacteroidota; class Bacteroidia; order Bacteroidales; family Muribaculaceae; genus UBA7173. The sequence goes on from SCEJ01000044.1 coordinate 24,195, forward strand.
TTGTCTGCCTTGTGCTTTTCCTCGGCTTCCTGCCAAAGTTCTGCCACGGCATCATAGGCAGGGGCCTGTGCGTCATACTGCGCCTGCATCTCCACATCTTCGGGCTTGGCAGGGTCAAGTCCGTTCTGTTTCATGCGGTTCTCGAACTGGTGTCGCAGGCGATTTTTACGAGCGGTATCCTCGGCGCGGTCAGCCGCGAACTGGCTTGTGGTCAGACTGCCATCGGGCATGAGCCACTGGGTTACTGGCTTGCCGTCAACATACTCCACTCCATAAGGCTGTGGCGAACCGCCGTCATAAATTTGACCAGATGGAACATTAAGACCCAATCCTGCGGTCGTTTTAGTCCCTGCGAGTTGCGCTTGGAACTTCTTGGCGGCTCTCTTCTTCCTGCCCTCGGCTGTGAGCGGCTCGGTCATGCGTTGAACTTGTGCAATACGCTCTCTTGAACGCTGATTGAAATCGTTGAGCATGGTGTGAATCTGATACGACATTCGTATCTTCTCCTGCTCGGAGGGTTGCCATGCAGCCTGTTCGGGTTGAGACTGGACCGGTGCCTGCTCTTGCTCTTCCGCAGTTGCCGAAGCAGGTACGGAAGTAGGGGCTGCGGTCGCGGCAGGTTGAGCCTGCTGTTGTGGTGTCGGGGCGGTGGGCGCAGGCGCAGGTGTAGGTGCGCCAAATCCGATATTGCTCTCAAAGTCGGCGAACGGTTCCATGTTGTAGCCGTCAGCAACAAGAGCGTCATAAGCGGCTTTGCGCTTCTTGGGGTCTTTGAGGTTCTCGCGGAACTGCGCCTCTGGCTCCATCGCATAGCCGTTCTTGACAAATGCGTTATATAGATTGGTTACTTTATCTTCTGCCATAGTGGATTATGATTATGCGGTTGGAGATTGTCTGCCGGTGGGGCTGGGTTTGCCTGCATGACCGCCTTTCTTGGTCTTGGTCGATGAGGTCTTTCCGTTTATTTCATTTTCTGATTCAGTTGTTTCAACAACATCCTCTTCTTTCCATGTGCCGTGCTGTTTGGCATAGGCAATGGCAGCTTTCTCGGTCGCAAATGGATGGGGGTTGCCATGCTCATCCCATGCAGTGAATTCCCTTGCGTTGGAGCGGTCATGCGCTCTCGCAGAAGCGTAAGAGTTGGCGGCTGATGCTCTTGAAGCACCTGCGGCTGCATCCCTTTGCCTTACTCCTGCTCGTTTGTACTCATTATCAAGTTCAAGCGATGTAGGCTTGTTATCTGCTTCATACTTTGCTGAAATTGCCTCTTGCTCGGCCTTTTTTTGTTGCTCACCCTTTATCGCCATAATTAGAGGATGTAAATCGGCCTCGCGCTGTGCTTTCTCGCGTGCGAGTTTCTGACGCTCCTGCTGTGCTTCCAGTTCGCGCAAGGTCTTGGCACGCTCATTTTCAAGGTCTCCGAGTTTGAGCGAGAATTGCAGATACTTGTCGGCATTCTTCTCACGCTCCGTTTTCAGACGTTCAAGGCGAGCGTCAACGGCATTAGTCATGCTCCCTTTCTCATGGTTGTACATGTCGGGAGCATACTGCGATGTAAAATACAGGTTGCTCAACGCCGATATGCCGTCACTGACGGCTGCGATAATACGCTTGGACTTCTCCCTGCGCTCACGCTTCTTTCGCTCTTCCTCGGTTTCGGGGCGGTTGCCCTCCGCGTCCATCCAGTCTTGAATGGTCTTGATTTGTCGGTCAGTACCTGCGGTAGCGTCCACGCGCTGTTGCTGTTCGGGAGAAACAGCAGGCGTTTCGTGTTCGGTGTCGGTTGATACCGCAGGCTGTTCACTCTGCGGCTGAGAGCCGGACGTACTGACAGCACCCACGGTGGCTGGGGTGGCAGCTTGGCTCTGCTCATGTTGTTCTTCAGTATATCCTGCCATATGTCACAAAGGATTAGAATGCACCTGCTATGCCTGCACCGGCTTGTGTCACACCCTGCACGGCTGACGAGATAGCTTCTGATTTTTTTATTTCAAGATTATTCAGAGCGTCATTTATCTGCGCGTCACGTTGCTGATAGGTCTGCTCGATCTGGTCTTTGCGAGCCTCGGCATTGACGGCAATCTGCGATGTCGCGTCTGCGAGTGCCTGATTGTTGGCGGCTTTGGCGGCCGCAACACTCTCTTCCGTTCCACCCATCACAGCCTGCGCTCCGGCGGCTTGTCGGTTGCGGTTACGGATTGATTCCTCGGTTTTGGTTAGGATACGCTGTGCGTCCGCACGCTGGGTCGCGTCCTCATTATATCGGCGGTCATACCAGTCTTGGTTCGCCTGCTTCTGCTGTTGCAGATTCTTCTTGACCTTTTTCATTGCTTTGCTTGCCGAGATACCGCCGAAAATGCTCCCGACAGCCGACAAACCTGCGCCTACTAAACTTCCTATCATGATAGCGATGTTTCAAAAGTTATAATTCGTGCGCTAATTTACAGCACTATCTTTGCAGGCAACTTTTAAGTTTTGTATCATGGCAAAAGGTAAGAAAACAGGTGGGCGACAAAAAGGTACGCCCAACAAGGAAAACCCGCTCAAAGGGTATCTCCGCGCTCATAGCCTCGCATACTTTGAGCCGCGTGTACAGACCGACCCCGTAACTGGAGGATTGCGTGAGATTCAGCGTCAACGCCTCACGCAGGACGCCGAGGGAAATGTTTACAAGGTCATCGACCTTATTCCACTTACTGACTCCAAAGGCAACCCTGTCACGATGTCAGACTTCGAGGCCGACATGATTGCGCTCAATCCCAACGAGCGCGTCAACGCAGAGCTGCGCCTGCTTGAGTTCCACACACCGAAGATGAAAGCCGTTGAGGTCGATATGGACGTTCGCGGTTCAGTCACGACCATAGAGGACCGGTTACGCGAACTCTGCGGAGAATCGGACGAAGACGAAGACGACTGACGCGCCCCTGCGGTCTATTTTATCTACTTTTAGACACAACATAGTTTTTCATTTCTTAATTTTTGTAGTTTTTTTAGGCGACCAGTTCGAGAGGATTGGTCGCTTTCTCTTTTTCCTGCACCGCCATTTCGACAACCGAAACCGAACCAAACAAGAACCAAACAGAAACCAAAATAAAACCAAACAAAAACCAAAACATAACCAAACAAAAACCAAAAGCAAACCAAAGTGTAACCAAACGCTAACCTTCACGCGTGCGCGCGATGGATATTCCTATATGGATGTAGAAGGATATATTAAGTCGAATATATCCTATGGATGTAGAATAAAAACTTAAATCAAAGTTTTTATATGGAGTAGGAGACGGATGTAGTTCGCTTCGCTCCGACAACGCCGACATTAAAAAATTTTTTTGAAGATTTTTTCTTTTGGCTGACGCGCCGTAATCCTGCGGAGCAATAAAGAGAAAAAGAAAAAAGTTCCGCGCAAAAAGAAAAAGAGAAAGCCCGGCTCTGCTGTGAAACAAAGTCGGGCGAAAAACAAAAGTTAAAAGGCAAGGGGGCCGGGGTGCGTGCTATCTTTGCAGGTGAAATTTCAAAATCATATAGCGATGAATAGAAACTACAACTCAATCAAGGCTCTTGTTGGCGTAACCAACATCATCATCACTTCCGAACTTAGATACTCGGAGTTGCACGCCCTCGTTGAAAAATCTGCTGTCCTCGAAAATGGCATTCTCACAATCAAGGTCAAGGAATGCACCCTCGGCACTGAAGAGATAAACGCCCTTGCAAAACTGGGAGGAAAATATGTCGCATTTGATTTGACCGAATGCTAAAACCCTTTCCCTTTCGTACGCTCATACACCGCCTCGCGGTCAGCGTCCACGTCCTTTATGCGAAACTGCACGGCACACCCGGTCGGGATTGTGTCGGGCAACTGCCCGGCAAGCCGGGCGATGACCTCATCAACGGTCCCGAAGCCGATGTCGC
>SCEJ01000338.1 GCA_004102785.1 Muribaculaceae bacterium Isolate-013 (NCI)
GGCAATACGGTTGATTTCACCGCATAAAAAATAACAGAAAGGAGAAAGAAAATGGCATTGGTTGCACCCGTGGAAAACGGCAAGATCGTAGAGACTGCATCGCAGACTTCTGTAAAAAATTCCACAAAATCAAGCAATAGCGGGATGGACAAGGAAGCATTTTTACAGCTCCTGGTAGCGCAGATGAAGTATCAGGATCCTCTGGAACCCACATCCAACACCGAGTACATATCCCAGTATGCACAGTTCTCACAGGTAGAGCAGATGCAGAATATGTCCAGCAGCATGGATCTGCAGAGGGCAAGCGCACTGGTAGGCAAGGAGGTCTACATCAAGACAACTACATCCTCCGGAGAGACCAAGCTGGTACAGGGAAAGGTGG
>SCEJ01000339.1 GCA_004102785.1 Muribaculaceae bacterium Isolate-013 (NCI)
AACTTGATTTTGGGAAACGACGCAAATGTGTTTCCTATCAAATAGATGGAAATATTATAAAAACAGGAAATAAATGTGATTTTCTTATTTTAGCAAAACAAGAAGAAGATGAGAACAATAACAATTGGAAAGCTATCTTCGTAGAATTAAAAGGTACGGATGTTGAACATGCTCTAAAACAGCTTGATGCAACAATGTCTAATTCTATATTCAGCCATGGTAGTATCGACGAAAAACACGCTAGAATTGTTGCTAACCGCGGATAAATGGAGCGGCCGCGCTCTTCCAGGGGCCTCTCATGAAGTAATTGTTCTCGATATGGGCCCAGGATGCACTCTCGGTCTCTCCCATGATGTAGCAGCCGCCGTTGCCCCAGTTGTAC
>SCEJ01000340.1 GCA_004102785.1 Muribaculaceae bacterium Isolate-013 (NCI)
GCCTGCAGCGTGGCCCATATCAGCCCCGCCTTACCGTCGATAAAACCTCCCAGCAGAAAATATCTCACAGAGAAATAAACCCCCGCACGGAAAAACGCCGGCAGCCGGTAATACATACCCTTTTTCTGATTGCGCCCCTTCAGAGCCTCATCATCCGATCCGATGCCATACATCCGCATCGCCTCCACCGCAAGCTCACGGTTCGAATAATTGTTATGCTTCGCAGTCCACCACGCCAACGAATTCAGATTATGATCCACAAACCGGCCTTTAAAACTAATTGCCTTTCCCTCGGTGAGAACCATGCGCTCATCCATCCAGCGTTGTTCCATATAAGCCTTCCCGCGACGCCATATACGCAAAATCTCAGGCGCGTGCAAAC
>SCEJ01000341.1 GCA_004102785.1 Muribaculaceae bacterium Isolate-013 (NCI)
TTTATCCATCGGTCTACTAATGCCGGAGCAGAATCATTCAACGCAAAGGTCAAGGCTTTCCGTAGTCAATACAGAGGCGTTACCGACATTCCCTTCTTCCTCTTCAGACTATCCCAGCTATGCGCCTAAAAATAAAACTACACTCGCGTAGTTTTTAACATTTCAACTGACCCGTAATTTTTAACAATTCAACCGGGTTTTGCATCTGACCCCTTTGTTGTCATGTGTTTGTGTTGAGTTGTTTGGTTCTGAATGTTAGGTGTTTATATAGCAAAATACCGTAGGGATTTTCCTATCGGTCTTTTTTGTGCTTTTGATTAATTGTCGGTGTGACTAGACTCGAATTAGCAACCTCACGCCCCCCGGGCTCGTACATTTACCT
>SCEJ01000342.1 GCA_004102785.1 Muribaculaceae bacterium Isolate-013 (NCI)
TCTTTCGGTAAGGGACGCACGTGCTTCGGCGAAATGTCCGCCCGGGTGTATCTCTTCGCCGATTACGGCTGCGAGAGTCTCAAGCTCATAATAGCGGTTGCGTTCGTCAAGCGAAAGGGATGCATAATAGTCATCTTCAGTGATTGGAGTACCGGCCTCCGGCTCTTTTTCAAGTGTGATGCCTTTCTCCTTGACATACTCTTCCAGTGTGAGAGACTCTGCTTCGGTTATGAGTCTCTCGCGGGCTTTTATGGCTTCTCTCAGCCATGCTATAAGCGACTTGGCTTGTGCGATGATGCGTAGTTTGCCCGCTACCGACAGCACATCCGCGTCTGTTGCGCCTTGCTGTAGCACATTGCGCGAGTCGACGCCTATAAGCGA
>SCEJ01000343.1 GCA_004102785.1 Muribaculaceae bacterium Isolate-013 (NCI)
CTACCTGCAGCTTATGAATGCCTCAGGCATGAAATTCGGCTCACGTGAGCAGGAGGTGTCAATGATATCGCGTTCGCTGAAACAGCTTGCCAAAGAATTGAACATACCGATAGTGGCGCTTTCGCAGCTCAACCGTAGCGTGGAGTCGCGCACCGACGGAAAACGTCCGCAGCTCTCTGACCTCCGTGAGTCGGGTGCCATCGAACAGGATGCCGACATCGTATGCTTCATCCATCGTCCCGAATATTATATCAAAAGCGATACCGACGCCGAGGGAAATGATATCCGAAATCTTGCGCAGTTTATCATAGCCAAGCATCGTAACGGTCAGGTAACCGACGTGCGCATGCGTTTCCGCGGACAATACACCCGTTTTGAAAA
>SCEJ01000344.1 GCA_004102785.1 Muribaculaceae bacterium Isolate-013 (NCI)
TGTGGCTTCCAGAAGGAGACTGGTATGAGAAAGCCACTGGAACAATGCTTCATGGCGGCAAGACATACAAACGTAAATTCTCTTTGGACGAGACCCCGGTATACATCAAATCCGGCTCCATAATACCCCTTCATGCAGAAAAAGAGAAGACGCTGCGCCGCAATGACGCTCCCATAGCATTCACTATATATCCCGGAGAGAGCGACAGCTTCATGTTATATGAAGACAACGGAGATGACCAGAAATACGACAACGAACATGCATTCACGGAGGTTTCCAGCAATCGTAATCACAATATGCTTACGTTCACTATATCTCCACGCAAGGGAACATATGCCGACATGCCGGCAAGCCGACGTTTCGAAATACGCATTCCTGCAA
>SCEJ01000045.1 GCA_004102785.1 Muribaculaceae bacterium Isolate-013 (NCI)
GGTCAAGTGGCTTCATTTTAACGTAACTGTTTGATATTCACCTATAAAGTTACTAAAAATCTACCACTTGGCCAAATTTTTATCACACTTATTTCATTGAAAATCAGAGACTAAAGCTCATCTCCGTCCGCACTGCTCTCGCTATAAAATAACACATTTCTCGACAATGAGACCAAATCTTAAATGAAAGAGCCGTGTTGTTTGACGGGGTAACTGGGCGATTGTTTGTGCGAAAAGTGTTATATTTGCCATAGGAAGTAGTTGAGTTGGTCGCTCACTACTAAGGTAGTCATTTTTTGCCTTAGTAACTACTTCCTATTTTTATTTTTGCCCAAAACGTTTAGGACAATATTGGGCTAAAACCGGACGCATCGACGGCGCACTTGCCCCTAATATCTTCGGCAACGGCGACGGAGGCACCGGCACTGACGTATGGAACATACAGCCGCGAATCGGCTATAACAACCGTGAAAGCGACCCCTCGCAGTATTACGACCGTTCCGGCCACACAATCTTCGCCGACATGTACACAATCGACACCCCCCAGGGACGCACTATTCCGATGGAAGGCACCGGCGACGGATCCGAGATGTGGCGCGAGGACCATAACTGCATGTGGGACCTCAACGGCCTCAGCTATACCGCCGACGGGCGCAACACCGTGGAGCGGTTCGAGCGCCAGACCAACTCCACCGTGCTCGGCCAGTGGGGGCATGTCACAGACTATGCCGTGGCCGGCCTGGTGGAATTCCACCCGCAGGCATCCGCATCACGCGCCATGCCTGCACAAGGCACAGTAATAGCCAACGGCCTTGCCGCCTACGAGCTGTTGCCGCGCATCGGCGGCAACAGCTATACCGCCAATGTGGAGCGCCTCACCGGCAATATCCTCCGCTATCTCGAAAGCAAAGATCCGCGCGGAAGCATGACCTCCGTGGAGACACCCGAAACCGACACCACACCGCCGACCCCCGTCTTCACCTCATCGCCCGGCGCAATCACCTACCGCGGAGTCACCCCGGGCGAAACCATCTATGTCTATACCCCTGACGGACGCCTTGCAGCAAACTCCACTGCCATATATCCCGACGGCTCGATAAGCCTTCCACTCCATGGCACCGCCATAGTGCGCTGCGGCAGCCATGCAGCAAAAATTCTTATGAAATAAAGCGATAATCACCTGATTGAGGCCGGCGTGACTGGAATTTGATAGCATACGCTACAAATATTATATGCAGTCACGCCGGCTTTGTTTAACTTTGCACAGCATTACGATGCACTTACAACGAATCAAAAACCACACATAATATCACGAATGAAAAACTTCCTGTCAATCCTATTGGCTCCGGCCGCAGCCATAGCAGCCACGGCACAAGCCGACGCAGCCCTTGTGGCACATTTCCCCATGGATGTGCGCGGCGGACAGATTACCGAACAAATCAGCGGCGAACGCTATTACGTGCAGGGGCACTTCACCCCTGAAAACCTTCCCGGAGCGGAAGGCCAGGCTCTTCGTTTCGACGGCTATACATCATATATCAACGCGCGGCTCGGCAACATCATCGCCGCCGGCACAAAGAGTATGACCGTGTCGATGTGGGTGGCCGTGCCATGCTATCCCATCATTAAAATCGACGAGAACACTTCAGAGCAGACCCCGATAGCAACCTGCCTCGACGAAACAAAGAAAACCGGATTCGGATTTTACATCGGCTTCGACGGCCGTTACAGCTTCCGCACATACATAGGCGGATGGCCCGTGAACATAAACGTAACATCACCCCTCCCCACCTATCAGTGGAACAACCTCACCGCTGTGATTGACGGCGACAGCCGCACGGTCACTCTTTATAACAACGGAAAAGCCGTGGGGGCCGGCCGGGCCAACGGCGAGGTAAATTTCAGCGCCTGCGAGTTCAAGATGGGACGTGGCGATGTGGAGAATTACGCCGGGCCGTTCCTGCTGACATCATACAACGGTCTTATCGATGACATCAAGATATGGGACGAGGCCATCCCCGAAGCCACAGTGGCATCGTGGAAAGCCGAGAATCCGGCCGACCTCGATATCCCGGCCTCCCGTTTCGCCGATGAGATACTGCGCCCGCGCTTCCACGGTATGCCGGCAGCAGCATGGACCAACGAATGCCACGGCATGTGGTATGCCGACGGACGCTACCACCTGTTCTTCCAGAAAAACGCCGACGGCCCCTACATGGCGCGCCTGCACTGGGGGCATATCTCGTCGGAGAACCTTTTCGACTGGCGCGAGGAGAAAATCGCCATCGCCCCCGGAGCACCCTACGACATCAAGGGGTGCTGGAGCGGATGTGTCTTTGCCGATGAACAGATTACAGGCGGCAAACCGAATATCCTCTACACAGCAGTAGACTACGGTCGCGCCACAATAGCACAGGCCTATCCTGACGACACGCAGCTCATTAACTGGACCAAAACTACAAACAACCCTATAATCGACGGACGCCCCGGCGGACTGAGCGATGACTTCCGCGACCCCTACTTCTTCTCTCACAACGGCAAAGCCTATATCATCGTAGGCTCGTCAAAGGACGGTGTGGGCACCACTACCCTGCATCAGTACGACCCGTCGACAAAAACATGGAGCAACGACGGACGCCTCTTCTTCACCGGCACCACAGCCCAGCTCTGCGGCTCATTCTGGGAAATGCCCAACATCACCGAAATGGAAGACGGCAAATGGCTCTTCACCGTCACCCCGTTAGGCACATCAGTAGGTGTGCGCACCCTCTACTGGACAGGCACCATCAGCGACAGCGGCCAGTTCGAGCCTGACGAATACTCACGCTCGCCGCGCACGGTAGAGATGGAGTCGCGCGACGGCTTCGGCCTCCTTTCGCCCACCATCTACCGCCACAACGGCAAGACAATAGTACTCGGCATCGTACCCGACAAACTGCCGTCGGAAGACAACTGGGATTTAGGATGGGCACACTGCTACTCGCTTCCCCGTGAATGGAGCCTGGGCGAACGAAACCAACTCGTGCAGAAACCATTCTCCGGCCTGGAGGGCATGAGAGCCTCTGGCGGCTACTCCCGCTCCGCTTTCACCCTGAACGGCACAGAGAGCCTGGCACCGGTTTCGGGGCGCGCCTTTGAGCTCTGCGGCACCTTCGAGGTAGGCACCAATCCCGTGGGATTCAATATATTCAAAAACTCACAGGCATCCGCCACAATCACCTACAATCCACGCACCAATGAAGTTGTAGCCGACTTCTCGCGTGTGGCCCGTCTCGTAAATGACGGCGGCGTGTACGGCGGCGTGTACCGCTGCGCGCTCCCCGAGATGCTTCGCCGCGGCTCTGACCTGAAACTCAACATATTCGTTGACCACTCCATCGTCGACATCTTTATCAACGACTGCTGGGCTACCTCAATCCGAGCGTTCCCCACCGCCACCGATGCCGACGGCGTGGAGGTATTCGCCAACGGCGGCGACGTTACGGTGAAGGACCTCCGGGCATGGAACCTCGTAAAGAGCGGCGGCTCGGCTATCACCGATGTATTTGCCGACAGCGACAAGGCCACCGACGGGAAAGTTGATGTTTACCTGCTCCCCTCGGGTCAGAAAATCCATTCGCAGGTAAATGCCTCTGAAATAGTGGATACCCTCCCCTCCGGGATGTATATCGTAGGAAACGACAAAATCATGATAAAATAAACGGAATAAGACAACGAAATTGGAAAATCTAAAAAGTAAATAATGATGTTGAGAGGAGCCGGCCGTGAGGTCCGCTCCTTTTTTTCACCGCACAGCCCAAGGGTGCGGCTCACGGCATGAATCTGCCGTTATTCAGTAAAGAATCTGCCGGATTATTCGTAAATTTGCACTATGAGAATAGTCATACAGCGGGTGAGCCGGGCGAAAGTTGAAGTAGCCGGCGAACTCATTTCAGAGACAGGCCGCGGGCTGATGATACTCGTGGGCGTTGAAACCGGCGATACCGCCGATGATGCGCGCTGGCTGGCCGACAAGGCGGCAGCGCTGCGTATATTTCCGCGTCCGGGCAGCGGCAGCGATGTGATGGACTGCAGCGTTACCGACATCGGCGGCGAGGTGCTGGCGATAAGCCAGTTCACACTCACGGCAGGTACACGCAAGGGAAACCGCCCCTCATATATCCGTGCGGCCGGTGGCGCGGAAGCCGAACCGCTCTACCGCCTGTTCTGCGAGCTGCTTGAAGCGCGCATCGGGCGCCCGGCAGGCCGCGGTGTGTTCGGCGCCGACATGCAGGTCAGTCTCACAAACGACGGCCCGGTAACCATCATCATCGACTCTCGCCTGAGAGAATAGTTCTTTTCGTAACGCGCGGATACAAGACACACTCCCCCGCAAAGCCATGAGGCTTTGCGGGGGAGTGTGTTCATGCGCGTAATGCCATCGATTACTTTTTCTCGGCGTCGTCGGCAGCTTCAGCAGCCTCTGCAGCCTGGTCTTCGGCAATTTCGGCATCCTTGAATTCGGTAACGCCGGCACCGATAAGGTCGTTGTACCACGCGAAGAGCTTGCGTATGTCGGTGGTGTAAACGCGGTCACGGTCGAAATCGGGAAGGATAGTGGCGAAGTATTCGCGCACGGCCTCGTCGTTGCCGAGCGCCTTCACATCGACGGGCTTTGCGCCGTTAGCCTCTTTTACCTTCTCAAGCACTTCATCCAGGGGTATATCCTCGTCGGTGGTGTACATGGAAATATCGCCGAGCGACACCACCTTGTCGTGTGCATAGGCCGGCATTCGCTTGCCGGTGGCGAGGCTTTCAACGATAAGCATGTTCTTGCCGTTGCTTACCAGACGGTATAGGCCGGGTTTCCCTGAGATGGAAAGAATTCTTTTAAGCATAATCAGTCGTTAGAAAATATATGTTTTAGTTTTGAGAACAGACGGTTGACCGTCGATTCAGAGGGCTTCACATTGGGTTGTTCACGGAGCGACTCGAAGGCCTCGCGCTCTTTGTCGGTGAGGTTTTCGGGGATGTACACCATCACATTGACAAGCTCGTCGCCGGTGCCTCCGTAGCCCTGCGGCGACGGGAGTCCCTTGCCGCGCAGGCGGAGCACTTTGCCGGGCTGTGTTCCGGCCGGTATGTTGAGGCGTGCGCGCCCGGTGATTGTGGGCACCTCCACCGAGCCACCGAGGGCGGCGGTTGGCACATCAAGCATCAGGTTGTATATCACGTCGTTGCCGTCGCGAATAAGTTCCGGATGCTTTATCTCCTCGATAACAACGAGCAGGTCGCCGTTTATGCCGCCACGACGGGGGGCGTTTCCTTTCCCTTTTACGGTGAGGGTCATGCCGTCCTGCACGCCGGCGGGGATGTCAAAGGCCACAATCTCCTCTTTGCGCTGTATCCCTTCGCCGTTGCAGTAGTGGCAGTTTTCGGAAATAACCTTCCCCTCGCCCTCGCACTGCGGGCATACGCCGATGGCTTCCTGCGCGCCGAAGAGGCTCTGCACCACCTGGCGCACCGTGCCAGTGCCGTGGCAGGTGGGGCAGGTGTTGAATGCGGTGCCGTCCTTGGCGCCGGTGCCGTTGCAATGATCGCACTTCACCCAGATGGGGAGCTTGAGCTTTTTCGACACCCCTTTTGAAATCTCCTCAAGGGTGAGTTTCACCTTTATGCGCACATCGGAGCCGCTGCGTGTCTGCGACGGACGGCGGCGTGAACCGCCACGGCCGCCGGTAGCGCCGCCGAAGCCGCCGCCGAAGTCGAAGTGTCCGCCGAAAATATCGCCGAACTGCGAGAAAATATCCTCCATCGACATGCCGCCCGAATAGAATCCGCCGCCACCGCCACCGAAGCCCTGTGGCCCCATGGAGTGGCCGAACTGGTCGTATTTGGCGCGCTTGTCGTCGTTAGAGAGCACTTCGTAAGCCTCGGCAGCTTCCTTGAATTTCTCTTCGGCTTCCTTGTCGCCCGGATTCTTGTCGGGGTGGTATTTGATGGCCAGCTTGCGGTAGGCCTTTTTTATTTCATCAGCCGAGGCGCCTTTCTGCACCCCGAGCACTTCATAATAGTCTCTTTTATTTTCCATAACGCATGGTGAAACGGGAAGTATTATTCAGGAAATATCTCGCGGCGGTGTTACTGGGCCACCACCACTTTCGCATGGCGGAGCACCTTGTCGTTGATTGTGTAGCCTTTCGAGACGGTATCCTTTACTTTCCCTTTCGGAGTGACATCGTCGGCCGGCACCATAGCCACAGCCTCGTGGAGTTCGGTGTCGAAGTCGGCGCCGGTCGACTCCATCGCCTTGACACCGTTGTCGGCCAGATATTTGATAAGTTTGTTGTAAATCAGGTTCATACCCTCTTTCACCGCCTCGGCGTCGGAGGAGTCGCGGATGGCATCGAGGCCGCGCTCGAAGTCGTCGACAATGGGCAGCAGCCCCTGGAGAGCTTTCTCGGAGGCATTCTTAACAAGTTCGGAGCGCTCGCGGATTGTGCGTTTGCGGAAATTGTCGAACTCGGCCATCAGGAAAAGGTACTCTTTTTTCTCCTTTTCCACCTCGGTCTCCTTGGCCTGGAGAAGATTTTTGAGGGTCTCTATTTCTGAGATTTCCTCGTCGGTCGCCACCTCGGCGCCCTCGGGCCGCACCTCCTCGGAGGGGTCTACATCGATGGTCTCGGCTGCTTCGCCAAGATTTTCGGGTTCGTAGTTCTTATCGTTGTAATTCTTGTCAGAGCTCATATTTCTTTTCTTGAAAAACATATTGTCAGATTTCATATAGCAAAAACAGTGCCTAAATCAGGCCTGATGGCCTGATGGCAGTATTTTTCTGTGAAAAATTTTTCGACCACGCCGGTTATCTTAATTCTTCAAATAGATAACAATTCCACTGTGCCAACGGTTTAAAAAGCTCTTTATTCAGAAACACGCCGTAAACAGCCGCGCCGCTCCCCGACATCGCCGCATATACAGCCCCCTGGCGCAGCAGTTCCTCCTTTATCGAGGCTATTTCTGGATGCGCCGGGAATATGGAATCCTCGAAGCCGTTGCGCACACGACCCTGCCATTCCTCCGGCGGGCATTCCTCCAGCACCGGAGCGATAGCAGGCGAATCGCCGCGGGGTGTGACTCCGGCATAGGCCTCCTTAGTCGATACAGACACGTCGGGTTTTACCACTGCAATCCATGCTCCGGCCGGGAACTTCACCGGGATATGCGTCATCGTGGTGCCGGTACCGGTGCAGAGAGCCGGCTCATTATATATAAAGAACGGGCAGTCGGCGCCGATTCCTGCGGCGACCTCGGCCATGAGTCTCCGCGGCAAACCAAGGCTGAAAAGCGAGTCGATGGCCGTAATTGCGAAAGCGGCATCGGCCGAACCGCCGCCAAGCCCGGCGCCGTCGGGGATTATTTTTTCAAGAAAGATGTCGACCGGCGGAAATTCAGCGACACCGCGGAGAGCCTTCACGGCTTTCATCACCAGATTTTTCTCCGGGGGGCAGTTGACAGGGCGCCCTGTGCATGTGAGCGTGTCGCAGCCGGAGCGCCCTGGCACTATCTCAAGCACATCACGCCACGGTATGGGATACATCACCGTCTCAAGGTCATGATAGCCGTCGGGGCGGCGGCGCAATATGTTGAGACCTATGTTGATTTTAGCGTTTGGAAATACAATCATGAGTGCAAAGTAAAGTTAAAAATCCGGATTCTGAAAATTTTTCGCTTATTTTGCAACCTTTCCGGCGTCCATGCCGTCTAAGAATCAGAAACAACAAAAAAGAATGAATGATATGACAACCTCCAAACGCCTTTTACCCATAGCGGCAGCCCTGCTGCTTGCCACCTCGGCTATCCAAGGGCAGGCGCCGCAGCCGCAAAAGCAGGCTACGCCCCCGCCGGCCCCCGCCGACACCATCGTCATGACCGCCGACACTGTCCAGACCGCATCGACGGACACCACAATCATAGTGAACCCGTTGGAAAGCCGGGCAGATGATGATAAAATCGGTCTGTTCGTCGATAAAGAAAGCAGCCGTCTGAAACTGCGCCTCGACAACGGCGACATAGCCGACATCGGCGAACTGGTATCAGAAGGTCTAGACCTGGCCCAAAAGCCTGCATGGATGATAGTGTCGATTCTCGCCATCATAATCTGCGTGCCGTGCCTGGCGGCGATTATAGCGCTGATTCTGCTGTTCAGCTTTCTGCGCCGCCGCAACCGCGACCGCAACGAACTGATCGCCAAAGCCATTGACCACGACTATCATCTGCCCGACTCATTCTACGGCCGCCAGAACACCGTTCCGGTGCAGCCTCAGGAGGACAAAGGCGACGGGGACGGCTTGCCTCAGCCACAGCCCGTTGCCGTGCGTAATCCCCGCACATTCAGCAACGCTCTGACACTCATCGTAGTGGGATTGTGCATATTCCTGTTCTTTTCCATTACAGCCAGCGTAGGTGTAGGATTTCTGCTTGGCGGCATCCCCCTGTTTTTAGGCATCGGACGCATGATCGGCTACTACTTCGTGCCGGGATTCGACAGCTCTAACGGAAACAAGCCGAAACATGGCCACATGTACCCGCCCGCCAATCCGGCCTATAACAACGGATACAACAACCGGCCTCCTTATTATAATAATAACGATTACAATAACAACGGCAGTTTCACCCCTCCCGCCGGCAACAACCCCAACGGCTGCCCTCCCCCTCCTCCGGGCTATAACCGCTGACACGCAGAGAAATCCTAAGAACATCGCTATAACAACCGCAAAACCAACCGAACCCCACACTGATGCTTAAACGTCTGGAAGAAACACGTTTGCTTGCCATGTGCATGTGCTCCGACAACCGCGAGGCATTCTCGCGGCTGGCGGAGCTGCATCAGCAGGGGCTCCGGCGGTTTATAATGAATCTCTGCGGTGGCGATATGATGCTCACCGACGACCTGGCGCAGGAAACCTTCCTAAAAGCCTGGATGGGGATACGTCAGTTCCGCGGGCTGTCGGGTTTCCGCACATGGCTCTACCGCATAGCCGTCAACGAGTACATAAGCTACCGGAGGTCGCGCTCCAACGCGATGCTCAACGAAGCCGCCGACGCTGCCGATCTTCAGATTTCATCATCGGTCGACACGGAGAGCAGAGCCGACGCCGGGATGGACGCACAGACCATGCTGGCACAGCTATCGGAATCGGAACGCACCATATCGCTGCTGTTCTACCTGGAGGAGATGCCGATAAAGGAAATAGTGAAAATCACCGGGATGGCCGAGGGCACAGTGAAATCGCATCTCAGCCGGGCCCGCAAGAAAATGGCCGGAATTCAATAATATATCTACACCTCACGCTATGAAGAAATCTGACGAACTACGCAAAATCGACCGCGATATAGCTGCCCGACTCCAGGCCGGACTCCCCCAGGCTCCGGACAACGAATGGTTCACCCCCAGGGTAATCAACCGTCTGCCCGAGAAGCGCCACAACCGCGTGGCAATACTCGTGCAGTGGCTCTGCTACCTGCTTTCGCTTGGCGCCCTCGGCACCGGCACGTGGCTGACAGTCGACTATATACTCGCCAACGGGCTCACCGCCGGCTCGCTCGTAATCCTCGCATCCATCCCGGTGCTGGCGATATTCTGCACCATAGTAATGGCGGCTCCGGCTGTACGCAAGGCATTCGAGGGGGAGCAGGGGTTGTTCCGTTAAGAGCAGAAGTCAGTCGTGATGATATGGTTCGCCGCGCATGATAGTCATGGCACGGTAAAGCTGCTCGGCGAAAAATAGCCTTATCAGTTCGTGAGGAAATGTCATGCGCGAAAGTGACAGCATGCTGTTGGCACGTGCGTAGACCTCCTGCGAGAACCCGTACGGACCACCGACCACAAACACCAGGTTGCGCAGCCCGCTGTTGGCCGCATCCTCTATCATCCCGGCAAAAGCCCGCGAGGTCAGTTCCTTCCCCCTCTCGTCAAGAAGCACCACGCGGTCATCATTTTTCAGGCGTGAAAGAATCTCCATCCCCTCGGCATCCTTTTGCCGGGAGGATGTAGTTTTTTTAGAAGCCTTGATGTCGGGAATCACCACGAATTCCACCGGCATATAACGCGCCGCCCGCTGGAGATAGTCGGCGGCGGCATCGCGCAGGTATGGGGTAGTGGTGCGCCCCACAACCATAAATGTGATTTTCATCGTCGGATATTGTCAGTTTGGTGTTATTTCCGTAAATTTGCACAAAGTTAAACAAAGAATTCTGAAAAACGAACTTAGATATGAAATCACGCGAAGAACTTATCGACGACCTCCTTACACTGGCGTTCGCCGAAGATGTGGGTGACGGCGACGCCACCACCCTTTCCACCATCCCTGCCGACGAGATGGGGCGCCAGCGCCTCATCGTTAAGGAAGAGGGGATACTGGCCGGCGTAGAAGTGGCCCGGATGGTATTCGACAAGTTTGACCCGTCGCTTAAAATGACCGTCTATATCAACGACGGCGCCAGGGTAAAACCGGGCGACATCGCTTTCGAGGTGGAAGGTCCGGTGCGTTCGCTTCTGCAGACCGAGCGCACCATGCTCAACATCATGCAGCGCATGAGCGGCATCGCCACCACCACAGCACGCTACCAGGCACGCCTTGACGGGCTACACACCAAGGTGCTCGACACACGCAAGACCACTCCCGGAATGCGCCTGCTCGAAAAGGACGCCGTGAAAATCGGCGGCGGCGAGAACCACCGCATCGGCCTGTTCGACATGATTCTCATAAAGGACAACCACGTTGACTTCGCCGGAGGGATACACAATGCCGTGGAGGCTGCCCGGAAATGGTGCGCCGAAAACGACAAAGACCTCCGCATTGAGGTTGAGACCCGCAACGAGGATGAGATTCGCCAGGCTCTCGCCGAAAAGGTTGACCGCATCATGCTTGACAACTTCACACCAGAGCGCACTGCCGGAGCTGTAAAAATCATACGCGAGGATGACACCCGCACCGGGCGCCATACGGAAATCGAATCGTCGGGCGGCATAACCATCGACACCCTCCGCCAGTACGGCGAAACCGGCGTAGACTTCATCTCGGTAGGAGCCCTTACCCACTCGGTGAAAGGTCTCGACATGAGTTTCAAGGCATTTTAAGAAGTTTAGCAGTTACTTATAATGAAAAAAGCCGCTGACTTCACTCTCACCGAAAACCGACGCCTTACCGACCGGTTCTCGCTTCTCACCCTGAAAGGCGACATCCCTGCCGATGTACAGCCCGGGCAGTTCGTGCAGGTGCGTGTCGACAACTCCAAGACAACCTTCCTGCGCCGCCCCATATCGATAAATGAGGCAGACCCCGCAACCGGAACCCTCCGCCTGCTGATACGCCGTGCCGGCGACGGCACAAACGCCTTGTGCGACCTTGAGCCGGGAGCCGTGGTCAACATGCTCCTCCCGCTCGGCAACGGATTCACCGTCCCGGCCGACAAGTCGACCCGCATTCTCCTTGTAGGGGGAGGCGTAGGGGTGGCTCCCATGATGATGCTCGGCCGCGTGCTGAAAGATAACGGCCTCCAGCCCGAGTTCCTTATTGGAGCGCGCACGGCCGGAGAGCTCCTCCTCATCGATGAATTCCGCAAAATCGGCACCGTGCACACCGCCACCGACGACGGCACCTCAGGCGAAAAAGGATTCGCCCACCAGCATAGCGTGCTGGCCTGTGCCGGCCGCTGGGACAAAGTGTGCTGCTGCGGCCCGGCCCCGATGATGAAAGGCGTGGCCGCCGCCGCCCGTAGCATAGGAGCCGACTGCGAGGTATCGCTTGAGAACATGATGGCCTGCGGCCTTGGCGCCTGCCTGTGCTGCGTGGAGAAAACCGTTGCCGGCAACGTATGCGTGTGCACCTACGGCCCGGTATTCAATGTAAAAGAACTCACTTGGTAAACGGTTATATGGAAAATAATATCAAACCGTGCCTGGCCGTAAAGGTAGGCTCGATGGAGATGCGCAACCCGGTGATGACCGCCTCCGGTACATTCGGCTACGGCTGGGAGTTTTCCGATTTCATGCCGCTGGAGACTCTCGGAGCGTTCATAGTCAAAGGCACCACCCTGGCTCCGCGCGAGGGGAATCCATATCCGCGCATGGCCGAGACCCCTTCCGGCATGCTCAATGCCGTAGGGCTCCAGAACAAGGGGGTCGACTACTTTGTCAACAACATCTACAACATGGTCAAGGGCTACGGTTCCAACCTCGTAGTAAACGTCAGCGGCTCGCAGCCTGAAGACTATGCCGAAGTGGCCCGGCGGCTTGCTCCGCTCGACGGCGTTAAGGCCATCGAGGTCAACATATCGTGCCCCAATGTGAAACAGGGCGGAATGGCCTTTGGTACAACCTGCGCCGGAGCAGAGGCCGTGACAAAGGCTGTGCGCCAGGCGTGGCCCCGCACACTTATTGTAAAGCTTTCGCCCAACGTCACTGACATCACCGAGATTGCCCGCGCCGCCGAGGGTGCAGGCGCCGATGCGGTATCGCTCATCAACACCCTTATGGGTATGGCTGTCGATGTGGAACGCCGACGCCCGATGCTCTCCACTGTTACCGGCGGCCTCTCAGGCCCGGCAGTGCGCCCCGTCGCCGTGCGCATGGTGTGGCAGACGGCTAAAGCCGTAAAGATTCCTGTCATCGGACTTGGCGGCATAGCCTCCGGCCGCGATGCCATAGAGTTCATGCTTGCCGGAGCCCGGGCAATAGAGGTTGGCACCGCCAACTTCATAAATCCGGCGGTATGCGTGGAAATTGTCGACTGGATTTCCGACTGGTGCGTGCGCCACGGTGTAAAAGATATAAATGAAATCGTAGGTGAAATCTGATTTGAAACAGAATCCTGACAACACAACACAAATGGGCGAAGGGCGCAAACGAATTGCCGTGCTCGGCTCCACGGGGTCAATCGGCACTCAGACCCTCGACGTCATACGTGAATACCCCGGCCGTTTCAAGGCCGAGGTGCTGATTGCCGGCAGCAACGTGACGGCACTTGTGGAGCAGGCCCGTGAGTTCCACCCGTCAATGGCAGTAATCGCCGATGAGAGCAAGTATGCCGAACTCAAGGAGGCTCTTGCTCCGCTCGGCATAACGGCCGCCGCAGGACAGGAAGCCATCAACGACTCTATGGAGGAGGTGGATTTCGACACGGTGGTTACGGCCACCGTAGGTTACAGCGGTCTCGCCCCCACCCTGCGCGCCATAAAAGCCGGGCGCGACATTGCCCTGGCCAACAAGGAGACACTCGTAGTGGCCGGCGACATCGTCACCCGCGAGCTTGCCGGAAGCCGGTCGCAGGTCATACCGGTGGATTCTGAGCATTCGGCCATATACCAGTGCCTGCGCGGCGAACGCCACGAAGATATACGCAGCCTCATAATCACGGCCTCCGGAGGCCCCTTCCGCAACACTCCGGCCGAAATGCTTGACGGAGTGACTGTGGCCGATGCCCTGAGCCACCCTAACTGGGACATGGGCGCGAAAATCTCCATCGACTCGGCCACGATGGTCAACAAGTCGTTCGAGATTATCGAGGCTCGCTGGCTTTTCAACGTGCGTCCCGAGCAGATTACAGCGGTAGTGCATCCGCAGTCGGTGATACACTCCATGGTGGAATTCACCGACGGCTCTGTGAAGGCACAGCTCGGAATGCCCGACATGCGCATGCCCATACGACTGGCTCTCGGCGACGGCAAGCGCCTTGCCACACCGAAGTCGCCTCTGCGGCTGGGCGATATGCTCAACCTTACATTTTCCGAACCCGACGCCACACGCTTCCCCGGTGTGACGCTGGGACACTTCGCCCTTAGTCGCGGCGGCAACACGGCCTGCGTGATCAATGCGGCCAACGAGATTGCAGTGGCGGCGTTTCTCAGAGGAGCCATACGTTTCACCGACATCTACCGCACTATAATGGAGACGGTGGAGCGCGCGGCCTTTGTCGGCAACCCCTCGTATGAGGACTATGTGGCATCGAACTCCGAAGCCAGAGAGATTGCCCGCGGCATTATATCGAAGTTCGCAAAAGCGTCGGCGTCTGACAGGTATCTTGTATGAGACGGGCTTCCGGCCGCACAAAATCATCTTAATGTTTATCCCAAGTAAAAATTCATATATTGGAAACTTTCTGGATTAAAGCGCTTCAGCTTATAGCGGCATTTTCGCTGCTGGTGGTGATACACGAATTCGGCCACTATCTGTGGGCGAGACTGTTCAGAATCCGGGTAGAGAAATTTTATCTATTCTTCAACCCCTGGTTCTCGCTGCTGCAGTACGACCCGAAAAAAGGCACCCTGCGCCTGGGCACATGGACCAAAACGAAAAAAACTCTGCTACCACCCGACAGCAACGGGAAAAAACAGGTGAAAAAAGAGGAGTCGGAGCGCGAACTTCTGAAAATAAAAGTGGGACGCGACCGCTCGGCTGACAGCCGGGTGGCCGGATGGCGCCAGACCGTCTACGGCATCGGATGGCTGCCGCTCGGCGGCTATGTGAAGATTGCCGGAATGATTGACGAGTCAATGGACAAGGAGCAGATGGCGCTCCCGCCCAAGCCCGATGAGTTTCGCGTGAAACCGGCCTGGCAAAGGCTTTTTGTAATGACCGGTGGCGTTGTCAACAATTTCATACTCTCTATCCTGATATACGCCGGAATCGCCTGGTACTGGGGAGAAAAGACGATCCCCTACGAGAATGCCTACGAAGGGATGGACTTCACCGAAGCCGCACAGGAGATGGGGTTCCGCACGGGCGACATAATCATCGCGGCCGACGGCAAACCGATTGACCAGACCGACCGCTCGCACATCTACAAGATGCTCGAGGCACGCAACATAACAGTGGTGCGTGGCCCGCAGCGCACTGACACCGTGATGGTGACAATGCCGGCCGATGCCGTTGAACGGCTCAGCAATTCAGGCTTCATGGCGCTCCGTGTGCCGGTGTTTGTGAAATCGGTAATGCCCGGTGAAGCCGCCCAGAAAGCCGGACTGCTGCCCGGCGACCGACTGATTTCAGTCGACACTGTGGCCACCCCGGCTTTCACAGAACTGTCGCCGGCGCTGCTGGCCCGCGCCGACAAGGCAACCGACCTCGGAGTGATACGCGGCAACGACACCATTCATGTGACCGCCACCCCAAACGGCGCCGGCAAACTCGGTTTCGAACTGAAGAGCCCGGTTGACATTTTCGAGGTAAAAGTAACGCAATACGGCATGTTCGAGGCAATTCCGGTCGGGATAAAAGACGGCACGGATTTCCTTGTGACATACGTAAGCTCGCTGAAGCATCTCTTCTCCAAAGAGGGTGCCGAGAGTGTGGGCGGATTCGGAGCCATTGGCAACATGTTCCCCCCGAAATGGGACTGGCGCACATTCTGGGAAATGACGGCATTCCTATCCATTATCCTGGCATTCATGAACATCATACCGATTCCGGCTCTTGACGGCGGCCACGTGGCCTTCCTGCTGTGGGAGGTGGTTACTCGCCGCGCGCCTTCGGAAAAGTTCATGGAGTATGCCCAGACCGCCGGAATGCTTTTCCTCCTGGCTCTGCTTATCTACGCGAACTTCAACGACCTTTACAGGTTCGTGCTGAAATAACAGACTGTCTGATTACAGTCTGTTAGAGGTTGCCCCAAAGTAATTTTTATCGATTACTCATACAACTTACCTGATGATTGAGTTAAAACTTAAACGTGGCAAAGAGGAATCGCTCGACCGTTTTCACCCCTGGGTGTTCTCGGGCGCGCTGGCCTCGGAGCCACCGGAAAATATCGCGGAAGGCGACGTAGTGGGCATTGTGGCTCACGACGGCAGATTTATCGGCACAGGCCACTTCCAGATCGGCTCCATTGCCGTGCGGATTCTTGACTTCAGCCGGCGCGAGATAAATGAGGAGTTCTTCCGCGAACGCCTCACCGACGCCCTGCGCCTGCGCAAAATGCTTCACCTCGACACTCCGCAAAACAACGCCTACCGCCTGGTGCACGGCGAAGGGGATTTCCTCCCCGGACTTGTTATTGACATCTACGGACCGACGGCCGTGGTGCAGGCTCACTCCGTGGGTATGCATTACGCCCGCGAAACGGTGGCCCGGTGTCTGGTATCGCTCCCGGGGCTGGAGGTGAGAAATGTGTATTATAAGTCGGAGACCACCCTCCCATACAAGGCTCGTCTTGACCAGCACAACGATTATATAATCGGCTCGGCCGAGACCGCCGTGGCTACGGAGAACGGTCTTCGATTCAATATCGACTGGCTGCGCGGCCAAAAGACAGGATTCTTCGTTGACCAGCGCGACAACCGTGCTTTGCTCCAGCGCTATTCGGGGGGCAGACGTGTGCTCAACATGTTCTGCTATACCGGAGGGTTCTCGGTATATGCCATGAGGGGCGATGCCGAACTGGTGCACTCGGTCGACTCTTCGGAAAAAGCCGTGACACTGACCGATGCCAATATCGAACTGAACTTCCCGGGCGACGGACGCCATAAATCATTCGCCGTGGATGCGTTCAAGTTTCTTGACGGCATGAAACACGGCGAGTATGACCTCATCGTGCTTGACCCTCCCGCGTTCGCCAAACACCGGAGCGCGCTGCGCAACGCGCTGCGCGGCTACCAGCGCCTGAACTACAAGGCTTTTGAAAAAATCGCTCCGGGAGGGGTGCTCTTCACCTTCTCGTGTTCACAGGCCGTAAGCCGCGAGCAGTTCCGCCTGGCGGTGTTCTCCGCCGCCGCGCAAAGCCGGCGCCGGGTGCGAATACTCCACCAGCTTACCCAGCCGGCAGACCATCCGGTGAACATATGCCATCCCGAAGGGGAATACCTCAAGGGACTGGTGCTGTATGTGGAGTGACCCCTGACTTTCCACCGACCTTCCTATACACCCAAAAACATCCGATATGAAATTTATGAGAATGACGGCTGCGGCCTTTGCCGTGGTCCTCGCCACAACTTCAGCAATGGCTAATTTTACCGACCCCAACAATCCGTCGGGCACTGTGGTCGACCGCTTCGCCGACATCGAGGTGATGCGCTATGCCGTGCCCGGCTTCGAGGAGCTTTCTCTCGACCAGAAAAAACTGATATACCACCTCACTGAGGCTGCCCTTGCAGGGCGCGACATACTCTGGGACCAGAACGGACGCTACAACCTTGCGGTGCGCGACCTCCTGGAGGACCTTTATAAAAACTATAAGGGAGACCGCAACGAAGCCGGCTTCAAAGCTTTCGAGATATATCTGAAGCAAGTGGAATTCGGCAACGGCGTGTATCACCACTACTCCACCGACAAATTCATTCCCGGCTTCACCGCCGAATGGCTCGACGGAGCCATGGCTGCGGCCGGTCTGCAGATGGATAAATACGGCGACCCCGCCACGCTCCGCCGCCTGATCTTCGACCCCGCCTTCCTGCCCAAGCGCGTAAACCAGGCTGCCGGACAGGATGTGATTGCCACTTCGGCCAACAACCTCTACGGCCCGGGCATAACACAAGCCGAGGTAGAGGCTTTCTACGGCGCCATGAAGGATACCACCGATGTGACACCGGTATCCTATGGCCTGAACGCCAAAGTGGTGAAAGGTGATGACGGCAAGCTCAAAGAGGAGGTCTACAAAGTGGGCGGCCTCTATTCTCCGGCCATCGAACGCATCGTGGCCAATCTCGAACTGGCATTACCCTACGCCGAGACTCCGGAGCAGGCTGCATCGATTGCAAAGCTCATCAGCTTCTACCGCACAGGCTCGCTCCGCGAGTTTGACGAATATTCCATCCTCTGGGTCGGCGACACAAAGTCGAAGGTCGATTTCGTTAACGGATTCATCGAAAGTTACGGCGACCCGCTGGGTATGACCGGCTCATGGGAAGGCATCGTGAATTTCCGCAACGATGCCGCATCACAGCGCACACAGACTATCTCGGAGAACGCACAGTGGTTTGAGAACAATTCCCCGGTTGACCCGCGCTTCCGCAAGCCCCATGTGAAAGGAGTGACCGCCAAGGTTATCAACGCCGCCATTCTTGCCGGCGACTCATACCCCTCCTCTCCTATCGGCATCAACCTGCCGAACGCCAACTGGATACGCGCAGCCCACGGCTCAAAATCAGTGACAATCGAGAACCTTACCCAGGCATACGATGACGCGGCCCACGGCAACGGCTTCAACGAGGAATTCGTGATTGACGCTCCGACACGCGAGCTGCTTGACAAGTATCTATTCATCACCGACAACCTCCACACTGACCTGCACGAATGTCTCGGCCACGCTTCCGGACAGCTCCTGCCCGGTGTCGACCCCGATGCGCTCAAAGAGCATGGCTCGACCCTGGAGGAGACACGCGCCGACCTCTTCGCGCTCTACTACCTCGCTGACCCCAAACTGCTGGAACTCGGCCTTCTTTCCGACCCGGAAGCCTATAAGGCCGAATACTATAAATTCATGCTCAACGGTCTGATGACCCAGCTCATGCGTATTGAGCCGGGCAAGAATGTTGAGGAAGCTCACATGCGCAACCGCAAGCTGATTGCCGAATGGGTGCTCGAAAAAGGGAAACCTGACAATGTGGTGGAACTCGCCGATATCGACGGCCGCACTTTCGTGCGCATCAACGACTACGGTAAACTGCGCGACCTTTTCGGCCAGCTCCTCGGCGAGATACAGCGCATCAAATCCGAGGGTGACTACAAAGCCGGTGCCGACCTTGTGGAGAAATATGCTGTGAAAGTTGACCCGGCAATCCACAAAGAGGTACTCGACCGCTATGCCCGCCTCGACATCGCTCCCTACAAGGGCTTCATCAATCCGGTATATGAGGCAGTGAGAGACAACGACGGCAACATCACCGATGTGAAAATATCATTCAACGAGGAATACCTGCCCCAGATGTTCCGCTATTCATCCGATTACAGCACACTCCCCCGCAACTGACAACCGGCCTGCCGGTAAACAGACAGAAGGTGTATCATTATTTTGATACACCTTCTTTTCTTTGCCGGTAATTTTGTATTTTTGCATAAGAAAATACGGTAAATAACCTGTCGAAGTAATTTCAATCTTTATGCGGATAAACATTGAAATAAGTTGACCGGTCAGTAAAATAACTTTGAAAAGTAACTTACCATGAAGCTAAAATCCTTAATAATTCTATCATCACTCTCTGCCTGGGGCGTTATGTACGCCGGCGAACTACCCCGCACTTCGCCCGAAGCACAGGGAATGGACTCCGGCAAAATAATCGAGCTGCTTGACTCGCTCACGTCAATACCGCAGACCGAATTGCATTCGCTCACTGTGTTGCGCCACGGAAACGTGGTGGCCGAAGCCGCCATACACCCTTTCTCAAGAGGTGACCAGCACGAACTGTTCTCAGTGTCGAAAACATTCACGGCAACTGCCGTGGGGCTCGCTGTCGCCGACAATCTGCTGCGTCTTGACGACCGTCTCGGGGCAATACTCCCCGAATCGCTCCCCGACAGCGTATCACCGTGGCTGGCTGATGTGACCGTGCGCGACCTGCTGACAATGACGTCCGGCCTTAAAGTTGACTGGGGTATGCGCGGACGCGAAGACAACTGGACCGAAATCATGATGGCGGAACCGATGGCGGCCGAACCGGGCACAAAGTTCGCCTACGACTCGATGTCGTCCTACCTGCTTTCAGCCATAGTGCAGAAAGTGGTTGGGAAAAACATTCTGGAATATCTGTCAGAAAGAGTGTTCGGTCCGCTTGAGATTACCGACTACGCCTGGGATGTAAGCCCCGAAGGGGTGATAACCGGAGGCTGGGGGCTATGGATGCGTCCCGATGACCTTGCTAAATTCGGCCAGTTGCTGCTCGACAAGGGGGTGTGGAACGGCAAACACATACTCCCCGAGGATTGGGTAACGGAGATGATGACTAAACGCGTGGATGTGCCCGGCACTTCCGACTACTGCTATCAGATGTGGACCTGCCCGCATGAGGATGCAGTCAGAGCCGACGGTGCTTGGGGCCAGTATATCATCATTATGCCGAAAGAGGACATGGTGGCTGTGGTGACACAATGCCAGCAAGGCGTGTCAGACCGCGTGCAGGCTCTTGTATGGAACACCCTCACTCCTACCCTCTCCGACACACCTAAAAAAGAGGGACGTGATGCCCGTCGCCTCGCTACCCGAATCAACAGCTATTCGCATCCCTTCCCGGCAGGGAAATCATCATCCGCGGCTCCGTTTCTTGGGAAACACATCACTCTTGCTGACAATCCGATGGGATGGAAATCTATTGAAATCACGCAGGAGGGCAAAACAGTGCGCCTCTCTGCCACAGATGCATCCGGCAAAACCGATGAATACATCTGCGGTTACAGAGACTGGGAAAAAACGCGCATGGTGTCAAACCCGCCCGACGAACGCTCCGACACCCACAACCGTTTTTCCGGTCACACCACTCCGTTCTACGCCGATGCCGCCTATGGCTGGAACAACGACGGATGCCTTAATGTGAAAATCCACTATACCAACTGGTACAGCTCCCTGGCTCTAACAGTCACACCTGGCTCAACTCCGGATTCGGCAACAGTCACCTTCAAACTCAACTATATGGGAGCGCCGGTCAACGTAGCAGGCACTTTCTGAAAACCCCACACATATAAGCAGATTATAAGCAGAGCCTCGGCCAAAAATTTGGCCGAGGCTCTGCTTCGGGTGCCGGGATGACCGGAATCAGTCGAGTTTCAATACGGCAAGGAATGCCTTCTGAGGCACCTGCACCGAGCCGATCTGCTTCATTCGCTTCTTACCGGCCTTCTGCTTTTCAAGGAGCTTGCGCTTTCGCGACACGTCGCCGCCATAACATTTTGCGGTAACATCCTTTCTGACCGCCTTGATTGTTTCGCGAGCTATAATCTTCGCGCCGATAGCAGCCTGTATGGCAATATCGAACTGATGGCGTGGAATCAGCTCCTTAAGCTTCTCACACATACGGCGGCCGAACTGCACGGCATTGTCGGCATGTGTCAGAGTTGAAAGCGCATCGACGCTCTCGCCATTGAGAAGCACATCAAGCTTCACAAGACGCGAGTCGCGGAAGTCATGCAGATGATAATCGAACGACGCATATCCCTTCGAGATTGACTTCAGCTTGTCATAGAAATCTATCACAATCTCACCCAGTGGGATATCGAAGATAATCTCAACCCTGTTGCCATGGATAAACTCCTGCTTTACAAGCTCGCCGCGTTTGCCGAGGCAAAGCGTCATTATCGGGCCGATAAAATCGGTGGTGGTTATTATCGATGAGCGGATATAAGGCTCTTCAATATGGTCGATTAGCGTAACCTCGGGCAATCCCGACGGGTTATGCACCTCGGTCATATTACCTTTCTTGTCGAAAACGCGATATGATACGTTCGGCACCGTAGTGATAACGTCCATGTTGAATTCGCGGCTGAGACGTTCCTGGATAATCTCCATGTGGAGCAATCCGAGAAAACCGCAGCGGAATCCGAATCCGAGAGCCATTGACGACTCAGGCTGGAATGTGAGCGAGGCGTCGTTGAGCTGGAGCTTTTCAAGCGAGGCACGCAGATTCTCGAAATCCTCGGCCTCAATCGGATATACTCCGGCAAACACCATAGGCTTCACCTCCTCGAAGCCCGCGATAGCCTCGCCCGGCTTGCTGACATGGGTGATGGTGTCGCCCACCTTTACCTCTTTTGAGGTCTTGATTCCGGAGATAATGTAGCCAACATTTCCGGCCGAAAGGGTGTCGCACGGCTGGAGATCCATCTTCAGCACACCTATCTCGTCGGCATGATACTCCTTGCCTGTGGCAACGAATTTCACGAAATCATTTTTACGGATTGTGCCGTTCTCAATCTTGAAATAGGCGATGATGCCGCGAAACGGGTTGAACACCGAGTCGAAAATAAGAGCCTGCAACGGCGCTTCGGGGTCGCCCTGAGGCGCCGGGATGCGCTCTATAATCGCCCTGAGGATTTCAGGGACTCCGATACCGGTCTTGCCGCTTGCACGGATAATCTCATCGCGGCTGCATCCGAGGAGATCCACAATCTGATCCTCCACCTCATCGGGATTGGCACTCTCGAGATCGACCTTGTTGATTACAGGAATTATCTCCAAATCAGAGTCAATCGCCATATAAAGGTTGGAAATCGTCTGAGCCTGGATACCTTGCGTGGCATCCACTATAAGGAGCGCGCCCTCACAGGCAGCGATTGAACGCGACACCTCGTAGGAGAAGTCGACATGCCCCGGAGTATCAATGAGATTCAGCACATAAGGCTGGCCGTCCAGTTCGTAATTCATCTGGATGGCATGGCTCTTTATTGTGATTCCGCGCTCGCGCTCGAGATCCATGTCGTCAAGCACCTGTGCCTGGAGATCCTTTTCCGACACCGTTTTGGTGAATTCCAGAAGACGGTCGGCCAAGGTGCTTTTGCCGTGGTCTATATGGGCTATTATGCAGAAGTTTCTGATATTTTTCATTCCCGTGATAAACAACGAGAGAGGTGTATTTGTTCGTTATTCTACCGTAACCGACTTAGCCAGGTTGCGGGGCATATCGACATTGCAGCCCTTCTTGACCGCGATGTGATAAGCGAGGAGCTGGAGAGGAATCGACACTATTACAGGCGAAATCGATTCGGGCACCTCAGGAATTTCCAAGGTATGGTCAGCAATCTCGGCAATAGTCTTGTCGCCCTTCGTAACAACGGCGATTACGGAGCCGCCGCGGGCTTTCACTTGCTGGATGTTTGAGATAATCTTCTCGTGGAGCTCATCGTTGGGGGCGATTACCACCGTAGGCAACTCATGGTCGATAAGAGCGATAGGGCCGTGCTTCATTTCGGCAGCCGGGTACCCCTCGGCATGAATATAGCTGATTTCCTTGAGCTTGAGCGCACCCTCCAGAGCCGACGGATAATTGTATCCACGGCCGAGATACAGGAAATTATGCACATATGTGTATATTCCGGAGAGCTTCTCAATCTCATCGTTGAGCTTGAGTGTCTGGCGTATCAGTTTCGGGAGCGAACGGAGAGCATCGGTGATTTTAGCAGCCTCCTCGTCCTTCACCGTGCCGCGGAGCTGTCCCATGGCAAGAGCCAGCATAGTGAGCACGGTGACCTGACCGGTAAAAGCCTTCGTTGAAGCCACACCGATTTCAGGCCCTACATGGATATACGTGCCCGAGTCAGTGGCTCTGGCAATCGACGAGCCGACAACATTGCATACTCCATACACAAACGCACCGCACTTCTTAGCCATCTGGATGGCGGCAAGAGTATCAGCCGTTTCACCCGACTGCGATATGGCAATCACAGTGTCGTTCGGAGTCAGAATCGGATTGCTGTAACGGAACTCAGAGGCATATTCCACCTCTACCGGTATGCGGGCAATCTCCTGAATGAGGCGCTTGCCGATCAAAGCAGCATGCCACGACGTGCCACATGCCACGATGATGATACGATGAGCATTCTGGAAATGCTCTCGGTTCTCAAGCACCCCAGAAAGGGTAACTTTAGATCCCGAATTACCGATACGGCCGCGGATACAGTCGTGGATTGTACGGGGCTGCTCGAAAATCTCCTTAAGCATGAAGTGGGGATACCCGCCCTTCTCCAGTTGCGATACCGACAGACGGAGAGTATGGATGTCAATGGTGGTGGGCACATTGTCAACCGTGATAATCTTCAGATCCTGATTGCGGTTGATAATGGCGATTTCGTCATCGTTGAGATAAACCACCTTGTCGGTATAATCGATAATGGGAGTGGCGTCAGATGCAAGGAAAGTTTCGCCGTCGCCGATTCCCACCACAAGAGGCGAGCTCTTGCGCGCACCGATAATAGTGTCAGGATTGTCGGTATCTACAACAGCGATGGCGTATGCGCCGATAACCTCTTTCAGAGCCTCGCGCACGGCATCAACCAGTGTACATCGGTTGGAGGTTTTAATATACTCGATAAGCTGAACGAGAACCTCTGTGTCAGTCTCGCTCTTGAACACACAGCCCTGAAGCTGAAGAGCCTCCTTCAGAACATTGTAGTTCTCGATTGTGCCGTTATGCACAAGAGCGATTTTGCCGGAAGCACTGTAATGGGGGTGTGCATTTATATCATTGGGTTCACCATGAGTAGCCCAACGCGTATGGGCGATGCCCGTCGAACCACTTACATTTTTCGACTGGCAGAAATTCTCAAGATCGTCGACCTTGCCGCGTGACTTATAAATATTCAAGCGATTATCAGGATCAATAATCGCCACACCAGCACTATCGTAACCACGGTACTCCAGGCGATGAAGCCCCTTAATCAAAATATCATAGGCATCTCGGTTACCGATGTACCCAACAATTCCACACATAGATATTACTGTTTTTAATAGTTTGAGAGATTAATTAGAGCGATTTACAAGTAAACCGCAATAGCTATGAATGCCATATCCGGCTTGCCAGCCTGGCCACATCACCGCAAAGAAACCACACAAAACAGCAGCCTCGCCTTGCCGATTTTCATGATGTACCACCATCGCAGCAAACCAATGATAAAGGCCTAAACAATTATATTTCAAGCATTGGCAGCAACAATCAATCGATAGCGTGAACATGCCTAAATGCCTGTTGAATAAGCGGTGCAAAGTTACGAAAAAAAATCGGATTTGCATAAAATCAGAAGCTAAAACCCGTTAAACCAATATCAGAAAACTTCCCAGAAAACACAGTTATCCCCGTAGGGTCGCGACCCTACGGCGCGATAGCACATAGCGGAAGAGCGAATTGGCGGACTTGGCAGGAAACAGGAATGCGGAAGGCGAGGGTAACCAGCATCCGTTTAATCCGCAGGCCGCTGGCCTCCGAAGTCAGCCGCCAACACGTCAGCCATCCGTTAATCCGTTGAATCCGCGAGAGCTTCATATATAATCGAGAACTTCATATATAAAGCCTTACAGCATCCGTTTAATCCGCAGGCCACTTGGCCTCCGCAGTCAGCCGTCAGCGCGTCAGCCATCCGTTAATCCGTTGAATCTGCGAGAGCTTCATATATAATCGAGAACTTCATATATAAAGCCTTACAGCATCCGTTTAATCCGCAGGCCACCTGGCCTCCGAAGTCAGCTACCAGCGCGTCAGCCATCCGCTAATCCGTTGAATCTGCGAGAGCTTCATATATAATCGAGAGCTTCATATATAAACGAGAGCTTCATATATTAATATTACTGTCCGCTAAACCATAAAAAGGCGAGTCCAACTTCCTGAACGGCAGAAGTTGGGCTTACTTTTTGTATTTGACAAGCCCCCTCAGCAGTTTTCAGGAACTTCGGGAGGCGATTCCGATGCTTCGGCGAGCATGATTTTCAGGTCTGCATCGGGCTGATTGAGGAACTTTTCGAGATTCAGGTAATACATCAGCACAATTCTGACGATTGTAGCCAGCCCGGAGAAGCTCCAACGTCTTTCGAGTTTGCTTTGAAGTACTGACAGCAGCAGATTTGCGATGAGTGTAACCCATATCTGGATTTTGATGGCGTTGGCGCTCTCGCCATAGAAGTATCTCAAGGGGAAGTTCTGTTTGATCTGCTTGAAAAGAGACTCTATCTGCCATCGGCGGCGGTATATCGCCACGATTGTCTCTGGCGGCATGTCGAAGTCATTGGTCAGAAGCGATATGAGTTTTGGCTTCCCGTTCTTCTTGATGTCAACGTATGTAATTATTCTGGCGATGTGGTTTATACCGTCTTTACGGAACACCACGACCTGTTCACGGTATTCCATCAGACCCTGCGGATTCTGATGCATACAGTCTACAAGTACCTCATAACTGAGGTTTTTCTTCATTTTGGTGACATATACAACGCCACGGTCCGTCAGTTCCTCAAATTTGGCATAATTGATATAGGCGCGGTCAAGAGCGACTATCTCGTTGTGGCTGTAATGGCTCGGAGCAAGCATGAAAGAGTCATTGGTGGCCGCCGAAGTGAACTGCACATCGCAGGGAACCCCCTCGTTGGCGTGTATGACAGAGTGTACCTTTATGCCGCCTTTCTTCTTTCCCGTCTTGGGGTGTCGACCAACACCCTTGAAAATAGCGTTGGAGAACAATGTGATTGTAGTGGAATCGATAATCCTAAGCTGCTTTATCCACTCTTCCGTGCCATTGCGTCTGCTGTCCGATGAAAGAATGTCTTTGTTGGCTGCATACAGGTCGCGATAGACATCCTCAAAGAACTTCTCTGACCGTCGGGCATTTGCATCCGACAGGGTGCTGCGCTTTGGTACAGTATCAATTCCGACATGGTGCAGTTTGCGAACCTCCGCTGTCATAGATGTCTCTATCTCACACAATGAGTCGAAGCGCTGGATTACGGCATAGAGCATCGTAAGAAGATGCGTATAGCCGTCAAAGCTCTTTACATACTTCTCTCCGCCGTGTTTTCGGCTGAATTCAACAATTTTTTCACGATTGAGTGATTTTATCAACTGTCCATATATCGGCTGTCCGAAGAAATTACTACTTTTACTCATGGTTATTCATGGATTGTTTGGCGACACCAAAATAACCATTTAGGGCTGACTCCTGCAATAGGTGTCAGCCCTAATTTTTCAATCGCTCAAAAAAAGTTTAGCGGACAGTAATAATATATTAACAAGAGCTTCATATACAAAGGAGAGAAGCAAGATGGGGAGAAAAAGTCAAGCCCCTGGCTCGGATGAGTCAAGGGCTTGGGGGTTTGGGGCGGTTACCTACTCTCCCACTTTCGCAGTACCATCGGCGCGGCGGGGTTTAACTTCTCTGTTCGGAATGGGAAGAGGTGGAGCCCCCGTGCTATGGCCGCCTTATTTTTCGGTTGACGTCAGAGGTATCGGGCTTTGCGGCGCTCGCCTGCGCCTCCCGCGCCTCTGCGTTATAAGGTAAAAAAGGAGTTTGACCGGAAGTTCTTCTCACAGGTCGCTCTGAACTGTCACGTTGCCTTGACTTGTGTCTGTGTGTCTGCCAAGTGCGGTGCTCTGTGAAGCTTTATTGACGGTGACTGGGTCACCGGAAAGGGTTTGGGTGATTAGTATTGCTCGGCTGAGGACGTTGCCGCCCGTGCACCTGCAACCTATCGACGTCGTAGTCTTCGACGACCCTTATATGGAAATCTTATCTTGAGGGGGGCTTCGTGCTTAGATGCTTTCAGCACTTATCCTTGCCGGAGGCGGCTACCCGGCGGTGCGGCTGGCGCCACAACCGGTTCACCGGAGCTCCGTCCAACACGGTCCTCTCG
>SCEJ01000345.1 GCA_004102785.1 Muribaculaceae bacterium Isolate-013 (NCI)
CGGGCACCTCATAATGTTTTGCTTTTACTCCCGCTGCGGCAAGCAGACCGTCCATATCTTCCCCCATACCGGAGGCAATCCCTGCAAAATCCGCATTCCAGGGCTTAGCTCCTTCGTTTTCAGCGGTCGTTATCTTCTCCGGCAGAGTGACTTTTGCCTCTCCGGCCGCGGGGATCTCTATTTTCTCCAACTGCGTCTCGTTCATGCGAAGCCAGTTCCATGTCTTAGAGGGCAGTCGGTTGATGGTCATATTATATTCTTTTTCCATATTCTGTCCTCCCTTTACCCGATGCTTCCTTTCATCTCCAGGCGGATCAGGTTGTTCATCTCTACCGCATATTCCAACGGCAGCTCCTTCGATACATTGTCCGCGAAGCCGCT
>SCEJ01000346.1 GCA_004102785.1 Muribaculaceae bacterium Isolate-013 (NCI)
GCAGTCGGCGCATATCATCGAACAGCTCATCGACAATATCCCCGGCGGAGATTATTGCGCCAAAGTGCCCAAGGTGCTCAAACTGCCTCAGGGTCAATGGTTCCAGATGGTCGAAGGCTGCCGCGGCGTCTTTGCCGTGTATATCGAGAGCGACGGCTCGACCAAGCCCTACCGCCTGAAGATAGCGCCCCCGTGGCTGCCTCTGGCAGCCGTGGTCGACCACATCACCTCGGGCAACAACATCGCTGACCTTATCACCATCGGCGGCTCGCTCGACTACATCGTGCCCGATATGGACCGTTGATGGCGCCCGTGTTTAAACAACCGAAAATATAGTAATTATCAAATAAAGATAACTCTTCATGTTAGACTTTTCGAAT
>SCEJ01000347.1 GCA_004102785.1 Muribaculaceae bacterium Isolate-013 (NCI)
CACAAAAAGGCGCGACACCCTCCTGGTCACCACGAGCGGCTTTTTATATTTGCGGGTAAACAGCGACACCGCAATCCAAGTCATAATTAGCGCCGCACATCCTCCGCTTGCCCAAAACGGAATATGGCGCACAAGACAAAGCAGCAACGCTATGCAGCCTCCGATTCTGAGATAGTTCGTACTTTCACCACTCTGATTGAACCACCGTATATACCGGTCATTCATATATGAATTCTGCTGAAACATCATCAGGTCGCGGCGTATATTGCAATACAGCGCCAATAGAGCCACTGCAAGCACAGCTGCCGACATTCCTGATATCAATTCGTATGAATGCATTTTTAATCCTTTTAAATACGTCGTATAAATTAATTTATATT
>SCEJ01000046.1 GCA_004102785.1 Muribaculaceae bacterium Isolate-013 (NCI)
GTGCGCCGGTCGCCGGCAGGAGAAAGCAAGCTTCCTCCCCCGCTGCCCCTCGACTTGCATGTGTTAAGCCTGTCGCTAGCGTTCATCCTGAGCCAGGATCAAACTCTTCGTTGTTGTTATCTTGTTTCTTTTCTTTTCAGAAATTTGTCGGTCAACCACTCCGGAAAGAGCGCCCGGACCGCTGTGCGATAACGCCTCATAGTCTGCCCCCGAACCTCGGATAGCTTGATATTGAGCTATAAAGAATTGACTAAGGAACTTCTATTTTTCCGGCCGCGACGCCCGAAAGCGGCGACCGTATAAGCTCTTGTACTACTCTTCAGTCTATTGTAAATCTTTTCAATGTTCTCGATCGGGTTGCCCTCGTTTTGGAGGCGCGCCGAATTGCGGTGCAAAGTTACGGACTTATTTTTGAACTGCCAAATTTTTCAGCAACTTTTTTCAAAAATTTTTCGGAGCCGATTCTTTCAGAATCCCCGGCAAGCCGGCGCTCCGAGTCCGAAAGCAGCGCTTCCGGCGGGACCTCCGTCCCAAAAGCGAGTGCAAAGTTAGACACTTTGAACGAACCAACCAAATTTTTCTGCAACAAATTTCAATCATTTTTGTTCAATCAACTTAATTTACGACGCAACAGACACTGTCACAAACATTTAAATAAATGTTAAAATTATGCCGCACAACATAATCGCACAGCAGAAAACACCTCAACCCGCCACCGGGCACCCCTACTCCGGAAAAGCCACACACAGAAGCACCACAGAAGCACCACAGAAGCGCCCTCGGCAACACTAAAAAACCACCCGCCGGAAACCTCGAATGCCGCCGTTTTTGCGTAAATTTGCAACACGAACCCTGAAAAAAATTCCGATGTTCACAAAAATATTCTCAAATATCAAGCGTGGGGCCGCCACAGCCCTGCTGTCACTCATAGCCCTGTGCGGCGCGGCGCAGCGCGCGCACAATGTGGAATGGCACAACGAGGCATCCGACACCACCCGCATCACACATATATTAATAGAAGAAGCACGCCACCCCGACCGCGGCAACCCCGTGCGCCTGGGGATGCTCTTCAACGACACCCCCTATGGCGCCCACACCCTTGAGGGGGAGACCGAGGCCCTGCGCGTGAATCTCGACTCGATGGACTGCACCACCTTTGTGGAGACCGTGGCCGCCCTGGCTGTCACAGCGCGCGAGGGGCGCTCGTCGTGGCAGGACTTCCTTTATAACCTCGAGCGCATCCGCTACCGCCAGGGCACCATGCGCGACTACACCTCGCGGCTCCACTATATCAGCGACTGGGCGCTCGACAACCAGTCGCGCGGGCTGCTGCGCGAAGTCACCGCCGGCCTCCCCGGCGTCCGCCACAACATCAAGACCCTCAACTTCATGACACGCAACCGCCGGCTCTACCCCGCTTTGGCCGACTCGGTCACCTACGCCGGGATGCGCTCGGTGGAGGCCGGCTTCAGCAACTACCGCTATCCGTATCTGCGCGGTTCGTCGCTCAACACCAAGACCCTTAGGCAGCTCATACTCCCGGGCGACATCCTCGCCTTCACCACCTCCACCCCGGGGCTCGACGTGAGCCATATTGGGATAGCCGTCACCGACCCCGACGGCACGGTGCGACTGCTCCACGCCTCATCGAAGGAGGGGCGGGTGACTGTCGACCCGCTGCCGCTGGCCGAATACATACGCCGCAACCGCACCGAGGGGCTGCGCGTTTTCCGGATTGCAGAATAACCCCTCCGGTAAATAACGCGTAATCAAAAATTGCCGGAAACAGACCTGCGGTAGGGATGCTCCACGGAGCGTCCGAAAGGATTGGCTGATTCTTAGGTTTTTATGCGGACGCTCAACGGAGCGTCCCTACTGCATGATGGAATCCGGAAATGCGGATAAGCCTTCCTGATGCTCTGATGGTTTTGGGCGTATCTGATAGCCTGCATGGAGGCGCGGGGCCTCAGAAGAGGCCGCCGTAGTCGGGGCGGGTGAGGCCGAGGTGGCGCCAGGCCAGATCGGTGACCTCGCGGCCGCGGGGGGTGCGCTGCAGGAACCCCTCCTTGATCAGGAACGGCTCGTAGACATCCTCGATGGTGCCGGGGTCCTCGCCCAGGGCGGTGGCGATGGTGCTCAGCCCCACGGGGCCTCCGCGGAATTTGGTGATGATTGTGGCGAGAATCTTGTTGTCGATTTCATCGAGTCCGTAGCGGTCGATGTTGAGAGCCTCCAGGGCGTAGCGTGCAATCTCGGGGTCGATGGAGCCGGAGCCTTTCACCATGGCGAAGTCGCGCACGCGCCGCAGCAGTCCGTTGGCAATTCGCGGTGTGCCGCGCGAGCGCAGGGCAATTTCGTGGGCGGCCTCGCCGGTGCATTTTATGCCCAGCAGGGAGGCTGACCGGAGGATGATGCGTTCGAGCACCTCGTGGTCATAATATTCGAGATGGCAGTTTATGCCGAAGCGTGCGCGCAGCGGTGAGGTGAGGAGTCCTGAGCGGGTTGTGGCGCCCACGAGCGTGAAGGGGGAGAGGGTGAGCTGCACGGAGCGTGCCCCGGGCCCCTTGTCGATCATTATGTCGATGCGGTAGTCCTCCATTGCCGAGTAGAGGTATTCCTCCACCACGGGCGAGAGGCGGTGGATTTCGTCAATAAACAGCACGTCGTTCTCCTCGAGCGACGTGAGGATTCCCGCCAGGTCGCCCGGTTTGTCGAGCACCGGGCCGGAAGTCACCTTGAAGCCCACTCCCAGCTCGTTGGCAATGATAGCCGAGAGGGTGGTCTTGCCCAGGCCGGGGGGGCCGTGGAGCAGCAGGTGGTCGAGGGCTTCGCCGCGCATCCGGGCGGCAGCCACGAACACTCGCAGGTTCTCCACAATCTTTTCCTGTCCGGCAAACGACTCGAAGCGCCCCGGGCGCAGGGCCCGCTCGAAGTCCTGGTCGGAACGGATGGCCTCCGAGCGGATGTCGTAGTCATCGTTGTCGGGTGTGATATCGTGTCGGTTCGTCATTTTCTGTTCTTCTTTTTTGATGGGGAGGGAGCGGGGGCCGGGAGGTCGTGCGGGGGGAAGCGCAGGGTGTCGGGGTTGTCGATCATGCCGGCGCGTATCATCCCCAGCGAGTCGGCGTAGGAGAGGCGGTCATCCTCCTCGAGGAGCTGCGAGGGGGTGGGCAGGGGCGAGGCAGAGGAGCTGAACGAGAGTCGCCCGAGGCGAGCCTTGGAGATTCCGCGGCGGAACACGTTGTCGATCTGCTGCACGAGGTTGATGCGTGTGTTGTCGGCGATTTCCTGCCGCTGGCCCACCATGCCGGGTTTCACTTTGGCTCCGCCGAGTCGCACTTTCATCTTTTCGGGGGTGCCGCGGAGGTTGATGCCGAATTTGAACGGCACGGGCGATTTGAGCACCGACACGTGGTAGTCCATGTTCATGGCCAGGTCGTTGTGGCCCATCACTCCAAGCTGGTAGCGGTCGATGTTGAACATGAAAGGGTAGACCTCTATGGCCGAGTTCTCGATAACGGCTTCCACGGCCATGTGGTCGATCATGTTGCGGTTCTTGTTGCGGAAGAGGAGCCATTTCGACACGGTCTTGAACGTGGCCGGGTCCATCAGCACCAGCGAGTCACCTTCGATTTTGAGGGCGGCCCGGAGGGTGGGTATGTTGATGTCCATGTTGGGGAGGAGGTCGGTGGTCACGGCGATGTCGGCGTTGACAGTGCCGGCGAAGTTGGCCATCATCGGCATGATGGAGTCGATTGCGGGCACCAGCGAGGTGAGGCGGTCGAGGCGGAAGTTGCTCACTTTCATGCCGAGGCCAAACTGCAGGGAGTCGGGGCTGGCTGCCGAGTAGAGGCCGTTGAGGCCTATCGAGCCGATGTCGGTCGATGCCGAGAGGTTGCGCAGGTTCACGGCTCCATCGTAGAGGAGGAGGTCGCCGCGGAAGTCGTGCATCACCATGTCGGAGTAGAGTATGTGGTTTGCGCGCACACGCAGATGGGCGTCGATGTTGTGTGGCAGCAGCAGGGGGCCTGTGGCTGTGGTATCGGCCATTTCTGCGATGTGTTCTGCCTGGAGGTCATCGTTTTCGGCGCCCCACATCATGGTGGAATCGGTCTGCGCGGAGATGGCGGCGCCGGCAAAAAGGGCGTGCACGAACTCGTTGACGTTTACGGTGTCGGAGCGCAGGCGCAGGTCGACTTTCAGCGTGTTGTCGCGGCGGGAGGTCAGCGCCCGCCTCAGGTTTGAGATGGTGCCGTTGACAAGGAAGTCCGACTGGCCGGCCTGGAGGCCAATGTTGGCCAGTGAGATGGAGTCCTGGTTGAAGGTCATGCTGAAATTGTAGACGCGGTTGCGCAGGGGGAGCACGGGAGTCACCAGGCGTCCGCGTTCGGCATTGACATGGCCGCTGAAGTCCCATCGGCGCAGGAAGCGTTTGTTTTCGCGTGAGAGGTCGAAGTCAACGTTTTCCTCGGCCGGCGCGGCGGCCCGGAGTGAGTCGGCGTATGCCTTCAGCCGGGTGGCGCGGGCTTTGCGCTCTTCGGCCGTGAGTTTTGAGGCTGCGGCGCGGCGGGCTGCCATCTTCTCGTTGAGGTGTACTGTCAGCGCGGCGTCGGCCTTGGTGAGGGATATTTTTGTCAGGGCCTGGCCGAACATCATTCGTGTGGCACTTATGCCGAGGTCAAGGAGCGGTGAGCGTCTTTCCCCTTTGAAGCGGCGCAGTGATGCTGTGATGGAGGCGTTGCGCAGGCGTGCGTGCATGGTGTCGGCCGGGGCGTTGAATTTCAGGCGGCTCACTGTGAGCCGGCCGCCGAAGGGGTTGATTTCGGAAGTGTCGGCCGAGGCGGCACGGTTTGCGGTGCCTATGCCGGCGCGCAGCGATGAGAATTCGAGGTTCATCCCCATGCCGTTGGCGGCGAGGGTGTCGATTTCAAGCGATACCTGGAGGAGCGAGTCGACGCGCACGCCGTTCTGGGCCACGAACCCCTCGTTGGTGCCGAAGCGCAAGGTGGCGCGGCGGGCGTAGGCTGTCATCACCCCCTGTGCGTTGGCATGGAAGCCGGTGAGGGTGAGCTCGCCGTCGGCGTTCATGCGGTGGAAGTTCTCGCGGTTGAGGTAGCTCTGGCGGAACCGGAATGTGGAGTGTCCCTCGAGGAGGCCGGCAAGCTGCACCGGAATCATGGCACGCAGCGAGGGGGGGAGTTTGCCTATGTTGACCCGGCCTGTGAACTCGCCGTCGACCAGCGGGTCGGTCATTACAGAGGTGGCTGTGGCTGAAAGGGCTACATCCACGGCCTGCCCCTGAATGCGCAGGCCGTGCACGGCGAATTTTGAGGCGTCGGGGTCGAGGCCGTTGAAGTCGGCTTTGACCAGGGCTTCCACGTCGTTGAAGCGGTGGCCGTCGTAGTCAAGGGTAGAGGGCTGTATGTCAAGGGTGCCCTCGAACGACGGCAGTGGTGCCGTTGCCGAGGTGTCGGCGGCATCCCAGGGGCGTGTCAGGTTGATGTAGAGGCTGGGACGCATGTCGGTTGTCATGCGTCGGGTATAGGCTGAATATTCGTCGGGCACGTGCCGCAGCAGGGCGTCGACCGGGATGTCGGTGACTGCCAGGCGGAACTCGTTGACCATGCAGCCTTGTGTAAAGTCGACACTGGCGTTGATCACCGACCGCAGGGTATCGACGTCAATGCCGAAGTCGTCCACGCTGATGGCCATGGGGTGCTCGGGATTCCAGTAGAGAGCGCCTTTGCCGCCGAAGCCGAGGGTGGTGTACTGCAGTTTTCGCAGCAGCGGGGCCACGGCTTCTCCTTTGAAGCTGAAGTGATAGCGGGGGGCGTCGGCTCCGCGCATGTCGATGCGGCGTATCGCGGCGGTGAAGTCGGATATGGAGTCGCCGGCGGTGCGGTATCGCACCGTGGCGCGGTCGATGCCGAATCGGTTGAGGCTTATGGCAGGGATGGAAGCGGCCGAGGTGTCGGCCGTCTCCGAGGGGGGCACGATGTCGAAGTTGGAACGGCCGCCGGGGGTGGCCACAAGGTTGGCGTCGATGCCGCGGAAGTTGATGTCGTAGAGGGCGATGTCGCCTTTGAGCAGCGGCAGCACGTTGATGCCTCCGCTGAAGGAGCCTACCGAGAGAAGCTCGCGCCAGTCGGCGGGGAGGGTGGCGGCCACGGAGTCGGGCACACCGTCGAGCGAGGCGGAGACCAGGCGCAGAGAGTCGACCTGCACTGTCATCCGCGGGAAAGTGCGCCAGAAGGTCAGCTCCACGCGCTGCACGCGGAGCTCGCC
Source organism: Muribaculaceae bacterium Isolate-013 (NCI) (assembly GCA_004102785.1). Lineage (GTDB taxonomy): Bacteria > Bacteroidota > Bacteroidia > Bacteroidales > Muribaculaceae > UBA7173. The sequence goes on from SCEJ01000046.1 coordinate 6,286, forward strand.
GTTGATGTATTTCGATGCCTGCTCCTCGACCAGGGGGGTGAGCCGCGCAGGGGTGAGTATCCACACTATAAGGGAGCATACCAGCACGAACAGGGCGGCGAGCACGGCGGCGGTGATGCCGAGCCATTTGAGCGCTCTGCGCCACAGTGGTTTGCGGGATGCGGGCGCCACTGTTTCGGGCGCCGGGGCGGTATGGAGGTTGTCGGTCATAATCGGTTAACGGCTGTGGGGGATGGTGTTCAGTTTTTCCGGGCGAATTGGTCGGGAGGGGGCGGGGAGCCGGCGGGGCGCGCTGTGATGTGGAAGCACGACTGGCGCCGCTCGTAGACCACCCAGCAGCGCCCGCGTGAGCGGAATTCCCACACTATTTCGCCAAGGAGATTCTTGAGGTCTTCCTGTGTGCGGTAGGGGCCGCCGTGGCGGTTGCAGATGAATTCGGAGTAGGAGAGGTCGAATGTGGTGCCGTAGAGGTGGGCCGAGGAGTCGACCGAGTTGCGGTTGCGCCGCCTGAGCTGTTTTACGAGAGCGGGGGTGCGCAGCACCGAGGTGACTTTCACGCGGTAGTCGCCTCCGCCGCGGGCCGCCAGAGTATCTCGGAAGGCGCGCCCTATGTCGTGGAGTAGCTGGCGCGCCTCGGGCACCAGGTAGGGCACCGAGTGGGTGAGGTTGTCGAGGTAGAAGTCCTCGCAGGTGTGTATGCGTGCCAGGCGCTCTCCGGCGCGCCATGCCGAGCGCAGGCCGGTCATAGGCTCGATGCCGATGAGTGCGGCGGCCTGGAGGTGGAGGCAGTTGCTGTCGGAGAAGGTGCGCCTCAGAGTGCCGCCGGGCAGGGGTGTGACGCGGAGCTTCACGCAGTCGCGCCCGGGCATGGAGTCGAGCCGGGCGGAGTGGGGATTGCGGGCAGCGGCGGTGTCGGGCGGTGTGAGGAGGGCGAGAATCCGGTAGCTTTCGGTGTGTTCCGCGCTGTCAGCCGCGGCCGTGGCTTCTGCGGCGCCGGTTGTGGCGGCCCTGGATGTTTCCGCAGCCTCGGCAGCCTCGGGGTTCTCCGGGCTTTCCGAGCTTTCGGCGCTTGCCGTGGCGCAGCGGCCCACGCCGAAAAGGATGGCGGCGGCGAGCATACACATTATTATATTAAACACTATGTGGGCCTGGCGCCTGTTCATCGGGCGTCACAGCCCTCGGCGGCAGCGGTTGAGGCTTTGGTCTCGATGAAGCGGCGCAGGCGCGCGCACCCCTCCTGGAGCAGGTCGAGCACAAGCTCGAACCCTTCGGAACCTTCATAATATGGGTCGGGCACATGGTCGTAGCCCGTCTGCGGGTCGAGGAAGCGGCCCATGGGGAGTATCTTCCGTTCGTCGGCGGGAGTAGGGGCCAGCGCGCGCAGGTCGGCGATGTTCTGTGAGTCCATCCCCACAATCCAGTCGAAGCGGCTGAAGTCGGCCTCGCGCACCTGACGGCAGTGGTGGGTCAGCTCGAGGCCGCGCCGGCGGGCGTGGAGGCGCATGCGTTGGTCGGGGAGCTGCCCCACGTGCCAGCCGCCGGTGCCGGCGGAGTCAATCTCCCAGAGGGCGCTCTCGCCGTTTTGGTCGATGAGGGCGCGCATCACCCCCTCGGCGGCCGGCGAACGGCATATGTTGCCAAGGCACACGAACAGCACCCGGCGTCCGCGTCGCGGGCTATTGTCAGTTTCGATATGATTTTTTTCGTTTGTAGGCATAATGCAGGTTTTTTTGTGTGTAATCGGCCACAAATGTGGCGCCTCGCCGTAAAACGGGCGGTTTTCAACTCACAAAGATACACAATATCGGCTGAAATGCAGCATAGGCAGCTTCAAAAATATCATCGTGCAACATTGCTTTTTATCATTTTTCACACCGTTTTTCTCTTTTTTGGCATTTTGCCCCGAAAAAAGTTGTTAAGACTGCATTTTTTTTTGGAACTTTAAAAAAATATACATAATTTTGCCAACGTCAACTTAGAGAAGAGAAACTCAATTTATCAACCAAATATTTTTAAGAATGAAGAAATTCTACACACTCCTGGCTGCTGCCGCAGTGACCGTAGGCGCTTTCGCCGCCGCTCCCCGGTTTGTTGTCGAGAACAATGCCGCTCCTGCTACCCTTACAACCAAGGCAGCAAAGGCTGAAGTTCGTAATATTGAGGTTGCCGTAGGAAATCACAAAGTTGTGAAGAGCGCTGTCAAGGCTCCTATCGGCGGTGGTCCTTCGATAGACAAGCTCGAAGGTGAATACGGGCAGTATTACTACAACATGGTTCAGGGCGAAAACGCCGGAAACCAGGGGCCGTATATCGCGGCTATCGTGGAAGGTGATGCCGCGAATACACTTGATGTGTACGGCTTTTTCCTTGGCGCTACACGTGATGGCTACCAAAATAAGGTAACTGGTACATACGACCAGGCTAAGGGCGTTCTTACGATTAAGAATGGTACTTCTATCGGCACCGTACAGTTCTCGGACGGTCCGGCTGAACTCTACATCTACCTCCAGGACTGGGATACCTATAAAATCCTTGACAAGGATATCGAGTTCAAGTACACCCCTGCCACCCACAGTCTGAACTTCGAGGCTGCAAACGACGGGCAGAGCTTCACCGAAAACCTCATTATCTGCACCAATGCCAACGCATCTGTAGGTCAGGCGATTGAGACCGGTATGGCTTTCCCCGTGACGATGAATCTCTTTGCTGTCAACGGCACGATGAGTCTGACATTCAACACCAGTAACGGAGCCTCTCCCTCACAGTCGCTCGTTTATTACGAGGCATTTGACAATAGTCTATTTGTCAGCAACATACAGGGCCTCGGTTATGATGTCATGGTTGAGATGACTGTTGATAAGGCCGCCAAAACCGCCTCTCTTATAGACCAGTCGCTGACTTTAGACTTAGGCGGTGACTTCGGAGAGAGAACTTGTTATTTCGGAGTTGCCCAGGGACAGTCTCTTTATACTAATGTAACGTTCGCAGGCCAGACTACCAATGATGAAAGTGGAGTCAGCACTGTTCTCTCCACTCCTAAATATCTTTTGATAGACGATGAGGGTGTTGGCTTCAATGTATCCAACGCCACAATCGAACTCTTCGATGTGGCTCTCTTTGATGCCACAGCTATTGAGAATGTAACCGTTGATTTCGACGAGAACGCTCCCGTTGAATACTTCAACCTCCAGGGCGTGCGCGTAGAGAACCCCGCCAACGGCCTCTACATCAAGCGTCAGGGCAACAAGGTGGCTAAAGTTATCCTCTGATAACCCCGCCGCTAACATAAATCTGACATATTCCAGTCAAGATTAAATAAGGCGAAGCTCCCCGGCCGCAGGCCGCGGGGGCTTCGTTACGTATGGCGCCGGTGGCAACCGGCGTCATCTTTTTTGCTTTTTATGTTTGCACTATCCGCAAAAAGGGTTAACTTTGCCGCTGTTAACCTTACCGCCCCCGGCGGGGGCCGACTATCACCTTAAACTAATTTTGAACAGATACATTTTTATTTGATTCATGGATAACACAAACGAACGCGTGAAGGCGCTCCGACGCGTGGCCGTCCGCTTTTCGGGCGACTCCGGCGACGGTATGCAGCTTGCCGGCAATATCTTCACCAATGTGTCGGCCGGCCTGGGCAACTCTGTTTCCACTTTCCCGGACTATCCTGCCGAAATTCGCGCCCCGCAGGGTTCGCTCGGCGGTGTCAGCGGCTTCCAGGTGAGTATCGGCGCGGGGGTGCACACTCCCGGCGACGAATGCGATGTGCTGGTGGCCATGAATCCTGCCGCACTGAAGCAGAACTATAAGTTTCTGCGCCGTGGCGGCGTGATTATCACCGATATAGATTCGTTTACCCCCGAGGGGCTGAAAAAAGCGCGGTTCGCCACCGGCGATGCCGTGGCGGAGCTGGGCATCTCGGCCCAGGTGGTGGAGGTGCCTGTCACCTCGATGACCAAGGCCGCGCTGGCCGACTCGGGCATGGATGTGAAGAGTGTGCTGAAATGCCGCAATATCTTCGCCCTGGGGCTGCTGTGCTGGCTGTTTGACCGCCCCCTGGAGCATGTCACGGCGATGCTGCGCGCCAAGTTCGCCAAGAAACCGGCAGTGTTCGAGGCTAATGCCAAAGTGCTCCGGGCCGGCTACGACTATGGCCACAATATCCATGCCTCGGTGTCGACCTACCGCGTGGAGACCGATGAAATCTGCCCGGGCGTCTACACCGATGTCAAGGGCAACGAGGCCACGGCCTACGGCCTTGTGATGGCCTCGGAGAAGTCGGGCTGCCCCCTCTTCCTGGGTTCCTATCCAATCACCCCCGCCACCGATATCCTCCACGAGCTTGCCAAGCGCAAGGACCTGGGAGTGAAGGCCTGCCAGATGGAGGATGAGATTGCCGGGGTGTGCTCGGCAATCGGCGCTTCATTCGCCGGCGACCTTGCCGTGACTTCGACCTCGGGCCCGGGCCTTGCCCTGAAAGGGGAGGCCATCGGTCTTGCTGTGATGGCCGAGCTGCCGCTGGTGGTGATTGATGTGCAGCGCGGCGGCCCGTCGACGGGTCTCCCTACGAAAACGGAGCAGACCGACCTTCAGCAGGCGCTCTACGGCCGCAACGGCGAGTCGCCGCTGGCTGTGGTGGCGGCGCTGAGCCCCACCGACTGTTTCGACACGGCTTTCGAGGCATCGCGTATCGCCATCGAGCATATGACGCCGGTGATAATGCTCACCGACGCTTTCATCGGCAACGGCTCGTCGGCCTGGCGAATCCCCGAAGCCAAGGATTATCCTGAGATCGTGCCTCCTCGCGTGCCCGAAGAGCGGCGCGCCGAATGGCAGCCATATATGCGCGACCCTGAGACGCTTGTGCGCTACTGGGCGCTCCCCGGCACACCGGGGCTGATGCACCGCCTGGGCGGCCTGGAGAAGAACGCCGCCACAGGCGCACTCTCCAACGACCCCGTGAACCATGAGGCTATGGTGATGGCACGCCGCGAGAAGGTGGCGCGTATCGCCGACAGTATCCCCCTTCAGGAGGTGAAGCTCGCCGATGCCGACACCGACACTCTCCTTGTGGGATGGGGCGGCACCTACGGGCATCTCTACACCGCCGCCGAGGAGCTTAACCGCGAGGGCGCACATGTGGCCCTGGCGCAGTTCCGCTACATCAACCCGCTGCCGGCCAACACCGGCGAGATTCTGCGCCGCTACCGCCGCGTGATTGTGGCCGAGCTCAACACCGGCCAGTTCGCCGACTACCTCCAGGCCCGTTTCCCCGATGTGCGCATCGAGCGCATCAACAAGGTGCAGGGCCAGCCTTTCCTCGTTTCTGAAATCGTTGAAGCCGTTAAAGCTGTTAAAATATAATAAAGTAAGCCATGGAAGAGAATAAATACACAGCCGCATGTTTCAAAAGCGACCAGCCGGTGCGCTGGTGTGCAGGTTGCGGCGACCACGCAGTGCTCAACTCTCTGCAGAAAGCTATGGCCACGCTGGGAGTGCCCCCTGAGATGACCGCCGTGATTTCCGGTATAGGATGCTCGTCGCGCCTCCCTTATTATATGAACACCTATGGCTTCCACACCATCCACGGACGCGCCGCGGCCGTGGCCACAGGCTTCAAGGTGGCAAATCCGGAGATGGCGGTGTGGCAGATCAGCGGCGACGGCGACGGCCTGGCTATCGGCGGCAATCACTTTATCCATGCCGTCAGGCGCAATGTGGATATAAACATGCTGCTGCTCAACAACCGCATCTACGGACTTACGAAAGGGCAGTATTCACCCACGTCGGCTCGCGGATTCGTATCGAAATCATCGCCTTACGGCACCACGGAGGACCCCTTTATCCCGGCCGAGCTGGTATTTGGCGCCCGGGGCACTTTCTTTGCCCGCGCCATTGATGTGGACCTCGCCACCTCGCAGGAGGTGATGGTGGACGCCGCGCGCCATAAGGGAGCGTCGGTGGTGGAGATTCTGCAGAACTGCATGATTTTCAACAACGGCATCCACGCCGCCGTGGCCGACAAGGAGCACCGCGCCGAGCGCACGATTCATCTGCGCCACGGCGAGAAGATGCTTTTCGGAAAGAACAACGAGATGGGCCTGGTGGGTTCGGGGCTCCTTATCCGTGCCGTGGAGGTAGGTAAGGATGGCTGGACGATGGATGATGTGCTGGTGCACGACGCCCATTGCCCCTCCAACTTCATCCACCAGCAGCTCGCCATGATGGACGGCGTTGACCTCCCGATGGCTGTGGGCGTGATACGCGACGTGGAGGCTCCGGCCTACGATGCGGAGGTGTCGCGGCAGGTCGAGGAGGTGCGTGCCCGCAAGGGGTTCGACTCGCTCCGCTCGCTGCTTCTGGCCGGCGACACCTGGACGGTGGAGTGAGCGCGCCGCCGCTTCGCGTGGCTCTAATGAAATATCGAACAGTTACTGATGCAGCCTCTTGTCAGAGGCTGCATCTTTTTTTCAATTATATCAGGCCGTTGGGATGCTCCGCGTATCGGTGATGTGGCGCCTGCTGCGGATGAGGCAGACAAAACACTAACCGGAGGGAGTATCAAACATTACCGGAAACAGACCTGCGGTTTGGACGCTCCGTGGAGCGTCCATGCGGCCTGACAGAATTTGGCAAATTTGATACTCCCCCCGGTGGGTGTTTTGATCAGCAGGGGATTATTTGGCGGCGTTGGAGGGCTTGATGGCCTTTACCTCGATGGTGAAGATGAGGGTGGAGTTGGGGCCGATCTGCTGGGGTGCCTGCACGCCATAGCCGAGGTCGGCGGGGATAACGGCAATCATCTTGCCGCCGACACCGATCATCTTGATGGCTTCGCCGAAACCGGGCACAACCTGTGTGGGCGAGAAAGTGGCATCGCTGTTGGCATCGAACTCGGTGCCGTTGACCAGTTTGCCTGTGTAGGCCACGGTCACCATGTCGGCATCGGTGGCGTGCTCGCCGGTGCCGGGGTTCTCAATCTTGTAGATGAGACCGGAGGCCGACTTCTTGTAACCCTCCTTGAGCATCTTCTCCTGATAGCGTTCGCCGTCGGCGAGGTTGGCCTTTGCAGCGGGAGCCTCGGCCAGGGCGGCCTGCTGGCGCTTCACCATAATCTGCTGGGCCTGCTGCATCAGGCGCTGGTATTCGGCATAGTACTGACCCATGTCGCCTACGGAATCGGCCATGAACACCGACTCAAAGGCCTTGATGAGTTTGGCGCGGTCGATGGGCACACCGGCGTCGTTGTTCAGGCCCATCACAGGGTTGACGAGCTGCAGACCCATCGAGAGCCCCTCGTAGTAGGCCAGCTTATTGGTGTCGGCGTCAAGCACCTGCTTGAGACCGCGGAGGAAATCCTCCTTGTTCATCTTTGCGAAACGAGCGGAGTCGCCCATCGCCTTGGCCTGGCCGAAGCTCATTGAGGCCTGGGCGCCGGCAAACTGTCCGAGAGCCTCGGTGAGGGAGTCGCCTAAAGCGGCGTTTTCGCCGGAGGCAGCATTGGAGCTCTTCTCTGAGCAAGAGGTCACCCCTGCGAAGATTGCTGCCGCAGAAGCGATTGTGAGAATGATTTTTTTCATTTTCAGTTGTTATTTGGATTGTTTTTTATTTCTCTATTTCAAGTAGTGTGACCGTAAAGTCGAGAGCAGCGCCGGGGGGTATCACATCGGCGGCGCCGCGCGAGCCATAGCCCAGTACAGCCGGGATGAAAAGGCGGTAGGTGCCGCCCGGCTTCATCAGCTTCAGCCCCTCCGAAAAGCCTGGCACCACACCCGACACCGGCAGGGAGATAGCCTTCTCGGTGGAGTCGAACACAGTGCCGTCGGCCAGAGCGCCCTTGTAGGTCACGCTCACACGGTCGTTGCCGGCCGGATGCTCCCCCTCCCCTTCGGTTATAACCTCGAAGAGAAGACCCGACGGCATCTCTATGACCCCGTCGCGGGCTTTCTGCGCGTCAAGAAACGCCTGCTGCGACTCCTCCGAAAGGGGTTCGGGCGCAGGATAGAGCAGCTCCATGAAACGGCGCAGATAGCGGTCGGCCGACTCGGTGTCGAATCCCATAGATGAGCCGGTGAGCGCCTCGCGCAGACGAGGCACAAAATTCTCCGGTGTCACCGGGTAGCCCATCTTCTGCATCCCTTCGAGGCGGTCGATCATCCCCAGCCCCGAGCGCACGCCAAGGTAATAGGGGGCCTTTTCGTTGCGGATATCGAACGCATGGGCCACACCGCGGCAGAACTCGTCGGCCGCCTTTTCCCGGTCGGGAAACCGCTCCAGCTCGGGCCGCATGTAATAGCCCATCACCGTGGCGAAAGCGGCCACACACGAATCAGCCTCCTGAGGCGTATAGGGGAGCGGGGAGGCCTCAGCGCCGCCCGAAGGCTGCGAGGCGAAAAGCTGCATCGCGGCGGCCGCCGCCAGGGGCAGTATCAGTCTACGGCACATCATTATCCTGGTTCGTCAGCCGGTTTACTTTCCGATTACCTTGATGAGCTCCACATCGAAAATCAGAGTGGAGTCCGGACCGATGGGGCCGCCGGGGGTGCCCTGCGGGCCGTAGGCAAGCTGCGAGGGGATAAACAGACGCCACTTTGAGCCGGCCTTCATGAGCTGAAGAGCCTCCACCCAGCCGGGGATAACCTGGGTCACGCCGAATGTGGCGGGCACACCGCGGTCAACCGACGAGTCGAACACAGTGCCGTCAATCAGCTTGCCGGTGTAGTGCACCTCCACCTGGTCCTGTGCGGTAGGCTGCGGGCCGTTGCCCTCCTCAAGCACCTCATACTGAAGCCCCGAAGGGGTGGTCTTCACCTCGGCGCGCTTGCCGTTCTCGGCCAGGAAAGCCTCGCCGGCAGCCTTGTTGGCCTCGCCGGCCTTTGCGGCCTCGGCCTGCTGCTGCTTTTCCATTTCGGTGAAATATTCGCGTATCACGGTCTTGGCCTCGTCGTAGGTCATCTTGGGCTGCGAGCCATAGAACACCGCGGCAACGCCGTCGGCAAAGTCCTCCACATTGATTTCATTGATGCCGGAGGCGCGGAAATTATTGCCCATGCTCAGACCCAGGGCGTAGCTGATGCGGTCAAGTTTCTTTTCTTCCATAATAAATTTAGCTGTTAGTGCGGTCAGTAGTCGCAAAGGCGCATCTAACCGAGTGCAAAGTTAACTTAAAATCCCGGCGTGGAGTCAAATTTTTATTGAAAAAATATTAACGCGGTGTGTTTTAAGCCTTTCCGACAAAATTATAACAAAAAAAGTAGAAGAAAGGTCGGCCAATGTTTGCTACATTCGGGAAATAAGTGCTATTTTTGTAAAAAATCTTTCAGCATGAGAACAAAATACAGCCGTGTGCTGCTCAAACTCAGCGGTGAATCGCTCATGGGCGCACAGAATTACGGCATCGACCCGATGCGACTGGGCCAATATGCCGCCCAGATAAAGGAAGCCGCAGCCGCCGGTGTGCAGATTGCCATCGTGATAGGCGGGGGCAACATATTCCGCGGAATGCAGGGCGCAGCCAAAGGTTTCGACCGCGTGAAAGGCGACCAGATGGGTATGCTCGCCACCGTAATCAACTCGTTGGCACTCAGTTCGGCGCTGGAGTCGGCAGGGCAGAAGGCCCGCGTGTTCACCGCCCTCAACATGTATCCCGTCGGCGAATACTACTCCAAATGGAAAGCCATCGAGGCCCTTGAGCGCGGCGAGGTGGCAATCCTGGCCGGAGGCACCGGCAACCCATTCTTCACCACCGATACCGGAGCCGCCCTCCGCGCAGTGGAGGTGGAGGCGCGGGTGATGCTCAAAGGCACGCGCGTGGACGGCATCTACACCGCCGACCCCGAGAAGGACCCCACCGCCACCAAATTCTCCGAAATCACTTACGACGAGGTTTACACCCGCGGCCTGAAAGTGATGGACCTCACCGCCACGGCCCTCTGCAAGGAGAACCACATGCCAATCATAGTATTCGACATGGACACCCCCGGCAACCTGGCCCAGGTGCTTGCAGGCGAACCCATCGGCACTCTCGTATATTAACTCTAACACCATAACATCCATATGACAGACCCCAAGACCTATCTCGACCCCGCGGAAGAGAAGATGGAGATGGCAGTGGCCTATCTCGATGAATCGCTCAGCCACATACGCGCCGGAAAGGCCAACCCCAAACTCCTCGACGGCATCCGCGTGGACTACTACGGCTCGGCGGCCCCGATCTCGAACGTAGCCAACGTGTCGGTGCCCGACGCACGCACCATCGCCATCACCCCCTGGGAGAAATCGATGTTCCGCGAAATCGAGAAAGCCATCATCAACTCCGACCTCGGCATCACACCCGAGAACAACGGCGAGGTAATCCGCATATCCATCCCCCCTCTCACCGAAGAGCGCCGCAAACAGCTCGTGAAGCAGTCGAAAGCCGAGGCCGAGCAGGCCAAGGTGTCGGTGCGCAATGCCCGCCGCGACGCTATCGAAGGGCTGAAGAAAGCCATCAAGCAGGGTATGCCCGAGGATGTGGAGAAGGACGCCGAAGGCACCGCACAGAAACTCCACGACAAATACCTCAAGAAAATCGACGACCTCTTCGCCGACAAGGAGAAAGAGATTCTCACCGTCTGATCCCCAGCCGACAATACAAACGCTTTGCAGGGACGCTCCGCGGAGCGTCCCTGCAAAGGATATGACAAACCGAATATTTCCACGCACATGCAGACCATCCTTTTCCACTCCACAATCTTCGGCCCCATACACTCGCGGCGGCTCGGCTCCTCGCTGGGAGTGAACCTCTCCCCTGCCGACGGCAAGATATGCTCATTCGACTGCCTCTACTGCGAGGCCGGATTCAACGCCCAGGGCCCCGGCACGGCCGGGCTCCCCGCCAAAGAGGAGGTGGCAAGGCTGCTGCGCGAAAAACTCGCGGCGATGAAAGAGGCAGGCGAGACGCTTGACGTAATCACCTTCTCGGGCAACGGCGAGCCTACACTCCACCCCGATTTCCCCGCCATTCTCGACGATACCCTGCGCCTGCGCTCGGAGTTCTTCCCACAGGCCAAAGTGAGCGTGCTGTGCAACTCCACGCGCCTTGACCGCCCGGAAGTGGTGGAGGCGCTGCGGCGTGCCGACAACAATATTGTCAAACTCGATTCAGCCATAACAGCCACGATACGCCTGCTCGACCGCCCCAACTCCCCGGCATTCACCGCTGAAAAGGTTATAGGCGAGCTGAAGCAGTTTGCCGGCACCGGGATAGTGCAGACGATGATGCTGCGCGGCTCGTTCGAGGGGCAGGCGGTTGACAACACCACCGAAACGGAGATAAAAGCCCTCATCGAGGCATACCGCGCCATAGCCCCGCGCGAGATAATGCTTTATTCCATCGACCGCCCCACCCCGGCCACACAGCTCGAGAAAATCCCAGCCGAAGAGCTCCGCGCCATAGGGGCACGCATACAGGCCGAGACCGGCATAACCGTACAGGTGAACTGACATGGAGACACGCCTCCCCGCCCCACTCGCCCCCGGCGCCAAAGTGGCCATACTCTCGCCGGCATCGATAATCAGACCGGAATATGTGGAGGGCGCATGCGCCACTCTGCGCCACATGGGCTTCAGCCCTGAGGTGATGCCGCACACCCTGGGCGCGTGCGGTTCATTCGCAGGCACACACGCCGAGCGCCTCTCCGACCTGTGCCGGGCCATGGCCGACCCCGTGGTGGACGCCATAATATGCTCGCGCGGCGGATACGGCTGCGCCCACCTGCTTGGCGAGCTCGACGCCGGCCCCTCGCTGTGGCGCCGACCCAAATGGCTGGTAGGGTTCAGCGACATCTCGGCGCTCCACGCCCTCTGGGGGAAGCACGGTATCAGCTCGGTGCACGCCTCGATGACAAAACACCTGGCGCTGGGCGCCGGCGACCCGCTCAACCGCCGCCTCCTGTCGCTCCTTTCCGGCAACGGACTCCCCCCGGTGGAATGGACAGCCCCGGCCGACGCCGCGGCCGCCAACCGCTCCGGAGTGGCCACAGCCACACTGCGCGGCGGCAACCTGGCGGTAATATCGGCGTTGCTGCGCACACCGTTCGACCCCTTCATAGCCGGCTCGATACTCCTTCTGGAGGATATCGCCGAGCCTATATATAAGGTGGAGCGGATTATGTGGCAGTTGCGCATGAGCGGCGTGCTCGGGCAACTCGCCGGACTCATTGTGGGGCAGTTCACCGACTACCGCCCCTCGCGCGACCATGATTCGATGGAGAAGATGCTGGCCCGGTTCGCCCCCGACGTGCCCGGCCCCGTAGCTTTCGGCGCCCCTGTGGGGCATATCGACGCCAACCATCCGGTGCTGCTCAACGCCACGGCCACACTCCGGGTTGACGGCGCCCGGGCCTCATTGTCGTGGTGACCGCCACAGCCCGCACATATCAGACCGGCAAAAAAAACGGGAGCAACTGTCACAGCTACTCCTCGTTAAATAATAAACCAATCATTATCACATTTCTTGCAATGGAAAAAGTAATTTTGCTATCTGATATTAAAACATGCCGGCGATGAAATGGTTCATCACCGGCATGTTTTTTTTAACGCAATCGGTCGTTTTTTCAATTCTACTCCATGGCGCGGCGGAAATCCGAGGGGCTCACACCGGCCAGGCGGCGGAATGTGCGTGAAGTCACCAGCGGATGCCGCACCGGCAGGCCATACATTCCGTTGTATGCCGCGATGGAGTCAATGTTGACAATCGGTTTTTCCATAAAACAAAGGTAGCGAAAAGAGGAGTTCCGGCGAGCCACATCCGAAGTTTTGGCTCGGATTCAGCGGATATAGTAAAGCGCGCCCGGAGGGTCAGAGATATTTCTCGCCGTATGCCAGACGGGCATCGTTGACCATCTGCTTGATGCGCTGCTCCTCTGCCTTGGGGCATACCAGCAGCACATCGCCGGCATCGGCTATGATATAGTCGGTGAGCGAGTCAACCACCACCAGCTTCTCGCCGTTGACGGCAAAGATGTTGCCGGTGGAATTGTAGGCCATCACGGCGCAGTTCTGCGTCACGTTGCCGTCGCTGTTCTTGGGCGAATTGTCGTAGAGCGAGCTCCATGTGCCGAGGTCGCTCCAGCCGAAGTCAACGCACTCCACATACACATTCTGCGACTTCTCCATCACGGCGAAGTCAATCGATATGCCGACCACACCGGGGAAGTTCTTCTCTATGAATTCCTTTTCGGCGGGGGTACCGAAACTCTCATGCCCGGCATCGAACGTGGCGGCCAGGTCAGGTGCGTGCTCGTGCAGCTCGCGGATAATCGAATCGGCCGTCCAGAGAAATATACCCGAATTCCAGAAAAACTCGCCCGATTCCATGAACACCTCGGCAAGCTCGCGGCGCGGTTTCTCTGTGAAGGTCTTCACCTTGTGTATGCGCCCACAGGCCTCGGCGCCGACCTGGATGTAGCCGTAGCCCGTCTCCGGGCGCGTGGGGCGTATGCCCAGAGTCAGCAGCGCGTGGTTATTCTCCACAAAGTCGAACCCTTCGCGAATCGACTTCTCGAACAGCGCCTCACGGGTTATCAGGTGGTCGCTCGGCGCAACCATTATCGATGCCTGCGGGTCGATCGCCTTGATGTGGTAAGCTGCCCAGGCTATGCACGGAGCGGTGTTGCGGCGTGCCGGCTCAAGGAGTATCTGGCTCTCGTCAAGCTCCGGAAGCTGCTGGCGGATATGCACGGCATACTCCTCGTTGGTGAGAAACAGAATGTTCTCACGGGGCACGATTGAAAGCACCCGGTCATAGCTCATCTGAAGCAGCGAGCGGCCTGTGCCCAGAAAGTCAATGAACTGCTTGGGACGCGAGGCGCGGCTGTAAGGCCAGAAACGGCTGCCGATGCCTCCGCACATTATCACACAATAACGATGGTTGTCTATCAGGCTATGGTTATCTTTCATAGATATTGCAAAAACAATTATAGCGCTAAGTTACGGCATTTGGCCCCATTTTCCAAACTATTTGGTTAAAATTCACTTTCCGCACATCTTTATCCCATTTCCGGCCGTTATAAACGATAGAATTAAGTAACTTTGCGCGCATATGATGAAAATGAGGGAGAATTCTTACATCAGGCTTCTTTTGGCCGCAGCTTTTGCCGCGGCGCTATGCCTCGCCGCGCCGGCGGCGAGCGCCGTCAGCCCCTACCCTGTGCTCGCCGAGCGGGCAGCACGCTACTTCGACCAGAAGGAATGGAACCAGGCTTCCGCCGTTTACGGGCTGATGCTTGACGAGCGCCCGGAAGTGGCCGAGACCTACGGCCGTGCCATTGTGGCCAACGGCATGCGTGCCGACGGCCCAGCGCAGCTACATCTGATGCAGCGCGCCCTCGACCATCACGTGCCGTTCGACTCGGTGTTCTCACGCGTCAGGGAGTACTCCTTCTCCCTGGGCAAAACCAACCTCTATGCCGATTTCCTCCTCTCGCTCAAAGAGCAATACCCCTGGATGAAGCGCACCATCGACTCCTACCTGCTGCGCTACTACACTTTCAGGCGCAACGGCACCGAGATGCTACGCCTGAGCCAGACCATGCTCGACGGCGCCCCCGACAATATCGACTTCCTGATGCTGCGCGCCCGGGGCTATGTGTACGAGGGGGAATTCGGCCGCGCCATGGCCACATACCGCCGTGTGCTCGAGCTGCAGCCCGACAACTATGAGGCTCTCCTCGCTCTGGGCAACTACCACATGGAGTGCGGGCAGCCGGCGCAGGCACTCCCCCTCCTTGAGCGCGCCTACCTCCTCCGTCCCACCCCCTATGTGGCCCGTCTGCTGGGCAGACACACATCGCGCTGACTCAGGAGCGGCGCAGCCGCACGTAGTGGCTCACCAGCTCTACCATGCGGTCCATGGAGAGGTGGCCGGAGTCGAGGCAGAGGTCGTAGGTGGCGGCGTCGCCCCAGCGGCGGTCGGTGTAGAAATTATAGTATTCGGCGCGCTGGCGGTTGCGCTTCTCGGCCAGGGCGCGGGCCGATTTCTCGTCGGCGCAGTCGCCGCGGCGCACAATGCGGCTCACCCTGTCGGCCATGGGGGCGTGCACGAAAATGCTGATTACCTCGGCGTCGGGGTGGTTACGGAGCACATAGTCGGCCGTACGCCCCACAATCACACAGTTGCCGCGCGAGGCCAGGGCTGTGATGAGGTCCGACATCTGCCGGTTGAGAGCCTCGTCGGAGATGGATGAGGCGGTGTACCACGGCATCGGGTTGTAGCCGATGTTTACGGGCATCGAGCCGGAGGCGAAGGAGGGAAATTTTTCGTCGGCCTGCTCAAAGAAGCTCACATCCATGCCGGCGGCTTTGGCGGCCTCAGGCAGGAGCTTTTTGTCGTAGAACTCGAATCCGAGCGCCTCGGCCAGCCGGCGTCCCAGTTCGCGGCCGCCGGAGCCGAACTGGCGCCCTACCGTTATCACAGTGTACTTTTTTGAGTTTTCCATGATTGTCGCGTTACGTTATAGTTTTTCAACCGTTACGGGCTGCATCCTGTTCGAGGCGGGCGAACATTTCCATATCCTCGGCCGGGGAGTTGCCCCGGGTGGTGAGCAGGTCGCCGACCATGGCGCCGTCGACGCCGCCGGTGAGCATGCGCTCTGTTGTGGCACGGCTCAGGCGCGCGCGGCCTCCGGCGAAACGGATGCAGAGGTCGGGCACTATGAAGCGCATCAGCGCCGCCGAGGCCACCACCTCGCGCTCGCCGAGCAGGGGGGTGTCGGCCAGCGGTGTGCCCGGGATGGGGTTGAGCAGGTTGAGCGGCAGCGACACGGCTCCGGCCAGACGCGCTTCCTCGGCAAGCTCAAGGCGCTGGCGCATGGTCTCGCCCATGCCGATGATGCCCCCCACGCATACCTCCATGCCCACTTCGCGGGCCAGGGCTATGGTACGCAGCTTGTCGGCGCGTGTGTGGGTGGTGCAGAGCTCGGGGAAATATGAGGCGGCGGTCTCTATGTTGCAATGGTAGCGTCGCACGCCGGAGTCGTAGAGCGCCTGGAGCTCCTGGCGGTTGAGCAGCCCCATGGAGGCGCACAGCGACACTTGCGGGTATTCCTTGTGGGCGCGGCCGTACATGGCGGCGAACACGCGGATATCCTTCAGGGCCACCTTGCGGCCGGAGCATACCATCGAGTAGCGGTGCACGCCGCGGTCGGCGCATGTGCGCACGCCGTCGATAAACTCTGATTCGGAGCAGAAGGGGTATTCCTCGCAGCCGGTATGATGGCAGGCGGCCTGTGCGCACCATTTGCAGTCCTCGGTGCAACGGCCCGAGCGGGCGTTAATAATAGAGCAGGTGTCGATGTGGGAGCCCATGCGGGCGGCGGCAACGCGCCCGGCTGCGTCGCACAGGGGGGCGAGGTCTTCGTCGGGGGAGATTGACAGCCACAGGGCCTCGGCGTCGGCCACTGACGCAGGTGTTCCCTCAACAGTCTGCGACTCAATTTGTTTTAATAGTTCTAAATCCATGTTTCTACGGTTTGGATACACAAAAGTACAGATTTTTTTTGGAGGATGAAAAAAAAATCGTAACTTTGCGGTCGGGTAAGTCCTACACGACCAGCTCCCCCCGAACTCCGTCAGGTCTTGATCGAAGCAGCGGTAGGGGGTCGTAGCGGTGCGATGTAGTAAGCTTACCCTTTTTTGTATCGAAACCGTTCCTACACATCTTTAATAATCAAGAAGATATGTCAATCGACGATATTGTTGCGCAGGGCGTGGCCCGCGCCGTCAGAGAGCTTTACGGCGTTGACGCCGACCCCAAGAGCATAGTTCCCCAGACCACCCGCAAGGAGTTCGAGGGGAATCTCACCGTGATGGTATTCCCCTGGGTGAAAGCCGCCCGCAAGGCTCCCGAAGCTGTGGGGCAGGAGATCGGCCAGTGGCTGGTCGACAACGAGCCGGCCGTTGACCGTTTCAATGTGGTCAAGGGGTTCCTTAACATTGTAATCGAGCCGTCGTTCTGGAGCACAGTCCTGGAGCATATCGCCGCCGAGAAGAACTACGGCATCACCCCCGCGGGCGCCGACGCGCCGCTGGTGATGGTGGAATACTCCTCGCCCAACACCAACAAGCCACTTCACCTGGGCCATGTGCGCAACATTCTGCTGGGCTGGTCGCTCTCGCAGATTCTCGCAGCCTGCGGCAACCGCGTGGTAAAGACCAATATCGTCAACGACCGCGGCATACACATCTGCAAGTCGATGCTCGCATGGAAGCGCTGGGGCGAGGGGGTGACCCCCGAGAAGGCCGGCAAGAAAGGCGACCACCTCATCGGTGACTTCTACGTGCTTTTCGACAAGAAATACCGCGAGGAGGTGAAAGAGCTCGTGGCCACAGGCATGGCCGAGGACGAGGCCAAGGAGAAAGCCCCGCTGATGGCCGAGGCCCGCGAGATGCTGCGCCGCTGGGAGCAGAAGGACCCCGAAATCCGCTCCCTCTGGGAGATGATGAACTCATGGGTATATGCCGGCTTCGACGATACCTACCGCCGCATGGGGGTGGGCTTCGACAAGATATATTACGAGTCCGACACCTATCTCGAAGGGAAGGACAAGGTGCTTGAAGGGCTTGACAGCGGGGTGATGTACCGCAAGGAGGACGGCTCCGTGTGGGCCGACCTCACCGACGCCGGTCTCGACCACAAACTGCTGCTGCGCGCCGACGGCACATCGGTGTACATGACACAGGATATAGGCACCGCCAAGCTCCGCTTCCAGGACTATCCCATCGACAAGATGATCTACGTTGTGGGCAACGAGCAGAACTACCACTTCCAGGTGCTCTCGCTGCTGCTCGACCGCCTCGGCTTCAAATGGGGCAAGGACCTGGTGCACTTCTCCTACGGCATGGTGGAGCTCCCTGAAGGGAAGATGAAATCGCGCGAGGGCACGGTGGTCGATGCCGACGACCTTATGGACGAGATGGTCTCAACCGCCGCCGAAGTGTCGCGCGAGCTGGGCAAGCTCGACGGCCTCACCGAAGCTGAGATCTCCGAAATCTCCGAGACCGTAGGCCTCGGCGCGCTGAAATATTTCCTCCTCAAGGTCGACCCCCGCAAGAACATGATGTTCAACCCCAAGGAGTCGATAGACTTCAACGGCAACACGGGGCCTTTCATACAGTACACCTACGCGCGTATGCGCTCGGTGCTCCGCAACGCCGCTGAAAAGGGATTCAAGGTGACCGACTTCTCGGCCGTGTGCCCCGTGGAGCGCGAAATCACTCTGATTCAGACGCTGGCCGATTTTCCCTCGGTTGTGTCCGAGGCCGGCCGCTCATACTCGCCGGCAATCATAGCGAACTACGCCTACGACCTGGTGAAGCAGTACAACCAGTTCTATCACGACTGCCCCGTGCTGCGCGAAGAGGATGAGTCCCGCCGCTCGCTGCGCCTGTGCCTCACCGACGTATGCTCGCGCACCGTGGCCACCGCCATGGGGCTGCTGGGCATCCGCGTACCCGAGCGCATGTAAGCGTAGCCGGTGATAACGGCGCAGACGCATCCGCAAGGAAATAGCCTCTTCGGCTTTTAAACCAAACGGTTGCCGAAGTGTCTAAACGAATGAAGGAATCCGAACGGAATAGGGTCGCGGCCTGCCGCGACCGCCTCCGGAAGCCTGAATCAAACACTGAATCGCGGCCCCGACAGGCCGCCCCCCTGCAATACAAAAAAAATAATTCTCTCAATTACAAATCATTATGAACAACTATTATCAGCCCGGCAACGGCACCCAGCACTACTGGCAGCAGCCGCAGCAGGAAATGAGCCTCGACGCCCGCGTGTCGCAGGTGATGAAAAACGTGTATGTGAAGATGTTTCTCGCCCTGCTGGTAACGGCAGCGGTATCGGTGGGCGTGGCTCTCTTCAAAACCGACCTGGCCCTCTATATCCACGGCAACCGCATGGTCTACTGGGGTCTGGCAATCTTGGAACTTGTGCTTGTGCTCGTCATTTCGGCACGCCTCAACAAGCTCGCTCCGGCCATGGCCACAGGACTGTTTTATCTCTTTGCGGTAGTCAACGGCCTTACGCTGTCGATTCTCTGCCTGGCATTCTCGTTCGCCTCCCTTTTCAAGACATTCCTTATCTGCGCCGGCACCTTCGGGGCCATGAGCGTCTACGGATATTTCACCACACGCGACCTCACCAAGATAGGTTCGTTCCTCTACATGGCGCTTTTCGGCCTGCTCATCATGATTGTTGTCAACATCTTCTGGGCCAACTCCACCCTTGACTGGATTATCTCCGGCGCCGGTGTGCTCATCTTCATCGGCCTCACCGCATGGGATACCCAGAAAATCAAGCAGCTCGCAGCCGCCAACCCCGGCATCGCCTCGCAGAACATCGCCACATGGGGCGCCCTCTCCCTCTACCTCGACTTCATCAACCTCTTCATCTACCTCCTCCGCTTCTTCGGCCGCAGCCGCTGATTCCCCGGAGTAGCATAATTCATTACGGAGCCATTCTTTATTTCTGTTATAGATAATAGATTGGATGGCTCCGTTTTGTTTTTATAGTCTGAATTTCTACTTGTTTGTAGTATGGAACTCCATGAAAACCCACGGCTCTTTCATTTAAGATTTGGTCTCATTGTCGAGAAATGTGTTATTTTATAGCGAGAGCAGTGCGGACGGAGATGAGCTTTAGTCTCTGATTTTCAATGAAATAAGTGTGATAAAAATTTGGCCAAGTGGTAGATTTTTAGTAACTTTATAGGTGAATATCAAACAGTTACGTTAAAATGAAGCCACTTGACC
>SCEJ01000348.1 GCA_004102785.1 Muribaculaceae bacterium Isolate-013 (NCI)
GGAGGCGGCCGATGCGGAGATTGTAGGCCGCATAGCCTGTGACGCCGACTGTCCATGCGAGTTTGGCGGAGGCCGGATTGTTGCTGTTGCGCGGATTGTAGATGCATCCGGCATCGAGTGCGGTCGAGGCTCCGGCGGCAAGTGTCAGCGCCGGGGTCAAGCGCCAGCGGTGCATCATGCCCCACGAGAACAGGGCGTCGATGCGCCATGTGGTGGCGTTGCGCGCGTCGTTGCGTCCGCGGTCAAGCTCAATGCGTGTGTCGAGACGCATCACCCAGTTGTCGGGATCGAATTTCATGGCCTGCATGCGCTCGTAGGCGAAGGCGGCGCTCCAGCCGCGGTAGGTCAGCGGCGAGAGATAGCTGTCGGCTACGGATGA
>SCEJ01000349.1 GCA_004102785.1 Muribaculaceae bacterium Isolate-013 (NCI)
CGCTACGTATCGGTTTGAAAATCCGTGCGGCAAGAGAGTCACAGCATCTTACACAATCTCAACTTGCTGAGAAAGGGAATAAAAAACGAACTTTCATTTCGAAAGTTGAAACTGATGGTGAGAATATTACACTCCGTACATTGTTTGATATAGTGGAACGAGGTCTTGACGGTAAAGTCAATATAAGTATTGATTTCGCTTAGTGTGATTTATTATTATTGATAACCCCTATTGATAAAAACGACAGGTGAGCCGTTAAAATCTCACCTGTCGTTTCATGTTGTGGTTTATGTCGTATCAGAAAGAATAACCGATGCCGGCAAATGGATTGACGTTGCCGTATCCTCCGCATAGAGGGGTGGTGTAGGTGGCTCCGACA
>SCEJ01000350.1 GCA_004102785.1 Muribaculaceae bacterium Isolate-013 (NCI)
TGAAAAAAATACGATTTTAACGAAGAGATAAACAACTGAAATACAGATATAACAGATTACCCGCTTCGGGCTGAAGCGGGTAAGGGCAGGTATACGCTTTATTTTATCTTAAATGAAAAAGCCGTGTATACGGGACCTGTTCGACAAAAAGAATATCAACGATGTCAAAGTTCTCTATGGTTCGAGTGAACCGAATTTATTTAATTTTTAACCCCGTCCATTTTTAGTGGACAGTAGTGACATTAGGACTTAATAACGCGAGTTCGGGATAAGAACTTTATGATTTTCAACCAAGCAAAAGACATAGAGTATTGGGCGGCCTTTCAAGGTCGCCTGATTTATTTGTACAGTTTGGTGTTGTTAATCCCAGAGGACAAGC
>SCEJ01000351.1 GCA_004102785.1 Muribaculaceae bacterium Isolate-013 (NCI)
GGTAGCTGACTTCGGAGGCCAGGTGGCCTGCGGATTAAACGGATGCTGTAAGGCTTTATATATGAAGTTCTCGATTATATATGAAGCTCTCGCAGATTCAACGGATTAACGGATGGCTGACGCGCTGGTAGCTGACTTCGGAGGCCAGGTGGCCTGCGGATTAAACGGATGGTAGGTTGCTCTCGCTTGCCACATTCCTGCTTCCCGCCAAGTCCGCCAATTCACTCTTTCGCTATGTGTCATCGCGCCGTAGGGTCGCGACCCAATGCTGTTTACTTAAGGTCAAATAGCGCGAGCGTAGTTTGTTAGAGTCATGTATTTTCCGGAATGCTTAATCTTTCGGAATACTCTAGGATTATGCCTGTTCTCTATGACA
>SCEJ01000352.1 GCA_004102785.1 Muribaculaceae bacterium Isolate-013 (NCI)
TTTGACTAATTGGGCAAAAACGTATGGGTCTTTATTCATAACAGTCTGATTCAGACTGTAAAAATAAATTCAAATCGTTGCGCCCGCAAATCAGCCGTAACAATCAGAATATCAATAATTTCAAAGGTCTATTATGATTTTTTAGTGGACACTAATGAAAGCAATATAAAGGTGATTGGCATGTAAAGAATCTCACCAGCTACAACCACCTCCTTCATCTGCTCTTTGGTCAATTGACAGGGCGTGACTCACTTCGAGACATTTGTCTATGCTTGGAAGCTCACTCAAAAATTCTATATCACCTCGGTTTTCGCAACACAGTGAACCATACATCATTGTCTCGCGCAAACGAAAGCAGGGATTATCGTAT
>SCEJ01000353.1 GCA_004102785.1 Muribaculaceae bacterium Isolate-013 (NCI)
GACTTTCGCATGGCTTGACTCTTGCCGCAGACTCTCCCGGAACTATGAGATACTGAATGAATCAGCGGAAGAAATGATTGATTTCGCCGCCATAAAAATCCTAATCAATAAAATTTAGACAACCTCTCAGAGATTTGTTGTAACTTTGTAAGCCACTTGATAACAGGAGACAAAATCATGGCAGGGTCATTTGCTTTTTCACGCATAAGTATGTCGTAAAAATAAATTAATGTATTGATATGTTAAGCCGCAGGTCTACAGAAATTAATCATGTATCGTTTACCAACGTTGGAGAGGATGTCTTCTACGGTGGCGAACAAGACGTGTTTATCTCCGTAGA
>SCEJ01000354.1 GCA_004102785.1 Muribaculaceae bacterium Isolate-013 (NCI)
TGAAATAAATCTGATTTTCAGAAAAAGATAACTACTTGAAATCCAATCATGAAAATTTACCCGATTCTCAACAATCTGGGTAAGGGTAAATATGTCTTTATTTTTATCTTAAATGAAAGAGCCGTGGCTGTTTTATGCATTAAAATACAAATCAGCCGAGAATCCATAAAAAACATCAGCCGGAATCTTGCCGTTACGGTAATTTGAGCTATCTTTCCTCTAAAACGTATTTGGCATCTTTCCGTCAAAATAGATTAAAACGAGAGCATAATGGCCATGTTTCAGAACATATAGGCGTGATTATGCATCCCATGTCAGTGTTGCCACGGGTTT